>NZ_JABXKQ010000065.1 GCF_017114945.1 Nostoc sp. JL34
TTCTTCTGCTTAATTTTTTGTTACATACTTATAAAATTTCACCACGACTTACTTAATTCAAGACAAAGGTATTCATTCGCTGGCATTTGCTGTTCATGCTGCTTTTAGCGAACATCGCCCGTTATTATTAACACCTGACATCATTTGGATAACGTTAGCTCAAGGATTTGCTCAACATATCAACAATAATGCAGAAACTTTGCGTTCGCGTTTTGTTCGTCACCAAGGCAAGCAAGAACTGGTAGTTAAGGCTTTACAAATCCCCCAACAAACCCAGCACTGGAGTGAGGCAGTTCAAAACTGGGCATTGCTTATCCGCGACCATGTAGGGTCTGACCTGTATCGATTGATAGAGTGTAACTTCAGTACTACAACACCCATCACTCGCACAGCCAGTCATGTCGTGATGATGAATACCTTCCAAAAGTATTTTGACTACCTAATGTATTGCATTTGCGGTATTCCTGAGATTACACTGCTGGGTACTGTAGAAGATTGGCAAAGTATTTGCGCTCGCATCCAAATCATGGCTGAGTATGACTTGGATTGGTGGACAGATCGCTTAATGCCAATTTGCCGAGAATTTGTGGAAACAGCTTCAGGTAGACCATCGCTCTTGTTTTGGCGCAGCATCTACAAGCCTAAAGCTGTTTATGGCGGTGAACTAATTACTGGCTGGTTGAGTGATTTATTTCCTTATATTAAACATTCAGTAACTAAAGCTCCCTCACTCAGAAATCCCGTTTTGGAAATAGATCGCTGCTCCTTGCCTAACGGGTCATCATCCTCCGAACAAACATTCAGCCACGAAACTCGCGGTATTAGTGCTAATAGCTTGCCTTTAGGACTTTCTCAAGCTCCATTTCGTCTTCAAATGGCAGGTGAGAAAGGATATTCTTTAGAACTACTCGCTGGTTTCATTGGCGTTCGTCAAGATTCTCAATCGCAAACTTTACAACCTGAAATTGGTTGGGCAGTGCGCGAATGTAACAATGATTTTGCACAGTTACTCGACGAAGTTCAACAGCAGCACCTGACACAACCGCCGATTAACTGGTCTGACTTTCGCAGCTATGGTGAGGGAGTTGGCAAAGAACATATCGAAATGCTAGAGCGATTCGATGGTGCGACACTTTACCCTAATAGTAGTCATTTTTGGCAAATTCCTCAATATAATTGTCATAAAATTTACGAAATTTCTCAACCAAAATCTTTTACCTGTTATGCAACTCATCTGATGGATCTTGAAGATGGTCGTTGTATTGCTTACTTCTTTAATACTGACAAGCGCGAATGTTGCATACTTTTGGGGCAGCCGATTTTAGAGAGCAATCAGCTTTCAGATCCTGTAATTATTGCTAATAGCATTCCAGAACTTTTTAAGCGCATATTTCAAGCTCAGGGGCAGTACTACTTTGACGATGCTAACTTTGAGGTTGTCCAATTTAAATATGAATTACTGCTTTGACCGGAAGACTAGAGGTACTAAAAGATAAGCCGCTGTACCTTTAATTTACATAAAATGTAAATTAGACAATTATTATATTTACTGCCATGCCAGCTAAAGGTTTTCTCATTCCTATTTTGTCACTTTCGGCAGAAAATAATCTGTAACCCTTGCCCAGATAGAATTTTACTTATAGAGCTTTGTTTGGAATTTTCTATTAGTTTGCGATCGCTAATCTTCCTATTAAATCTAGGTTTCATCGTTTAGCTTCAATTTTGATTTCCTGAAAGTGACAAAAGAGAGATTAGATATATCTCTGTTCAATCATGCTGATGAAGATAACAAAATTTTATCGTTTTGCCTAAAACAGTTTAACTCAGTATGAATACTATCCCAATGAAGGGTAGAATGCGGCTATTTATGAAATATGCACTATTAGTTTTAAAGTTGTATATGTCTAATGTAAATAAGCCAAGTAACCATAGCAACAATATTTTTCAAAAAATCTTGTTAATTATTGGAACTGGAGGATTATTACTTGGGATTCCGATTATGTTCATTCGAGTTCCACCAAGCTGTGGCTGTGGTGATAGCAGTAAAGCTACAGTTGGAAGATTTATTAATGCACAACAAGCATATTTCTCGGAGAAATCAGCTTTTGCTCAATCGTATAGGTTGTTAGAACTTGGAGATGGAGATGCACCAACAGCTACAAGCCGCTATCGATATACCGTAGACATGAGTAAGGATAAGTCATTTATATATGCAACTCCGATAAAAGAATTCCCAACTGATGTATTTCAATTAGGACTGACTAAACAGGGCTTCAACAGCCTGATAGGTGCAGTTGCTTACGAGCAAAAAAATAAAACTACTATTTCAATAATGTGCCGCTCCGAAAAACAGACTTTAGCTTATCCTCCCAGACCTATTTTTAAACAAGGTAATTTTAGCTGCCCTATCGGTTTTGAAAGTATCAAATAAAATAGTATGCAAAGTTAACTACTTAATTAATCTCCTGATTATGTAAGAAAGTTTACAACTAATTAAGCGATGGCGCAGAGCGTTTAGTATAAACAGTTTTGATGGTTGCCCTAATATAGCGTGTGTAACGTTCCAATCCAAACATCTCCTGTTTTAATAGCAAAGTACCTATCACCATTCTGGAGAAAACCTGACCTGTAAGCTTTTTGTTTGATTTTGTTAATTTCTGCTTCACTTAGCTGGTCAATCTTTTCATAAAAATAACTCTCTTCGGCGTGGAGTTCCCACTGAAAATTTTCAAGACTGAAGTTGTTAATTTTATATTTTTCAAATGGAAATGCTCTCTTTTCGTTGCTCTTTGTAAAAGTATTGTTATATCCAACAATCCAATCTCCAGTTGCTGCTACAACTTGAGAGTTAAAAAAATGATGGTCAAACAACCATATCTTTAAGTAAAAAGGCTCTCTCCACTCCTGAAGTTTTTTGTGCCAATTTAAATAAATCTCTATTAAAGCCTCTAGTATTAATCGTTTGTACCAAATGGGAGGATTTCTTTTTACTAAGCGATACCAGGGGTCAATAGTGATCTTGACATAATCTCGTTGAGACTTGTGCAATTTTGCTGTATCTAGGGTGAGATTGTAATTCTTCCAATAGTTAATTTTTCTAATCTGCTTTTTCCAGCCTCGAATCTTTTTTTTATTACTGTACGGGTTTGACATTGCAATTCTACAGGAGCTAACTAATCTATTACTGTAGTATGTATATATTTGGCTTCGAGTTACTTTATATAAACCTGAAAGCTAGCGCAAAAACACAAACCACTAAATCCCGGATTTCTTACCATACCTCGAATGGAGGAGTAATTAGTAGTGAGTAGTGAGTAAAGTCTTCACTTATTACTCATTACTTGTTACTGAGTATTTACTATTACTCATCATCAAACGCAAAGGAGCTTGTGAGAAATGCGGGTAAATGTGTGTAGGCGCAGCCCGTGGTTTAACTCAGATTGGTTCAAAATTGCCTCTAGCAATCCAGTCGGTAAGCTGCTAGTTACCATGTATTTACACTGAATGCTTAATTACAGAAAAACTTTTAGCTTATGTTCTACTCATAATTATTGCCTTTAAATTACTTAATCTTCATCACTTAAACTAAATTTAAACTCTTCACTACGGCTTTACACTTATTAATGTTTACTTTACAGCTTCTTGAGGCTAATATCATTACTTTTATCATTGTGATAACAGTTTGAATGATTGATATTAGAGAAGTAGTTTTAATTTGAGTTGATTAAATCAGTGAATAAGAAATGGGCGACTAAACGACTCACAATTAATCTGGCATCAGGGGAAGCAGAAAAATTAGAAAAATACTGCTCAATCACAGGACGACCAGCAACCGATGTGATTCGAGAGTTGATTCGTTCTTTGGCTATCGAAGAAGTACCCTCTCAAGATAACAAATAATAGCTAGACTGAGATACTTTCTCATTACGTCTAAACGTAGCAATAGAGATGATGAATTAAAATGGTTCAGGGAATAGAGCATCAAGTCAAAGGTAATTCTATTGTACCGATCGGGGGAAAACTTCCGTATTATTTAGAATTGCAGACAAGTAAGCTATTAGATTTACTAGTTGTAATCTCTAGAAAAAATGACAATGATAAAAACTTAAGAACAAAAATTAACAGGTATTTGTATTCAAAAACTACACCTGGATATTATGTAGAAATTAATGAACATTTACACTTAGCTTATGCAGATCAGCGTGATGGACATGGTACTAAGCACTGGTGGCGATTATTTTTTGATAGTTCTTACAAAGAGCAGGTAGAACAGTTTACTCGCGGAAGTGCCTTGACTGTACCGGGAAAAGATACGCCACATAATGATACTGACTCTGGACGAGAAGTTAAGACTGATGTAAACCCTTTGTATGAATGGGGAGGAATGTACTTTCGCTCCAAACCCGAAATCAAAATTGCTGAAGAACTGGATAACAAAGGTGTCTTATTCTTTGCTAATGCGTGGGGTCGAATTGGACGACAAGGTTCTCCTATATCTGATGCAAGCGGTTGGCTTACAGGACGCATTGAAGTTGACTTTTTGGCGTTTTATAAAGGTAAGTGCATGATATTGGAGGTAGATGGTAATCACCATCAAGAATCTTTACAAATAACCAGAGATTATGTGCGAGATAGGGTGCTATTGCGAGAAGGTATTCCTACAGTTAGGTTTGCAGCTAAAGAATGCTTTGAGCAACCTGAAAATGTTGTGATTGAGTTTTTGAATATGTTTTTAGTCTAATTTATGAGTCAATACCCAATTATTTTGATTCCTGTGGGAATTGAGAGAGCTAAATCAGTGCTGCCACCAGCACCCATACCTCCAGATCCACCACAACAACCGGGGACAAAGCCACTATCTCTTGCATTGAAGCCAAATAGCCGCGCTCAGAATCGTGGGGCTGGGCATCACTGTGCCAAAACGGGAAAATTGTACTCTAAGGAACTGATGCTAACCTCAACGCTATAAAAATTATTTGTTTTGAGCAAATGGCATACCTGCATTTATCACTTTTGACTCGAATTAGTCTTGGGAGATGGTGCAGAGTATTGGTAGTACTCTGCACCAATCAATTGAGGGTAAACAGCCGCTCACGGGTGCTGTAGAAAACCGAGGGGCTAAGATGCTTGCTGGACAAGGCTTTTAGCCTTAGCGTACAATTTTCCCGTTTTGGCACGGTGATGCCAGCAAAGCTCAATTCCCAAAATCCATCTTGAACTAAGAATTTGATATGGGAACTTTTAAAACGATAAGCTGGTTACAGATACAGAACTTAACTTTAACTATGGATATTCTCGCTCAAAAAGTACGAGTCAGAATAGCTTTTCTAAAATCCGTACTTTTAAGTATGACTCCTGTAAAATTAGCATCAGTTAAATCAGCACTGCGAAAGCTTGTACCACCAAAGGTTGCAAAAACAACAGCAACGTTGCGAATAATGGCGTATTTTTCATCTCCTTTCATTGCCCTCCTAGCAATGTAAATACTAAGTATAGCTACGGTAAAAGCGATGGCGAAGGTGACGACGAAGGACAAACCTGCCGCTGCGAGGAAGACGATGGATTCGGCTCCACTTCTGGCTAAGATGAAAACCAAGGCAATGGCGAAGACTAAGGCTCCAGCAACGGCTCCAGTGACGGACAAGGCCAAGGCAATGGCGAAGATTAAGGCTTCGGCTAAGTCCAGTCCTAATGCGACAGTGACGAGCAGACCAAGAACAACTGTAATGGCGAAGGGCAAGGCGACGGCGGAGGAAAAGGCGAAGACTAAGGCGATGACGAGAGCGATGGCAACCACTAAGGTAACGGCTAATGCGATGGCGACGGCGAAGGAAAAGACCCCAGCTAAATCCAAGGCTAAGGCAAAGGCAACAATGAGGGCGACGGTGAAAGCGAAGGCTAAGGCTAAGGCGACGGCTCCGATGAGGGCAACGACTAAGGCAGTCCAGCCTGAAACCTTAGTCTCTAAAGTTGAGCTATTAAATATAGAAACTATCAAGCCTCCAGTGATGGCTAAGAAAAATCCTGAAATTCCAGAGAGCAACCACGAAACACAAACTAGAAAACTAACCCAACCCTTTTGCAGTCCAGCTTTTGCATTGCTAAAGTTAGTCCCTCTTAGAATAGCATCCGTAAAATCTGCTCCTCGAATATCCGCATCACTAAAGTTTGCCCCAGCCAAGTTTTGACCTTTAAAAGAACGACCTCTGAGATTTTGACCGGAAAAGTCTTGGGGCATGGCTGGGCTGCTAAAAGTAAGGATTTATACAAAATAAATCTAGGATATACGCTTTTTCGGGATTTAGGGCAATATTTCTCTAGAAGCGAGTAAATAATGGGCTGTGCCAAAATTCCGATTGCTCTTAGCTACTGTTAGATGATTCACTATTGGGCACAGTTGAAATCAGTTCACCGTGCAATATAAAACTGCCCTAGACGAAAGCTAGAGCAGTTTTTGATAGAAGTAAATTATATAGGAGACAATTAGCGTTGTCCCCAGTTTATCCATAGTAGATACCGTTATATAATACTATTCACCTCAAGTTTCGTGCTTTACGCAAAAAACGAATAATCTTGAAGTTGGCATTACAAAGTTTAGAAGTCAGCACAAGCCAGCGTATCACAGATGGCATCCGCGAATTTGAGCTTCTTCCTTGGCAGGGCAGAGGACATGATTGCTGGTGATGGGCTGCTGATGAGTGGGAATCTGGGGATAGAGGAAGTAGCGATCGCTAGTCCATCGTCTCCCAAATCGATTGATTATCCCAAGATTACCGAAAGCCCTGTTGGTGTGGCTTGTTGCAGTGATGAGTAGCGTGTTGGTGGGAAATCTGGCGCGAAGATTCGGTTTGGGAGCTTTTGTGTTAGAAAAGCTACTGTTGAGGGAAAACTGAAAACAAGACCCTGTTTTGAAGATTTTGATTGTAATTCATCAGCCGAACGCTACAAATTACACAACAGAATTGGCAACGCATACATGAGTTGTATAAGTAGTATCTTTGTACTATTTATTGACAAATAAATACTTGTTGCTAAAATTTTTGAACAAAGTCAGGGTAAGTTGGATTAGTAATTTTTTAGAAATGAAATTGCGAAAAAGCAATCTAATCAGGGATTCTCATGCAAGATTTATCAAATATTGACTTATTTTATGCTTATTTAGACTTAGAAATTAATAGTGAAAATAATATATACCGCATCGGATTGGTATCTCTGAATTTAACAAAAGATTTTTATCAAGAAAATCTAAATCAAGCTTACGAAGAAATGAGGAAGCTGAAGAATAGTAATTTAGCAGTATGCGGTCACAACTTCCGCCGCTTTGATTACTCTTATCTGATTGAGCAAGAACCTCAATTATCTTCTTGGCATATAATTGACACTTTAGAACTATCAATACTCGCTTTCCCCCTACAGCATTCGCATAAGCTAAATAAAGACTATAAGCAAAGTGAATTTTCAAGTAATAATCCTCTAGAAGACGCGCAGGCAACCCGATTATTACTTGGTCAACAATTAGAAGCACTATTTAAAAAGCCTGATGAAGTACAACAGGTATATATTTGGCTCCTGACTTGTGGTTGCGAAGATGCAGACCTTGCATATCAACAATTTTTCAGCGATCGCCTTGGTTTGAAGATTGAACAACCCGCCATAGAAATGCTGCCAGAGACAATGCTAAAGGGAATAAATCAATCCTATTTGCAGCAGGTATGGTCTAGTCCACAAACTTATGATTTTGAGACAAGATTATGCGTGGCGGGATTACTGGCTTGGAACTATGAGTGCAATGTCAATGAATCGAAGCAGGTTTTTTGTGATTGGCTCAGACATTTAAATGGTTTCCAAGCTATACTTGAGAATTTGCGTCCTTTAAGTACAGATGAATTCGCTATCAGCTCTTACTTGGAATATTTTGAAATTCCCAGTTTTCGACCTTTGCAAGAAGAAGCTGTCCAAGCAATTATTAATAATGAGCGTCCGCTTGTTCTCATGCCTACTGGTGGTGGTAAATCTTTATGCTATCAATTACCAGCTTTCATGTTCCACGAAAGGCACAAAGCGCTGACTGTTGTCATTTCGCCGCTCCAAGCACTAATGGCAGATCAGGTAGCAGATTTAGAACAAGCTGGGTTTTTCTTCGCCACCTTCATTAATGGTAATCTCTCAGCAGCAGAACGTCGTCAGCGATTATCAGAACTGCGTTCTGGTTCCAAAGGGTTGCTGTACATCAGCCCTGAGCAATTGCGGTCAATGAGTATTCGGGCATTGTTAGAACAGCGCCCTCCGGTTCTTTGGGTGATTGATGAGGCTCACTGTGTTAGCCAATGGGGCCATGATTTTCGTCCCGATTACCGTTATATCCCGAAATTTATTCATGAATTATATCAAGAGCGGCAGCTTGCAATGCCTTTGTTAGCTTTAATGACAGCAACAGCAACAGTTGCTGTTATTGAAGATATTAAAGAGCTATTTGCCCAACATGAACTAAATATAAATCGTACAATTGATGGGGCAACACCAAGAGATAATCTAACTTTCAATGTGATTCCAGTAGCAGGGAATAAAGAGCAAGTTTTGTTGAATCAAGTAAAAGAATATCTTAAACTAGGTGGTAGTACTCTGATTTATACTACTACCCGCAAAAATGCTCAAAAGCTGGCAGAACTTCTCAAACAAAGTCACATTGAAGCTAAATACTATCATGGGAAACTTGCAAAAGAACAAAAACAACAAGTTTTGCAAGAATTCAAATCAGGTAAATTAAATGTAGTTACTGCAACTTGTGCTTTTGGTATGGGCATAAACCGTAAAGATGTACGCGTTGTCATTCACCATTGCATGAGCGCCAATTTAGAAGGTTATATCCAAGAGGCTGGACGAGCAGGACGCGACGGCAAAAAACCATCAATTTGTACTTTACTCTTTGATCCAAAAGATGCTGATACAGTTTTTCGTTTGCAAAGTTTGAACCAACTGAGCGAACAAGATTTGAAAAATGTCTTGATCTCCACCAGACATATCCGCAATCTCACTTTTGGCAGTGCTAGAGATGATTGGTTTTGGGTGACAACCAATGAAATTTTTCAACTGGGCGACTTTGATGAAGAGTTTGGTGAAGAATCAGAGCAGCAAAATACTAAGATTAAAGCAGGGTTACATTACTTAGAAAAATTTGGTTTATTAGAACGAGCCGAGAACTTTTCAAGCTTTATCGAATTTGAACTAAGCCATAATACCTTTGCTGAGTCTATAGAGCAGTTTGAAAAATACAGCCGGATGAAGGATTTATCCCGGTTTGAAGCAGATAACTTTGAGCGGCTGATTCAGGCAATGCATATTGCGAAAGCTTATTGTAATAGTAATGATGAACCGTTCCCCCTCGACCGCCTCAGTGATGAAGCTGGAATTAGCTTACATGACCTGACTGCTAGAATCCGGGAACTGCAAAAGGCTGAAGTCTGTTCTTTTGAAATACCAATTACACTTGTGATTACTAAGGGTGTAAGAGGAGATGCCCGTAATAATCATGAACGCATTCGCCAGTTAGAAGACCAATTACTCCAAGTGCTTAATGAGTTGTTTGGTAATGAAAATGAAATACAAATAAATCTGCGTGGACTTGCTTCTCGACTTGACCCAGACAATAGTAAAAAAATCAGAGCATCTAACATCATAGATATTTTGGAAGGTTGGGTTGCTCAAAAATGGCTAAAGTTAAGTAGAATTTCTAGTGATGTGGTTCGCTTAGGAGAGATGGAAGTTGCAGAGCATTTACCTGAGCATAAAATTCTCACAACTACAGTATTGGAAGTTTTATATCAAGCATTGAAAGATACAACAGGGGCGAGATTATCTCTGAAGTACGAATTAGGTAAACTTGCTAAAGAAGTTACCCAAAAAAGCCAACTTGACTGGAATAATGAAGAGTTAGAAGTTATTCTTTTGTGGCTCCACCAGAGAAAAATCATTCGATTAAGTGATGGGCTTAATCTCTTTCAACAGTCGCTGAAAGTCCGTGTAATAAAAAACGCAAGTGTTTCCAGAGTAAAACGCCGTTACCCTGAAGTTGAAGCTCACTATGATGAACAAACTCGTCGCACCCATTACATGGTGAAGTATGGTCAGTTAAAGTTAGATGAACAGCGTCAGCAATTTGTTCGTGATTACTTTGGTACAAATCAAGAAGAATTCGTTTCAAAGTACCAATTTTTGGCACAAGAGATTACCAGACCGATTCTTCCAGAAGATTACAACCGTATTCTAGAACCGCTTAACCCTGCTCAAAAAGACATTGTTTTAGCTTCACACCCAACAATGGCAGTGATAGCAGGCCCTGGTTCTGGTAAAACAAAAACTATTGTTCACCGGATTGCTTATCTTACAAAGGTTAAGCGAGTTGAGCCGAAGCGTATTCTTGTTTTAGCTTACAACCGTAATGCAGCTAGAGAATTACGGTTGCGGTTGCGTAATCTGATTGGCGAACAAGCATCACGAATTCGGGTCTTTACTTTCCACGGTTTAGCCTTATCACTTTTGGGACGGACGGTAGGTGAATACAGAGGAACTCAGACAATAAATTTTGATCAGCTTTTGGTTGAAGCTTGCGAATTAATTGAAAAAGGCGAAGAATTTGAAGATGCAGATGAAGATACTCAGGCACGGCGAATTCAATTATTAGGAAAATTAGAATATATATTTGTTGATGAATACCAAGATGTCACTGAGAAAGAATATCGTTTAATTAAGTCAATTTCTGGCTTAAATCAATCTGAGGATAAAACCCAGTCGGTACAAATTAATCTCTGTGTTATTGGAGATGATGACCAAAATATTTTTACGTTTCAAGGTGCTGATACTAGATATATCCTCCAATTCCAAGAAGAGTATAAAGCAAAACGATTACTACTTAACGAAAATTACCGTTCTACAGAAAATATTATTGAAACTGCTAATTGTCTTATACAAAATAACTTAATACGCTGCAAACAGGCTCCAGAAGAGCAAGTTCGTATTAACTCTGAACGCCAAGGATTGAGAGGAGAGGCAGTCTCCGCTTTAAAGTTCAATAATTTATCACAACAAGCAGGATGGGTTAAAGACAAAATTCAATCTTGGGTCAACGTAGGGATTGCTCCTCATTAAATCGCTATTTTAGCTAGTCGTTGGGATGATTTGAGTCCTATCCGCTTGCTTTTAGAAAGAGAAAGTATATCTACTTATGCACTGAAAAATAATACTATTCCACTACTAAAAAACCGTTGTACTCGTCTACTAATTAATGCTTTGCAGAAAGACTATAGTCTAGTTTTAAATTCTGAAGAATTAGTTCAGAGAAGATTTGAGGCGTTTTTTGAACGTACTGGTCGTAGCTTAACAGAACCTACTGTTAAAATCTTAATAAATATCGCTAGAGATTTAGATAAAGAACGAGGCTATGGGTCTGAAGATATTGTACTACCTATTAGTATTGATGAAATATTGACTGCTATATTTGAGTTTAATGGAAATGGTGAATCATTCTTAGAAGAGAACTCAGTTTTAGTCACTAGCTGTCATGCTTCAAAAGGTTTGGAGTTCCGTAAAACCATACTTTTAGGTGATGGATTTAAAACTAATTGTAATGAGATGGAATCAGAACGACGACTCTTTTATGTTGCTATGACTCGCGCCAAAGAAGAATTAATTGTTTGTTCTACTCAGCAGAATTTATTTGTACAGCAAGCTGGTTTAACTTCAGAGGTTATTGATTATAGTGAAACTCAACTTCCTCAGTTAATGCGTTACTTTGATTTAGCTCCAGGTAATGTTTATTTAGGATATCAAAGTACTCAAAATAGACAAAATGTTATTAAAAATTTATGTGAGGGTGATATTCTTGAGTTAAGAGCAAATAACCATAATAATGCTTGGAGAATTTTCACACTAAATAATGATGAAATTGGTTGTCTATCAAAGAGGGGAACACAACTTCTTAAGCATAAAGGTATTTTCCCTGGACAGTTCCAGTTTCAGCCTGGTGAAGTAACAGTCCGATATGTATATCACCATACTAAGAGAGATGATATAACAGGAGAAATTTCGGAGAATTGGTTTGTTGTAATTCCACAAATTCGAGTATGTAGAAATGCCAAAAATTAAATTTATGGCGATCGCTGCTACCCTCCGCGCCCATTCCTTTCCAGGTTCGGTTGGACGATATCGGATTTGATGAACCCAACTACCTTGTTCCTAATATCGCTAGTCTTTCAAGTGTCTCGATCTCACCTACTACTTCTGGAAATTGATTTTTGACTTCTTGAAGATTCATAGATTGGGGTAAAAATAGCGTCGCCCACACTAGGGGCTTATTGGCTGAAAGTATTACTATTCATCTTAAATTGAATTGTCAATGGCTGTAACCAATAAATTCAAGTATGCTGAATTTATCAGTAAAGAGTGCGGATTCCACAGGAGATAGCTTTGTTGAATATCAACTTTTCTTTTTGTATCTGGTTAAAACAAGGTTATACAGTCATTGGAGTTTTATTGCTTGCTATGTCTATTACAGCTTGCAATAACTCTGCTAGATCACAACTAGCATCTGGCAATCGCCCAACGCTGGCAAATCTTTCGGACACCTCTAATCCATCTTCTCCACCCGCCTCTGGCACACAAAATCCTGACAATAACCAGTCCCAAGAACAACAAGCAGTCCAACTGATTCATGATTATTACGATGCCATCGCACGTCGTGACTATAAACAAGCTTACTTGGCTTGGGATGGAGATGGTACTGCCAGTAAGCAATCATTTGAGGAATTTCAGCAGAGTTTTGCTAACATCGTATCCATTGTTGAAGAAGTCGGAAAACCGGGTTCTTTAGAAGGGGCAGCAGGCTCGCTATATATTGAAATTCCCGTTACTGTTACGAGTGTTACTAGCAATGGAACTCCACAGCGTTTTCGTGGTAGCTATAAGCTGCGAAGAGTCAATAACGTTCCTGGCTCAACTCCAAACCAACGTAGATGGCATATCTACTCGGACAATATTTCTCTTGAGCAGTAATTGGTTCTAGAAAAATCCTGAATCAGCCTGAATGCTCTGTTACTTCCTTTGAAACGTCAACTCTCCCTAGTCGAAATCAGATTAAATATTTTGTATAAACAAGTAAATTTGTTTCTACGCTCAAACTCAGAAGCATCAAAACCCTGGTAATAGGTGATGTCAGATAGGGAAAGAGCATTATGAAAATGAGATTATTAGCGTTGATACTGATCGGACTGTGCGAGAAAATTTTGGAAGCGATCGCACGTTGTTTAGCGGATCTGACAAAATCGCACAGCTCCGGTGGGGAAGATACAGCAGCAACTAATGCAGCTTGTGACTTGAAGAGTCTTTCGCTACATCCCACACCCTATACCCCATAACCTGTTTGCGATCAATTCAACTACCTACCGAAAAGAGAACAGAGCTAATGTTAGACAACTGGTTGAGCAAAAAACAGATATGGTTGCTGCGTGGTGTAGCGATTATAATTTTTTTGATACAAGTCGGAGCATATTTGTGGAGCAGTTACCGAGCAACGAATATCTGCAAGTTGTCGCAGCCTCATTCCCAGTATTGCGATTTGACAGTAGTACGGAAGTTAAGTGGAGTAGCAGAAGCGATCGCCCTTTCTTCTGATGGTCACACCTTAGTGGGCGGCGGTGGCAAAAGCTTTAGCGTCTGGCATCTGCCAAGTCAGCAGCCGCAATTAACTCTCAAAGGAGACGCGAATGATATTTATGACCTTGCGCTTTCTGCTGATGGTCAGACTTTGGTGAGTGGGAGTTTAGACAAGACCATTAAGGTGTGGAATTTAGCGACTGGAAAACTCAAATTTACGCTCAAAGGGCATTCTGAAGTTGTAAATGCACTGGTGATCACACCCAATCAGCAAACAATTGTGAGTGCCAGTTCCGACAACACCATTAAGATATGGAATTTGGCGACTGGAAAATTAACAAGCACATTGGCACAAACACCGAATGCTGTAATAACTTTGGCGCTGACTCCAGATGGCAAGACTTTGGTTAGTGGCGATTACTCCAATCGCATCACTGTATGGGATCTGGGAACTGGACGAAAGCGCACCACTTTGACTGGACATTATGGTGCAGTATCTGCTTTAGCCATTAGTCGTGACGGTCAGTTACTCGCTAGTGGTAGTGCCAAGCAAGTAAAAGTGTGGAACCTGACAACAGAAAAATTGTTGCAGGATTTTGGGGGCTTCTATTTTCCGCAGATCACCATCGCCTTTAGTCCTGATGGGCAATCTTTAATTACTGGTGGAGGATATAAACCATATCGGGTTTGGAATCTGGTAACAGGAAATATGGAAGCAACTCTGCCCGATGTTAGCAACTGGTCGGGGGCAATGGTATTTAGTAGGGATGGCAAGACTTTGTTTAGTGCAACAGAGGACGGAATTACAGAGTGGAAAATTCCTGCACCAAGCCACCAGTAAAAGAATGTTTGAAAAGTTATGAGAGTGGAAGAACCAATTGATTAACTAAGATTTGATTTGCTCTATTTATAAGCGATCGCGTCCCATCCAATGGGAACTATGTTATGTAATTGCGTTCCTTGGCACCATGAAATTATTGCATTTTCTCAAATCCAGACCAGTCATTATAGTTTTAGCAATTGCAGTAAACATCACTGGTATTGATGTACATTCTTCTAGTTCAAATCTTCCCATAGGCAAGAGTACAATTACTCAGTCCCAACTACAGATTCAACTTGTTCACACACTGACTGGGCATAAAAAAGTGACTTTTGGTGTTCGAGCAGTTGCGATTAGCTCTTCGGGGCAAACCCTGATTAGTGCAGGTAGAGATGATACAATTAAATTCTGGAATTTACGTACTGGGAAATTACTGCGTAGTTTAGACGCTCACTCAGATGGTATTACTTCAATAGCTATTAGTCCAGATGGTAAGCAAATTGTAACTGGTGGGATAACCACCCCAACAATGAAGGTTTGGGATTTACGCACTTTCCTTATGCTTGACAGCGACAGTGGACATACCCAACCGGTAGAAACCGTTGCGATTAGTTCAGATGGTAGGTTGATTGCTAGTGGCAGTGACGATGGCACAATCAAGCTTTGGGATTTACACACGCTTAAACTGCTTGATACTATTGCTGCACACTCAGGATTTGTGAGTAAAGTTGCATTTAGCCCTGATATGCAAACCCTTGTAAGTGCTGGGGGTGGCGATGATAATACAATTAGGCTGATTGATTTACAAACCAAAAAAACACGCCATATTCTCAAAGGACACAAAACTGGAGTTGATGCTATTGCCATTACTCCAGATAGCAAAAAGCTTGTTACTGGTAGTTTTGGTCAGCTAGTTTCTCGAAATCGTGCAATTAGTACCCTGAAGTTATGGAATCTTCAAACTGGAAAACTGCTGCATGACTTTAGTGATAATTTTAATTCAGTTGAATCTCTTGCCATCAGCCCCGATGGAAAAATTCTCATTTGCGGCAATTATGATGGCAGTATTAAACTGTGGAGCTTAGAGACTTTAAAGCCGTTGCATACCTTTCAAGATGGTTTCAGTTCTGTTTTAGGGCTTGCTTTGAGCCGGGATGGTAAAACCCTTGCTAGTAGCAATGAGGATAGCATTATACATATTTGGCAAATTAAATAACTGCATTAGCCCTATTTTTGGATGGCATATCTACTCGGACAATATTTCTCTTGAGCAGTAATTGGTTCTAGATTTCCCTTTTCTCTTTAACCGAACTGTATTGCAACGTGATTGAAGCAGTTAGCCTAGAAAAATAGGTAATTTAACCAAGATAAGGATATTGTGGCGGTTTGATTTTCAATAATTCTGTCCAGTATTTTATAGCATTATGTTTGGTGGTTTCTGTGTCACGCGATTTATGAACTTTGCATATTTCCATTATAAAATATGTAAGTTTAAGAGCAGTAAGTAAGTTCATCAACCCTACAGCTTGAAAATGTTGTAAAAATAAGTGAATAATAGTTTGTAATTTTTGTTGATGACGAAAATACATCCACCATTTCATTTGATGTATGGCAATGCTGTTTTGATAAACTAATGTAGTTTCTACTTGGGTTAATTTATCCAGATGTCGTCTGGCAGGGATCGATCGCGGTGACATACACGATCAAGGTCAGGATACGTGATTGTGTCTACTGCCGCTCGGTTGCCGACTATTAGGCATCGCGTTGCCAAGGCGCTGCGATTCTCAAGGAAGTGACCTACCGCCACTCCTGCTTGAAAAGTTGCAGCGTCGCCAGGACGTAATACAGTCTTTGTGTCTCCTTCAATGAGCGTGATCTCGCCTTCGAGGACATAGACCATTTCATCCTCAGCACTATGCCAATGCTTGATAGATGAACGAGAGCCAGGTTGCAGAACTTCGATGAACGCGCCAAACAGGGTAAGCCCTCCTGCTTCACTGATCCAGAGGGTGCGATTTGGCTCGTGCGCGGCGTGAGAAGGGCTTTCCTCTACGAGGAAACGATCAGGAGTGATAACAGTCATACTGACACCTCTAGAAATTCTGGAGCATATATCTATTCCATTATGTCTATAAGTGGATATCAAAAGAGATTATGTATTTTTTATCACTTACTAAACAGTTTATTAAGCACATCAGCTAGACGGTAGCCTGCCAAGCTCATCCGGCGTTCTGCTATTGGTTTGGCGGTAGCAGCATAATTTGGCGGTAACGGCTTTCCATCGTTTTTATCACTACTGCCAGAAAGCTTGCCATTGAGATATGCTTTTTGTTTTGCTATCCTAAAACTCTCCAATTTTGCCCAATTATTAAACTGAGTTTCTCTTAACTCTGGCAATTTACTGCGTTGATAGTTGGCTCTTATCTTGGTTGCAGTGTTGCGAACAGTTTGAAAATTTTCTGAGCCTAGTATGAGGTCATCCCAGAATTTATGTAAACTGATTGTTTGACCATCTGGGTTAACTCTAATATAAAAACGTGTACCACCTCTATCACCTTCTGGTTCTTTATACTGGTTAGTAATTAATTTGGTAGTATGCAATGGCTGATGCACATCTCCTATCAAATGGAATAGCCAGCATATTGCAACTGCTTTTTCGCTGTTAGTGGCATTACTTTGAACAATATCAAGATTTTTTTGAAAAGCATAGATAATATTTTCTTCACCGGGAATTTGACGAGGAATTGAGTTTGAGGCATTGCTTGGTTGATAAGGGAAATTTATGTAGTGCCAAGTTGGGCGATCAAATGTTTTATTGCCACGAGCTTCATCTGGCCATTTTGCCGCCCACATAAATAAGTACAAATTTTTATTTTCATCAGAAATATTAGATTGTTTGAGGGAATTCCACTGCTGCTCAAATTTAGAGTATTCAGGGTGTTCCTTCAAAATGGCAATCATTTTCTCAATTACTTCTTGATGATTCTGCGAGAGTTCCCTATAAGCGATCGCTCCTGAAACCATGTGTCCAGCCTTATTCCAAGCAAAAGCTGGGTGCTGCCAAATCAGGATTGTTGAGAATATTATCAATAAAGAAAACTTCAGGGAATTTTTTGTTATGAAATAGATTTTTTGAATTGAAAGTCTCTTATTCATAATCATCTCGCTAATAATTGAGTATCAACACAAATCTTAACTTTATAATCGCCCGAATCACCTGAGTCATTACCAATTCTTAAATATTGGCTTTTATACTGAGTCTTGTTGATGAGCAAAGGTGAAACTGAATGAATTTCAAAAAACTTTTTCTTGTGGCTTTTGGACTGCTTGTAGCAATAGTAATTAGTATTTTAACCGAGACAAAAGTAATTGCTCAATCCACCACTGATTTAGCTTTAGCGTTATATCATGCTCCTATTCACTATCAAGACACAGACAGCACCAAGTATAGTGGAGACTACATTACACGATTTGATTACGATAACGATTGGCGAGGTACAAATAACTGGGATAACCTAATCCTTTTTCCACTTTCTGCTCATGCTTACTATTCTGTAGCTGAAACTTGTACTCATTGGTTCATTACATATTCTTTTTACCATCCTCAAGACTGGACTGATATTCCTTTTGATCAAGAACACGAAAATGATTTAGAGGGTTTACTTACAATTGTCCGCAAGGACGGTTCAGCTTTTGGGAAATTAGAAGGCGTTGTCACTGTATTTCATAACGATTTCTACTCTTACACTCCAACTGGTAGTCCTTTACGCAATGGTGCAGAAAGTATTGATGGTACACTAACAATGAATAGTTACAGTGGTTCATTGCACCCATTGACGACTCAAGAAGCTAAAGGTCATGGATTAAAAGCTTGGCCTTATGCTGGAAACTTTAAGGGTGCAAGTAGCGAGGATGGGATTATTTACTATCCGAATGGTACTACAGCAGAACTTCCTGCTTCGGGGAATGACCGAGATGTACAGTATCAATTGCTTGATGTGTTTACTATTAATGGAATGTGGCAACATCAATTAAATGAAGCTTCTTTATCAAGTTCTTCTGCGTTGACTTTTGCTAGTTGGGGAACTTTCAAGGGAGATTCGAGTGGTGGGTGTGGCGCTGGTACACCAACTTGCAGTACAAATTCTGCTAATACCCCTTGGGGTTGGGATGATTCAAATGATGGTGCAGTCTATAAAGGTGAAATGGCTTTAGACCCTGCTCACCTAACTGATGTTTATTTTGATGGGCTTGGGACTTTTGATACAACATACATCCGCAACCAATTTATTCAAGGATTGAAAGACAGAGGATATAATTCTGCAAATCTTCCTCAAGGTTGGCCTACTCAAATCAATCTTAATTCTCTGATTGGCAAGCTCAAAAATCAATGCTCATAACCATAAATAAATTTTATGACTAACGAGATTACGGAAAAAATTAAACAAGCCTCCGATGGTTTGCTAATGATAAGTGAATCAGAGTATCCGTTTGAAGCTTTTTTGTGGTCTAATCAAGCGCAAGAATCAATGACCGCTCAAAAACTTCTCCAGTTAACAGGACATTCTCTAGAAACATCAATTGAAGAAGTAGAACTAGATTATATATTTCGTAACTGTGCTGTAGAAAAAGAATGGCAAAATGAAATACAAAAACAAAATGTGCAAAAGTATCAATCACTTATCAAAATATTAAAAGATAGTCTGACTGATATTCAGGTTTATCGCATAGGTACGATAAGTATTGATGTCTATATTGTTGGTAAAACGTCATCTGGAGATTTAGCCGGAATTTCCACAAAAGTTGTTGAAATTTAGTGGTAAATTGCAAATCACTAGAAATAAAAATCAAGGCATATTATGTCTAAGCATAGTGTTAAAAATGTTTTGCCTAAATTGCAAGTCTGCCCACATAATATGGACAGACTTTCTCGTTTTTGAAATTAGCGAAACTTACAAACTGTCAACTCGCGCTTCTATTACAGATTGAATAGATGTTGAAACAAGTGATAGAAAATCGAATCCGGTTAGAGATTCCAGTGAATCAACACTAACTCGATAGTTTCTCCAGTCAGCAGTCCGAACCCCTTGGGCGTTAGGGATGTTAACTGCAATCACCCTTGTAGATGTTGTGACACCAGAGACTCCAGACCCAGGAGTGTCTAAGACAACAAGAATTTTCCAAGTGCGATTGGGAACTGTAACCTTACCACTAGCAATAGTATTGAATGTTCCATTGCTCCCTGTCCCGCCCGTTCCATATCCACCGGAGATGATATATAGTTCTTTCCCCTGGCTAACCAGGGTTCTAGCGTAATCTTCTAAGTTAGCCCAAATCCCCTGATTGTTATCAGGCGCTTGTGCAATCATGTTACTCATCAAAAAGGTGCTGGAGTTAACCGCGACTGTGCTAGTCCGGTCGCCTGAAGGGGTCATGTGTCCTCTATCAAATCCACTACCACTAAAATCGGTAGATTGAACTTGATAGCATCCTGCTGGTAAAGTAGTATCCGCACGAAAGTCATCTTGTCTTGGTGTGCTTCCTAACCAACTACTATTCAACTGCCAAGATACCCAATTGGATCGCCCTAATGAGCAATTGTATCCAACTGCATACTGTGCTTTATCCAGCAAATAATTGTTTAGACTGGAAGTTCCAGCACCACTGGGATTACCCATTGTTAGGTGTACACTTGTACTACCGCCGCCACCTGAAGTACCATAATCGGTGATGGTAATATCATCAATGTTGGTTCTGTTGGTAGTACCATCACTCTTGCGGACTTCACAGCGAGATGTGCCAGAGATGTTAGGCGTAAAAGTTGCAGTCTGTAAAGTTGTTGAACTGCTTGTGACTGTTGAACCTACTTGTAACCATGAACTACCACTATTACTTGAACACCACAACTGCCAATTGGTACTACCATCAGAACCAAAAGAAGCGTGTTTAATACTAACTGTACCAGCACCAGTGCTGCGGTCAAATTTCATTGAGACTTTACCACTGTTGCGGATACGTGCAGATTGTGTACCGCTTTTTGCATCACTGGTAAGATTACCAATCAAGGCATCATCTAAATTCCAAAGACCTGTACTGAGGGTGACATCAGAGGAAGCATAACTGCCTTTTGAGCCAGTTTCAAAACCCTCAACAGTCGTTGCACCTTTTGCACTAAATAGCGTGTTGAAGGTAATTAGTAAAATTATTACTACTCCTGTCAACCATCCATTACGATAAACTTTGCGCCAAAAATTAGCTAACATTATTATTGATTTAACCTTGTAAGTTCAGTAGTCAGTTTGCATTCCGAGCTAAAAACACAACAGGATAATAACTAACTGTGCTGCTTACGTAGGTTAAATTCTTATTAGTGTTAGATTATGTCTCTTAGTTGTGCAAACGCTTGAAGTTGGACTAGAGAATAGACTCATATCTTGTACTACAACCTATCTCACCTACTTGTAGCAACATTGAAGACGCAGCGATCGCTCAAACAGTATCATTCATCCCGTCGCATATCCACTACACCTGTGGCGTTGCATTTATTCACCGATGCAGCTGTATTGCAAGTACTAGAGAATGTTCGTATTCGATGTTACTCAATGGCTTTATTCTTTCGCCACTTGGATCGGTCTTCTTCAATTACCCTTGCATTCGGGACAATTTTGGACATTCCAAAAGCAGTTTTTTGGCGTGGCGAAAACTTGTGAAAATAACCAATTTTAACCTATTGTTATTTTTTTAGTTATACCCAATTGCTAGAGTGGATTTCATCCCCACTTTTGTGATGCTGCGTAATCCAAACAACCTACGCATCGAAAATTGGACGGCACATGGGTTTCAATCATTAATTATCAAGAGAGATTATCAAACAATGAAATGTAAAGCAATATCTTCCTTTGCGCTCACAAAGCTGTTTTTTGCCTGTGGCATCAGTTTATTGAGTGCGAAATTGGTAGCGGCCGCTGTCACCTACAGTGTATGGCCTAGCACCACAACTGTAGTCACTGCCGATGGCTCCAACCAGTTCGGTGGTAATCTCAGCGGTTTGTTCTATGACCCTGCGACTGGAACACAACAAGCCCTGTTGTGGGCGGTGCAAAATTCACCATCAAAACTCTATAACTTGGTTTGGAACGGTAGTAATTTTGTCAAAAATACTGCTAATAGTTGGAGTTCGGGAAAAACGTTACGTTATCCCAATGGGACTGGTGCGCCGGATGCAGAAGGCGTGACCAAAGCCGAGCTTTCTTCAACGACTATCTATATCTCTACTGAGAGAGATGGCAGCGGCTCGAACCGCTTCAGTGTACTGAGTTATGACACTAGTAGTAGTGCTACTACCCTTAATGCTATTAAGGAATGGAACTTAACTTCTAATTTGCCGACGGTTAGCTCTACTAATCTAGGCTTGGAAGCAATCGCGTGGGTGCCAGATAGTTATTTGCAGGCTAATGGATTTATAGATGAAAGTACCAATTTGCCGTACAACTCAGCTAATTATCCGTTACACGGGACGGGATTGTTTTTCGTTGGACTGGAAGCGAATGGACAAATTTATGCCTACGCGCTCAACTCCGACTCTACGTATAGGCGTATCGCTACAATTGCCAGCGGTAATACAAAGATCATGGATTTATCCTTCGACCGCGATAATGCAACTTTATGGGCTTATTGTGACAACAATTGCAGTAACCGTTCAACTCTGCTTGCCATAGATACCACCGTTGGCTCACCAACGAAAGGCAAATTCATCATCAGCAAGGGTTACGAACGTCCAAGTTCGATGGCAAACATTAATAACGAAGGTATCGCCATTGCCCCCAATTCTGAATGCGCCAGCAACCTTAAACAGTTCTTCTGGGCTGATGATTCCGAAACCAGCGGTCATGCGATTCGTCGTGGAACAATTCCTTGTGGACGATTGTTTTAAGCTGGTATTGATCCTCATGTGCTAGTGTTCCTGTTAGGTTGCAGGGAAGCTGAACCGTGCTTATTTGACTGCTGTGACGTTCTCTGCCGTTAATCTGATAGTATAACGGCAGAGAACGGTAGCAGAGCGATCGCCCTTAAGGCAACTTGTAAACGTTGCCGTAAATAATATTAGCGCCAACCTAAATCCAGGTAGGCGCTATTCAAATAATTTAAGTTCAGGGAGAAAATATAGCGCAATGAGTTAAGAGATTTTCACGATTAATTGATTCCAATTTAATTTCTTAAATTGCACTGCGACGATTTAGCAAGTTCCACAAGAAAACAGCCACAATTGCGCCAAGAACCGCTACTGCAATACCAGGAATGCTGAGTGTAGGGGCGGCTAATGTCAAGGTTCCTGTACTGAAGAATACACCCAGACTGCCACCAACAAAAGCACCGATAATTCCTAATAAGATTGTTCCGAGAATTCCGCCGCCTTGATGACCGGGGTAGATAGCCTTTGCAATAGCACCAGCAATTAGACCTAAAACAATCCAAGCAAGAATATTCATTGTTTTAATTCGATAGATGTTTTTCATCGACAAATACACGATACCAATCCCAACATTGACATTCCATCTACCAACAGAACCAATTATTAATAGCCTTGAGGATGAACGCTGTTACTTCTTGTGATATACCCACTAAATCCAATGAATAATAAATAAAAAAGCTCCTAGTAGATCTAAAACTAGGGGCTTATTAATTCATTACTTGATAATTGCAGTATATGCATTTTTAATGATTTTTCTCATCTACTGGAAGAATTAAGCTCCAGTTGAAAGCAGATACTATCGGGCGATCGCTCTTGAGGTATAACTTTGACTCGCTTGAATTTTTTCAGAGCGATCGCCCACCCCCAACACCATGACTGATACTAAAAGGGATTAGCTTCTGTCACCACTTCTGGCAAACGACTCAAAAGATACCAAGGACTATCAAGGTGGAGTGTGGACACTAACTCCGACCTTGAGTCCTGGTGGATGATGGACGAACACCCATCAATAAGGATTTATCAACTCGAAGTTAGGGATGGGGAGTGATGACGCGCTTAGTGACTTTAGTCATGTTTAAGTGGTGACATTTGCTAGATATCTTTTCTTGATTATGCAGAATATATTGACAATATACAAGTTAAGTAAAACAAGGATTAAAGGATATATGAACCGCTTAAAATCTCTTCTTCTTGGTGGTTTATTAGCTTCTGTTTCAATTGCTGCTCTTTCAACTCATGCTAATGCTTCTGTTGTGAATTTTCGCAATGAACATTTAAATACTAATACGATTGCTTTTAATAACGCTAAACTAATTCGTGAGCGTCAATTGCATGAACAGCAACTTCGTGAACAAAAGGCTCGTGAATTACGTGAACGCCAAGCTCGTGAACAAAAAGCCCGTGAATTGCGTGAGCGCCAAGCTCGTGAACAAAAGGCTCGTGAATTACGTGAGCGTCAAGCTCGTCTTCATCACTAAAATTTGAATTTTACTCGCTCTGGGATCGCCCTCACCGCAATCAAGGGAACGCAAGTAGCGTCTCGCAGAGAGGAAATCCAAGCGACACCAAATAGCCCAAAAATTAGACATCGCATACAAAAAAGCCCAGTCATCTCATAACTGGGCTTTTAGCTATCTCAATCAATCATTGTCGGTAGAGAAGTTTCAAACTATGCAGCATGTTGTTCAAGATTAACTTTGACAACTTTGTTCTTTTCTTGCTCGGTTTTAGGCAGTGTCAAATTCAAGATACCGTCTTTATAATCTACGGTGACATTAGTATTTTGAATCCGAGCAGATAGAGGAATTACACGTTGGAATTTACCATAGTAGAATTCACTTCTTGTAGCACCCTTTTCTTCGGTTTGAGTTTGGGACTTGCGCTCACCGCTAATGTGAACAGCATCTTGGGTGACTTGAATATCTAGGTCTTTAGCTGACAGTCCTGGCAGTTCTAGTCTGAGATGAATCGCATCATCATTTTCGTGCAACTCAGCAGCCGGAACTTTGAGAAAATCTCTGTCAAACCGTGCAGGTGCTACTCTGCTATCTCCAAGTAAGCCATTGATGTGACGTTCTAAAGCGTTCAATTCTTGCCAGGGGTTGTAACGAACTAGTGCCATAACTCTTTCTCGCATTAATTAGTTCTTGTTTAATCGTTTTTGCACTTGGTTTTGTGCTTATGTATTTATAATAAATATGCTTAAAACTCCTGTAAATTCGGTGATCATCACCTAATAATATGATGATTACCGTACTTAAGTAGAACCCAAAAAAGATTACGGTTTACTCGAATTTTGTGGTTCGGTAAACCAGAATCAAAATGATTAATACCAATAATCATCTACTAACTATTCTGCTATTGAAGTGTATAGTACAGTTATGCGAACGCTTATATTCTCAAAACCTAGAGCGGTAAAACTTGCTAGAGGTAGGTTGGAAGCATAGTAAACTCATTTGATATTTTCTAAGACGCATACGTAATTAAGCCTTTGTCTCACCTCTCCAGTTAGTTTTGCCGTTCTAGCTCAAAACAACAATCACACTCGCTCTACTTACTTCGCCATCGCACTATTCGATGAGCAGATTTAGTCATCTGGAAACTGCCAAGATGAAATACTTTCTACATCTGTGCTGTTGCATTGAATACAAGTAACATCAAATGCTGAATCCATCCATTCATAACCGCAAGCACAACAGTGACAAAAAATATTATTGCGGTTGGCATCTTTTATACCCTGATGCCATTGCTGTAGTTGGTCAGGATTTTGAAAAGGTAAATTATCAGACATTTTAACAAGTCTCCTACTCTAACAAAAAAAGTTTATCCAAATGGTTGCCCCCAGCACTCCCAGTTCTCCTTATTAAATGGACTGCGCCACTTCAAAATAAGGTTCAACTCCAACTCTTGCCGTGCGCGTCGAGCAACCGGAGCATCCCACCAAAATGCGGCGTTGACTGCTGGAGAGTAACCCATAGCGATAATGTAAATCCTGGTAGCTGGCGATGTAATCTTTGCAAGCGTGTATGCCCTTCCAGCGCTTGTTACTTTTGCAAGTTTCTCCCATATAGGGACTTCCAAAGAATAAATTATTCCAAGAAAACAAGAGACAGGATTTCTCAAGAATGATAATCATTTTAAGGGGAGAAAAGGGGTTGCCGATGGCAACCCCTTTTCTCCCCTTCATTCCCCTCTAAAATGATTATTATTATTGGTAATGGAATAGTTTATTTTCTGGAAGTCCCAATATTACTCAAGACAATTTAAACTTTTTAGAAATTCTTCTAAGAAGAAATTTATATCACCTGGATTCAAAGTCCCATGAAAAAATTTGATGCTACAAGGAATCTGAAGTCGTCCTTGTAGCAAATCTCTAAGCGCATATTTTTTTATAAAACCGGATTTCAATAAATTCAGAAGTAGGTGGCTCAATGAATATTTATTTTCTTCAATAGTTTCAACAGCTTCAATAAGTTCAGGAAAAAATCTTGTTCCAGGAAAATATCTTTTACCAAAGTAAAGAGAAATATTTCCTACCCAAGTTCCAGGAAACCAATGTAAATGAAAGGATTCAAATGGCTGGTTCGGTAAATTTCCAAACAGATGGGACAAGCTATAAATATATGGTGAAACGCGATGTGTTGAACCGGAACGAGTCTGTTTCACTGTTTGTATATAAATATCCATCCATTCTGATAACGTTTCTATTTGATAAACATTAGGAATAATAGCATCTTTTATATCATCTCCACTGAGCATAAAAACTGGTATGATAATTGTGGGATTATTAATAATATACCAATTATTTGCAATTTTTCTAAAATGGAAAGCCTTAAATACCCTCTCTGGTCTTTTTAAGGTTTTGATAAGATGCCATAACAAAAAACCAAAAAAAGTGCTTTCTTGTTCAGGGTTTTCTCTTTTCCATTTTGAATAGGATTTATATCCATGATGCACATCCAAATGCTGACTTAAATTTAAGTATCCATTACCTGAAGGATTGAGAAAACCATCAGCCGCAAGCTTGTGCCAAGAAGTCCAAAATACATCAGATTCTGGGTCAATCATTTTTGCCTGAAGTTGCGTTAAAAATTTTTGACCATATTCCGAATTTACCCATTCTTCTGTAAGAGGGTTATTCCAGTCTTCTGTAAGAGTAGAAGACTTATTAATTTCTTCACTGAATTCCACAGATTTTGCTCCTTAAATAAACACTAATATTGAGCCGTATTTATTGCTACTAATTCCGACCTAAAGCACGTTTAAACTTTGGATTATAAGTCAGCAATTTTAATATATCTGTAACTGGAACCTTTGCCTCATTCAGTTAAATTATCTGCTCTTTAAGATCCGATAGCCGTTCGCGCTAGTGTCTCCTTTGGAGAAGGCTTAAGCACCGCTTATCGCATATAAGTTTTTCCCTTACTCCCCTATACTCCCATTCAAAATAAAGTTCTTTGATGGGCTTTTTCTTGGTGCTATTAGCATTTGCATAGCCCCAAGATAGATTACCCTTCCAGCGCTTGTTACTGCGGCAGGTTTCGCCCACGTACAACACAGCAGAAGCCGCCGAGTCTATGATGAAATACAGATAAGCTGACCCAGAACTATCAACTGGCATTCGATAAAACGACATTGGCACAAGCCGCAGCAAGAGTGGATCTATTTGGTCTGGTTCGCAGTGCTTAGGGGTAAGGTCAAATAATGCCGTCTGCTGTGGTGGTTTGTTCTCTCTTACCTTCTGCTGATAATCCAAAATCTGAGATTTCCACTTCAGCAGCGTATCAGCACTCATCACCAGCGCCTCTGCTCTATGTGCTGGTGTGGGTTTTACGTCTGGAAATAGGTTTAGTTGATTGGGTTCCAAGGGTATTACGGGGAGTTACTTTCCCAGTAGATTATCCCCCAGAACTGAAATGCAAGAAACCTGTTAACGGGTTTAGGCGATCGCATTCTTTGAAACTGGAACCGGAACAATAAACTTATTTTTGCGCCCAAATCTGCGTGACGCGAGGAATGCAAAATATTGTTGTTTCGTCAGCAGCTATTGCGCCAGAACTCGCCGGAGAAGAAATAAACTATTGCGCCGTGTTATTCCTAAGACTTTAGGCTAGAATCCCCATTCCTTTAGGCTAGGGGTGTTGACAGGGGATTTATGATTTTTGGCTCATGTCCCCGCAAGGATTCAGGTTTTATAATTAAAGTTAAAGGGCTTAGAGCATTAAGCATAAATGAGGTTAAAGGCTGTGAAGAAAATAGTTGTTGCTGCAATATTCAGCTTAATCGCTGGCTCAACATCTTTACTTTTTCCCCAAGCCGCTAAAGCTGATAGGGTTGTTTACTGTCATCCTGTTACTGAGAATAGGGTGATCAAAGAATCGGCATCTGACCACCCCCATGCTTATGCAGATGGTTTTCGAGAAGGAGAACAAAGCGCTCGGAATAGAGAAGCTTATAAACCTCGGACTGTGGGAGGGGAATTTGCTCGTGGTTTTCAGGATGGTTATTTGAATCTACCTTATGCTGGGCAAGAGAATGTTGTACCTAAAACAATTGTGCAACATACTACTACTGTTTGTAATGAAGATGGTTATTACACCGTAGCGCCTCCGACTACTTACATCTACAACCCTTATCCCATCTATGTGTCGCCCTATCCTACTTATGGCATCAATTTCGGATTTGGAAGAGGGTTCCACTTTGGATTTGGCGGAGGGTTCCACGGATGGGGCCACCATCGAAGATGGTAGGGGTGGTGAATTTCATTGGAGAAAGTTTCTGGGCAGGAGGATACTTTGTATCCTCCCTCGGAAGGGACGAGGGAAAAATTCGAGAGTATATCTAAAATCAGGAACCTGTCAAAGAAGTATGCCTTTGATATTCAATCCGCACTTGCTTAACGTCAAGCTCAGATTCTAAAAACTCAAGTTTTTCTACTTGCTGTAATCCCAAACTTTCAAACTGTGCTAATTCTGAGTCTGATAATGGCCAAGGTGGGCCATCCGGTTCAGCTTCTGTATCTCGAACACGAGTAATCACCAAGCATTGTGTCACCGAGAGCAACAAGGGAAGCGACTGAGGAGATAACGCAAGAACGCACATTCAACGGCAAAGCTTGAATATTGCGACATTCAAAAACTTTGTGAAAAGCTTGATGCCATTGTAAGGGAATTGCTAACAAATCTGCAACTACATAGTTGACAGTCGAATCTGGAAATCGCTCTTGACACCAAGCGACTGCTGTTGGTGAAATATCAAATGCAGTTACTTCAACCCCTCTTCGGAGCTAGAGCTTCGGCATCATTTCCCAAGCCACAACCAATGACTAGCGCTTTTTGCCCTTTTATCTCTAAATTCAAGCTAAGTTTTACTTTGAAAAGTAGCCTCATAATCATCTAACCATAAGCACCGTTGGGAAGAAATCCTAAGAGTTGCTTCAATCTCTGGTCTGCTTCTTCATAGCAGTGACTAGGCATTTGATAATTCATAAAGGGTTCGTACTTATGCCCAACCAGTCTTTTTGCATAGGTAATCTGCGTAATGTAGCGAGTTATAGAGGACGAATTTCTAGACCCTCTATGCCATACCTGATTGTTAAAACAAACAGCAGAACCCATTGCTCCCAAGCAGTTATAAACCCGGTCTTCATATCCAGAAATATCACCATTGCAGAACTTGCCAAATAGATGAGATCCTGGAATCACTTGAGTTGGCCCATTTCTTTCAGATAGTACATCTGTCAAGTAATAATTTACTGTGAATGCTAGAACATTCAGGCGAATGTTGGTTAAGGGTTCCCCATCAAGGGAAATTACGTGCGGTGTATCGTCTTGATGCCAAGCATTTTTAGCCAAACCATCAGTGTTTGGAGGAATCTTAAATGAGTTATTGTGGATAACATGAATTATATTAGCGTTGGGAACACCATCCTGTATTGAGTAACCTATTCCATTTGCTCCACCAATTAAATGTTCTGCAAATGTAACTATAGGTTCTAAAGCAAAAAGATTTAAATTTTGCTTTGAATGCTCGAACATTCGCTTCATCATCATTTTTTTTGACTCGTGATAATTTTCACCTTCAAATTTTTTGAGAGTTTCATCTAAATCATTCTTTAAAAGCTCACATTGTTCAGGTGTCAATACATTGTCAATTACAAGAAAACCATGAGTATGAAAAAACTCAATCCATTCATTTAGTTGCTCTATAGTTGTTTTTTTACCAGTTAAATATTCAGTCATTTTTTCTTTGTTTTTCAATAGTTAGAGGTTAGGGATGGATCATCTCTATTAGAGACAGCTGCTAATAAACATCAGATACCAGTCAATCACTTCTATATTTATTTTGAATTATATTCCGGATCAGACTGATGCAAGTGAGTGTATGTATAAAAAAGAGAACTACATTCCCAGATGATTAACCAAATTACCGCCTTAGAATCCTGTTGGCATATTTCTCCTGAATGGGGTCAGTCCATGCCTCCCTTAGCAGTGAAAATGTTAGAAAAAGTTTTGTTGCCAATCTCAGACTTGTCAGGCTACTGCTGTGGTGTTCAGTGGGAAAGACAGCAATGGATTTATGCAATTGTTTGCCAGAGTGAAACTCTCTACTTAGCTGAACAAGAATTTCATAGAACAAATCGACTAGAAAAGTCCACTGTTTTTACTCCAGCTTTTAAATTGGGGGATATAGTTGAGGTTGATTTCGGTGAACAGCCGACACGCCGTATTATTCAAGGAATTTTTAGTCTCAAAGATAATTGGCTTTATGGGGTAGAGTGGCGCTCTCCAATTTTAGAAGAAGTGTCTGCCCAAAGCAGAACAATATGGCTTGCTGATGTTGATTTAGTCAATGTTAGTGTATGACGATTATCAGTTGCGACAAAAAAGCAGCACCAACTTAACTAACAAATTTGGTTATTAATTTAACTTTACTGATTTTATTAGCTACTTTTAATTAGTTGTCTGGGCATCATAAGTATTATATAGTGATTATTACTACAGATGCTTCAGAAAATTCCCTTTGTTGCAATTAGCGTTCTGCTTGTAGCTCAAATGTTGTTACCCGTATTTGCCAACAATCTTACCGCTACAGTTGTAAGCGTAGGTGACGGTGACACCATACGGGTGAGAACTGGTAATAAAATTGTAACTGTCCGCCTCGCTTGCATTGATGCACCAGAGATGAAGCAAAACCCTTGGGGACAGCAATCATCAACAAGACTCAAACAATTGCTGCCAGTGGGACAAGGAATTACTCTACGCTCCGTTGAAACTGACAAATATAAGCGCTTAGTTGCAGAGGTGTTTGTTGGTAATCGCAGTGTCAACGTGAGTATGGTGCAAGAGGGACAGGCTGTGATCTATCGTCAGTATCTCAAAGGCTGTCCAGAGTCTAAAGATAGCTTGTTGCAAGGTGAAAACACCGCCAAACAAAAACGTTTAGCATTTTGGAGTCAGGCTAATCCTGTGATGCCTTGGGACTTCCGCCACAAAGCTGCTCAACGGGCAACATCAGTGCCGATTCAACCGCAGCAACAGAATAACTGCGACCCTGCTTACCCAGATTTTTGCATTCCAAAGAATTCACCAGACTTAAATTGCCGAGATATTAGCCAACGAAGGTTTAAAGTGCTGCCACCCGATCCTCATGGGTTTGACCGAGATGGTGATGGGATTGGGTGCGAAAAATAACTACGACGAAACACAGCTTTCAGCTAGGCAGTAAAAATGTTTCATTAAAATCAAGATTGTTCAATTGACTCCGAACCTTTAAAGATTGTTGGAATGGGCATCACCATCAACATTATTAAGTTAGAAACCCAAAACAAGACAACAACGCCAAAACCCACTAATGTCAAATAGGAAAATGTTAATTGTGTGAATCCATCTAGCAGCTGCCACAACCGAAAGGCTGTGTATAAAAAGCCAATAGGTACAACAATACTTGGCACTAGGGAGCGACTAAAAATACGTTCAGATATGAGTTGTACGGTGACTATCAACAGGTAACTTCCCCAAAATACCCATGCAGATGGTTGTTTCCAAGCCAGAGCTAACAAGCACATCGGTAACAAAACTCCAGCAACCAAAGCTAATTTGACCCACCATTGCAGAAATTGCCATTGCTGCTGGTTATACCCAATTTCTGCCGTAAAGGGTAAACGTCGAGCTTTCACACCAAAACCATAGCCAAGAGATAGCAGGGTTATAATCAGAATAAAGAGCGTAAGAATCAATCCATTATTAACTGTCATCTGCTCGAAAATACCAATTCTCATACTCTTAGTTTAATTTGGCTTTAACATCCTCGCTCCACCTTGGCTGCCAATAACAATATTTCGCCTTCTACTTTTATATCGCTTTTCTGTCGAATACCAGTCTAAGTTGGAGGAAAAGCCTTAGCCGCCTTAAGCCGAGCTGTCACTAAAACAATTGTCCATAAATAATTTTGGGCATTATCAACCAGGACAAAAGCTTTTAGCACCATAAATTTATGGTGTAACACGGGTTTATTTGGTTGAATTATGGTTGACACCAATATATTAAGGCGAGTAGCATTAAATGTCAACAGGTGAGCGCAATAATAAGGTAGATTTACAAATGAAGATCAAAATAGATGTTACTCCGGTAGCATCTTTCCGTTGGAATGAAGAAAACGCGCAGAAATTAAGAGAATTAAGGGAAAAGGCTGGATATAGCCGGAAAGCACTATCAGAGATAGTAGGTATATCTGCTACTTACATTCAGCAATTAGAAGCTCCGCACTTGTTTGTTAATCGTCCTAAAAAGCCGAAAGAAGTAACTGTTAGTACCGAAATCCTACAAAAGCTTTGCATTGCATTAGATGGTGATGTGTCTTCTTTAATTTGGGATATAAATTGCACCGTGCAATAGTTGCGCTGCGTTACTAAATACTATTGACAAATTATAGGTGTGCGTTATACAATGCTAAATATAAGGGCGAAGGAGAGTAAATCACCAGCGCCCCCAATACCAAAGACTTACAAACTAAATCAGTTAAATCGAGTTACTGATACCAAACCAATAAAACTAGTAGCCACCGGGACTAGCAGCCGGAAGCCGTAAACTTGTAAGGGCCAAGCCACCGGAGATGATTCCGATGACCACACTAAGTCTAAAAACTGGTTGTAAAAACTTCAATCTTTCCAGAATTAAGGCGATTGCGTACTCAGTAGTAGGCAATCGCCTTTTTAAAAAATACAACATGGCTGTACAGAGGACACGGTAACATCCCAATATCTTCTCTACAGCTTAGTGCTGTCTGGTGTTTTGACCATCAGTTAATACGCTTTACCATTGAACACTTTTATAAGGCTTCGCCAAATCTAGATTGAGAGTGTTGTGCAAGCACAACAAACTGACCAATAAAAATAAGGCGATCGCTGCGTCTGGAAAACTCGCGATCGCCTTTTTACCCCAATCAAGAGGCAATTTCTAATGATGACACAACTTTCAGCCCCTACGCTAACAAAAGATCCGTTAACCACACAGGATCGCAAAATCATTGCAACCATCGTCAATCAGTCAGACTACTCAAAAGAGTGCAAGCCCGAAGATGTAGTGACTATCTGGATCAACAGTGATGATATCGTCTGGGTAAAAATGACCCACGGTTATGCTCGATACCACAAACAATCTTTCAAACGCGCTGTTGCAGAGGTAAAAGCGAGTTTTTCTGCTCCAGTAAAGTGCAATCACAAGTCAGATGAGGAATTGAAACAAGCTGCTGAGAAAATAGGCTTGTTAGGTGATTGTGACTGGCTATCGTTAAGCGTCCAATACCATTCTGATAAAGTAATCGGTCACGCTGGTTGTTATATCTCTCACAAGGCTCGAATATTAACCCCACTGGCTGAATGGGATTTCACCCTGCCGAAGTGGAATATGCCTGCTGCCATCTGTCCAGACTGCGAAGGACATGGGTGCGGTAACTGTGGATATCGCGGGACTCGTGCAGAAGACTTGTGCGAACCAGTAGACGGCTATCGACTGACCTATGTAGGACGCACTAGCCTTCAGACGGCTCACAACGTATATCTAGATGATGAATTCTTGGGAATTGTCTTCAAGGTCAGAAATGCTGATGAGTTATGGGAAAACGACCCCAAGACTTACTATTGGTGGTGTGGGGATGGAGTACGATATTGGAGCGTAAAAGAGGCTGTAGAGGTGCTATCCAGGACAACTGCTCCGATTGAACTGCCGCAAGTTCGTAGGGAGTTGGTAGCGGCGTAAGTGAAATGGTGGGTTTTTATACCCACCATGCAACCATAATCAGTTAACGAGCTACCAGTAACAGAAGAAACATTATGGCTGAGGATTTTGGGTAGAGGCGAAACGCAACGTACTGCCATTGATGAATTGCTGGCACTACCTGAAAGCAACCAATTAAGACAAAATACTCTCAAACTGATTACTAATTTGCGGGTGATTATAGTTCAACAGCAAGAAACTTTAACAGAAGATGAGCAGGAATTAATTATGAATTTGTCGCAAGCCTACGAACAATGGGAAGAAACTACTAAACTTGAGGGAGTACAGCAAGGGCAACGTCAAGTTGTAGAAAACTTGTTGAGATTTAGGTTTGGTTCTGTGGATGAAGAACTCTCAAGAGTAGTCGATAGTTTGTTGCAGTTAACTCCAGAAGAATTTACTCCCCTATGTCTTGAATTATCTCGTGAAGAGTTGTTAGCAAGATTTGTTTCACATCAATAATCTGTACAGGGCAAATAATGAGTAATAAAAAGCGCTTTTGTGAAATCAAGAGCGCTATTTTATTGGCTCTACGTTTCATACATTTGTAATCAACGGCTTCGCCAATGCGAAAGTGAAATGTATTGGTACTGAACAATGAACCCTCAAGAAAATTCCGAATTACTTGCTGCCTTAATGCGCCAGGAAGAATTACTTAAGCAGTTAGTTGCAGCAATCAATAAGCCAAAACTGGGATTGCACTCTGAAGCTGGCAATTGTAAAATCTACTGCAATCGTCAGCACGGAGGATTGTGGTACACACTCAATGGTGAACCGAGTAATGTCCCTCAAACTGCCTTAACTGGATATCTTAAAGAACTACGGTTTGAGAATACAGAACGCCGCAAAAAAGAAACCTGCAAGTTGCTAATAACTATACAAGCAGACCGGACGTAAGTAAGTCGTGGTGAAATTTTATAAGTATGTAACAAAAAATTAAGCAGAAGAA
>NZ_JABXKQ010000159.1 GCF_017114945.1 Nostoc sp. JL34
CTCCCTGCCCCCTGCACCCCTGCGGTCTAAATGATAAGTCTTTACCCGAACATGATATCACGTCGCATTTTTATTCCTCAACACCCAGACAATTACCAGATTGTAAAGTCTTGAGATACCAATTTTAGCGTCGGCGTAGCCCACCGCAGGTATCGCTTGTCCCTAAGACCGCGATAAAATTCTCAAGCACAACAGCGCACTCCATACCAATGCAAATTAACTGGCAAACTGCCAAAACCTACGAAGATATTCTGTATCAAAAAAACGATGGCATTGCGAAAATTACTATCAATCGCCCCCACAAACGCAATGCTTTCCGTCCTAAAACTGTCTTTGAACTATACGACGCTTTCTGTGATGCTCGTGAAGATACCACTATTGGTGTTGTTCTATTTACTGGATATGGTCCACACACTGATGGCAAATATGCCTTCTGTTCTGGTGGCGACCAAAGCGTGCGGGGACATGCAGGTTATGTGGACGAAACTGGCATTCCCCGCTTGAATGTGCTGGACTTACAACGCCTGATTCGTTCCATGCCGAAAGTGGTAATTGCCCTAGTAGCTGGATATGCGATCGGTGGTGGACATGTCCTACACTTGATTTGCGACCTTACCATCGCTGCCGATAACGCTATTTTCGGACAGACTGGCCCCAAAGTCGGCAGTTTTGACGGTGGTTTTGGAGCCAGCTATCTCGCCCGCATCGTGGGGCAAAAAAAAGCTAGAGAAATTTGGTTTCTCTGCCGTCAATATGATGCCCAACAAGCCCTAGAAATGGGCTTAATTAATTGTGTCGTCCCAGTGGAACAACTAGAAGCCGAAGGTATTCAATGGGCGCAGGAGATTTTAGAAAAAAGCCCGATCGCAATTCGGTGTCTCAAAGCCGCCTTCAACGCTGATTGTGACGGACAAGCTGGTTTACAAGAACTCGCTGGCAATGCCACTCTACTCTATTACATGACAGAAGAAGGGTCTGAGGGGAAACAAGCCTTTCTTGAAAAGCGCCCACCAGATTTTCGTTCTTTTCCTTGGTTGCCTTAGAATTGCAAAAATCGCACCTCATTAAAAGGTGCGATTTTTGTAGATATCAACTTTTACAGCACTAAAAATCTTAAAAACAAATCTTATTTTAAGCAGACTAAAAACTCAGTCCGTAATAATGAATGACTAAATAACCACTGCTTTAGTCTTTACCTGTTCAGATATAGAGGCAGTTATTTCCTCTACAGGGGCAAGAGCAGCATTGTCTAAATCTGAGGCTAGAGATTGACAAGATGTTAAAACTGGAGCTGCATCTGGCAAACCCCAAGCATCTTCCAAAGTTTCCCAAGAAGGTGCAAAAGGTGGGAGCGCCAAAGAGCAAGCTTTCCAAGTTGCTTGAACTGGTGCGCCCAACTGCTGGCACGTTCCGCCACGGCGACCTTCTGGCTGGTAATGACGGCAATATTTACAGGCAGATGCTAAAAATTTAATAGGTTTCATTTGGATTCATCTTTAGTGCCGTTTTGGCTGAATTTCATCTTTATATTTTGCTTCTATATATAAAGACGGATAAGAGCCAAAAAGTCATTAATTTCTATAGGTTTCAGCGATCCCAAGGGAAAAATAAACTTCAGGATATTTTTATAATCTTGTTATATATTTAAATAATTATAAGAGTGGTTACCTATAGATTTTGGCTAAAACTTATTAGGGATCAAGACTAAAAGTAAAGCTTTTGATTTATCTAGTCTTTTAACTTCCTCCTTAAGGATGGGTTAAAGCATAGACTTTTAGATAAATAGTCTGTTTTGTGTACTACATTCGGTAGATTTTAGCAGGAAAATATATTTTTTCTCAAGAATCAGAACTATTTTATGTGATAGCAGCAAGTTACTTCCGGATAAATTATGCTCAACGAATAATCGCTCAACTATTTTGCTTGGAAAACTTTTTAGCAGCACAGACAGAACAGACTCCCCAGCGCTGGAGTTCACCGGGTGGGGTGGGAGATTGACATTGGGGACAAAGTGGTAAACCATGCGATCGCGATCGCATGACCTGAGCCCAATTCCCAAAAGCAGCATTCACATCCTTGGTGGGTATCATTTCAGGGCGGCTAATCTCATTACCAAGGTAACTGGGATGCTCATGGGGTAAAACCATTTGTTGCTGTTTTGTCTCCACAGATGGATTCTGCCAGCCAGCAGTAGAGAAGCGAATATCAACCAAAGGTGTTGGCAGCTTTTTATTCAACTTTAAAAGTAGAGATGTGCGACCAAAAGTCAGGTTTTGCGCCCAAGCAGCACTAGAAGTTGCTACCGACAAAACATCGCGCTGAATTGACAATGGTCGAGTATTTGCAGCAACTACTGGGCCAACAACTTCTGCCCAAAACTTGAGCAGGCGTTGAAATGGTTGCTCCTGCCATTTAGCCTGCTTTTCTAGAACGCCTAAAACATCATTAATTGATTTCAACGACATCATTCAAAGTGCTGGTAGCTATAAGGGAGCGTTTAGCCCATGCTGAGTGAGGAGTTTTCCCCCTGCTCCATACCCTATTTCCAAAATAGACTTTTATGCACTATCGTTCATAAAAAAGCCTGAAAATCTCTTTTTTCTAGTCCTCACTGCCCAATTCCCATTACCCCACCATCCCCAATCTATCTATTTAGATAATTTCCGCTACTATTGTCACAAATATATCTAAAGTTAATTCCAACAGTCTACGTTTGAGGCACAGAAGCAATGACTCAAAACCCACTAAACGATTCCGGTGCTAATCATCAATCATCTAAAACATCTGGGTTAAAACCAGTACTAGCAGCAGCATTAGCGAGTTTAGAAGTGCCGCTAGATCAAGAGTTAGCTCGATACCGACGCACGCGAACTAGTTTGGTGTCATCGAATCAGTCCCGGATTGCAAGTTACATCAACAGTCAACCCCAGCCATCGACTGCCATTCCTACAATATCGGCAAAAACTCAGTCATCAGGAACGGAAATTAAAACCAATGTGCCGCCTGTATCTGTACCCGTGAATCATCAGGGAACCCCAGTGCCAGTTACGGCAAAAATTGACGTACCACCTCCATCTTCTGTAGCTGTGACTCCTGAGATCAACCCAGCGCCAGCTACAGCAAAAACTGAGCAACTGAATAATCCTAATGTGACCTCCACCTCCGATTCTGCTAGAACACAAACTCAACTTCCACCACCCCCGCCCAACTTTTCTAGTAGCATTGTGCCAGCAATCGTTAAAAATACTAAGAGCGAAAATCTTTTGCAGCCAGATGATACCCCTAAGCACCCAGATGACTATTTGGAATCTAGTGAAGCACTGCTGCGAAGTCTGACAGAGGAACAACCAGAAACCAAGAAGCCAAATAATTCTAGCGACAGTCTGCTATCTCCTTTAGGTATCGGCTCAATGTTGCTGCTATTGGTGGCGAGTCTTACTTTAGGTTATGTGGTGTTCAATCCCAAAAGCTTGTCACAATGGAATTTAGGCAAGTTGTTTAACAGTAACTCGTCTCCCGTACCAGAAAATACTCAGGAAGTTGGGAGTAATTTCCAACCTCAAATTGCCCCACCAAGTACATCTATACCCAAGTATCCCAATCTCGCTACTGAAGAGTTTCCTGAAGTCAGAGACCCCAATGATGTAGTTGGCTTAAAACCCAAAGTCCAACCAAGCCTCGCAGTAGTGCCTAATCCAGCTGTTCCCCAAAACCCTGCAAATCCTCAAGCAGCATTGCCTGACGCCAACACAGGCCTAAAACCGAGAAATCCGATCGCCTTAGCACGAGTACCGACCCTACAGACCTTGCCTCCCCTAAATTTGCCTCCCACTTCACCGATAAAAACCTCGCCCAAGCCAATCGCAACCTCACCCAAGCTGAATGCAGAAATCAAACCAGGAACAGATGGGTTCTATCATGTAGTCATAGATAATAAAGGGGCGGCTTATGCCTCAGCCCGCCAAGTAGTTCCTGATGCTTATTTATCGCCCAATAAGGAATTGATTTATCTGGGTGCTTTTAAGACTAAAGAGCAAGTAAAACAACAGATGCAACTGTTACAGGCGAAGGGAATTCAGGCACGAGTTCAGCAGCCGTGAGTTGCAAAAATCTACGATACCATGAGATAACAGTCCTGAGCCAATGAGTGCTGTTAGAGGATAGCTAGGGTTGAGCCAGTGCTGAGTTGTGTTAGCGGATAGCTAGGGTTTAGCCCGTGCTGAGTAGTAGAGACAAAATATTGTTTGTTTACGACCCTATAACAAAAAATATTATCCTCAAAACTTTAATTAGGCACTCAGTACTCCATAACTACCCTATGACAACAAAGATTATACTTAGGACTTTAACTAGGCACTCAGCAGTCTATAACTAATTCATTACTCAGCACTCAGCACTCAGCACTCAGCACTTATTACTGAGTTTCGTGAATGGAGAGCCGACATGGAATTAATCAAGCGTATCCTGCGGGTGATTCGCGCTAATCTCAATAGTTTGATTGGTGGTGCAGAAGATCCAGAAAAGATTTTGGAGCAAGCTGTCCTGGAGATGCAGGAAAATCTGGTGCGGTTGCGGCAGGGTGTAGCCCAAGCGATCGCAACTCAGAAACGTACTGAACGACAGGCAGCCGCTGCCCATTCTCAAATGGAAGAATGGTATCGCCGCGCTCAATTGGCACTGCAACAAGGCAATGAACCTCTAGCACGGGAAGCTTTGACTAAGCGCCAAGCCTATAAAGAAACCACTACAGCCCTATTTTCCCAAATAGAGCAGCAAAACGATATAGTAGCTAGGCTAAAAAAGGATATGCGATCGCTAGAGTTAAAAATTTCCGAGGCGAAAACCAAAAAAGATATGTATATTGCTCGCGCCCGTTCTGCTGAAGCGTCTTATCGCCTCCAGGAAATGCTCGGCGGAGTTTCTGCCACCAGCAGTCTGAGTGCCTTTGAGCGGATGGAAGAAAAAGTTTTGCAAATAGAAGCTCAATCAGAAGCCATAGCTCAACTCAGTAGCGACGACTTGGAAACACAATTTAGTTCTTTGGAATCTAATGATGTAGATACCGAATTGGCAGCGATGAAGGTACAGGTTCTCAACCAGTCAGAAAACACACAGTACAACAGTCTCCTCACTGAGGAGAGCCAGAAGACAGCGCAACTTCCCCAACAGCAGTTACCCAAAACTCAGGATTTTTGAAGTTCTACTAATTACCCCAGTTTGGAGATATCTTAACAATTAAGAGTTGTTAGGAGGTACTGATTCAAACCGGAAAGATTACATTGAAATAGGTAGCTATTAAAAAGTTAAAAAGCTAACTGTCCAACAAAAGCGTAAATTACACAAGGAAAAACAAAGTTATGGGATTATTCGATCGCATTAAGCGAGTTGTTAGTTCTAACCTCAATGACCTGGTTAACAAAGCCGAAGACCCCGAAAAAATGCTAGAGCAGGCCATCCTGGAAATGCAGGAAGACTTGGTGCAGCTGCGTCAGGGAGTAGCCCAGACGATCGCCGCCCAAAAACGCAGCGAGAAACAGTACAATGATGCTCAAAATGAAATCAACAAGTGGCAACGCAATGCCCAACTGGCTCTGCAAAAAGGTGATGAAAACTTAGCACGACAAGCCTTAGAGCGGAAGAAAACTTATACTGACACCAGTACTGCCCTCAAAGCTAGTTTAGATACCCAAAGCACTCAAGTTGAAACCCTCAAGCGCAACTTAATCCAGCTGGAAAGCAAAATTTCTGAAGCTAAGACTAAGAAAGAAATGCTCAAAGCTAGAATCACTACTGCCAAAGCCCAAGAGCAACTTCAAGGCATGGTGCGTGGGATGAATACTAACAGTGCAATGTCTGCCTTCGAGCGGATGGAAGAAAAAGTCTTGATCCAAGAATCCCGGGCCCAGGCAGCAGGAGAGTTAGCAGGTGCAGATTTAGATACCCAATTTGCCCTGTTGGAAGGTAGTAGCGATGTAGATGATGAATTAGCAGCTTTGAAAGCGCAAATGTTACCACCCGCTACTCCCCAAAATCAAGCCCAACTGCCACCGCAACAAGAAACCACTGCTCCTAAATCTACTGCTCCTAAGTCCAATGAAGTGGTTGATGCTGAGTTGGATTCCTTACGCAAGCAATTGGATCAACTGTAAAATTGACAGAAAACTTATTTAAGCTAGTCCCACACCTGTTGGCTGTGGGATTTTACGTCATTAGTCAATAGTTAACAATCCTAATCACTATAAATTATTAACTATGGACTATTGACGACTTTGGGATAAAGTATTGTGTGTGCCAACTTTGATCGCCACCTGATGGAGACTGCAATGAGTAAGGCTGTAATCACCATAACTGATGCTGAGTTTGAAACCGAAGTGTTAAAAGCCGAGCAGCCTGTATTAGTTTACTTTTGGGCTTCCTGGTGTGGGCCTTGTCAATTGATGTCGCCCGCGATTAACTCTGCTGCCAGCGAATATAGCGATCGCCTCAAAGTCGTTAAAATGGAAATTGACCCCAACCCACTCACTGTTAAGCAGTACCAAGTGGAAGGTGTACCCGCCCTCAGACTATTTCAAGGCCAGGAGGTTTTGATATCCACCGAGGGAGTCATCGGCAAAGAGAAATTATTTGCTCTTCTAGATACCCACTTAAATAGTAATTAGTCAATAGTTCATAGTTCATAGCAAATGACTGATGACCAATGACCAATGACTAATGACTAATGACTAACATACAGTTTGCAAAACGTTTACAACCCCTAAAATCTAATGTATTTGCTGATATGGACAGAGCTAAGGCAGTCGCTTTGGCTGCTGGTCGAGAGGTAATTGATTTGTCGTTGGGGTCTTCTGATTTACCAGCCGAGGCACATGTCATCGAAGCGATCGCCCAATCTCTTAGCGATCGCAGTACCCACGGCTATCTGTTGTTTAATGGAACCCTTGGGTTTCGCGAAGCCGCAGCCAACTGGTACGAACAAAAATTTGGCATCAAAGTCGATCCTCAAACTGAGGTACTACCTCTGATTGGTTCTCAAGAAGGCACAGCCCATTTACCTCTAGCATTGCTCAATCCAGGAGATTTTGCCCTGTTGCTCGATCCAGGTTACCCTTCCCATGCGGGGGGAGTCTACCTCGCCAGCGGTCAAATCTACCCGATGCCACTACTAGCAGAAAATGGTTTTTTACCAGTATTTGCTGATATTCCTGCCCCTGTCTTGGCCCAGTCGCGGATGATGGTATTAAGTTATCCTCACAATCCCACTTCTGCGATCGCACCTTTATCTTTCTTCCAAGAAGCTGTCGCCTTTTGTCAACAACACAATCTCGCCCTAGTTCACGATTTCCCCTACGTAGATTTGGTATTTGGGGAAACTGGAGATTGGGGACTAGGGACTAGGGACTGGGTAATGAATTCTTCCCAATCCCCAATACCCAATACCCAGTCCCTAGTCCCTTCAATTCTGCAAGCTGATCCAGATAAAAGCATCTCAATTGAATTTTTCACCCTTTCCAAGTCCTACAATATGGGCGGCTTTCGCATTGGCTACGCCATCGGTAATGCCCAGTTAATTAACGCCTTACGCCAGGTAAAAGCCGCCGTTGATTTTAATCAGTATCGGGGAATTTTGAATGGTGCGATCGCTGCCCTGACTGGCCCTCAAGCTGGGGTAAAAAGTGCTGTCGCTACCTTCCAGGAACGGCGTGATGCTTTCATCAGTGCTTTACACCGCATTGGTTGGAATGTTCCTACTCCCAAAGCCACAATGTACATCTGGGCAAAATTACCCTCACCTTGGAGTCAAAACTCCATCGAATTTTGTACCCAGCTAGTCAAACAAACTGGTGTAGCTGTATCCCCAGGTGCTGGCTTTGGCAAATGTGGAGAAGGATATGTCCGTTTTGCCTTGGTGCATGAGCCACCTTTGTTAGAAACTGCTGTAGAAAGAATTGCCCAGTTTCTTCATTAAATTTCTTCTCAAACGAAACGCCAAAGATTTTTGCTGCCAAAGTCTACGAATGGAACACGCGGTAGGGGCGCACATTTGTGCATCCCTACCAATTCCCGTATTGTACTGAACCGTAAAATTATATCCTGTACTTTTTATAACCTTACTATTTCCATATAATATGTAATTAAACTGATAAAAATGTCGAAACATTCTTCATCTTTTTATCGATAATCAGAAGGAACTTTACCCAATCAGGTCTCCCCGTTTCTTAAACTGGGTTTGTACGCTCAGCTACCAAAGATGGCTAACAATACAGGTCGCGTTTTTAAGTAGCTGTATTGCCAAAAGCCTGTAGTCAAGACAGCCCAAGCCTAAAAACGGCAGTAGTTTAAAACTTAACTTCCAAACTGACAGAGACTTGAAAACAATGAAGATGAATTTTCAGAAACTTGTAATTGGTGCCTCAATGGCTATTGGTGTGAGCGCTCTTGCAACTGCTCCAGCACACGCTACATCTTTTAGTTTCAATAATACAGGAGAAATTAACACTTATACTGGTGGCTCGAATGGTACCTTCATTAAAGGGAATGCACAAGGTGGTACTAACGCTGCCATCAAAGCTTTGACAGATAACAACTCCAGCTCTAACGTCGAGCTTTGGTATAGTACCGAAAACCCCACTTCTAACGTTGGTTTCACCGCCACACAAGGAAACTACAGTGCTACCGTTAGCAGTGTTACTGCTAGTGATTGGAGTAGTTTTGGTTCCCAATGGCTGGGTGATTTGTTGAGTACCTACACTCCATTTAAGTCAGTGTGGAATGGGTTTTCAGCGAGTACCCAATCATTAGTAACGAGTTATTTTCCTTTATTGGGGATGGGAGATCCTAACATTGGTAGCTTCCAATTCGGTCAAAATGGCGGTGTGGAACTGAGCTTGGTTGGTCACTTAGATGTAAAGACCAAACTCTCAGATACACTTTCTACTAAACTTTCCGAAGCGTGGACTGGAGGAGCGAAATTACTATTTCCAGGTAAAACAATTTTACCAAGCGCTTTAGAAGTTCAAACTAAGATTTCAACACTTCAACTAACGCTGAACTCGCCTCTAACCCCTGCTGCTACGAAGCTAACGCTGCAAACTCAAATAGCTCAACTGACATCATTCAAAGACCTCCTCAACTTCCAAGCTGCATTAAACGCCTACCAAGGCGAAATCGGAGCTAGTGAAATTGCCAAGGTAGTTACTGATGGTAAAACTTCCTACGCTTACAGCTTTAACCCCACTGCATCTGGAATTACAGCCTCTGATGACGGCGTATCCTACAGCGCTTATTACAACTGGCACACACCTACATACACGCCTCCTTTAAAGCAAGTCCCAGAACCATCAATAATACTGGGTCTACTAGGTGTTGCTGGTGTGTTTGCGACCCAACGCAAATTCAAAAAAGCATCTATTTAAGATTTTAGGTTCAAAACGACAAATGAGTTAGGGAGCTGTTAGCTCCCTTTTTTAATGAATATTTCTTCAAACTATAAGATGATTTAATCTTCTAGGTTATACTATTTTTAAAAATATTTGCAACAAATGAATCGGTTGTAAAATTCTATATCTGTATGCCCCTAGCAACGTATTTGTAATATGGATTTCGTGAAATGGTATTACTTATCCTCACATCCAGATGAAACCTGTTTTAATAAGGGCAATTACTATACTGTCAGTTACAATATTCCTTAAGTATTTTTACACATGTAAATGGGGCAATTCAATTTTGAAAATCAGCCGTTTACTTCAAACTATAACTTAGAAAAATTTCGTAAAAAAAAGCTTAATTTTTGATTAAGTTATACTTAATAAATCCTATTGTTTAAGTATTGTAGTGCAGGGAAGTTTAATTTATTAATATCTTTAACTAGATGACATAAGTCAAATTTCTATTCATTTCATCGTTTAAATGCACTACCGTTTTAGTTTATGGTGATAATTGTTGGCTTTAACTTAAGATAATCAGATAATAGGTAGCAATGACAGTAAAATTACTCAATAGAGATCAGCCACTGCAATCACACAAAGCTAGACGAATTTTGCTAGTTGAAGACCATTATCTCAATCGGATGTTACTGAGTGACTATCTAAGTTACTGTGGGTACGATGTCCAAAGCTTATCAGAAGGCGCTGCTTTTTTCTCAACTATAGAGAGATTCAAGCCAGATTTAATGTTATTAGACTTGAAATTGCCAGATATTGACGGTTATTCGCTCTTAAAACAAGTCCAGCAAAAACCTGATTTGTCAAAAATACCTATTATTGTGGTTTCAGCCTTTGCTTTTAAAGCAGATCAAGAAAAAGCTCTAAGTTTAGGTGCATGTCGTTATTTTGTTAAACCTTTAAAACTCAAGGATCTCATCCTTACGATTGAAGAACAATTTACTTGTTGCCATAGATAGACTTTTCTAATAAGCGTGTATTTATTCCGTTTTTTGGTTAGCGATAAACTCTTCAACACGCTCACTAAGATTTTGTACAGAACTGCCAATTATTTGAATTTTCTGTTGTACTTGCGCTAACAACAAAACTGCTGTTTGCAACTCATTGAGAGTTTCAGCCATAGCCTCACGATACTGGGCTTCAAAGTCTTGTAAATTCATAGTCTAGCTCTTATCTGAAATTATTATAATAACCATATTCCCAATCATAATCGTAAATTTAACTGACTAAATCCGTTAATTCGCTTAATCTTATAAGTTCAAGCAAAAAACATAAATATTGTCGATTAATAAAATATTTATCTTACATTCATATAAACGATATTTAAACATATTCTTGATTCTTCAAAAGATTGACAAAAAGAAAAGTAAATAAAATAGAAATATTTGGATCTAAAATATAAAACTTTAACTAATAAAATAGTATTATCAATTTAAAAATATTAGTTATATATAGATTCAGAAAGCAAAGTTTTTATGTGACAGTAGCAGCCGATGACTAAAATTGTAGCTAGACAAACTCTGTGTCTGCTTTAAAGTTCTGAGGCTTGCAGCAAGTTTTCTGATCAGCGTCTAGCTTGGAAACCAACCACCCCGTGGGAAGCCTTTTGGGTTCGAGCCTCCCCCCGAACCCGAACAGCATGTCGCCTAGCTAAGGCTCTTAGCATTTCCCTTTGAGAGAAAGGGAGACGCCTTACCGTAAAAGCGTCTACAAATTTATCTTTGTGCGGACTAAAAGCCTACCTGACTTGAAAGTACTGAGGTAGGAGTTATTATTCTCTCCCAGTCTCCATTCCCTCTTTCATGTGTTCTGATGTATGCAGTTTATGACGGCTACTTTATATTTACTTGATAAATAGTTTGTCAAATCGGCACGAAAAAATAATTTTTCTTAAAATAGAGAAAGATTACCTAATTTTGTTTGTGACAATATCTACGCAAATATTACCGCTGCTTAAAGAGCCAGAACGACTGGAAAACCGTCTAGCCGAAATTCCACCGGAACCGGGGGTTTATTTCATGCGGGACGGGAGCGATCGCATTATATATATAGGTAAATCACGTAAGTTGCGATCGCGTGTCCGTTCCTATTTCCGGGATGGCTACAACAAAAGTGAACGTATCGCCACGATGGTCAAGTTGGTGACAGAAATTGAATTCATCGTTACTGATACTGAAGCCGAAGCACTAGCGCTCGAAGCCAATTTGATCAAGCAGCACCAGCCATATTTCAACGTGCTGCTCAAAGATGATAAAAAATATCCCTATCTCTGCATTACTTGGTCAGAAGATTATCCGCGAATTTTTATTACCCGTAAACGTCAATTCGGCAAAGAAAAAGATAAATTTTACGGGCCTTATACTGATGCTGGTTTATTGCGAGAAATTGTCCGTATCTGCAAGCGCATCTTTCCACAGCGACAACGACCTCAACCACTTTTTAAAGACCGTCCTTGCTTGAATTTTGATTTAGGGCGTTGTCCGGGTGTGTGTCAACAGCTGATTTCACCAGAAGAATATCGCAAAGTTGTGCAAAAAATAGCGATGGTCTTTCAAGGTAGAACTCAGGAACTGATTGATATTTTGACTCAACAGATGAACGCAGCTGCTGAGAACTTGAATTTTGAGTCAGCGGCGCGGATTCGCGATCAAATTTCTGGGTTAAAGTCGTTGACAGCCGACCAAAAAGTTTCCTTACCAGATGATACAGTTTCGCGGGATGCGATCGCACTGGCAGCCGACGAAGAACACGCTTGTATTCAATTATTCCAGATTCGCGCTGGGCAATTGGTAGGACGTTTGGCCTTTCTGGCGGATGCTCACGCAGAACCAGGAGCTATTTTACAACGAGCTTTAGAGGAACATTATCAAACTGCTGACTCAGTAGAAATACCTATAGAGATTTTGGTACAGCATGATTTACCAGATGCGGAGATATTGGCGGATGTCTTAACTCAACGTAAAGGCAAAAAAGTGACAATTTTGACTCCTTTGCGGCAAACTAAGGCAGAATTAATTGAGATGGTAGAGCGAAATGCTCAGTATGAATTGCAAAGAATGCAGAAATTTGGCGATCGCAATCACCAAGCAATGCAAGATTTAGCCGCCATCCTCGATTTACCAGATGCACCCCATCGCATCGAAGGTTATGACATTTCCCATATTCAAGGGTCAAATGCTGTCGCTTCGCAAGTTGTGTTTATCGACGGATTACCCGCAAAGCAGCACTATCGCCACTATAAAATCAAAAATCCCACTGTGACAGCAGGACATTCAGATGATTTTGCTAGTCTGGCTGAAGTCATCCAGCGGCGGTTCCGTAAATATGCGGAAGATCAGCAATTAACGCGTTTGGGTAATCCTGACTGGCCTGATTTAATCATGATCGATGGTGGTAAAGGTCAGTTATCATCCGTTGTCGCCGTTTTGCAAGAGATGAATTTATTAGAAGACTTGCGAGTTGTGAGTTTAGCAAAGCAGCGAGAAGAGATTTTTTTACCGGGAGAATCTAAACCCTTGACAACTGATGCAGAACAACCGGGGGTACAGTTATTGCGGCGACTGCGGGATGAAGCGCATCGGTTTGCAGTGAGTTTCCATCGTCAGCAGCGCAGTGATAAGTTGAAGCGATCGCGTTTAGATGAAATCCCTGGTTTAGGACATCATCGACAAAAGCAGCTACTAGGGCATTTTCGCTCAGTGGACTACATTCGGCAAGCAACAACCACACAACTTGCTGAAGTAGCAGGAATTGGGCCACGTTTGGCTCAAGAAATTTACGATTATTTTCATCCTGCTTGAAGTGACAACTCTTACTCTCACCTTAAACGAGGAGGTGAAAACAATGAAGTTTGCTGATTTTGATTCTTATAAATCTTATCAGCAAATATGAACTAAATCTTAAGATAGAGATTTTGTGACTAAATATACAGTAATTTATGGGTTTTAATTTTTGAATACAAGAACGGCTTTTTTTGCATTCGTCTAAAATGACTATAAACAAGGCTCTCTCAAGGCATTAATCATAGGGATCAGTAAATCTCTAAGCAGCATTCAATTAAAAACCAATTTATGTATCTAAAGTAGGAGAGTAAAATCACTTAAGTTTTAGGATAATAGACACAGATATCTAAAATTTTTCAAACTTGAAATTTTGTTTAAAATAATCAGCCAATATTACGGCAGTTTGTTAAGTTGGGTCGAACCAGAAATTTTCCTGGTTTAACGTGCAGTTCTACTAAGTAAAAAATCATTACAACCAGGTGTTTTAAAATGCAGACAGTACAAAAGATTTACTGCCCAAATTGTGGTAGTCACGCAGAGCGCTATTATATTTATGATAGTCAATTAACTAGGACACAATGCCCAAGTTGTGACTACTTGATGATTAGCTGCACTCGCACAGGCAAAGTTATTGAAGCTTATGCCCCTGGCATTCATGCACATCGCTAAATAATAAAAATAAAAAAATTAAAAATTGGAGAAAGTTTTCTCTAATTTTTAATAATCAAGTTATTTATCAGAAGTTTTGAACAATTCACAGATTGTCTTTTTGTTGTCTGAATTGTTGCTGTCGTCTCTGTTCCTGTAATCTCAATTCTTGCTGTTGTCTAATTTGTTGATCTTGTCTGAGTTGTTGATCTTGTATTCTCAGTTGTTGCTGTCGTGTAAATTCTTGCTGTTGTAGTCTTGTTTCTTGCTGCTGTAGTCTAAATTGTTGCTGGCGGATTAGTTCTTGCCGTTGTCGTGTAAATTCTTGCTGTTGTATTTTCTGTTGTTGTTGTAGTTGTGGCTGTTGAAGGTTTAGGCGTAGCCATGTTTCCTTCAATTTCTCTTGTGTTTGCTGAGTTTGTTCCTCTTGTTGTTGTCTCATTCTTTCTTGAAAGGACTCAGGTTGCTGAGGAATCGGTTGAATTATTTGTCCATAAGCAGGAGAATTCATCGGCAAAGCTTTTGCAAAAACAATCGCTAGTAGCCATAGTTTAAGCATCAATGAGCGATTCAACATACAATTATTTGTTATAGGTTGGGTTGAGCGATCGCTTAACCTTAATATAACAATTTTTACCGCAGGCTTTTTGCAGCAATTGCGACTACTGTCGACATATCTGTGAGATAAAAGTAATGAAATTTACTGAGTGCAACAGATTTAATTCTTACTTGCTCTTAATTGCCCGCAAGCAGCATCAGCTTCTAAACCACGGGAATAACGGACACTAACAGCAGTATTTTGCTGCTTGAGGACGTTGACAAATGCTTGAATGCGATCGCGGTTGGGGCGTTTATAATCTACTTCTTGAATGGGGTTGTAAGGAATCAAATTCACATGACTTTGGAATCCTCGCAGGCATTTTGAAAGTTCTAATGCATGTTCTGGTAAATCGTTAACACCAGCAAGGAGAACGTACTCAAAGGTAACGCGGCGTCCAGTGATTTCCACATATTCCCGACATTCAGCCAGCAAATCTTCTAGAGGATAGGCGCGGGCGCTGGGGATGAGTTTTTCGCGTAGTGCTTGGTTGGGTGCATGGAGACTCACAGCCAGAGTGATTTGCAAATTGTTTTGCGCGAACTGACGGATGCGATCGCGAATTCCCACTGTAGAAACTGTAAGCGATCGCTGCCCAATACCGACATCTTGATTCAGGGATTTCAGGGCTGCTAGGACATTCTCAGTATTCAACAACGGTTCGCCCAGTCCCATAAACACCACATTGCTAACCCGTTGCTGAAAATCTTCTTGCACAGTCAACACCTGATCGACAATTTCGTGCCGTGCTAGGTTGCGCTTGTAGCCTCCCTTACCAGTAGCGCAGAAATCACACGCCATTGGACAACCCACCTGAGTAGAAACACAAACTGTCAGACGGGCTTTTGGGCCTTCTCCTCTTTCTGCAAAGGTGGGGATACCAACAGTTTCAATAATTTGCCCGTCTGTTAATCGTAAAAGATATTTAACAGTACCATCGGGAGCCTCAGAGCGGTAATGTAGAATTGAGCGCCCAATCGGAACTTCTGCTAATTCTGTACGCCATTGCTTGGGGAAGACAGAAATATCAGATAGCGATCGCACTCCTTTGTCATAGATCCATTCATGCAGCTGCTTTCCTCTGTAAGTAGGTTGTCCCTGTTGCTGCACCCAAGTAGTTAACTCGGACAGAGAAGCGCCTAGAAGGGGAGGGATTAATTCTGATTTTTCTGGGTTGTGTGAGTCAACCTGAGATACAAGAGGCGTAGCAGACATAAAAAAATCACGAGTTGATGCTGGATCTCTATACTACACCTGCCAGATTAACTTAGTCTTGACCAAAGAAGATGGGGAATTAGCCAAAAGTTGTGCCGTTCCAGCCCCACATCGCACCCTTAGCGTCTGCAAACTCAATGTAAATGCGATTTTTCGGCACACCTAGAGTTTTGTTAATCTGCTGGCAAAAGTCCTGACTCATTGCTGCGGTTTGCTCTGGCTTCATCGTGCCAATGCTCTTAATTTCAATGTAGCAAACCGGGTCTGTATTCCCTGCAAAAGTCATAGGGATTTCTGGTTCAAAAGCAGTCATTACATAAGATTCTGGTTTTCCTAAATGTTTCGCTAACTTGGCTGATAGGTTTAAAAGCATTGACTCAATTTCAGCTTTTTCAGGAGCGGATGCAGAAGTTTGCACTTTAATTAATGGCATAGTACCGAATTGGAATTTTGGATTTTATTGACATTGTTAAGTTTATCGAAATGCAGAGGAAATGAGGGAATGGGGCGACAAGGGAGATGAGGAGAATAACCCATGCCTAATGCCCAATGCCCCAGCATTTAGTGATGAGATGAGCGAAATAGATGACTATGTTCGGGATGATATAAACGCGATCGCCCTGTTGTTGTTGAGAGTGCTGGACTGATTATATAAAGTGTAGTACGAATTAGTTTTTCTTGATGAGTGCAGTCTGCCATTTGATTTAGAGGGACAACCCTAATTTTTTCATCGGGCCAGCCGATGCGAAAGCAAATTGCGATGAGAGTTTCGGCTGGGTAATGTTCCAGTAGTTTAGCTTGAGCATTTTCGATGTGACGCGCACTCAAATATAGGCAGAGGCTAGCCTGATGTGCTGCAAGAGTGGCTAATTCTTCGGTGGCGGGGACTTCTGTCCGTCCGCTGATGCGTGTCAAAATTATGGTTTGGACTAAACCAGGGACAGTCAGTTCGATTTTGAGTTTGGCAGCTGCGGCTTGAAAGGCGCTGATACCAGGTATGACTTCAAAAGGAATATTTGCCTCTGCGAGGAGGTGCATTTGCTCGTGGATAGCGCTGTAGAGACTAGGATCGCCAGAATGGAGACGGACTAGAGATTTGTGCTGCGATCGCACCCTATCGATCATAATCAGCAAAATCTCTTCTAAAGTCTGATTCGCAGTTCTAATTATCTCCGCATCTTTTCGGCAAAGTTCTAAAATTTGTTCGGGTACTAAAGAATCAGCATATAAAATTACATCAGCAACAGCCAGTAGTTTCTGCGCCTTCACCGTTAATAAATCAGGATCTCCAGGGCCTGCTCCCACAATATACACAGATGGTTTTACAGCGGATAGTGTTTTTTTATAGCTCAGGCTTTCTGTATATTCACTTTTAGAAGAACACACGGCAATCCCTCAAAAAAATTTTTTGGTATTTTCTCAGTATCTTTCCGGATTCACCCTCTTTCCCTAGTAGAGAGTAATGGTAGATGCACCCTGGTTAAGCCCTAGAGAATACTCTGGGGCATTTTTTATTTTTTGGACATGGGGCATTGGGCATTGATTATTTATTCTCCCCCTGCTCCCACCTTGTGGGAATAAAGCTACAGTTCCTTCATCCCCCCCCTCTCTCCATTTACCTTAGGAGTAGGAACTACATCGGGTAAAGGGCGTTTGAGTAAGTAAAGCCAAGCTAATCCAACTAATCCCAATAAAATTCCTAGACTACTTACTACTTGTGCCATTTTTAACGGCCCCAGCATTAAGCTATCAGTACGAAAGCCTTCGATCCACAAGCGTCCTAAGCTATAGGCTGGCCAGTAAACTAGAAACAGTGTGCCTACCTTCAGCCGTGGCTTACCGGATAAAGACCGGAAAAACAACGTTATTAGTAGCGTAAACACCATTAAATCCCACAGAGATTCGTAGAGGAAGGTGGGATGAAAGTAATCGAAACTAAGATACTGTAGAGGACGATGATCTGGTGGAATATACAACTTCCAGGGTAAATCAGTGGGATCGCCAAAAGCTTCAGAATTAAAGAAATTGCCCCAACGTCCGATCGCCTGCCCTAAAATCAGCGAAGGTGCGACTAAATCTGCCAGTTGCCAGAAAGAAACCTGCTTGATTTTGGCAAAGATTAACGCAGCCACAACGCCACCTAGAATTGCTCCGTGAATAGCAATACCTCCTTCCCAGATTGCAAAGATTTTTCCTGGAGTTGGGGCATATTTTGACCATTCAAAGAAAACGTAATATAGCCGGGCGCTAGGAATTGCCCCAATCAACAACCAAAAGAACAAATCACCTAGCAACTCAGGATTAACATTACGGCGCTTTGCCAAATGCTGGGAAAGGATGACGCCAATTAACACTGCTGTGGCAATCAACAAGCCGTACCAACGAATACTTAGTGGCCCTATTTTCACCAGAATCGGTCCTGGAGAAGTAAATTGAAATGCCAAGGGCAAGGTGGAAAAATCCAGTGCCATGAAAAATTACCTAGAAAAGTTCGTTAACTACCCGCGCACTTTGCTAAGTACGGAGTTTTTTGAGTTTTGAATACTGGAACTACACTTGAATCTCCACAACATTGTAGAGACTTAAGTAAAAATCCAGTATCCATATTTAGGAGTCTAATTCCTAACGCCTAGTTGAGCATAACTTGTGTTACTAAAACAATTGAGTTTAGCATCCTTACCCGGAGCGCAAGATGGTAGATTTGAGTAAGTTACACAAAACGGTTTCGATATAATCACCTAAACAACTTTGATATATTTAAAATTGTGATCGCTATTTATCCTGGTAGCTTCGACCCCATCACCTTGGGACACCTTGACCTCATCCAGCGGGGTAGCCGGCTGTTTGAGCGGGTGATTGTCGCTGTACTGCGGAACCCCAACAAAATGCCACTTTTTAGTGTGGAGCAACGGCTAGATCAAATCCGTCATTCTACACAACATTTATCTAATGTAGAAGTAGACAGCTTCGATGGTCTTACCGTCAACTATGCCCAAATCCGACAAGCACAAGTTTTGCTGCGGGGTTTACGGGCTGTGTCAGATTTTGAAGTGGAACTGCAAATGGCTCACACCAATAAAACTCTTTCTACCCAAATAGAAACAGTTTTTCTCGCAACCTCAAATGAGTATAGTTTTTTAAGTAGTAGTGTGGTAAAAGAGATTGCAAGGTTTGGTGGCTCTATCGATCATCTCGTTCCCCCACACATTGCCCTAGATATATACCAATGCTACAATCACAAGTCTCCAATGTTGAACCCAATCTCAACGGAAGCAATCCCCCCCCTCAAGAGTATCTCAGTGGAGAGGGAAGCATAGATATTCAGCAGGAACTCAACCGTCTAGAGGAAATGGTTCTCTCTAGTCTCAGGATTCCGCTGACAGGACGCACACTCATAGATGAAGAAAAGCTGCTGGATCAGCTTGATTACATCCGGCTTGCTTTACCATCACTTTTTCAAGAAGCAGCAGTGATTCTGGAACAAAAGAATGAAATTCTGCTAGAAGCGGAAGAGTATGGACAGCAGGTTGTTGAGGCTGCACAAGCAAAAAGAGCGCAAATTTTAGCTGAAAGCGATATTATTCAACAGGCGGAACAAGAAGCTGAACAACTGCGGCGACAGGTGCAACAAGAGTGTGAGGGAATAATGCAAGAAACCCTCGCCGAGATTGACCGCAAGCGGTATGCTTGTCAGCAAGAGTTAGAACAAATGCGACAAACTGCGATCGCTCATGCTCAAGAAATTGAAGATGGTGCTGATGCTTATGCCGATGGCATTTTGGGAAATATCGAGCAGGATCTCAAAGATATGTTGCGAATTATCACCAACGGCCGGCAACAATTGCAAATTGATAACCTCACACAGCGCAATTCACCTCCTGGCAAAAAAAGATAGAGGTTATAACCAGAGATGAGGAAAAATTATCGGTTGGGTTTCGCTATTGCTTAACCCAACAATTTTCATTAAGGAATAATTTTAGGGAATCTACCTACTAACTAATAGATTTAAAATTTTAGCTTGTAATTAAGTAGGATTTTTAATAAATGCTTACTTTTGCTCAAGTGAATTTTGGATTAAATATAGCTGGTTTAATTGGAATTATTTATTTACTTTGGGCAATTATTTACTTAATTTTAACAGTAGCTTGGCTATCCCAACGTGGAACCAGGCTTAGAGGTTGGGCTTTAGCCCTTTACATTCTTCAACTTATATTCACGCCAATTATAATGTTGTTAAGTGGAGTAATCTTGTATTATCAAGGTTGGCGTTTAGATCCAGTTCTTCAATTTGAGCAATTTTTATTGTTGCTATTAATTCTTTACCTGAGTATCAAGGATATTGTAATTAATGCAGTTTACAGAGATAGATAATTTTAGCATTGGGAGAATGTTATTACTAATATAGTAATCCTGAACCATTCGTGAGCAAAAAGCTCCCCAACTTATTGGATAAGTCGGGGAGCTACGGCTTGCAATTCTCACAAATAAAATATGATTGCTATATTTATGTTGAAAATTCATTAAAAACGCAATTTAACACCTGATTACAGAGTGTAAGTAAAATCTTCTACCAACATACCGGGAACTAAACTACCTCCAAGTTGGCGACTTTCGTATGTACCTACTTCAGGAATAAATTCTTGAAAAGTAGTCAAATCTATTAGATTTTCTCCCCAGAAGCGATAGAGACTTTCATCAAAACGTAAGTTTTCAATTGGGGCAATAATTTCTCCGTTTTCTACCCAAAAACAAGCATAGCGGGTCATACCTGTGATTCTACCAGTGTGGCGATCGCTCCAATTCAAGTAATGCAAATTTGATAAATATAATCCTGTATCCAATCTCGGAAGAATCTGCTCAAATACTAAATTTCCTGGACTGACTTCTGGCGCACGCAAAGTCTCTGAACCATTAGCACCATTGGCATTTTTTTGATATTCCTTAGCAGTACGAGAATTCACTAGAGTGTTTACCAAACGTCCTTTTTCTATTACAAGTAACTCCGGTGCTGCCATTTCTCCCAATTCATTAAATCGCGGCACTAATCCCCTCTGAAAGTTTTCTTTCAAATTAAATGCTGTCGAAAGTTGTTTTTCTTGACGAGATAAAGCAGCTAAAGCGCTATTTCCTTGTTGGATATCAGCTTCGCTTATAGCTCCCCAAGAAAGCATAATTAATAAATCTGCAACAGCAGCAGGTGCAAAATAAGTTTTGTATTGTCCCCGTGGCAGTTCTTTAGGTGTGCGAGCAAGCAATTCAAGTTGCTTTTTACCTTCGCTGATTTTGGCCTTATAAGCAGATTCATCCCAATTACTTCCTGCAAATGTGCCCTTAACTGCTTGTCCAGAGGCAGAAAATAGAGAATAATCTAAGGTAAAAGAATCAGTCGCAAACCAGTGTTTTTGACCACTGGAATCACCATAAGCTTTAATTACTATTCCGCCAGCATAGATACCAGTAAAATCTAATTCAGCAACCAGTTCTAGTACACTTGATACTACTACTTCCGCTGCCAATAAATTCCCAGAATGTACTTCCCGGCTGGTATTAGTTCCTGATGGTAAAACTAAATATGGATCAATAGGTAGTAGAATCAGTTCGTCACGTAGTTCCTGTAACGCCGGATATGCTAATTGCCAGTCTAACTCCCAATTTCCAGTAAAGGGAAACTGCCTAACACTGCTGCGCTGATCTGCCATCAGAGTCAGTTCGATCCAACCATCAGCAACACAACCAGTTTGTCGCACTTTCGCATGATTGAAACGAGTAAATTGACTTCTTTCACTGCTGAATTTAACAGTGAATTGTTCACTTTCTGCTTTTTTTATCAGCAAAGTTTCAATCAGTCGATTAAAGCTGATTTCTAACGCAGATAATTCCTCAATTTTCATGGATATTAAATATTAATAGGGAATAGTGAGAAGGCGAAAGTTAGGAGTTAGGAGTTAAAAGAATTTTTGTAAGTAGCTGGCGTAAATAAATTAAAGTTTATAGTAAGGACTTTAGTCCTGATAATCCTTTTTTTGAGCGATGAATCGCTCACTACAAGCTAGGATTTTATTTGATATTTAATTATGCCTATCTACTTAATTCAAAACTCCTAACTACCAACTCCTAAGTATTGTATTTTTCAAGTTCCGCCACCAAAAACTTCGACATTAGCAAATACACAAACAGGTGAACCATGTCCTACCCAAATGGCCTGATTTGGTTCTCCCTTGCCACAATAAGGAGTACCATACATTTGCCAGTTTTCAGCATTTCCTACTTGGATTAAGCTATGCCAAAATTCTGGTGTTGTGGCGCGATAGTTAGGATTACGAAGGGTTTTGGTGAGTTTACCATTTTCAATTAATTTAGCGTACTCACAACCAAATTGGAATTTGTAGCGGCGATCGTCAATTGACCAAGAGCGGTTAGATTCCATGTAAACGCCATGTTCTATGCCGCCAATAATGTCTTCAAAAGTACCGTTTAAAGGCTCTAAATTCAAGTTACCCATGCGATCGATCGCTGGTCGATTCCATGAGGAAGCACGGGCACAGGCAACTCCTGCTACACCTGCTCTAGCTTGACTCTCCAGACTGCCTAAACCCCGTTGGAGTACACCTTCTTTAACCAAATACTCGCGTGTTGCTACAGCACCCGTATCATCAAAGCCATAACTGGCAAATTCACCAGGCACGGTGGGATCAAAGGTAATATTCATCAGCGGCGAACCATATACTAGGTTGCCAAAATCACTTTTATTAACGAAGCTGCCTCCAGCATAATTACGCTCATCTCCCAAAATTCGGTCAATTTCTAGGGGATGCCCGACACTTTCATGGATTTGCAGCATCATTTGATCTGGGGCTAAAACTAAATTGGTACGGGTGGTTGGGCATTCCTGTGCTGTCAAGAGTTCTATTGCTTGTTCGCCTATTTGCCGCACCCGATGCCATAAGTTTTCTTGTTTTAATAGTTCGAGTCCGCCTTGGTAACAGTTTGCTTGCGAGCCGTTGTTGCTGCGCTGCTGTACAACTGCTCCATCTTGGGCAGTGGCACCGTAATTAGTGCCTATAGATAGTATTTTTTGATAGACTTCTGAGCCGTTGCTACTAACAAACCAAGATTCTCTCTCGATTATGCTGGCACTGGCTATGGTTTGCACAATTTTGTCGTCAACTTTCAGTGTTTGGCAAATACGAACCAATAAATCGTTGATTTCCCCTGGACTCAGAGCATCCAATGGCTCAATAAATGGAGATTTATATTCACCAACGACTTTAGGACGCTCACTTTCACGAAAGGGATGTATCCACCATTCACTGGCTGCTATTGCTTGTTTGTAAGCTGTTTGAGCAGCGGTTTGCAGGGAAGACAGTTCTAGAGAGTTAGTTGCGGCATAACCTAGACAACCATTGACCAAAACTTCCAGCATGGCTCCGACAGTGAAGGATTTGCCGTTTAGTTGGGGTAAGGCGTCACGGACTAAACGGGTAGTAGAAGTCTCCTTTACGGCTCTAATACCGATCCAATCAGCGGGAATATCGAAACTAGCGATCGCTTTTTTGAGTTCAGACCACATAATTTAGGGAATTGGGAATTGGGAATTGGGCATTGGGCACTGGGCACTGGGAAGAATTCAATTCCTAGTTCCCAGTCTCCTTTAATTCCGGTGCCAGCGCGTGCCATCACGGCTATCAATTAGCGTAATACCTTCTGCTTGAAGTTCGTCACGAATGCGATCGCTTTCAGCAAAATTTTTGGCTTTACGTGCTTCTTGCCTTTGCTGAATTTTTGCCTCAATTTCCGCATCGCTTAAACCATCATTCTTGTCAGTTTCGGCTTCTATCTCGGCTTTTAAACCTAAAACTCCAGCTAATGTGACAAGAGTTTGCCATTGCTGCTGTAACTCCTCTGGTGATGTTTCGGTTTTCCCTTCATGCACAAGAATATTTCCTTCACGGCGCAGTTCTTTGGCTAATTCAAACAGCACTGTTAATCCACCGGGAAAATTAAAGTCGTTATTTACAGATTCTTGGAAGCGTTCAATATAGGGATTCGGTGCGGGATATTGGGTACTGGGGATTGGGATATTCCCAATTCCTAAATCCCATCCTAGTTTTTCACCATATTGCTGGCCAAAGAGTAAACCTTCTTTAATGGTGTGCCAACCGTTGGTTGCTGCGGCGATCGCTTCGTCGGTAAAATCTATGGGTGTGCGATATTGAGCGGTCAGCACGAACAACCGCACTGCCATCGGGTCAACTCCTCGATCCAGCAATTCTCGAATAGTGGTAAAGTTGCCCAAAGATTTGGACATTTTTTCACCATCTACCTTCACCATGCCGTTATGTAACCAGTAACGTGCTAGGGGTTTTCCTGTCACGGCCTCAGATTGGGCAATTTCGTTTTCGTGATGAGGAAAAATTAAGTCAGCACCACCAGCATGAATATCAATGGTATCACCCAAGCGTTCGCGTACCATTGCCGAGCATTCTATATGCCACCCCGGACGGCCTGCGCCCCAAGGTGATTCCCAAGCTGGTTCTCCTGGTTTTGCTGCCTTCCACAAGGCAAAATCAAAGGGGTCTTTCTTTTTCTGGTACTCTGGATCTTCTACGTTGACGCGATCGCTTTTCCCCGCTTGCATATCTTCTAACTTGCGTCCCGAAAGCTTGCCATACCCAGAAAACTCTCGTACTGCATAATACACATCGCCGTCAGCAGGGTAAGCAAAACCCTTATTTTCCAACTCATGAATTAACCGCTGAATGCCATTCATCGTGTGGGTAGCGCGGGGATACTCATCAGCTTCTTTGATTCCCAACCGCGCCATATCCTCAAAATATGCTTTGATAAAGCGATCGGCTACAGCTTCCATTGATGAATGTTCAACAAAGGCTCGATTCAGAATCTTGTCATCAATATCAGTAAAATTTTGGATATATCGCACTTCATAGCCGATAAACTGGAGGTATCGGCGCACTACATCCCAAACGATGCAAGCTCTCGCATGACCCAAATGGCAGTAGTCGTACACCGTCACGCCGCAGTAATACATCTTAACCTTGCCTGGTTCGACTGTTTGAAACGGTTCTTGACGACGGGTGAGGGTATTGTAAAGGGTTAGGGTCATAACAGAGTAATGCTGAAATAGGGAGATACGTAATAATAGGGTAAAGCAGATGGGATGACAGTCCAGCATCCCTATGCTAGTGTTTTCTGGACTATCTGCGCTACATTACTATTTTTTGACTATTTGATAACAGCGCTATGCAATCAGCAGTTACACCCGAATCTTCCGCAATGGATACGCCTAAACAAGGAATGCCAGTAACAATTATTACGGGTTTCCTAGGTAGTGGCAAGACGACTTTACTCAATCATATCCTCAACAACCAACAGGGTTTGAAAACCGCTGTTCTCGTGAATGAATTTGGCGAAATTGGCATCGACAACGAGCTAATTGTTTCCACTGGTGAGAACATGGTGGAACTAAATAATGGTTGTATCTGCTGCACTATTAATAATGATTTAGTAGATGCAGTTTACAAAGTTTTAGAACGCCAAGAAAATCTCGATTATCTAGTAGTGGAAACAACTGGATTGGCAGATCCGCTACCAGTAGCTTTAACATTCTTGGGCACAGAGTTGCGGGATTTAACCCGCTTGGATTCGATTATTACCGTGGTAGATGCGGCAAATTACAGCCTAGATTTATTTAACTCTGAGGCAGCATACAACCAGATTGCCTATGGTGATGTTATTGTGCTGAACAAGGCTGATTTAGTTGATGAAGCCACTTTGAATGAGTTAGAAAGAAAAATTAACGAAGTTAAGGAAGGAGCAAGAATTATTCGCGCTACGCGATCGCAAGTGCCACTTCCTTTAATTCTCAGTGTTGGTCTGTTTGAGTCAGATAAATATTTTGACACAGTGGTGGATGAACACGACCATCACGATCATGACCATCACGATCATGATGATCATGACCACTCAACATGCGGTCACGATCATCACGATCATGACCACGATCATCACGATCATCACGATCATTCCGACCATTTAGAAAATGATGGTTTTACTTCCATATCTTTCCAAAGTGACAAGCCTTTTTCTATTAGGAAGTTTCAGTATTTCTTAGATAACCAGCTACCCACAAATATCTTCCGAGCGAAGGGGATTATGTGGTTTGATGAAAGTCCTAAGCGTCATATTTTCCACCTTTGCGGTAAACGCTTTACCTTGGATGATGATGAATGGCAAGGTAAATTGAAAAACCAATTAGTGCTGATTGGTCAAAATTTGGATCGTGAGGCTTTAATCAGTCAACTCGAAAACTGCATTTGTCTACCTTCAACCTCTCGTGGTAAAGGTTTTGGCAAATAAAAGTTAAGAGTTAGAAGCTTACTACTCGTTCCCAGGTTCCGCCTGGGAATGCATTCCTAATGGCTCCGCCATCGATCTTGAGCAATGGAAATGAGATAATAGCGATCGCATTTCCGAAAAAGGAATATCAGCTTTCAGTTGGGTTTGTAACTCCAAATGCAGCACAACTTCAGAATCGAACATTAAGAGATTTTATCAGGTGATAAGCGCTCATTGTTTCTATATTGAGTTTGTGATTTAGGAATGGAATCGCTCTAAAATTGAACCGTTGATCAACGTTTAGATTAAGATGCGCGTTGTTATCCAGCGAGTCAAATCATCTCAAGTTACAGTTAATGGTGAAATTGTCGGTAAAATTGGGCGGGGGCTAAATTTACTGGTAGGTATTGCGAATACCGACACTAATACTGAAATCGACTGGATGGTGCGTAAGTGCTTGGAATTACGGCTGTTTCCTGACGAGGGAGGAAACGACCGTTGGCAAAAATCTATACAAGAAATTGGCGGTGAGTTATTGGTAGTCAGCCAATTTACACTTTATGGTGACTGTCGCAAAGGTCGCCGTCCTTCTTTTGACCGTTCAGCCAGTCCCCAGTCAGCAGAAGATTTGTATAATCGTTTTGTTACCAAGTTAACAGCTAGCAGTTTGCAGGTGGAAACAGGTCAATTTGGTGCAATGATGCAAGTTACAATTGAAAATGATGGCCCTGTAACTTTGTTACTTGAGAAAGAAGCTACTTAAGTATATACACTAAAAAAAATGAATAGCAGCAGCCTCTAGACCGTGGTGTTCTAATTGATGAGAGAATATTAAATTAACCATCACAAAAGTTTAAATTCATTGATCATGACGAAAATCCAGTTTTCTAGAGGTCTTGACGAAGAGGTAATTCCAGAGGTGCGCTTGACGCGATCGCGCAGTCTCGACAGTGGTACAGCAACGTTTATTTTTACGAATCCGAAAATTTTAGATCAAGGTACTACCGAAGATATTACCGGGATGTACTTGATTGACGAAGAAGGAGAGATAGTTACCCGTGAAGTTAAGGCTAAATTTATCAACGGGAAACCGGAAGAATTAGAAGCACTTTACGTAATGAAATCTGTCCAAGAATGGGATCGCTTTATGCGCTTCATGGAGCGGTATGCAAAAGAAAACGATCTAGGACTGAGCAAAAATGAGGCATAGGGTATAGGGTATAGGGCATCGGGCATCGGTAACTATTGGCATACCCAATGCGCCATTCCCCATGCCCAATTATCCACCATCAAAAGTTTATGACTGACCTATGACGCCACAACCCCATCCAGACTTGTCTAGAATTACGGTAACTTGTGCTGTAGTTACAGTCAGCGATACACGCACCTCCGAAACAGACAAAAGTGGCCAGCTAATTCAGCAGTTACTCCTTGGTGCTAACCATGCTGTAGGAGCCTACACGATTATCAAAGATGAACCAACACAAATTCAAGGCCAGATAGAAAATCTGGGTAAAAGCTCAAATTTGGATGCTGTAATTTTCAATGGTGGTACAGGTATTGCACCAAGAGATACCACTTACGATGCCATTGAGAAGTTACTGGAGAAAACCTTGCCGGGATTTGGTGAGTTATTTCGTTTTTTAAGTTATCAAGAAATTGGTTCGCGGGCGATCGCTTCTCGCGCTGTTGCTGGTGTTTATCAAGATAAATTAATCTTCTCGCTTCCTGGTTCCAGTAATGCTGTGCGACTGGCGATGGAAAAATTGATCTTACCCGAACTCACTCACTTGGTAAGTCAGGTTTGTAAAGGGTGAAATAAGCAGCCGTTCACAAAGTTCCCATCAGAACTTTTGTAACACTAAGGTATGAAGCTTGAAATCATCCTTTCTATGCTTACATCTTGAGGCTATCTATAATTATAGTCAAACGGATGAAATCTTAATATCAGGTCAGCAATGGAGGCTATTTACTGGAATTGCATGATTGCTCACGGCATCACTGCATTTTCATACTTTGGCATCCCCACAGTAATAGGGGTTTTCTTTCTCAAAACTAAGGCAACCATCCCTTCTAAGTTTTGGCTAGCCTTTTTCTTATCAGGTGGATTCGTACTATTTTGCGGATTTCATCATTTTCTGGCGATCTTTGAGCCATATATGGCAGTATCCTTGCTGCACTTAGGTGTACTCGACATAATGGCATTTATTTCCTTATCTGCCTTACTCTACCTAATGCTAACCGCTGATCAAATTGTAAAGGCGATCGCCAAATATGAAGAAGATAACCGCGAACTTCGACGCAGCCAGCAGATGCAACAGCTGTTCCTAGATCAGGGCCCCTTTGGAGCCTATATCAAAGATGAGCAATCTAGAATGCTCTACTACAACCAGGAGTTACAGTCTAGATTTTCGGTAGATCCACAAGAATGGTTGGGAAAAACGGATAGTGAATTTTTGCCAGATCCAGAAGAGGGGCGGCGGGTAATGGAAAACGATCAAGTCGTTTTGAAGACTCTACGCCCCTTGAAGCTGATTGAAAAGACAAAAACACCTGGTAACGATCAGCCATGCTACTGGCTATCGTTTAAGTTTCCGTTTAACGATTATGCAACGGGCGATCGTCGCCTCGGTGGGATCAGTATCGAGATTACAGAATCCATAGAAGCACAGCGATCGCTCACTAACCTAAATCAGCAGCTAGAAGAAAAAACACTGAAATTAGAGGCAAAAAAACGAGAACTTATATATCTCTCAGATATGGCGGATATGCTTTATTCCTGTGAGTCTGAAGATGAAGTGTATCAAGTAGTTGCTTTAACTTGTTCCAAGCTATTTCCTAATATGGGTGGTTGTATTTATATAATTTCTAATTCCAAGAATTATGTTCAGATGAATAGTATTTGGGGAGGTGAAAAAAGCAGTAAAGAAATATTTTCACAATCTGAGTGTTGGGCATTGCGGAGAGGAAAATTCAACCTCTTATCATCTTGTAACTCAGGACTGATGTGCAGCCACTTAATACAGCCTATTAGCGGCGCACATTTGTGTGTTCCATTGTTTGGACAAGGTGAAGTAGTGGGAATTTTACACATCTATGCGCTTGCAGAAATCAGTCCAGAAGAGCAACAAATTACTGAGATTATTGCTAGAACCTTAGGGATTGCACTGAATAATCTATCGATAAAACAACGTCTGGCTTATGATAACTTGCGGGATGGAATGACCCAACTATTCAATCAAAGCTATATGCAAACTATAACGGAACAGAGGCTAGCGGAAGCTGAACGCTCGGGACAACCTCTTAGTGTTATTTTCCTTGATATCGATAACTTCAAATCTTACAACTCGCGCTATGGGCATGTGACTGCCAACATTGTTCTCCAGGGATTAGCAAAGCTACTGTTAAAATCTATTCGCTCCTTTGACATTGCTTGCAGATGGGGTGGTGAAGAATTTGTGATTGTGATGCCTAATATGACACTGGAAACGCTGAGGAAGCGAGTAGAGCAACTAAGGCTAGATGTTGAACAAATGCAATTAAAGGACGGCGATCAGATCCTCGAAAGCATCACCGCTTCTTTTGGAATAGCTGTATCAGAACCAGGGATTACGGTTAAGGATTTTCTGAGTCGGGCAAATCAAGCGATGCTTGAGGCAAAGCGAACAGGCAAGAATCGGGTTATGGAGTATGTAAATACCTATAATTGAAGAAGAGAATTCATAACACCGGAAGCGGTGAAATAAGCAATTCTTCAGTCTGGATCAAGTGTCAGACTTTTCAGTATAGAAATCAGAAACTTATAAATTTACGGGATAAAAAAACAACTCCCTGAAGATGTGGGAGTTGTCATTTTATATTCAAGCAGTTTTTAAAGCATTCAGAATGGAGCGATCGCTAAACAGATGGTAGCCAAAATAGCAGCGATTATATAAAACACTCCCACCACTTGCAATTCTGACCAGCCAGTAAGTTCTAAATGATGGTGTAAGGGTGCCATTTTGAAGAGACGTTTGCCTTTGCCATCGGGGCCCTTCGTCGCTTTGTAATAACTTACCTGTACCATTACCGACAGGGTTTCTACGAAAAAGATACCACTGAGAATAAACAGACCTACTAAGGTGTTTGTCAATAGTGCTACAGCAGCTAAAGCTCCTCCCAGTGCTAGGGAACCAGTATCTCCCATAAAAACGCGGGCTGGGTTACGATTATGGGCTAAGAAACCTAAGCACCCACCACTTAAAGCAGCACAGAAAACCATCAACCCTGGTGCTGTAGGCGCGATTAAAGCACCTAATGCCAAAAGTGCGATCGCAACTGTTCCTGCTGCCAAGCCATCAATACCATCTGTTAAATTAGTCGCATTACTTTCTGCAACTAGTACAAAACCTGCTAAAGGCCAAAATAGAAATCCTAATGGTAGTGTGAAGCTTACCCAAGGCAAAGCAATATTTGTAATATTAGAAGGTTGATTAAACATCAGCCATAGACAAAACACTGCCGCAAAACTCACCTGCAAAGCTAGTTTTGTGCGGGGAGATATACCTTTATTTGATTTCCGGCGCAGAATTTGCCAATCGTCGAGCCAGCCAATCAATCCATAGCTGATTGTCAATGCCGAAACTGCAAGTACCTCTTTAGCAAAGCCAGACAATATGCAGGCAATTATCACACCTACAGGGATAAAAAATATCCCGCCCATTGTGGGAGTGCCTGCCTTTTTTAGATGAGCTTGGGGCCCATCTTCGCGAATTATTTGTCCAGTTTTAAGTGCTTGAAGTAAAGGTATTACCCAATAGCCCACCACACCTGAACCCAATGCAGACAACAGCAGTGGCAGGGTTAATGACATACTTTGCCACGGTAGCCGGTTGGCCATCGAATCCAAGAAAAATGCTGTTGTACCTAGCCCTACAGCTAATAAAGAGGCTAGAGCGATTCCAGAAATATTTAATCCTTGCTCAGGAGATAATTTAGCGTCCACAGAAGTTTCCCTTCACTCCACACTTATAAAATTGAATAACAGTAACTAGGGATACTACCAAGTCCCTAGCCTGAAAAGGCTAATTCTCAGCGATTCCTATATCATCATCATCATCATCATCGAGGTCGTAGCCAATTCCATCTTCTACACCCATTAGGGAGTCTATTCCTTCTTCATCAGCTTGAAAATCCGGTTCGTGAACGTCACGCACAATGATCCGATCATTATTTTGCAACCAGTCCAACAAAGAGGACTCTGGCTTTAGGGGGATGACATCGGCTCGTTGGTTACGAGCTGCTTCACGTAATGGAGAGTTCAACATATCGAGTCAGGACAAGAAAAGGTTTACGTAAGTTGACATTTAGAGTCTATCACTTGACACGGATTAATTTAGTTATCTTTTCAACCCTTTAGTTGATAAATCCGCATTCAGATAGAAATTTTTTATTTAATAAGCATAAGGCTTAGGTCAAGCGATTCTTAGTAATTTTTATGGCTCTACACATAGGTCATGAATATCTTGTTTATGCTGATGGAAAATGAGTGATTTTTGAGGTGACAGGCGATGATGGGAAAAGCGGCTCTTATGGATGCGATCGCACTTACTAATCGCGGTCTACTGGCGACCCAAGCGCAAAAACAGGCTATCTTAGCAGCGATCGCTAATTTAGAAGACTTTAATCCTACACCCCGTCCGGTGGAAGCTAGTAATTTGCTAGATGGCAATTGGCGATTACTATACACCACTAGCAAGGCTCTTTTAAACTTAGATCGTCTACCTTTATGCAAACTGGGTCAAATCTATCAGTGTATCCGGGTGGAGACTAGCAGTGTTTACAACATAGCTGAGATTTATGGCTTACCTTATTTGGAAGGATTAGTCAGCATTGCTGCTAAATTTGAGCCAGTTTCAGGTCGGCGTGTCCAAGTGAAATTTGAGCGTTCTATTATCGGCTTACAACGTTTAATAGAATACAATTCTCCGGTAACTTTTATCCAACAAATTGAAGCAGGTAGAAAATTTCCAGGAATTGATATTGCAGTAAACAGTGATAAACAGCAAGGCTGGTTAGATATCACTTATATAGATAACGATCTGCGGATCGGCAGAGGTAACGAGGGTAGTGTGTTCATATTGAGTAAAACATAAGTTTGTGCAAAAACACTGTTTGCGATTGAAGGTACGCTATAACGAGTACCTTGTCAAGTAGGGTCTAATACAGTTTTAAATTTGGAATGTGCTATTGAGTGGGGAGTGGGAGTGGGGGAGATAAGGGAGAAAGAATAACTAAATATTCAATGCCCCATAACCAATCCCCAATGCCCCATGCCCAATTGCAAATTCAGACAAATAACTTAACAAAGACTCTTGCTGCGACCTTCAGGTTGTAGAGTGAAATCAATTAGCCCTCTAGATTGGCGATTGATAACTAAAAGGGAAAATAATCATGGTTCAACGTGGTTCTAAAGTACGTATTCTCCGCCCTGAATCCTACTGGTTTCAGGATCTTGGAACTGTGGCTTCCATTGACCAAAGTGGCATCAAATACCCTGTAATTGTCCGCTTTGAAAAGGTCAATTACTCTGGTATCAATACCAACAACTTTGCTCAGGATGAATTAGTCGAGGTTGAAGCACCAAAGGCTAAACCACCGAAAAAATAGCAGCAAAGCTACAAGGGGGTTGTTTGATGCGATAATGAAGGGTAGTCTTAAGTCTGAAGTATGAAGTCTGAAAATTTCAGTTCGTTCATTCTTCATCCTAGCCTACCCTAATCTAAGAGAGCCGCCCTGCGGGTATTTACGGTTTCTCCTTGGTAGTAATACGAGTGCCATATACGGCTGTGTATGTTACTACCCCATCTCTTCTTTATTTAACCCCCAAGTACATCAAAATTGTCTGCTTAATCAGCTTGAATGCCTGAACTGCCTGAAGTTGAAACAGTCCGAAAGGGTCTAAATCAATTGACTCTTAACCAAGAAATTACGGGTGGAGATGTGTTGCTCGATCGCACCATCGCCTACCCGTTTTCTGTAGGTGAATTTATTAATGGAATTAGCAATAACGCTTACCCCGGAGGGGTTGGTGCAGCCATCGCTACTTGGCATCGTCGCGGGAAATATCTCCTGGCCGAACTCTCTTCCCCTTCCTCAACCAGTTGGTTGGGGGTTCATCTGCGAATGACTGGTCAATTACTATGGCTGCGTAGAGATGAACCATTACATAAGCACACGAGGGTTAGATTATTCTTTGGAGAACACCAGGAATTGCGCTTTGTTGATCAGCGTACCTTCGGTAAAATGTGGTGGGTTCCGCCTGGTGTTGCTGTAGAAAGTATTATGACTGGTTTGGCAAAACTGGCAGCAGATCCATTTTCACCCGAATTCACTGTCGAATATCTAGCTCTCAAACTCCAAAACCGCCGCCGTCCGATTAAGACTGCGCTCCTGGATCAATCGGTGGTAGCGGGATTAGGTAATATTTATGCTGATGAAGCCCTGTTTAAGAGTGGAATTTTACCTGAAACCTTGTGTATAGATTTGCAGCTAAAGCAAATTGAGCGTTTGCGAACAGCCATAATTCAAGTTTTAGAAACCAGCATTGAGGCTGGTGGTACGACTTTTAGTAATTTCTTAAGTGTTAAGGGTATCAATGGTAATTATGGTGGTGTTGCCTGGGTTTATAATCGCGCTGGAGAACCCTGTCGGGTTTGTGGTATGCCAATTCAACGGATTAAGTTAGCTGGGCGATCTAGTCACTTTTGCTCCCAGTGTCAAACGCTACGGGGAGTTAGAAGTTAGTGTCGGGTGTGTTACCGAAGCCGTAACACAACGAAAATCTGAAATGGTGCGTTACGCTAACGCGATAATACACCCTAGTGGCGTGTCAAGACTAAATTTGTGCATTAGCAAACTCTTGTGGGATGGGCTTCTAGCCCGTCCTAATTGGCAGGCAAGATGCCCGCCCCACAAGAAAATTTATTGCAATATTTTAGTCTTGTCACGCCACTACAGCTACAGTAGTTAGGAGTTTTTTACTTCTACCTCCTAACTCTCTTAAAATGCAGATAGATAAAACAACTTACAAATTTGAGAGGGCAATTCATGGCAGTCAAAAAGGGAGACATGGTTCGCGCTGTCCGCGAGAAACTGGAAAACAGTCTGGAAGCAAAAGCCAGTGATACTCGCTTTCCTTCTTATTTGTTTGAAACCAAGGGCGAAA
>NZ_JABXKQ010000105.1 GCF_017114945.1 Nostoc sp. JL34
TGTCATTTTGGAATCTCCCTTAGTTTTTATTAGTAAATAAGATGCGTTTGCCCTGAGCAATGGGGCGATCGTCATCCTTACAAGTTGCAATTGGCTGGTTACTATTTGTGGGAAGCACGTCAACAAGGCAAGGCAATCAAGTGGGCGAAACAGCAGTTTGAACAACAGCTTGCAGATCCTAAATCTAAAGCAAAGGGACGAGGATGGCAATTATGGCTGCATTGGTTAGTTTGGGATTTACCAGTGCGTCTGGGTAGAATAGCCAAGTTTATTGGTGGGGCTGTTGATGATGTGAGCAACTGGATTATCGGGATGGTAATCTTGCTTTTGCTCGTTTTGGTTTTGGTGGGTGTGCTGCACTGGAATGAAGTTTGGGATTTTGTGCGTGACAAGTTGGGGATAAAGTAGCCATGAATAATAAGTCGCCAGCATCAGGCTTTTGGACTTATGTGGCTGAATGTGTGCGCCTCCTCTATTGGATTTACTTAAAGCCATTTACCTTTAAACGCTGGCTCCGCGATATTCATCCAGAACTAAAGCCGACAGACAACCCCTTTACTAAAAGAGTTGAGTTCCGCACTAATGCTAACTGGCGTCACTATAGTGGGCAGATTAAGTGGCTAACTGCCGTAGTCCCAATCTTGGCTTTATTGCTAGTGGCACCAGTTTACACTCTGGTTGCTGGTCATTTATTTAGCTGGATCTCAAGCTGTGTTCTTTGGGTAGGCTGGTTGATTGGGCTGTTTGTGGGGCGTCGTAGCAATAAAAATAGACTAGTTCTTTTCATTTTTGCTTTTTTTGCCTACCTTTTGATACCTAAATTATCAGGCATAGTGTTGAGTATGACATGGGTCATGGCGTTTAGCGCAGCGTCGTGGGTTGTAGTGATGGTCATGGTGTTTGGCGTCGTGTTGGGCATAGCGTTTGACCTTATAGTCGTGGTATTTGGCGTGGCAGGAGGTATGGCGTTGGGCGTGGCGTTGGGGGTAGTGTCTGGCGTGATGCTTGGCGTAGCAGCAGGCATAGTGGTAGGCATAGCGGCAGGCATGGCAGTAGGCTTGGTGGTAGACGACAAGGCGTTGAACTTTGCTGGAAGCATGGCGTTGGTCGTGGGATTGGTCATGACCCAAAGTATGGTATTTGGAGTGACTACAGACCTAGCGTTTGGCGTGGGGGCAGGCATGGCGTTTATTCTTAGTGTGCTGCGAGTTTACTTCTGGTTGCCAGAATTACTGTGGATACTTACCCTATTCTTTGTTTCTTCCTATGGCAAGCGGGTAAATTGTTTAAGATACCTGCCACCCCGTTTTGATGAACTGATTATTTTGCCATTGCCTTTTATGGCTCAGATGATTGTAGAGGCTTATCGAAACAACCCAGCTTCTGGCCGTGAGACTATTAATTATCTAATCTCTTCCACCAATCAGCAAAAAGTTGCTGCACAAGCAATTTCTGGTATTGCTGTAGATCTTCTCAATCGTTGTCAGAGGTTAAGCGATATTGTGGAGATTGCCAACCAACTAGCGTGGATTCCCTCACCACCACCAAAGGAACTTGGCACTGTCCTACCCCAATTTTTGGATATTAGTCAGAATGTACGGGCATCAGAGGAAGCAACTTCACCTTATCGTCAATATGAGTTACTGAATATTCCCATCATTGCATTACGCCAACTGGAGCAAAGTCTGGCTTTGACAAAAAATGCTCGCGTTGCTGTCTCTTTTGGCAACACCGCACAAGGCTGGCTGACCATACTAGAGACGGCACAGCGCACTTTAGAGGAACAGGCACAGCAATCAAAAGAAATTCGGCAAGTTTATATTGCTGGTAATTCACTAGATCCGGAAACAGCAAAGAATCGTTTTAAAGGGCGAATTGATATATTTCGAGAAATCGAATCTTTGACGCTTTCTAAGCAACCGCCAGTGTTGTTACTCTATGGAGGGCGGAGGACAGGGAAAACCTCAGCGCTGAAATATCTCCCTTACAGAATAGGAGCAAATATTGTACCTTTGCTTGTAGATATACAAGGAGTTGCAGCAGCTACAACATTAAAAGCATTGGCTGAGAATTTAGCTAAAGAAATTATCGAAGCTGCACGGCGATTACCCCGCAAAGTCTACTTGCCTAATCCAGATGCCAGTAAACTAGCTGAAGATCCATTTCCTGCGCTGCAAACTTGGCTAACAGAAATAGAACGCCGCAATCCTGGTAAGCGATTTCTCTTGTGTCTAGATGAATATGAGCGCTTAAGTGAGGTAGTGGAAGCAACAAGTAGCCGTGTACCGCTCAACTTTATTCGTAACCTGCTGCAACACCAACACAAGTGGATTCTACTTTTTAGTGGTTCGCACGAGTTATCTGAACTTCCCGCTTATTGGAGTGATTATCTAATTAACACTCGTGCTTTGCGAATGACTTACTTGCAAGAATCAGAAGCCCACGATTTGATTCTAAAGCCAGTAGAGAACTTCCGCGATATATATGAACCAACTGCTGTAGATGCAATTATCCAAGTTACTCGCTGTCAACCTTATCTCGTTCAGTTGGTGTGTTATGAGGTGGTGGAGTTGCTAAACCGCGATATCAGAAGAAACAGGCGAGAAGCAGATACAGCAAAAGTAACTGCACAGGATGTTAAAGAGATTATTCCTGTTGTGCTTGAGCGAGGCGCTCCGTATTTTCAGGAATTATGGAGGAGTTTAGCAGATAGCGATAGCTCTCTTCTACGCCGGATAATCCACGGGGAAACTCCCACGCAGCAAGACAAAGGTGTTATTCGCAAACTAACGCGAAAAGAAATTTTGACTCCAGAAGGCAATGCTTTTCAAGTGCCTTTAGTACAAAAATATATAGAACAGTTGCTAGAAGAAGAATAAGCCAGCACTACACTAGTGCATCGACCTGCACCTTTGATGTATCGGCCTGCATCTTTGATGTATCGGCTTGTACCTTTGATGTATCGGCTTGTACCTTTGATGTATCGGCTTGCACCTTTAATGCATCGGCTTGCACCTTTAATGCATCGACCTGTACCTTTAATGCATCGGCTTGCAAAAATTAAGTAGAGACATAGCACTGCTACCTCTCTACATTTGTTATTAACATTGCTTTTTTAATTCAACTTAAGTGTGAAACATCACAGTCAGTAGAGGCAGGAACGCCAACAAAAAGCCATGCCAAGATTGCAATTTAGCTTCTGGGGTTGGTTCTGGTGGTGCTAATAGAGCTTCTACTCTTTGTTCTAAACGATCTGCACCAGAGGAACCTAATGCAGCACAACAAATTTCCGATAAGACTGGGGCGCTACTAACCACTAATAAAAGTGATTCCGCTAACACCAGAGGGTCTACCTGCAATGCTGCATAACCATCGGCACGGAGTTCGCGCAAAGCTAACAGTTCTTCCCACAAAGGCTCTGTATTGGGCAACCATGCAGTGCAAGAACGCACCCAACCCAGCCAGAAAAACCAGAACGTATCCCTATAATAGTGATGCCCTTGCTCATGGGCTAAGACGCTTTCTAAATGAGCTGGTGAGAGAGTTTGTACTAATCCTTGGCTAACCACTAGTTCTGGTTGCCAAAAACCGATTTGACCTGCAAACAACGCGCCCGTTTGCAGCAGTCTGGCTCGTCTATCGCCAACACTGACTAAAGGGCAGTTCCGGGCAGATTCTACAGACTGCCAACCCTGGAAGGCAAGTTTAATGCATGAAATGGCAAAAAATGCCAAATAAATTAATGCCAGTAAATAGCTAATTGAGCCTGTATACATCCCGCCCATTTGTCCTTGGGGGCCCATGAACAGCACAGCGATCGCAGTCATGAAAATTAGCAAGGGCGGAAAGAGAAACAAAAATAGCGATCGCTGCCACCGCACACTCCAATTGCCTTGGGGTTGATTCCAAACGGATCTTAACCACCAGGCGACTGCCAAAGCATTTAAAATCATCATCAGATGCATCATTGTTCCTCCCTGGCTTGGCGTGCAGATTGAATACGTTTGGCGATCGCTGCTATTTGCTCACTAGCTGCTTCATCCAGACTATCAGCAAAGGCAGCAACAACATCGGGATTCCCCACCGCCAAAAATCGCTGTAACTGCTCGTGAGCTTTGATGACTTCTGATTGTTGCTTACTCAGCATTGGCCGCCAATAGAATGCCCGCTCTTTCTTGTCGCAAGCCAGCCAACCTTTATCAGTGAGGCGACGTAAAACGGTGGTGACAGAAGTATACGCTAATTCGCGGTTGGGATCGGCGAGGATGCGATCGTGTACATCCTTGACTGTGGCTGAACCAAGTTCCCAGATGATATTTAAAATTTCCGCTTCCAACGGGCCTAAAGATAGTTGTTTAGGGCGGTAGTCGGGTAAAGGTGCCATAGCAATTTCAATGGGGAGTGGGGAGTGGGCAGAGACGCGATTAATCTCGTCTGTACTGGGGAGTAGGGAATGAGTGAATATCTGTCCCTTAGCGGTGTAACCTTGAAGCTGTAACTTTTTCCCCTTTTAGAAGGTCTGTTCTTGTTTTAGATTACAAGATAGTGCAGCAAGTCTGAAAGTCTAAAATCATAAAAATGGGCTTTTTGAGTATTTATTAGGGATTAAAAACAGGCAGAGGGGCTGCGTTCCTGCTGAGGGTAAAATTCTCCCTTGCTCCCTACCGCCTTGCTTCTTCCCCATTCCCCACTCCCATCTATGTATTAAATGAGATACATTTTGTATTTTGATGGTAAAAATACTTTAGGATCAATTGTGACTATAGTTAGTGACAGCAACTAGGTAGAATGTTATTTGCGGCAGTAGTATTAAAACAGGTGTATCCAGCGCGTGAAGTTATTCGTATACCACACTCCTGAATTGACTCCCACGGATAAAGCGCCAGAATGTGCGATCGCAGTCGATGTCTTGCGAGCCACTAGCACAATTGCGACAGTTTTGGCATCTGGAGGCGAAGCTGTACAAGTATTCAGCGATTTAGATCAGTTAATTGAAGTTAGCGAAAAATGGCCCCCTGAAAAACGTCTGCGGGCTGGAGAACGCGGCGGCGCGAAAGTCGCTGGTTTTGAGTTGGGTAACTCTCCCCTCGACTGCACGCCAGAATTAGTGCAAGGGCGGCGTTTGTTTATCAGTACCACAAATGGCACTCGTGCTTTACAACGGGTACAAGATTCTGCAAATGTCTTAGCAGCAGCCTTGATTAACCGGGCGGCGGTGGTGCAATTTCTCTTAGATAAGCAACCAGAGACAGTGTGGATTGTCGGTTCTGGCTGGGAAGGCAGTTATTCCTTAGAGGATACAGTTTGTGCAGGTGCGATCGCTCATAGTATTTTGCAGCAAACTAAGTTGTCACCTGAAGAAATAGCTGGGAATGATGAAGTAATTAGTGCGATCGCTCTTTACTCTCAATGGCAAGATAACTTATTGGGATTACTTCACTTAGCTAGTCACGGCCAACGATTGTTGCGTCTTGACTGTCAAGAAGATTTAAAATATTGTTCTCAAACTGATATTTTAGATGTTTTACCAATACAACATGAAACGGGAGTTTTGAAAAGGGGATAGCGACTGGGGACTAGGGACTAGTGACTGGGGATTAAGGAAGAGTTTTCCCAATCCCCAATCCCCAATCCCCAGTACCCAATACCCAATCTTGAAGCATTTGCTGGAGTCTTTGTCGCCAATGAGGGGGATAACTCCCTAGAATTGCTGAAATTTTTCCACAAGCAAGGACGGAATAAGCAGGGCGACGGGCTGGTGTGGGATATTCAGCTGTTGTAATGGGGACAATACCTTCAACTTTCAAAGGGAAGCCTAGCTGTTGGGCTTCTTCAAAAATAGCAACGGCAAAATCATACCAGCTAGCAACGCCGCTATTAGTGTAGTGATAAGTGCCGCTAATTTCTGGGGTTAACAGGGGAATCATCTGGGCTATAACTGCCGCTATATCTTGCGCCCAAGTTGGGCTACCAATTTGATCGGCGACAACACGCAGTTCTTGGCGTTCTGCACCTAGTCGCAGCATAGTTTTGACAAAGTTACTTTTGCCAAAGGTTCCATAAACCCAAGCTGTGCGGAGAATGAGATGATGGGCGCAAGTTTTCCGAATAGCTTCTTCTCCAGCGAGTTTGGTTTTACCATAGACACTCAAAGGATTAGTCGCATCGGTTTCTTGGTAAGGGCTACAGCCATTGCCATCAAAAACGTAATCGGTCGAAATATGAATTAGAAAAGCTCCTAATTTTTGGCTTTCTTGAGCAAGAATGAGGGGTGCAGTAGCATTAATAGCGGTAGCAAGTTCGGATTCACTTTCAGCTTTGTCTACAGCAGTGTAAGCAGCAGCGTTAATGATAATTTGCGGCTGCTTGGATCTGATAACATTGCGGAGAGTATCGGGTTGGGCAAGGTCTACTGTTGGGCGTGCTACTGAGATAACATTGCCGTTAGATGAGAGTATTTGTTGTAGTTCCTTACCCACTTGACCATTGCTACCAATCAGCAAAATTGATTTAGTCATTTGTGATTTGTCATTTGTCCAAGAGAAGCCACGCCCACTCTTTAATGTGGTTTGAATTAGTCCGATGAAAGACAAAGTTTTTCCGCCCACCATAAAAGTAAGCTCAGGGTATCGCAAGAAGCGGGGTATGTAACAAAATCCAATGACCAATGACCAATGACCAATGACCAATGACCAATGACTACTTAATCAAATATTTCAGCAGCTTTCAAAGGTTTACCAGCTTGGTCTTTAGCTGATAAAATCGGTGGCGCACTCACGGGCCAATCTATCGCTAAATCTGGATCGTTCCATAGAATTGTGCGATCGCTTTGGGGCGCGTAATAATCTGTAGTTTTGTAGACAACTTCGGCTATTTCTGAAAGCGCGAGGAAACCATGAGCAAAGCCTGGTGGTATCCACAGTAAGCGTTTGTTCTCAGCACTGAGTTCAGAACCCACCCACTTACCAAAAGTAGCCGAGCTTTTTCTAATGTCTACAGCTACGTCAAAAATAGTCCCGACAACAGCACGGATGAGTTTTCCTTGTGGTTGTTGGATTTGGTAATGCAGCCCACGCAGGACGTTTTGCTTAGAGCAAGAGTGGTTATCTTGGACAAAGTTCGTAAAAATACCTGTCTCTTGAGCAAACTTGTGATGGTTGTAGGCTTCAAAAAAGAAACCGCGATCGTCCGTAAATACTTTGGGTTCGAGTTGTATAACTTCGGCAATTTTGGTATGTACAATACTCATTAATATTACAAGTAATGTGCCACAGTGTTAATTGTGAGAGTAATTTAATACTTGTATTTTACAGGTATTAGAATAAGATTTTGACTGTGGCTTTTCTTGTTATTAATCAGAAAATCACGTTAGTTCAATTTGACAGTCATCGCCAATCAGAAATCGCAAAGCTTTGGGGCGACGAGGTGCAAGACTCAATTGTGCCCTCTGTCCAATCACACTATCAATAATGCGCTGATGGATTCCGGCAATTTTAGCACCTTCTAAAATAACACTGTGTTCTAAATCGGTATCAATGAGTGTGACGTTGTTAGCAATACTACTATAAGGGCCAATAAAACAGTTTTCTAAATAACAATTGCTACCAATGACTACTGGCCCCCGAATAGTGCAGTTAATTACTTGAGATTTTGCACCAATTTGCACTCGTCCAATAATCTGACTTTGGGCATCGACTTCGCCGACAACTGATGCTGTCAGATAGGTGTCGAGAATCAATCGGTTAGCTTCTAATAAGTCATCTTTTTTACCAGTATCTAGCCACCAGCCTTGGAGATTGTGGGCTATAACCTGCTTTTTCTGATTAATCAGGTATTGAATGGCATCAGTGATTTCCAGTTCACCTCTGGTGGAAGGTTGGATATTTGCGATCGCATCAAAGATGACGTGAGAAAAGAAATAAACCCCTACCAGTGCTAAATTTGAAGGAGGAACTTTGGGTTTTTCAATTAACTGCAATACTCGTCCTGTTTCATCAACTTGAGCCACACCAAAGGCGCTAGGATTTGCAACTGAACGTAAGAGAATCAAAGCATCTGGTTGTTGTTGGCTAAATTGTTGCAGAAAGTAGCGTAACTCACCTAATTGAATCAGGTTATCGCCCAAATACATCACAAAAGAAGAATCTCCTAAAAAGGGACGGGCGACTTGGACGGCGTGAGCAAGTCCGGCTGGCTGATCTTGTACGATGTAGGTAATATTCGCTCCAAAGCATTCTCCATTTCCGGTTCTCCCTTGCACTTCTGCCCCGGTTTCTGGGCTGATGATGATGCCAATATCAGTAATACCAGCAGCAACCATTTCTTCAATGCCATACCATAAAACAGGTTTATTAGCAACTGGTACAAGTTGTTTTGCTCCGCTGTAGGTAAGGGGACGTAAGCGTGTACCCTTACCGCCAGAAAGAATTAGTGCTTTCATAGTGCTTTTATAAAGATTTAGGATTAATTACAAGTTATTAGTCAAGATAATCTGAAACCTGGAAAGAATCCCAAATCTTGGCATCTAAATTATGGCGTTAGTTTATCTTTGTATATGTAACGGGATAACACTCAATACGGGTCGGATAAGCAGGGAAAGCAGGAGAGGAAGAAAGTTATTAACTAGTAATTCTTCCTCCCCTGCTTGCCTCAACAGATAAATTTGTTAACCGACCCGTATTGGAATAACACTTCGACGCTTGCTTTTCCTACTTTTCCCAACTGAATTGTTGAGAGTGAGTGATACCTTGGCTAGAAAGGCGCGATCGCCTAAAGCTATTTCTGTAAAAAAACCTTCTCAATGAACCAAAATCCCCTAAAATATGCCTAATTTAGCTAAAAGGATTAACATAATTTGAGCAGTTTAGGCTCCTTGCGTCTGGCAATAATTAGCAATCCCCGATCAGGCAACACCTGGCTACGAAAAATGCTGGCAGCCATTTATGAAATGGCTGAACTGGCGGCGCATCATCCCGATGACATTTCCTGGCACTTGCTACCAGCAAGATTAGTGCTTCAGATTCATTGGCATAGAAGTGATGATTTAGTTTCATTGCTAGCCGAGCAAGGATTTCGTGTGGTAGTTATTGCCCGCCATCCCTTAGATGTATTGATTTCTATTCTGCATTTTGCTAACTACGAACCGGAGACTGCCAAGTGGCTAAAAGGTGACGGGGGAACAGAAATCTCTATCCTTGAGAAAACGCCACTTAGCCCAGAGTTTATCAACTATGCCACTGGGAGTAGAGCAGCAGCACTTCTTTCGATTAGCCCGGAATGGTGGGGACGAGAAGACACGTTGAAAGTTCGTTATGAAAATCTGGTGAATGATGCGGTCAAGGAACTTTCCCAATTTAAAGAACAACTGGGGCTGACCCCAATCAAGCCTATATTAGATGTGGTTTCGTTGCATTCTATCGATCGCCTCCGCACCATGAGTACAAACAATCACTTTTGGCAAGGAAAGTATGCTCTCTGGAAGAAGCTTCTTATAGCACCCGTTGCTCAAGAGATTGCTCTTGCCCATCAAAACGTGTTAGCTAAACTTGAGTATGTGTGTAATGCTGACCCGACTCTAACCGAAGATCAGGCGATCGCTAACTGGAATGCCATTGCAGTGAAGAACTAAGCTCACCCCGCAGTGGCTCTATTTTCTATAAATCAGGCACTATAGGTACTGCTTGAGAACTTCGGTGGTGGCAAGTCCTGTTTTTGCCCAGCTGAATTGACTGGCGCGGTTGAGGCCAAGGGTGTGTAGACGCGATCGCAATTCTGAATTAGTTGCGATCGCCTGCATTGCCTCTGTAATTTCTCCGGTGTTGTAGGGATTGATCAGAATCGCCGCATCGCCAGCCACTTCAGGTAATGAGGAGAGATTAGAGGTAATGACGGGAGTACCACAAGCCATTGCTTCCAGGACAGGTAAACCAAAACCTTCCCAGAGACTGGGGAAAACCAGAGCGATCGCTTGATTAATTATTTTTGGCAATTCGCTATATGGTACATAGTCAAGGAACTTCACCTGATTAATTACACCCAATTCTGCAACTTGCACTTCTAAAATAGGGGTGTAACGGGAATCAATTGGCCCTACTAACCATAGTTCATAGTCTTTGCAGTTAGGTAACGCCGCAAAAGCACTGATGAGTCGCTGGATGTTTTTGTATGGATCTTGGCGACCAATGTAGAGAAAGTAGTTGCTTGTAGGTAGATTGAGAGGAAGGAAGTGAGTGCGATCGTGCGCTAAAGGAATCGCAGTAATTTTGCTGGCAGGAATTTGGTAAAAATCGGTGATATCTTTAGCCGTAGTCTGAGAGATGCAAATAATGTGTTGTGCTTGCTTAAGAACTTGGGGAGTGTAGTAGCGGTGGTAGGCTGTAAGTGGTGAGAAGCCTTTGGCAAAACGCAATGGAATCATATCAAAAGATGTGACGACAAAACGACAGTTGCTATAAAGGGGTGCTTCCGGCAACGGGGAGAATAAGAGACTCGATTTGAGGTTTTTATATATTTGTGGTAGTTGAAATTGTGTCCAAATTAGGCGGTTAAAATGACCTTTTGTACCGTGGTTTGGGGTTAAGTTTGACGGAATTGGATAGCAGTCAAAATCGGGATATTTTTGCGCTACTAATAGAGTAGGTTGCAAAGATTTTAAATAAGGAAAAAGGTTTTGAGCATAGTTGCCTATACCCGTTGGTTGAGACAAGAGAATAGATAAGTTAATAATTAATTGATTAGAGGAAACATTATCTACTATATTCATTTAGGATTTTTTCATTTGGCTATAATGCTTGTAAAATAATATTTTTTATATAAATTATTAAAAATTAGATAATACTACGGTAAATTAATAACCGTAAATTTTTACATAGCTTTTCTGATGATTATACCAAAGGATGTGGAAGCGAAACGATCAATTAATAATTTTAAATGTGCTTCTTGTGGCATGTCATATATTTGACTGTAGTATGGAGGAATATCAATAAATTTATCTAACACACAAGAACCAATATTGAAATCTAGGGGTGCTACTTGATGTCCTGCCGCAGTTAGCTTTTTAGCAATTTGTTCAAAATCTTTTTTTCTAAAAAGTACTGTTCCGTTGTTGTCAATAGTTTCTTCTTCTTCTAAATAATTAAATTCTGTCGTATGTATACTTATTCCTCCAGGAACTAGAGTATTTAGAGAATTTTCGATAAATAGAAGTCCCTTTTTAATGCTACCTAGATGTTCTAATGCACAAGCAGACCAGCAGAAATCATATTTACCTTCTAAGTAAGCAGGAATAGCATTCATGTCGACATACTTTAAACTTACATTTTTAGTAAATAGTTCTTTTGTACATAACTCAGGACGGAATATTTTTTCTAAAGAAGACATATTTTGTTTAGTTTCTATCCAACCCTGTGCAGCTGATGCTGTTGCATCTAAATCTGTAGCCGTAATCGCAATATCATAAGCAGCAAAAATACTTGGCAGAGGTTCTTCACCACAACCAAAACCTAAACCTTTACGTCCCGGAGTAAGTAAATCGTATTCATATAAGGCTTGTAAAATATAGCAAAATTCCCACAATTTCCGATGGTATGCTACAGAAATTTTCATTTCTTGACACCAGTAGAAAAACCAATCTGATTCAATATCATTTTGTTGACAAGCTTTGGATTGTAAGTTAATTTTTTGTGGTGATAAATTACTAGGTATTGTCAACTGTTCGCGCAAACTACGAGCATATTCATAGCCGAAAGTTTTAATGTTTAAGCTTATAGCATCTGTTTTTTTCAATAATCTTAATAGATTCAATATAGCTGTTATAATTTGTGATATTTTATTTAACATATTAATTGCTTAATTTGGGTCTTTTATCAGAATTATTACTGGCAATAAACAGTTTACTATGTAGTTTATTTAACAAAAAATAGGGTAATCTCTCACTTTTGTAAACTGTGGTCTGGTGTTAATTTTGATGAAATTGCATAGCATTCATAGTCAGAAATTGATTCTGAAGTTAATAATGTCAGTTTGAGAGATTGCAGATTTGCAAGAATATTTAAAGCGTAGGTTGTTATACCTGTGGGTTTCTTAGACAAAAAAGATAGATTGACCAACAAATTTTTAAGCTTTTATTTAAACTGAATTTAATTATACAAACAAGAGAGAAACTCCTCAGCAGATTTTTGCCATGAGAATGGTACATACTCATTTCTGATGCGCTCTACCAAATTATTGTAGGAAATCTCTGAATTAAGTAGCTCTTTTAAAGCTTCATACAGTTCTGTTGGTTGAGTAGGAGAGAAATATCTACAAAAATCGCCTCCTACTTCAGGCAAAGAGCCACCATTGCTGGCGATTACAGGTTTACAGTGTTGTAATGCTTCTACCACAGGTAATCCAAATCCTTCATAAAAGGAGGCTTGAACTAAACAGTAACAGTTTTGATAGAGAAAATCTAATTGAGCATCGGTAACACAACCTAGTATTTCTATGAGCTTGCCATACATTTTATTAGATTCTATCAAATTATCAGTTTCTGAGTCCCAACCTTTATTACCTGCAAAAATTAAAAATACATCATCATGACTAGAATTTATCAATAAATCAAAGGCTGCAATGATAGTTTTAATATTTTTATGAGGCACTAAGCTTCCAACTACTAAAATATATTTTTTATTAATTAATTTCTGCAAATTTACATCAAGGTTGTGATTTTCTTCACTTAGTAACAAATCATGTTTATAATAGTTACCGCCTAAACGAAAACTTTGAACAATTTGTGAATTATTACTAGCTAATATCCCTTGATTTCTCACGTTAATATAATCTTCAGCACTCTTCTTAGAGATACATAATACCTTATCAAATAAAGTAGAGTAATCGCTGTAAAATTTTGTAAAAGCTTTAGTAAATCTCTTGGAAGAAAACTCTGGAAATTTTATTGGAATCAGGTCATAGCATATAACTACAATAGTAACTTTATGCCTTTTTAAAAGTTGCAAAAATCGGTAGTAAGTTTTAGGTAAATCCCAGTTAGCATCAGCTATGACATAAATATCTCCTGGCTGGACTATAGAACCTTCAAATTCAAGGATAACTTTTTTGTTTACCGAATTTAAATCAAACCAATCAATTAAATTTAATATATACAAAAAATTTATAAATTTATTTTTCAGCTTTAAAAGTAGAGCTTTAACTTTTCTATTTATTTTAGTTAGAACGAAATATTTGTTAACCTTGATAAAATGGTCATCTTGCTGTTGATTAAGATTAGTCACTCTCCGTATAAAACTACCATCAAACATAACCGCTACTATTTCTATATCTGTGCGGTTTGAGCTTATTTGCAATAATTCAGAAGTTAGTTCTCGAACTACTCGATGGATTCCAGTATTTTTATATGTATGTTTTGCAGTATGAGTACAATCTATAAATATCTTCATCTTAAAACCTACTTGAAACTATTTTTATTGCAAATTTTTAATAATTTTTTTACTTAAAAAACTTACCTAATAAAACCCATAACTAAAAAACTCAGTAGTTACATTCTTAGGTAAGTTATTTTACTTTTTTCCTAGTTTAAAGTTAATGGTTATTTATAATTAAGAAACTAAACGAGCTAACTGCTTAATTTCTTAAGGTCATAATCAACCATTAACTCGACTAATTGACTAAAAGAGTATTGAGGCTGCCAACCTATTCCATTTTTAATTTTATCAATGCAACCAACTAACTGCACTGATTCATCAGCACGATAAAAAGCGGGGTCAACCGAGACATAATCTTGCCAATTAAGCCCAACGCAGTCAAAAGCACACTCAACAAGTTCTTTAACAGAATACGTTTCACCACTGGCAATGAGGTAGTCATCGGGTTGTTCCTGCTGTAACATCAGCCACATAGCGTAGACAGCATCTTTGGCGTAACACCAATCACGACGGGCATCTAGGTTGCCTAATTTTAGTTCATTTGCTAAACCTAATTTAATTTGGGCAACTGCGTGCGTGATTTTGCGAAAGACAAATTCTGTCCCGCGTCGAGGCGATTCGTGAGTATAAGTAATACCACAACAGTTGTAAAGGTTGTATTTCTGCCGATAGTTGACAGTCATCCAATGAGCATAAGCTTTGGCAACACCATAAGGATTCCGGGGACGAAAGGCAGTGCGTTCGGTTTGAGGCGATTCGTCAGGTTGACCAAAAACTTCACTACTCGATGCTTGATAGAATCTAGCATCAGGTTTGCAGCGACGAATAGATTCTAAGAGGCGAGAGACACCGAGAGCTGTATATTCAGCAGTCAGAGCAGGTTGTGTCCAAGAGAGAGGAACGTAACTTTGAGAGGCGAGATTATAAATTTCGTCAGGTTGACATTCGCTCACTACATCCATGAGGGATGATTGATCGAGGAGATCGCCGGATACGATTTGAATGTCGCCATAAAGGTGGGTGATACGCTCTAGGTTACTGGTGCTAGAACGGCGGACTAGACCAAAGACTTGGTAGCCTTTTGCTATGAGTAGTTCGGCAAGATATGAACCATCTTGTCCGGTCAACCCGGTGATTAGGGCTTTTTTTGTTGTCATGTTCACTTTTTTTACAATATATTTCTTCTCTGGAAATACTGAATTATAGCGTTGATACTTTTGGTTTAATACCAACTAAAACTGGATATACTCCTAGCGATAAAACTCGAAACTCTAGTATAGATGTTGTATCTATAGTAAACTTCAGTTTTGTCTTTTCTTTCTTTAAGATATTTCTTAAAGTAACTTCTTTTTTGGCTAGAACTAGTGCACCAGAATTAGTAGAAATGTCTGCGATCGCTACAACTAAATCTAGATTATTTTTATATATTTTTTCATAATCATAATCAGAATCAGAGGCAAAGATTTCAAATTCAACTAAATATTTACCTTTGTAATAAGAATCATAAGGGCCAAAGATTACAAATCCTTGTCCATCATCAGGATTTGCAATCACAAAATACTCTTGCTTGATTTCAATTATTGAACCAATGCCATGAAAAATTACCTCATTTTTAATTTTCTGGTTTTCCAGGTAAAACTCTTGCATCTGGTTAATTAGAGTTCTATCTGCAAGATCAATTTCTTGAAATTTTTGAGCTGTTACCCACCAAACAAAGCAATTTTGCGGATCTTGATTAATTGCACTTCCAATATCTTCTTGGTAGAAATTTATGTCTAAGCAAGGTTCAATATATCTGCCAAATAAATTAGGTGGGATTCCTAACAAGTCTTTTGAAATCAAACCTGATGAATCTTTAATTTTAAAACCTGAGATTGGCAAAAGCTCACATACTTGTTGAAAAGTTAGTTCATGTATATGTTCTGGCTGCTTCCAGCCATATCTATTAGTAACGGTATAATTGGGACTATCAAGTACAAAAATCCCATTTGGTTTAAGTACTCTATTGACTTCTAACAAGAAACTTACCTGTGATTCCCAAGATATATGTTCAATAAATTGACCAGCAAATACTAAGTCAAAACTTTGTGACTCTATTAACCTTAGATCATCTCCATCGTGTTGAATCCAAGTTACATTATTTGGTAAATCTAGTGGTTTTGAATTTAAATCTATACCAGTGTGATTTTCAATAGAGTATGGATAAAATTTATCAAACCACTCGAAGTACCAATTTCCAGCACATCCAATACTTAATATTTCTTTAGATTGTGGTATTTTTGCAAGGCAAATAGAACGACATTCGTGTAAAAAATCATTAAAGTTGAGTTTTTTTCGTAAAGGAGTCTGTATTAATATCTCAGTATTATTGAAATCAAAAATTTCAACTACTTGCTGTTGTTCCTGATGTGAATTATCAATAGCTCTAGCAAAAGTAGTAAGTACTTTTTTAGACGTATTAGGTACAACTTTAGCTAATTCCCGTCCTACATAGTCAGCAAGTTTTTTACTTTTTGCTTGAGGTGAAGAAAGTATATGCTGGATAAATTCAGCATATAAATTAGCGCATTTATCTGGACAATGTTCCTGAGCAATATACTTATATGCATTTTCGCTTAGGGATTTTCTGTAGTCTAAGTTTTTAGTTAGTAAAATAAGAGATTTCAATATCTCTTCTACTTCATCACTTTGTCCAGGGTCGGGTATTTTGAACACCACATCATTGGGAAAATCAGAGAAGGAACCGATATCTGTAACAATAGTAGGCTTACCAACAGACAAAATTCGCAGAAGTGATGCAGAGCTTTCTCCGTTGAAAGGAAATCTTAAGTTGAGGCATATATCTGATACTTCTATATAACGGTAAAAATCCGCCATATTGACATAGCCAGTAACTTTTACTTGATCTTGTAAACTTAGTTTTTTAATTTCATTTTCTATATTAATTGTACCAAGGTAATCAGTACCACCCACAAATACTAAGTAAGCATTAGGTTGAGTTACAAGATACTTCTTAAATGCATAAATAATTTGTAGCGGACGTTTAGTTTTATTGATAAATCCAAAGGTTGATATTATAAGTTTATCGTCTGGAAGACTCAACTCTTGACATTGATCTCTTAGTGATTTTTCCTTAACAATATACTTTGGCACTATCTGAGGTATATGAACAATATGGCTATTATCATTAGTGAACTCTTTAATAGCACAGTTATAAGCCCATTTACTGTGTAATATAACTCCTAGAGAGCGTGTAAAAATTCTTCTATTTACATAAATACCGACTTCAGATAACTTCTCATTAATATCTAAATCTTTTGCTTTTAAAAGGTTTAAAATTTCTCCTGCTCTATCTTTTCCGTAACAGTGTTCTAGTTCTTTAGAAAATTTAATCCCAAGCTCTGGACAACGGGCTTCCATATAATTAATTAGTCCTCCCAAGTAATAGTCATGCAACACGGATATTCCCGAATATCTCATTAATTGGGAGTAGATATAAGAATGGTAACTACTATTACCTATCTGGTAAATAATACCTTCGTATACTTGAGATTTTGATCTTTCTTCAAATTTACCATGAGAAAATAAGTTATTACTGATGTTAATATCGGGCAAATAACTCTCATCATGGTATAAATCAAGGTCAATATGTTGTCCCAATGATGGTAACAAGTCCCGACTATAGTCTGCTATCCCAGACTTAGCTGGTGGAAATGGGCTAAAAAAAGCTATTTGTGGTTTTTGATTAACTGAAATAGATACTTTTTTTAATAGCTGATGATCTTGAAACACATCAAGCATATTTTTAGCAACAGATTGCCAAGAAAATTTTGCTGATTGCTGAAGTACATCCTCTGAGATTTTTGTTCTAAGGTTCTCATCAGATAGAACTTTTTGCATGATCCTAGCCATATCAGAAGGTGAGTATGGATCAAACAGTAATTCATCAGAACCTAAAATTTCTGGCAAAGATGAGCTATTACTTGCAATAGCTGGTGCGCCACATGAAATAGCCTCAAGTAGCGGTAAACCAAAACCTTCATAAAAAGAAGGAAAAACGAATAGAGAGCAGGTTGAGTATAAAGCTCTTAGTTCTTCATCTGTAACATAATTGGTTAATATTATAGATTTATTAATTCCTAATTTTGTCCCCAAACTAGTTATTTCTTTACTAAAATGCTCAGAGACTTTGCAAGCAACTACTAACTGGTAACATTCCTGCAAATTCTTGGGTAAGGCAGAAAAAGCAGTGACTAGCCCTTCAATGTTCTTTCGCCAATCTTCGCCTCCCGTATAAAGAATAAATTTTTTGTAAATACCAAACTTCCTTGCAAAAGTTTCGAGCCAAGCTTGGTGTTCATAAGCAGGAATTGGAGTAAAAAAAGCAGAAACACCACCCGAAACGTTTAAAACTCTCTCAGGGGATATATCGAGGTATTTAATTACATCTTGGCGGGTAGCTTCTGAAATTGCGAATATAAAATCAGCATTTTGTATATTTTTTAAGCGCTTCATGTAGAGTGAGCGCATATTTGACTCATTTAAGTATCTATCAGAAAAGATGAGAGGTATTAAATCATAGCAAATAACAAAAACTTTTTTAGGAAAATCGCTATAGTCAGGTATTGTGGAATCTAAACCCTCCATCGGGCTAGGTATAAATATTACGTCAACATCTGCTGCCATTAAAACAGTTTTTAATAGTAGTTCATTGATGTCACAACTACCAATGTACGGGTAATCTACAGAATTATATTTAAAGTAATTATCATCCAGTTCTGGCGCTGGTAGATTACTATTCGTGTATAACTGGTAACTGAGAGTATTTTGCTGTTTAAATAGAGCTTCTATTATAGATTGTGTATAACGACCAATACCTCTATTTCTAGAATTATTTGTTTGCAGAGCTTGAAGATCAATGGCTATTTTCATGCTGCGTTAATTTTGATTTAATTTTTTATACAATATTTTTTTTACATACCAACATAGCTACCGCGCCAGGAAGGTAATTATTTGGATTATGTTCTTTTTCAGATGCTTCTAATTCATTTTCAGTGATAGTCCAAGTGAAGTCATCCTTACGTACTCCATAGGATATTTGAACTATCTTGAAATCTTGAATTAGTTTTTGTAGTGATTCTTGGTTATATATTCGATGTACTGGTGTTAAAGCTTTTTTGCCATAGGGAACTGTGAGTATAAAACTACCTTCTGGTTTTAAAAGTAAACTAATCTGTTGGACAGCTTTAATATCATAACTCTCCCCTGTTTCATCTCCATACCATCCTAAGCCAATATGTTCCAAAGTTGATAAAGCAATAACACAATCAAAACTAGCTGGCGGTAATACAGGGTTGCAGATATCAGTTTTAACAAACTTCAAGTTGGGATGAAATAATGCTATGGGGCGAATGTCTATTGCTGTAACTGAGTAATTAAAACTAGCTAACTCATACGAAAGGAGACTTTCAGCTGCACCAACATCCAAAACTGTTATATTACTTGATTTATATAAACGGGCAAGAGATTGTAAAACAAAGGTCTTCTCGAATATTCTCTCATTAGTTCCTGCCCAGTAAGCTTCGCCATTTTCGTGATAACCCACAATTATTGGTTCATTGAACCACAAACCACTTGCAATTTTAGATTCTTCATTAGAAGAGGGTTGGTTCGTTACACTGCTGTTAGTTCGTAGTTCAGTAGAAATTTGCTCTATTTTCTGTTGAAGTTGAGGTAGTTGGTCTATTTTCTGCTCAAGCTGAGAAAGCTGTTCTATTTTCTGCTCAAACCGAGGTAACTGGTCTATTTTTTGCTTAAGCTGAGAAAGTTGGTCTATTTTCTGCTCAAGCTGAGAAAACTTCTTATTTACCTCCTTATCCCTTGTAGAATATTCATCACTTTTTTGGATTAAATTGTATAAAAGTTGTCTAACAGCAGAATTATAATAAACTTGTCTTTTTAAAATAGGCCATGCTATTTTCTTTAAAAGATTTTTTAGCCATTTACGAGTAGTATTTGTATATATCTCATTAAAAAACAACAAGTAGTTGCCATCAATTTCTGGAACGTAACTATTATTTATCAGTTGATTAGGTAGATTTCTTGTTTTACTTGATTCATTTTCCTCATTTCCTGCCGGACGATAAAATCTAACAGATTGTTGATAAACATCACTAATCCGCTCTAGTATTTTTTCGTAATCCATCTGATTCTCCTGAAATTTACCATCTATCATTCTTCCCAAAAGAATACATTTTTTCTGAGCAAATTTTATTCTAAGCTTAACTAGATATTTAACTAGATATTTGTCTAAGTCTATCTAATCATATAGTTGTTCCCTTCACGTAGTTCACAAAATAATTTTTCTGAAGGCAGAATTACTACTGATAAGTAAATTAAGTAAATAAATAATATTAGATAATTTACATTAAGTTTTACTTACTGAATTTAAATAGTAGTCGGCAGTTTCATCCGCGTTTCCCATAAAACGCACTTTTCCTTGCTCTAACCAAATTCCTCGAACACAAGACTGTTTTATAAATTTTAAATCATGAGAAACTACTAATACAGTAGCGTTCTGATTCCAAAATTGCTCAATTCTTCGCTTACACTTGTTTTTGAAACTTTCATCTCCTACCGACAATACTTCATCCAATATCAAAATGTCCGGCTGTATATCGGTGGCGATCGCAAATCCTAATCGCGCTACCATCCCAGAAGATAATCCCTTAACTGGTACTAATGCATAATCTTCTAACTCTGCAAACTCTAATATTGAAAGCGTTCTTTCCCGCATTTCTGTTCGAGAATATCCCAGTAATACACCATACAGCAAAATATTATCCATCACAGAGATTTCTGCATCAAATCCCGCTCCGAGTTCAATCAATGGAGCAATTTGACCGCGCACCCGCACTAAACCAGTAGTAGGTTGCAAAATCCCAGAAATTATCTTTAATAGTGTTGATTTACCAGCGCCATTTGCGCCTATAATACCTATTTTTTCACCTCTTTCAACAACCAAATCAATTTTATTTAGCACCAGTTTCTTCGCAGGCTGGTGATATTTACCCTCCAAAACAGACAGCAGTGTTTTCTTTAGGTCATAAGAAAACTCTTCTTGTGTCCGTCGCCACAGCGAAACTTGATCTAGGCGAATTACTTCCATTTACAGCAAATCCATAAATTGATGTCGCCACAAGTGAAAACAAACCCATCCCAGTGACAAAATAATTATCCCACTGAGCAAGGCTCCCCAAATTAAACTTAAATCCGGTAGCGCTCCCGATAATGTAATCTGACGAATACTTTCAATAATTGGTGATAAAGGATTTAACGCTAAAAACGATTTTACTGTTTTTGGAACAATAGCTGGCGGATAAAATACGGGACTACTGATCCAAATTACAAATATAACCAACTCATAAAAATAAGGTAAATCTCTAAAAAATACATATAAAGCGCTTACCAAAAAACCAACTCCTGTACAGACTAAAACCAGCGCGATAAATGGAAACAGTAATGCCAGCACATTTACTAGACTCTTAGATTTAACAAAAGTTAGAATTGCTAACAAGGGCAACACCCCGACGGCAAACTGAAATACATTTGCCGCAATCATTGATATAGGAAAAATACTGACTGGCAGACGAATTTTATTTAAAAGTGAGCCATTGCCTACTACACTACTCAATGCCTGAGAGGTAGAAGCTGAAAAGAAGTTGATTACCACCAGCCCAGTAAACGCTGCTAATACATAGTTTGGGATTGAGTTATTGTAATACGACGCAAACGTTGCTCCAAAAATCGCAGTGTACAACCCCGTCATAATTAACGGGTTCAACAGTGACCAATAAACCCCCAGAAATGAACCTCGGTAACGCACTTTAAGATTTCGTGCTACCAAGACGTGCAGCAATTCCCAGTAGCGCCACACTTGCAACCAAGTTGAATTACTTTTTATCGAAAGCTTCATCCTCACACACCGTTACACATAACAGGTAAATTATTCGCAAATTTTATACTATTGGTGGGTACTTTACCGCATTACTTTAACAATAAAAACTTTATTTTAAAAAGCATTGTTAAACACAAGTTACTAGTGACCATTTTTATACTCTTAATCACATCCTATCCGGGCAAGACCAATTAATTTATCAATTGGTTCCTAGAACTATCTACCACAAATAAATAATTAGGCTGTTTCTACCATACAATTGCTTTATAGTCAAGAAAAATGCTTTTATTTCGGATGTCTGTTCATAGGACGATCAAAGCGCTACTCTATCTAGCGAAGTCGTGCGATCGTAGCCGTTCTTGTCCCAACCGCAATTGTGCTTTCGGTGCCTATTGTTGCCCCACAATAGCAATTTCCTCTGGTAGAACTACGCGATCGCTTTTGGGTGTCTTTGGCCAAAAAAAGACAACTATTTATCTACCTGCTTGGTTGTTGATTTAATTTTAAGCTGTTACGTCAAAAGTTAGGAGGTAGGATTCTTTCCCTCATCTTCCCTGAATTTGTGAGAGCAGAGTCACGGATTCCGCTACACTGAGACTTGGTTTATCTGAATTGTAATCAGGCATGGAAATCGGACAAAAGGTTAAAGTCTTTCGTTTGCGCGATCGCGTTTCTCCCCCAGTTGTGAAAAAACTCGGACAAGTGGGTATCATCCAAGGCTACAAAGTCACCGATGGTCGTGGAATCGGTGTAGTGGTGCTGTTTGACGATAATTATTCCACTTGGTTTTTTGAAGATGAAATCAAACCTGTGTAGTAGTTAAAGAACTTAGAACCAGGTTTTTCTTGGCATCTGAAATTTCAAGCACAGGTTGAGAGTCTTTTTTGAGTGCTAAGTTGGAGTTGAAAAGCTCGGCGGTGAAAATAGGAATCAAGTAATGGCTCTAATATTGACATTTTTGGGCAAAGGCGGCACCGCTCGTACCAAAATTGCGATCGCCGCCGCCAAATTATTGGCAAGTCAAGGCAAGCGCGTACTCCTAGCAGGACAAGCAGAACCAACGTTGCAAATCCTGCTGGGTACTCCCATTGCTGCCGATCCTCAGGAAATCGCCCCTAATTTGCAGGCAGTGCAGTTTCAAGCATCTGTACTCTTAGAGCGCAACTGGGATGAAGTGAAGAAACTTGAGGCGCAATATCTCCGCACGCCCATCTTCAAAGACGTTTTTGGTCAAGAACTGGTAGTGTTACCAGGTATGGACAACGCCCTGGCCCTGAATGCTATCCGCGAATATGATGTCAGTGGCAAATATGATGCGATTGTGTACGATGGCACGGGCGATTCTTTAACGTTGCGAATGTTGGGTTTGCCAGAATCTCTGAGTTGGTATGTCAGGCGATTTCGGCAATTGTTTGTCAACTCCGATTTGGGGAAGACAATTACTGAATCACCCTTGATTCAACCGCTGATTAGCAGTTTTTTCAATATCAACTGGACAGCAGATAATTTTGCAGGCCCCACTAACCAAGTCAATAATTTCTTAGAAAAAGGGAGAGCCGCTCTTGCTGATCCCAAGCGTCTCGCTGCTTTCTTAGTTACCACAGGAGATCCGATTGAGGTAGCAAGTGCCCGTTATTTGTGGGGTAGTGCTCAACAAATCGGTCTAACTGTTGGTGGTGTTCTGCTTGTGTCTACTGAGATCAGTGTCAACCTGTCAGAGGAATTTAAACCCCTACCTGTGAGCGTCGTTCCCGACTCGCCAACAGGTGACTGGCAACCACTCATAGACGCCCTACCGAACTTTGAAGCACAAGCTTTACAGGCTCCCAAACCAATTGAAATAGACAGCAAGAATCGTCAAGTCCGCTTATTCTTACCAGGATTTGACAAAAAGCAGGTCAAACTGACCCAATATGGGCCAGAAGTCACTGTAGAAGCAGGAGATCAGCGACGGAATATTCCCTTACCCCCGGCTTTGAGTGGCAGACCCGTTGCTGGAGCAAAGTTTCAAAATAATTATTTGATAATTTCGTTTTAAGTTATGGGACTGGGGACTGGGAAATAGGGACTGGGAAATAGGGACTGGGAAATAGGGAAGAAACTTCATCACTAATGCCCAATGCCTAATGCCCAATGCCCAATTCCCAATGCCCAATTCCCAATGCCCTATTAATTAGTAAATTTTATGTCAGAATCAACTCCCATTACCCCAGACCCTAACCCGTCTGAAGCACTAGACTCAGTGGCAATTAATCCCAGTGAGCAAGCAACAGCAATGAGCGATCGCAGTGCGAAAACTAGGCAGATGTTGGGGATGAAAGGTGCAGCGTCTGGGGAAACTTCAATCTGGAAAATTCGTTTACAGCTAATGAAGCCGATTACCTGGATTCCTCTAATTTGGGGCGTAGTCTGTGGTGCGGCTTCTTCTGGTAACTATACTTGGACACTGGAAAATGTCTTGAAGGTAGCAACCTGTATGTTACTGGCTGGGCCATTGATGACAGGTTACACCCAAATCCTCAATGATTACTACGATCGCGAAATCGATGCCATTAATGAACCTTATCGCCCTATTCCCTCTGGGGCAATTCCCCTACCCCAGGTAATTATTCAGATTTGGATATTACTGATTGCTGGCATTAGTTTGGCATTTATGCTGGATGTGTGGTCTGGTCATGAATTCCCGACAATTACAGCGATCGCGATTATCGGTTCTTTTATCGCCTACATTTATTCTGCACCTCCCCTGAAACTCAAACAAAACGGCTGGCTAGGTAGCTACGCCTTGGGTGCAAGCTATATCACCCTACCTTGGTCTACAGGACACGCTTTGTTTGGTGAACTAAATTCCACAATCGTGATTTTGACAATGTTCTACAGCTTGGCTGGATTGGGTATTGCCATTGTCAATGACTTCAAGAGTGTAGAAGGCGATCGCCAGCTAGGATTAAATTCACTACCTGTAATGTTTGGCATCACCACTGCGGCTTGGATTTGTGTAGTAACGATTGATGTCTTTCAAGGATTTATTGCAGCTTATCTCGTCAGCATCCATGAGAATTTGTATGCCGCAATACTAGTATTGTTAATCATCCCGCAAATCACCTTGCAGGATATGTATTTCTTGCGCGACCCTGTGAAGAATGATGTTAAGTACCAAGCCAGCGCCCAACCGTTCCTTGTTTTAGGAATGCTCGTAACTGGTTTAGCGTTGGGTCATGCTGGCGTTTAACTTATACTTCTATAGTCAGAAGTTAGGAATTAGGAGTGGAGCCGGAGACGCTCCGCCTCCGGTTAGGAGGTAATATACTTCTAACTCCTAATTTGTATCAGAACATATCGTGTTGAAACTGATATCTTTCCTCATTCATGGGATTCAACCTTTTTTAGTCCCGATTTGCTTTGTCGTTGCTTGGACTGTAATTATTCTCATTGTTTTGAGCCTCTGTGCGGCAGCGCAAGATAGTCTGACTACAGCCAAGCAAATGCATCAAATCCCCTGTACTGGTTGCCAATTTTTTACCGACAATTACCGTCTTAAATGTACTGTACGCCCATCTATTGCCAACACAGAAGAAGCAATCGATTGTTCTGACTATCAACCGAAGACGAATCCTTATTTGTATTAGTTAGGGGGTAGGTATTAGGAACTGGAGAGTGGCGAGAGACTGGTTAGAAAATAAGGCAGATGAGAGAGCAGGTGACACAGAGGCAGAGGGAAAATAACAAATGACAAATGACAAATGACTATTAACTAATCTCTAACAATATCTTTAAAACACCCCGACTCTGAGCATGTTCAAAAGCCGCAAGCCCTTCAATAAGGGGATAAGTGGCATGAATCAGGGGTTGCACGTCAACTTGTCCTGTAGCTAATAGTTGCAGGGCTGGAGCAAAGGGGCCACAACGGGAGCCGATGAGGGTGATTTCATCCACGACTAAAGAAGAAGCATCTAGGCTGAGGTTGCCAGCATAAGTACTTTTCAGTACAAGCGTACCACGCGGACGGAGGGCGCGACGGGCGATCGCAAATCCTTCTGGGTTGCCAGTACATTCTACTGAGATATCGAAATATCCATCTGTAACAGCGGCGGCTAGACTCGTTTTTATCCCCCGTGCCTCTAAGTTAGCCAGTTTGTCTCGATGACGGCCTACAGCTAAGAGTTCACAGCCAGTTAAAGCTAGTGTCTGGGCTACTAACTGCCCTAGTTTGCCATCTCCTACCACTAGCACCCGGTCATTTGGACGTAATGGCACTTGCTGCTGAATTTCTAAAGCTGCTGCTATAGGTTCGGTAAATGTTGCTACTTCTGTCGCCACATTATCAGGTACGGGATGTAGGTTCTCCACCGGCAAACAGAGATATTCACCAAAGGCTCCATTTCGGTTGACAATACCTAGAACTGTGCGATTTTCGCAGTGAGTTGGTTGTCCACTGCGACAAAACCGACAATGCCCACACACAGCATTGATTTCCCCAACTACGCGTTGGTTAACTAAGTGTTCTGGCCCTTTTTGAACCACGCCGACAAATTCATGCCCCAAAATACCAGTGTAGGGATAGTAACCTCTGAGTAGTTCCAGGTCAGTATTACATATCCCTGCACGCAAGACGCGCACCAAGGCTTCTCCCGGTGGCGCTTCAGGAATGGGAATATCTGTGCGTAGTTGCAATTGGTTATTTTCGAGCCAGAGTCCTTTCATTTTTCTTCACATCCTTTGCTTTATATTTCGTCAGACCATTTTCAAAAATCTTTTCAACATAATAGAATCAGCGACAAATAAGTACATCTGTACTGTATTTTCCACATCTATGTTTCTGTAGTAGGTATTTCTTTAATTTTGGTGACATCAATTTTGCTTAACCAAGTAACCAAATCTTCTGAGTCAAGTGCTATCTCGCTTCCTAAAGTTTTGATATAAAGAAGTCCGTCGCTAATAATTAAATCTCGGATTGGATACCATGAATCTCGTGTTCTAATCAGAAGTTCCAACGGAATCCCTGGTCTTGAAGTATACTTGCGGTATTTCCACCAGGCTCGCCATAGAAGGACACATTTAGTACAGTGCATCTCATAGCCTTTGGGAACTTCGCAGTATTGATACTGATAGAAACCCCGATTATCTACTTCTCCTTTGAGGAGATAACCATATTCTGCTAATGCCTGATTTATCAATTCCCACTGGGTTGATTTTGAAGAAATCAAGAATTCAGATAGAGTATTAGATAGTTGGGCGGTAGCAATCACACCTTCAGATTTTGCTGTCAGCTGGTTCGTTTTATAAACTGTTTGCGCTGTCAAAGCAGGATTTGACAACAAAACTTCTTTTTTCTGGATAGAGTTTTGCACAAACTCTCGAATTAAATCTAAATCAGACAACATAAAATTATTTATACTAAATTAACCAGTGTAATGTAAGCTACAACACTACTTAAATTAATAACTACACTGGTTTTGCACTTAAATCAGGATTATTACCAGCTTTATTTATACTCAATTCTTTGTTTGACTAGGGTTTTGTTAAGTTTAATATCACTATGCCGCCATCCACTAGGCTGGTTGACAAAATTACTGTTTTCAGATACATAAACGGCAAATTAAATTTTTACGCCTTCGAGAAAAGGTTGAAAGACTGAAACTAATTCTGGACGACTGACAACAAGGGTGGGAAAAGAGCGATCGCTATAATCTTCTCCGGGTGACAACGGAAACGGTTCTGACTTCAGCGATGTCCAGACCCCACCAGCAGCCTGGACAATTACCCAAGCCCCCGCTAAGTCCCAAACTTTTGGCGTCGCCTCAATACCACCGAGAGTAGCCCCAGTGGCAACTGTCAAAAAGTTATAGCTAGCTACACCCAACATCCGAATTTTGCAGGGAAAGCCGTTTTGGATAACTGCGGTGCTACGAGAACAGAGGTTAAAAAAGTGATTGTTGCTGGGACTATCACCACTAGTGTGGATGGGGTGGTGATTGAGAAATGCTCCAGATGGTGTTACTAAACCAGATGAACCCGCCCAGTAACCATGAAAAGCTTGATTCAAGGTTGGTGCGTAAACATAACCAAAAATGGGCGTGCCTCGATATAGCAAACCCAGAGATATTGTCCAGATGGGAATGCCACGTGTGAAGTTGGTCGTACCGTCTAGAGGGTCAATTACCCAGCACCACTCCGTACCGGGAAATGACTGATCGCTCTCTTCGCTCAAAATGCCGTAACCAGAGAAATTAGAAGCGATCGCATCCCGAATTTCCTGATCTGCCCATTTATCTGCTTGCGTCACCAAACTACCATCAGCTTTTTGGTCAGCCTGTACTTGCCCAAAATCTTGCATTAGCTGCTTGCCCACTCTGGTAGTGGTAGTTTGGGCAAAATCAAGAATTGTTGTCCAAAAATCATTCATTGGTTATTAGTCATTTGTCATTGGTCATTTGTCATTGGTCATTAGGTCATTTGTCCCATACCCAATGCCCTATGCCCCATGCCCTATACAGTTTAATCTAAATCGCTTTCTAAAACTGAAGCGATCGCTTGCTTTGTACTTGTTTGAAATTCTGTGACATTCACCCGATTCAGAAACCAAATCGATACCACCATTCCCACGGCTTCTAGGGCAAATACCAGTCCATAAGCTAACTCTAAGTTAGGTAGTAGTTTGCGTCCAATATCTAAGATGCCACCGCCTAAAACTACCGCTAGTCCCCTAGCCATAGCTTGCGCTAATCCCCAGGCCCCAATAAACGTACCTGCGCTTTCGGCAACTGTCAGGTCTAACATCAAACTAATTGCTGCTGTAGTTAAGAAACCTGTAGCTAAACCGAACAACACCAAACCTAGCTTTAGAAAAGCTGGATTAGCAGTAAATCCTGATATTCCTAGCAATACCGAACAGAATGCTACCAATATACAGCCCAAGCGGGCAGTTTTGCGTTTACCCAAACGCGGCACAATATAAAAGCCAGTAACGCCGTAAGCAATCAGTATACCAATTCCGTAAAAAACATTCAGTTTGGTACTTTCTGCTAAAGGCATTTTAAACACTTGACCAGCATAGGGTTCCAAAATCGGGTCTTGCATAAACAAGCTGATGGTCATCACCACTAAAAAGGTGAAAAACAAACCTGTTTGTGGACTAGCTGTCAAGATTTTCCAAGCATTGCCCAGAGTGATGCTATCTTCCCGGTTTAGGACTGTGGAACGGCTTAAGTATTGGGAGTACTTTTTTTCTACGCCGAATGTCGCTGCGATCGCTAAACCAAATACAATTGCTGGGACGACGAGAAATAGCCTATTTACGGCCGCCTGCAAGGTTGCTGTTGTTGCTTCTGGCGTTAATTGCTTCAGCAAACTGGCACTGATAATTGCCCCGACAATAATCCCCACCATCAGCATTGACCAAACCACACCAACCACTTTAGAACGGTTATCTTCTTCAGATATATCCACCAACAAAGCAGCAAAGGCAGTGCCGCTAGCACAAATTCCTAGACCGTATATAGCAAAGATCAGGGATAAAAGGGCTGTCCAGCCGATTGTTTGGGTTGTCCATGCCCAACCACCTGCACTATTTGCGGCAATATTGAGTTGCCACATTACTTGTACAGCTAAAAATGCTGCGATCGCAAATATTGCCGCGCCCACCCAAACATAAGCTGTGCGGTGGTATCCCCATAACGGCTTGGCATCAGAAATCTGGCCGAACCAGACACGGGAAGGAGCAACAAATAAGGGTAGTGCTAGAACGACTGATACCAGCGTCGCCGGAATTGCTATTTCTTGAATCATGACTCTGTTGAGTACGCCTAGAGTCAAAATAGACATCATGCTCAACCCCATCTGAAATAAACCCAGCCGGAACATGGTCAGCAGGTTTACCTTTGGCAGAGATAGGGATTTTGTTTTGGTATCAAATACTTCACCGCTTGCCATAGCTACTTTTTCGTATAGTTTATAGGATTTAATCTCTCTCTCTTTAAATAAAGATAAACCCTACCCGCTCCAAATCAGCGAACGAAAAGTTGAAGTTGCGATGGCTTTGCAGTTATACACCTCAATTAGGGTATGCTTCAGCCAAGTTAGGATTTATTTTTAGGGCTTGGTTGTAATCTGCAATCGTATAACAAGAGAATTTTAGGATGAAGTAGTGAAACGAGACTCAATTTACTATCAAATTTTTAAGCGCTTTCCTGGGTTACTCTTTGAACTGATTGATAATCCTCCTCTGCAAGGGCAAAACTATCGATTTGAATCACCTGAAGTCAAAGAAACGGCTTTCCGCATCGATGGTGTGTTTTTACCTCCAGAGGGTGCAACATCCAGAGTGATCTTTTTTGCTGAAGTTCAATTCCAAAGAGATGAAGCCCTCTACCATAGGTTCTTTACCGAGTCGCTGATGTACTTGAACCGGAATCGTTCTCAGTATGATGACTGGTTCTGTGTAGTAATTTTTTCATCACGCTCTCTTGAACCAAGGGATCAAAAAACTCATCGAATATTTCTCAACAGCGACCAAGTGCAGCGAATCTATTTAGATGAGTTAGGCGCGACTAATCAGCAGCCAATAGGCATCAACTTAATGCAGTTGACTCTAGCATCGGATGAAGTGATGGCAGAGCAAGCAAAGCAATTGATTGAGCGGGTAAAATTAGAGGAAACGGACACACTGCCGCAAAACGAAATACTAGACATCATCACCACAATCGCCGTTTATAAGTTTTCCACCTTGAGTAGAGAGGAAGTTGAAGCTATGCTAGGACTCACTTTGGAGCAAACAAGAGTTTATCAGGAAGCGAAAGCCGAGGGTCGGGAAGAGGGTCGAGAAGAAGGTCGAGAAGAAGGTCGAGAAGAACAGAAAGCTGAAATGTTGAAACTTACCGTCCCTCTGTTGCTAAAAACAGGGATGAGTGTGGAACAGATTGCTCAACATCTTAATGTTGATATAGAAGCTGTCCATCTTGCCGCACAATCAAGCACATAGAATGGACATTTAATTAATTACTAATTCGTAATTCGTAATTCGTAATTTTTGGGTTTCATTCCGCAACTCTACCAGATGCAATCGCGTTTGTGTATACGTGGCTTTGTTTCAGTCGTGTTCTGTAAGCATAACTGGATCAAACGCTGCTGGGTATTAATAGGATGGATGTAAGTGAGATAGTTGCCTACTTCTACTGCTAATACTGGTGTCATAGTTGGCGATCGCCATATAGATGTATCATTGACATCCAAGCATCTCAAACTTTACTAAGGTTATCAGGGATATGGAACAAATATTAAACGAATACTGTAAACAATTTAATCCTGGGCTGCTTCTCCTGAGTAGGCCGACTGGTTCTGGTAAAACATACACTGTCCTCGATTTTATCTATTCTAACTTCGAGGAATTTGCCGCTCAAAATAGAAAAATACTATTTATTACCAACCTCAAGAAAAACTTGCCAATAGACGAACTCAAAAAGCGTTTTGTTGCTGACGGAAAGGAAGATGAATTTGACAAATATGTTCTTTTTATTGATTCTAATATAGATACTGTTCTTAAAAATCTACTCGCTATTGATGATGAGATTCCTGATCAATTCAAGACAGAAATTTATAAAAAATTAAAGTCTCACATAGAAATACTCCAAAATCGTCAACTTCCCAAAGAAGTTAAAGATAGCTGGGAAACAGAAATTCGCAAAATTATTGAGCCTAAATTCCGAAAAACTATTATAGAAGCATTGAAAAATAATTTCAAAGCAAAAAAAGACCGCATTTCAGCTATAAAAAATGATCGAGAATATCAATGGATTGGAAAATTATATCCCGCAGTATTTACAGATGAAAAAACTGTTTTTTTCCTTAGTATAGATAAGTTCGTCGCTAAAAATACGACACTTATTGAGAATTCATATTATTTTAATGAACGGTTTATTGAGAAAGCACTTATTTTTATTGATGAGTTTGATACTACCAAAGAAGCTGTACTCAACAATATCATTAAATCAGGCTTGCAGCATCGAGTGGATCTTCTTGATTTATTCTTGAATATTCATAACCATCTTATGCCAAACGAATGTCCTGAACTGCTTATTAAAGAATCTGAATGGTTCCAGAAAAAATCGAGCGGTAAAAATTGGTTATCCCCACGACAACAGATTGAAACCTTTCGAGAGAAAGCTAATAGCATATTTACCACATATAAATTACAACATACCTGTAAATCTCACAAAGACTTTTCTACAAATAAAAGGAACTTTCTCTTTTATGATTACCAATTCCATAATGTGCTAGATCGTCATCAGCGTATCGAGATTATTGAAGATTCACAAACCCTTACAAATTGGATTAAGGCTTTTGATACTAAAACAAAAAAAACTGGTGTCGATATTCACGAACTGCTGAGTAATATTACCGGATTTTTAACCTACTTTCAGACAGAAATTAAGTATTTAGCCGATAACTATCGTCATTTGAAAGACGAAAATAAGAGCATTAACGAAGCTTTTTCCCTTGAATTTGCTGTTAAGAGCGTTCTTAATCATTTTCGCCTTGATGATAGAGATGTAGAATTTTTAACTAGTAAAATTCTGGAAGATGACTTTTCTTATGGCTTGCAAACTGACAAAGGAACAATCCAGCGTCAAGGGTTCTATGATACAGGCTTTCGTTATCATGATATCGTCGATAGTGATGAGCATGATACCTTATCGAAAATATATATGTTTAACTTCAGCCGTACACCCGAATCCTTTTTGGCTGGAGTTTGCTCAAAGGCTATGGTAGTCGGCATTTCTGCGACTGCTGGACTTTATACCAACATTGGAAACTACGATCTTGAATATCTGAAATCTCGTTTGGGAAATTCATTTATACGTCTTAAAGAAGATGCTATTATCAGGCTCAAAAACGCATATTCTGAAGCAACTAAAGGATACGATCAAGTTGTCATAAAAACTGAATTTATTGGAACAGATTCGCAGAAGGAAGCAATCAAACAGCTTGAAGAGCTTTTGCGTGACCGAGAATCAGCACAGGCTTTATGGAACGATCTTCGTCATAAAAATACTGATGATGATGAGAAGAGTCTTGAATTCTCATTTGGCCGTTATGTGAGAGCGTTGACTGCATGGAAATATTTTCTGGATCACCCTGATTGTCATGCGTTTCTGTGTCTGTTCACTAAATTCCCACAGCCTTCTGATCCAAAGTTCGACCTAAATATATTGTATGAGTACGCGAAATTACTATTGGATGACAAGAAAGATGTCATAGATGGTAGTGTAGATGATACGATTTTCCTGCTTAGGGGAGAAAACTTTGACGAAAATAAAAAGAAACTGCTAAATGAACTGAAAGATAACAAACGTCGATTCATTATTTCTACTTACCAAACAACTGGAGTTGGACAAAATCTACAATTTCCTATTCCTTCTAACCTAGAGCCAATACATATTAACAGCTTTCCCAAGCATTCAGATATGGATATTAATGGTATTTATCTAGATAGCCCAACAAATCTGCTTGTAAGTATTTTTGAGAGTAATCTCAAAGATGATGATTTTATCAAATACATTTTTCAATTGGAATTTCTTCGTGAAAATGGGGCTTTTTCCCTAAACACATTTAAGAGCAAGTTGGATGAAGCCTTTCATAGATATATAGGAAGATATAAGCCTAAGCGAAAGGCTGAGGACTTCATCAGCTTATACAATACAGGTGCTTATTCACTCTTCTTGAATAAAATAATTATTCAAGCCATAGGTCGGATATGTCGAACCAATATGAAGGCTCCAACAATCCATATTCTTGCTGATGCTTCCATACGAAAACATCTAACCAGATTTTCTATCCCAGAGGATGTAATTCCTGTTCGTGAATATACTGCTCTCCTGGAATTAGCTGGTGAATCGACTAAACAATCTGAAGATTTAATCGAAGCGCAAAACCGTGCATCCAACAACAGCAATCAGAGTTCTGCTCACATACGCCGCCAACTGAAAACGCCGTGGACACCTAAAACTATTAAAGAATGGCAGAATCTTAAGGTAAAAAAGCATCTACTCCATTTCTGGACTTTGGGAGTATTGATAATTTTTACAAAAGTAGCGCTGGTGTTTCTCACCATATCATGGTAAGCATTCACGAACATCTATCGAAATACATGGATGTTAATTTTTGTTGCCGTGAAATTGACGACAACTTACCACTTACAAGCACCTTGCTTAAAAGTCCAAAACAACTTCACTCAAAACTTGATGGTCAGGCAATACATATAGTTGATAGAGTCAACGATGAAGAGTCTGCTTATTTAGTAATGACACTGAAACAATTGCTTCTTCCTTATATCACTGATGAAAACTTAATTAAGTAGGTGGGCATAAAAAAACCAGACTATGTAAAGATAAGTAAATACAGAGAATGCATCGACATGAGGTGACTTATATATGGGCGCTCGTTTAAGAGTATTTCTAACTCGTGAGCAAGATCAAACTCTGT
>NZ_JABXKQ010000147.1 GCF_017114945.1 Nostoc sp. JL34
GTTTAGGGGTAGCCCTACGCAAAAATAGCTCGATGCCAGGATTCATTATTTAAAACAAAAACTCCCAAGCTAGCAATCATGTGAGCTTGGGAGTTTTTGTTTATCTTGAGAATTGTTAAGTCTTGATTGTGTCAGTATTTACCCTGTTTTCCAAAAACTAGGCTAGATAAGGCTTTAAACTTATAAGATTCAATTTATACATGGCAGTTGCGTCATAATAAAGTATCAAAATGACTTTTGTTGATAGCTAAACTTCACGATTATTAACCATGCTAGCTTCCTCATAGAGCTGACAGAAGTCCCATAATCCAATAGGCTGATCTTAGAGTAGTAATTTTTCACCAAGCTCATCTACGCAAAAAGGTAGGCTTCATTGCTCAGCACTTTTGGATGACTATGTGCAACAAGTTTGCCTATCCTCTATCACATAACTTAGTCGTTAATAACTACCTGTATAGAAAATGACCCTTAAAATCATCCAGAACTTTGATGGCAGTTTCACTCTTGAAATACAAGCTCAAGAAACTCTATTTAATTTATTGAGAAGTGTTGCTTTCTTAAAGCAACTTTGTGAACAGTTACAGTGTGAGCAAGTTAGATTTACAGAATTGCTTTTCCAGCCAGTTCCTTACAGCTTAACTACCACTAAAGGAATGCCGAGAGAATTTGAAAAGTATTATGAATCTGATGAATATGCCATCATCAACGTACCGCCAAATTTCATGTTTAGTGCTAAGATTTTTAAGCCTAGTCGCCTTTGTGCAGTTTACCAAAAATTGGGTAATAGGTAATTTTCAAGATAATTTTTCCCTACTTAGCAATTCTCAATACTGAAGGCAAATAGCAAGTTTGATCTTTGATGTATGGCTCCTCAAACAAATCTTTCTTCTTTGGCAAACCTGGAATATATTCCTTATATTGACGCTAGCGGTCAATTACCCGAACAATTTCAGGGTCAAATCGGTATATATGCTATTTTCGACCAAGAAAAGGTGTTGCAATTTGTAGGATATTCCCGTGATGTTTACCTTAGCCTCAAGCAGCATTTAGTCCGTCAGCCACAGCAATGCTATTGGGTCAAAGTTCATACTATTGAACGCCCTAGTCGCACAATTTTAGAAAATACTGAAAATGCTTGGATTGCTGAAAATGGCAGTGTCCCTTGGGGCAATGGAGATAACAAGGAAAAATGGACTCATCCCATTGATGTCAAAGTAGTAATGACACCTGAAGAACAGGCAAATTATCAAAATCCAGCTAATGATGAATTAGCACAAATAAAAATTATTAAAAATGTGGCACGCAGAGTAGAAGCAGAAATTTCAACGCAATTGTTAGAACTGCGTGGTTTGCAAATGCAAATTCGTTTCAATCCTAAATTGAAAGAAGAAGGTTTACTAGATTTGAAATGAAGGTAGTTTTGGGGAAAACTATCTTATGAATATCGCTTGTAATATCCCATGACAATACAGCTGCTGAACGATCGCTATCAAGTTATTCGCACACTGGGTGCTGGTGGGTTTGGTGAAACCTATCTAGCTGAAGATACTTATATGCCCTCAAAGCGTAGTTGTGTGGTTAAACAACTAAGACCGATTCACAATAATCCCCAAATTTACCAGTTGGTGCAAGAGAGGTTTCAACGCGAAGCAGCTATTTTAGAAGAACTCGGTGGTGCAAATGAGCAAATTCCGGCATTGTATGCCTACTTCTCCTCAAGCGGACAATTTTACTTAGTTCAGGAGTGGATTGAGGGCGATACCCTAACTGGAAAAGTCCAGAAGCAGGGGCTATTTAGTGAAGGCGCTGTCCAGGAATTATTCATGAATTTATTACCCGTCCTGGATTACGTTCACTCCAAGCATATCGTTCACCGCGATATTAAACCGGATAATATCATTGTGCGCCATCGAGACGGTAAACCAGTGCTGATTGATTTTGGCGCTATACGGGAATCGATGGGAACAGTAGTAAATTCTCAAGGCAATCCTACTAGTTCGATTGTAATTGGTACGCCTGGCTATATGCCGAGCGAACAAGCCGCAGGTAGACCTGTTTATTCTAGTGATTTATACAGTTTAGGAATGACGGTAATTTATTTGCTCACTGGTAAACAGGCGCAACAACTAGAAACCGATTCTCAGACGGGTGAAATTATCTGGCGGCAATATGCCAGTCATGTTAGCCCAATTATGGCAAGAGTAATCGATCGGGCGATCGCTTATCATCCACGCGATCGCTACCCTACAGCCAGAGCAATGCTGGATTCTTTGCAGAGCATAGCAAATCCAATTCCACCGACGCAACCCCTGTTGACTCAACCGACTGTAGTCTCTGCACCGCCACCTCAGACAGTGCCTATCAAACCACAGCCTAGCCCTCAAAGTAGTAATAGTCAGAATAATATTCTCATGGGCAGTTTGATAGCAGGTGGGTTAATTGGTGCATCTGTAATTATTAGTCAAGTGTTACCCAAATCTTCTCAACCCATAGCAGATAAAACGGTATTACCTTCAGAAACACCGTCAAATGTTACAAGCCCAGTGATAACTCCTACATTTACACCAACTACCCCATCTGTTCCAACTCAATCACCTTCCGCGACTACATCAATACCGCCAGTTGATACCACAACTCTCAACAATTATCTCTGGCTTTCTCAAAGACTTGTAAATGATGCAGATTTGGATGGTAAAAGCGGTTTTGAACTAGATATTATGCGAAATTCGATTTTTGCCATTCATGGCCGCCGTTTTGATAATACTGAATTGCAAAATTACTTTAATAACCAACCTTGGTATCGTCCTACATATTCACCAAAGACATTTCCAGCTAAATTGCTGACAAAATTAGAGCAACAGAATGTAGAAAATATCAGCAAATATCAGGTTAATACTGGGTTAAGATATTTTAAATAACTAAGTTTTTCATAATCGGGGAGTGAGAACTGGGGAAAATAACCAATACTTTTCTACAAGAGGCTCTGCTAACGGCAAAATCTCACAGTGAGTAGTAGTTGGAGAAAGCTGATTATATGAAACTGTAGATTTACTCAGTACAAGTGCCCTTTGCTCTTGTGTAAGTTCTTGTATTAGTTTTGACTTATAAATCGATTTATTGCTACTTATTAGATAAAATCTAGGTTAGTTTGTGTAGTATATCAGACAATTACATGGATATTCAATACTCTAAAATTGAAAGATATTAGGGGGCTAATCCTAGTGAAATGTATGTAGGGTCAGAACAAAACTGTGTTTGTCTGTCATAAACTATATCTCTAGATACTAGTCAGTTTCAGAACCAAGCATTTATATCTAATATATAAGATTCCTATCTGTAAGATTAGAAATCGATAAGTTAAAGAAATGCCATTTTTATATTTTCTTTGTTATTTTGTATTTAACGGGACAGTTCTTCATCATTTGGTGGGCTTAAATAACAATTAGTTAAACCATTTCCCTTCCCAAAGATGCATGTAAATTGTTTGCATTATGCCTACTTTGCTTCTGAATCTACAAGCACAATGCAAATTGACCAAAAATATTACATGTGAACATTTTCAATCGGTAAATAGTTCATCTACACAAGGAAAGCCTTGCCTAAAACTATGCTTAAAACACAAGGTCATCGTATTTTTTTGCCTGCTTTTATTAAACCTTTAGAAGAAAAAAATCAAATAGGTAGTAAAAAGCAATTTGCTCAACCAAAATTAGATTTATTGCAACCATTACGTCAATGGCTCGATAAAATTGAGATTCAGAATCGGAAATTAGCCAAATTTATTGCTAAACTAATTCCTGCTCAGTGTCCATTCGAGCGTGATATCATGCTTTTTGGCCGCAAAATAGCTCATATTCCGCCAATGTGCAAGCTGAATCCGCTTTATAACGAACTTGTCTACTTGCGTTTTCGCGCTTTGTGTTATCTAGTCGATCAGTGTGGAGAGGATATTCAATCCTACTGCTGAATATAACTAGAGCAAACACAATATGGAAATTAAAATTGAGCATCAACTTAAGACTTGAATATCTCAATAAATTAGGTGTATTTAAATGGGAAATTTGGAAAAAGGAAGTTTCAAAATTTCCTTTGACTTATGATTCTCAAGAAACTTGCTATTTTTTGGAAGGTGACGTATTTGTTATTCCTGATGGGGGAGAACCAGTGCAAATGGGTAAGGGCAATTTAGTGATTTTTCCCGCTGGTATGTCTTGCACATGGGAAATTACAAAGGACGTAAAGAAGCATTATTACTTTGAGTAGTCAAAAATCAAAATTGATCAACTTTTTTTCTTGATTATCCAGAAAAGCAACATTTCATAAATCAATTTTGATTTCTCTTATGGGAAAGTTCGCGGCGAGTATCGTAGGATAAAATGGCAGAATTGGTAAATTTCTTATATCCATCTCTGTCGAAACTTGTTGTAACTGCATCCCTAAACAATATTCATAGAAATAGCTCGTCTAATTGTCTCCAAATTTGGCAGTAAACAAAGATCCCCGACAACTTTTGCGAAGTCGGGGATCTTGTGCGATCGCCAGCACAGAAGATTCAGAGAGTTCATAATCGTGTTAGTGGGAGTTTAGTTACGGAAGATACTATTTAGTAGCAAAAGGTTTCATCCCACCGCAATTTTATTGAGGAAAATCATTAACAATGTTACTGCATTTAAGTACTTGGCAAGAAGTCGAAGCTTATTTACAGCAGTCAAAGGGGATTATTTTTCCTATTGGTTCCACAGAACAACATGGGCCAACGGGGCTAATTGGTACTGATGCTATTTGTGCAGAAGCGATCGCAGCCGGTGTGGGTGACGCAACTCAAGCGATCGTTGGCCCTACAATCAATGTGGGGATGGCACTGCATCATACTGCTTTTCCTGGCACAATCAGTCTGCGTCCCAGCACTTTGATTCAAGTAGTGCGAGATTATGTAACTTGTTTAGCTAAAGCTGGTTTTAGCAAGTTCTACTTTATTAACGGACACGGGGGAAACATCGCTACTCTCAAAGCTGCTTTCTCGGAAACTTACGCTCATTTAGAAGATTTGCAGATTACTAATGCTCGACAGGTGCAATGTCAAGTAGCAAACTGGTTTATGTGCGGTTCTGTATATAAGTTAGCTAAAGAATTATATGGGGATCAAGAAGGTTCTCATGCAACCCCAAGTGAAGTCGCCCTCACCCAGTACGTTTATCCACAAGCGATTAAGCAAGCACCCCTTTCACCAGAAGTTGCAAGCGGACATCGGATTTATAGCGCAGGTGACTTTCGAGTCCGTTATCCAGATGGACGTATGGGATCAAATCCGGGTTTAGCAACGCCTGAACACGGTAAGCAATTTTATGATTTGGCGGTGAAAGAACTTAGCAATGGGTATTTGGAATTTGTGAACGCTCAATAAAAGTTATGGAAACAGATTGTAGAGATGCGAGTCAAATTGCGTCTCTGCAAAAAATCTCATATAAAATATTATGAATTTAGCTCAAATTTCAGACTGCTGAACCTCAAACATTAAGTTTTTTACTCGAACATTGAGCCTTTGAACTCGGAAGTCCGACCTTTTTACTCGAACGTTGAGCCTCTGAAATCGGAAGTTGCACCTTTTTACTTGAACGTTGAGCCTCTGAACTCGGAAGTTGCACCTTTTTACTCGAACGTTGAGCCTCTGAACTCGGAAGTTGCGCCTTTTTGCTTGAACGTTGAGCCTTTGAACTCGAAAGTTGCACCTTTTTACTCGAACATTGAGCCTCTGAACTCGGAAGTTGCGCCTTTTTGCTTGAACGTTGAGCCTTTGAACTCAAAAAATAAAGCTCAGAATTTGGAATGTCGTGCTTTTAACTCCAACATTCAAATTCTGAGCTTTAATGTTGCACGTTTTAAGTGCAACATTAAAGCTATTTTCTACAACGCTGCTTTTTGAGACTTGGATTTTGCAGGTTTACGAGCAAATCGTTGTCCCATTTCCACAACTACTGCATCTAAACCCGCGCCCTGTCCACTGGCTTTGGCATAGTTATACACCTGTAACGCGGCTGCATAAGCTTCACTACCGACTGCAAGAGATGTATCATCTACCAACTCTTGTAACTGCGTCAACGACAACAACACCGGATACAACGCTTCAAATAATTGCACATCCTTCCGCATCTCTTCTAAGTCAAACGATCGCGGTAAAAACTCTGGATTCTGCGCCGCCACCTCTAATGCTTTACTCACAAACGCCCGACTCTTATCTCCCATCTTGGGTAAAGTCTTGCGATCGTCGGCACTCAAATCAACCAAAAATGGTAGCTTTTCTTTAATGGTGGCGATGGCTTGCAACACAGCATCTCTTTCTGTTTGTGCCAACGTTGCACTAATTAGGGTCGTAGACATAGAAATAACTCTCCAGTATGTTTCTTGAATCTAGAGTGCCCACAGATACAAGCAAAATTTCCATTCGCAGAGTCAAGCCGATCATCGAAGAGGACAAGGGGATGAAACTTTACCTTGTCTCCCCCTCCCCTTGTCCTATAAAGGTCATCGTAATAAGGACTGATTGGGCGCTAATTTGCTCTCAAAACGGCTGTAAACAATTTGGGTTGGATACCAAGAAGAAAACCAGTACAAATCTTGAATAATTTTGCCAGAACTACTCGTATCTGCCAACTCAAAGTGAACCAGAGCTAAATTATTCAATCCAACTACTTCTCGCCCCTCCTGAAACCAACGAGATTTCCAAAGTATCAGGGGTTGTAACCATTTCCATTTGGCATTTTCGGCTCGTTTCCAGGGAGCTATCAAAGATAATATATCTGCTGTGTAGGCAGAAGTCTGAACACTGTTTCGAGGTATCCACTCCAGCACACAATGCCAGTCAGAGTTAGTCAGCAACTGGCGATTATGGTGTAATTGCTTCTCTGAAATTTCTATCATATTCGGTGGGTTGATCCAGCCTATCCAATGTCGCACCTTTTCTGGTAGGAGCCAATCTTTCAATCGTGTATGAATCAGCCGCGTTAAAATCTCTTCATTCTTTAATGCACTAGCGGTTAACTGCACTAAGACAGACTGTAATTTGGAATGGGTACGTTTATAAGACAAGTGAGCAACTGAACTGTAATGAATATCCCCGGATAGAATCACGACTTGTTGACGTTCCTCAAACAAAGTAGTTAGGAATTTCGCCAGTGCTTCAACATTAATGTTCCAGGCATCTCCAACATCGGTTGAAAACACTTTCTCCTGTTTTAAATGCCAATGGTGAATCCAATCAATCACTTGTAATCCAAATACATTCGTGGGTGCAATGACAAATGTAGTTTGAATCTGAGTTTGTTCAGCAATTTGTTGTAAAGGTAAAACTAGTTGTTGCTCAAAGGCTTTGGGACACAACAGCATCGGCGGCGCGATTGGTTTTTGATCGGCTGGATAACCCCGCCAAGTGCGCGTATCCAGCACAATTACTTCATGACAATCACTCTGGACTATGTAGTGCCAAGTCAGTGCTTCAGGATGTCGATCCAAAATGAATACTGAACCGTCTCGGACTAAATTAGGTAAACCTGTGCGGGGATCGTTGCCTGGCATACCTACATAACGAGCGATCGCTTCATCAGCCTTTGCATCTGTTCCTTGGGAAGCTGACCAAGCTTGTGCAGCCGCCAACAGCTTTTCACCTGGTTTCCCTTGTGCAAATTGCCCTGGTGTATTGCCCCACCCTTGAAACACCGTATAGGCTAACAATGCATTTTGGACTATTCGTCGCCCCAAAGGACGCCCTAGCACCCGCAAACACCAAGCTTGGTTTAAATTCCAGTCATCACTCACATCATGGTCATCAAAGATGCTGTACATAGGAATATTGGCAAGGGCGCGACGCACTTTCCAAAGGGTATAAATGAATTGTCGTAAATGCTTGACTGCCCGATTCCAGTCTTTGATAGCATGGCGATCGCGCGTTACTTGGTGTCCTTTGGGAAATGCGGCCGGCCAGCACACTGACGACCAAGCTAGTAAATAAGTAGCGTAATATTCACCCAGACTTAGAAGATGGCTGTTGACTTTCTCAGCTTTATTATGTAATCCTGCGGTCAAGCCAGCTTGATTTGTCGCCACATCAGCCCGCTCTCCAGGGGGTAGCTGCTGGGGAGTGCAGTAAACTCCATTCACCGGAAGTTGTTCTTCCCAACCCAAGAGGACATCACCAAGAGTAGTAGCAACCCACAATGACGGATCTGCTACATCATCTCCATAAATTTGATCTCCGGTGAGAAACAGCTGATGAGGACGGTGCTGGGGTTGATTCGCTGACGCCTGAATCAAACTATCAAGAATTGGCAGTGCATCAACCCCATGACCATGAGGTTTCCGACAGGAAGCATGGACAATTTGTAAATCTTGAAGACGGTTTGGCGGCAGAGCAAAGGTTGGTTTTTGATGATCAAAGTAGCTGATGCTAACTGGAGGAGAGGAGTTTGAGCATAATGCTTGTTGCAGAGTTTGCGGGGTTTGGTCAGCAACCGTAAACTGAAGGTCGTATGCATAGATGCAATTTCCAGTTAGGCGATGTTCAACCATAGACCGAGCCGTGATGGCCACTATATGAAGATACTTACCCAGAGCAACAGTAGAGCCTTCTCCCTCCAATAAACAATTTCCTAGTGCTTCACCATCATTTGTTGTGTCATAAACCTTAAGTTCTACCTGACAAGACTGTTTCAATGCCACCCATACCGTCACTGACTCTGGCTCAGTATGTTTGAGGATTGGCCCCCCTAAAATCAGTGGCAGTTCTTGTAAAAACTCGTCCCCAACTTGATACTTCATTGCAAACAGTTGACAAAGTAATGGTGTTTTAGATGTGTTACTTTGCTCCTAAATTGGTAGCCCAAACTCATCTAATCACCAATAATGCATCAATTCTCATCTGTTTAACATCAGTTCATAGCGCAAATTGATTGCAGCCTAAATGTTCAGGGACGGGCAAGACGCCTATCCCATAAAAGTGATTATTTAAGTTAATTAATTCCGAGCGATACCTTCTTGACGCGCTGCTTGTTGGACAGCGGCGGCAACAGCAGTAACGACGCGCTCATCAAAGACTGAAGGAATAATATGTTCTCGATTCAAGTCTGAAGGCTTGACTAAGGAGGCGATCGCACTTGCGGCTTCTAAGTACATTTTGATGGTAATTGTCTGTGCCCGACAATCTAAAGCACCACGGAATACTCCAGGAAAAGCAAGGACGTTATTGATTTGATTTGGGTAGTCACTGCGACCAGTAGCAATGATAGCAACATCTTTACTGATTAATTCTGGCTGAATCTCTGGAATCGGATTTGCCATTGCAAAGACAATTGGATCTTTGGCCATCGATTGCACCATTTCTGGTGTTAAAACTCCTGGGACGCTGACTCCAATAAACACATCTGCTCCTTGCATTGCACCCGCTAACGTACCCTGAGCTTTCACAGCAAATTCGAGTTTTTCCTCTGTCAAATCGGGGCGACTGGTAGAGATAATCCCTTTAGAGTCGCACATCCAGATTTTTTCTGCCCCAGCTTTTCGGAGTAACCGAGCGATCGCCACACCAGCCGCCCCAGCACCATTAATCACAATGCGGATTTCCGCCATTGATTTATGTACCAGCTTTAGGGAATTAAATAACGCTGCCAAGGTGACAATTGCTGTACCATGCTGGTCATCGTGAAAAACGGGGATATCTAGCTCTTGGCGTAATCTCTTTTCGATTTCAAAGCAGCGAGGTGCAGCGATATCCTCTAAATTCACGCCCCCAAACACCGGAGCGATATTCTTAACTGCTTGGATAATTTCTTCTGTATCTTGGGTGGCGAGACAAATGGGAAAAGCATCCAGCCCTGCAAATTCCTTGAATAGCATTGCTTTACCTTCCATGACTGGTAGGGCTGCTGCTGGGCCGAGATTTCCCAATCCCAGGACGGCACTACCATCGGTAACAATGGCAACAGTGTTTTGTTTGATGGTTAAGTTGTAAACTTCCTCTGGATCTTGAGCGATCGCTGTACAAATTCGACCGACTCCCGGCGTGTAAGCCATTGCTAAATCAGAAACACTCTTCAGGGGGATTCTGCTGACAATGCTGATTTTGCCACCGCGATGCAAATTAAAGGTGCGATCGTAGACACTAAGTAACTTGATATCTGGCAATGCTTTCACTGCTTGCACAATGGTTTCAGCATGTTCAGTACTAGCAGCATCCACAGTCAGATCGCGGGTAGACTCTTTGCGGGTTTGCTCGATTAAATCAATTTGACCGAGATTACCGCCAGTAGTTGCGATCGCCTGGGTTACTGATGCTAACATCCCTACACGATTGGGAATCTGCAAGCGCAGTGTCAAACTAAAACTAGAATTAGGAGTTAGGTCTGCCATGTTGATTTTGGATTTTAAGTTTTAGATTTTATATTGAATTGAGACAAAAACTAAAGTCTGAGATTTGTACTCAGTGGAAACACAATGTATGTAAACTCTTAGGATAACCGTCAGTAGTTAGTTTACTGACTGCTTACAGCTTTGATAATTATTTTTATTTATACCAATGCGTTTATTAATATAAATGAGTAACAATTTAGTAATTGTACCCAAATACACCAGATATTTTTTTAAAATTTTATCTGTGTAAATATTTGTATTTCTCAACATGTCTAAATCCAAGCGCTCCAAGCGCACGGTAGTATTATCACCTAGCGCTGATACCTAATATTTTCAAAAAGCTGCCAAGATGGCATCTACGCCTTTTCAACGCAAATTTGGCATTATGATCGCATAGAGCTTCTCATAACCAGTAAACCAAGCGATCGCCAGCTTATGAAAATTCTCTAGCCTGTTTTAAAGTAATTACAACTAAAAAGCGCCCCCCATTTCTGGAGGGCGCTTTTTATTTAGCTAATACTGAAGTATTAACCGTTGATAGCAGGAGCAGTCATTGCTACAGGTGTAACTTCACCAGCAGCTAAGTCTAGGGGGAAGTTGTGAGCGTTACGCTCGTGCATTACTTCCATACCCAAGTTAGCGCGGTTGATTACGTCTGCCCAGGTGCTGATGACGCGACCTTGGGAATCAATGATTGATTGGTTGAAGTTGAAACCGTTCAGGTTGAATGCCATTGTGCTGATACCCAAAGCGGTAAACCAGATACCAATCACAGGCCAAGCTGCGAGCAAGAAGTGCAATTGACGGCTGTTTTGAAATGATGCGTATTGGAAGATTAAACGACCGAAGTAGCCGTGGGCTGCAACGATGTTGTAGGTTTCTTCTTCTTGACCGAACTTATAACCATAGTTCAAAGATTCAACTTCAGTTGTTTCACGAACTAGGGAAGAAGTTACCAAGGAACCGTGCATTGCAGAGAACAAGCTACCACCAAATACACCAGCCACACCTAACATGTGGAAGGGGTGCATCAAGATGTTATGTTCTGCTTGGAACACAATCATGAAGTTGAAGGTTCCAGAGATACCTAAAGGCATACCATCGGAGAAAGAACCTTGACCGATTGGGTAGATCAAGAATACTGCGGTAGCGGAAGCCAAAGGTGCGCTGTAAGCTACGCAGATCCAAGGACGCATACCTAAGCGGTAAGAAAGTTCCCACTGACGACCAAGGTAAGCAGCGCAACCAATCAAGAAGTGGAAAACTACCAACTGGTAAGGGCCGCCGTTGTACAACCACTCATCAAGAGAAGCAGCTTCCCAGATTGGGTAGAAGTGCAAGCCGATGGCGTTTGAAGAAGGAACAACTGCACCAGAGATGATGTTGTTTCCGTAGATCAAAGAACCTGCAACTGGTTCGCGGATACCATCGATGTCCACAGGAGGAGCAGCGATGAAAGCAATTACGAAGCAGGTGGTCGCAGCTAGCAGGGTAGGAATCATCAAAACGCCGAACCAACCGATGTATATACGGTTTTCGGTGCTGGTGATCCACTCGCAGAAGCGATCCCATACGCTAGCGCCAGAGCGCCGTTGTAAGGTTGTGGTCATTGTTTTATAAGTGCTATGGGTTGTTAAATATGGAACAAGCGGAGTTTATTTCGCCTGTTGAAATATAGTCTACATGAATTTACTTGGGTGCGATCTGTGACTTAATATTCTGTAATAGAATTGTTTAACAAGTTCATCGAACTGTAAAGTTTTCCTACTATAAAGAATAGCAATACAAAGTAATGGATTAAGGCTTTTTAAGCCACTTCAACAACAAACTAGCTATCAATTTCAATGATGCGATCGCCTAGTTATTTACCTTTACACTTCTTTACAATTAGCCGATGAGAAATATTTTAAGTCTTGTCGATTTGTAACGAAATAATAAGCTCTATATTGTCTGATGTTTCAGTTAAAAATCAAAGTAGATGTAAGGCAAACTGCCTTCAGGAGCTAATAACCAAACAGCGTAGAAACATAGGGGGACGAATACAAGCTTAAGGGGCCAGTTAAACTCTAACTTCAGCATTCGATTGAAGGCATAGACTACAGCCATGAGGGCAGCTAAAGCTAGAAGTACCCAAGCGAGTTGGGATTGGCTCATATTTAAGGCTTCCACATAGACCTTTTCAGCAAACTGGGCGTCAGCCGGATAACCCCAAAGATGCCGAATTACTAAAGACGAGTCTTGGAGATTAGGTAGACGGAACCAAATCCAAGAGGTAAAAACCATCAATTGAGTCAAAAACCAAGCGACAAAAATACCCAGAGGATTTTGCCAGAATTGTTCTAGATTTTCAAAGCGATCGCTTATAGAATCTGTAAGTCGATGAATCACCAAAGCTAATCCGTGGAATATACCCCAAACGACATAACCCAAAGCAGCACCGTGCCAGATACCAGCAATTAGCATCACAATAAATAAATTCCAGCAGGTACGGACTAAACCTCGACGGGAACCACCCAAAGGAAAGTAGACATAGTTACGCAGCCAATCTCCGAGAGTCATGTGCCAGCGTCGCCAAAATTCTGAAATATTAGTGCTGAAATAGGGAAAGTCAAAATTTTCAGGTAGAACCAAACCGAAAAGCAAAGCACTACCACGGGCGATGTCTACATAGCCGTTGAAATCTAGATATAATTGCAAGCCATAAGCGAATGTCGCTAACCAGAGATCGGTACTACCCGCCCGTTGCAAATTACCAAAACATAAATCAACGAAAATTCCCAAGTGGTCTGCAAAAATACCTTTTTTGACTGCGCCTCTAGCAATCAACCATAGCGCCTCAGCTACTCTATCGGTGCTGGGTAATTCTAGTGTATTGAATTGATTTGCTAAGTTGTGATAGCGCGTAATCGGGCCTGAAATCAGTTTAGCGAAGAATAATTTGTATGTAGCAAATTTGAGAAAATTCTCTGTTGCTGGGGCACCGCGATAGACATCTATTAAATAGGCAATGCATTCAAAGGTAAAAAATGAAATTCCCAAGGGTGCAATCAATTTAAAAGAGCCATCTGGTGAATTTGTTTGTACATGAAAAACAAACTTGAATAAAGGGGTAAAATACTTAAAAGCTAATAACAGTAAAACATTTAGAATTATACCCACCCACAAAACTTTTAGACGGCGACGATTCCAATCACCTTGAGCAAATTGCCACTCTTCATTAGAAATTTGCCAGTCAAGAGAATGTTTTCCTGGTGATGTGTTTTTTCCAATCTCCAGTCCCACACGAAAATTAATAAACGTCAATGCTAATAGTAATGGTATGTATTGGATGTGCAAAGATGCATAAAAAACCAAACTAGCAATTAGCAGCGTCCACAATCGCAATTTATGTTGTGCTAAAGACCAGTAAATTCCTAACACACTCAACAAGAATAGCCCATAGAAAATTGATATAAAGTTCATTTTTTAGTCATTAGTCATTAGTCATTGGGTATTGTAGATTATTCTCCCCAGTCCCTACTTCACTGGCCAAGGAATCATCGGATCGTTAGCTAGCTTTTTCGAGACTTCGTATGCACCAAAGCGGTTGAGGTGGCTAGGATCAGAAAAGTAGTCATTTACTTTTGTCCACTGTTGGCTCAAATCACGATAAATAAAGTTAGGATTAGTAGACAAACGCAACATATATTGCTGAAATTCTTGCTCATATTGTCTACGCACTGGATCTAAATAATCTGCCGTCAGAGGCATGTTGACAAACACTAAGGAAATTTTCTGAGACTGGGCAAACTGAAGCACTTCTTGAAAAGCAGTATCTTGCTGTCCTTCTACTTGGAAAGATTTATAGTCGTTGTCATAATTTCCGGGAACTCTAGAATGTTTTTGATAGTATCTAGCGGGATTAAAACGAATAGACAAAGGTAGAAAGCCATCAAAGTCAACTGCTTGCTGGGAAATACTCTCATCGGAACTACCGTCTGTTAGCTGTTTTTCTGATGTAACTGTCTGATTATGACCAAATGTGAGCAATTGTTTTTGCAGTAAACCTTTAATTTGGTCGCGGTTTTTATAGCTAGCAGAAATAGATGCTAGAGCCTGATTTAGCGAGTCATTGACAGCTTGATATGTACTAATCTCCTGTTTTTCTTCGTTTGTCTTTTTTTCTCCTGAATTTACCGGATTTTCTGGCAAATCATTGCTACTTGCAGTTGTTGGTGTTTTTTGGAATGCTTGCTTATAACCAACGGATGCAGCGAGCGATTTAAAGGTAATATCCTCGCGTCCACCGTTGAAAGCCCGCGCACCATCTGCCCAGATAATTATTTTGGGCAGTTCTGATGGTTCCAGTACGTGACGAATCACAAAGTCTACAACTTGTGCCGTAGCACCGTTGATGCCAAAGTTAAACACGTCAAGATTTGGATAGCCTTGAGTTGCTAAAGCTTTAGAAAGTGCTGCTGGATCTACTCCCCTGAGAGCGCGAGAGGAGCCAATAATCAACACATCTGGTGGACTACCAGTTCTAGCTAAACGCTGTTTATACAGTGCTAGTTGCTCGTCTAACTGCCTGACATTGAAACTTGGCATCTGCGATCGCGCTGCTAAAAGAATGGCTGTTGCAGTTGCTTTTTCCTTCAGTGGTGCGGCTGCCAAATTGTTTTTGGGAGTATCATCACTCTGGGTAAATTCCGAAGCGTTAAATACAGAACTCTGATTTGGAGGAGATTTCGTTTTAGAAGTGCTGGTAAAAAATGTCGTTTTCTCACTCTGATTTTTCCCAGATGTCAAAGATGCCTTTTGCTCAGAAGATGATGGGAGGGTTACACTAGCGACTTTTGGCGAACTGGGCGTAGTCCGTGCAATAATTCGACCCAGTACCCAGTCAGTTTGAAGAGTGAGTAATAATCCCAGTGTTCCCCAAACCAGAGCAATCTTAATCCCTTGAACATCATGGTTATGTTCCGCTGACTGGTTGCTTTCGGTAAATAGCTGGCTTTTCAACAGGAATTTTCTCGCAGTTGAACTCGCCGTTGCTGTCCAATCTCGCGCTACTTCTTTTACAAAACTTTGAACTTCTTCTGTCGTTAAGTCTGGGCGCAAAATTGGCTCACTAGTCTCAGAGGTTACTAAATCGTTAACGTATTTAGAAGTAGCAGCAAATTCTGGGGTTGCTTCTGGCACTAAACGTTGGCGATGCTCAACATCAAGGCCATAATGCCAAAAAGGTTCTTTATTCCCAGCACGGCGACCGTAGACACGTACTCCCATAATACCGGGAATTTTTAACTGGCGGATAAACTGCGTAATTTTACTTGCTACTTGTTGTCGCGCCGGACAAACAGGTGCATCACACATAATGTGCAATAAATCATTTTTGTTCAGTAGGAGTACGCGAATTCCACCTGTCAATAGCCGCCAATCCAAGTCAGGATTGAGTAAGCGCTCCAGTAAAAATACGATCGCTGGTTCATCGCCAGTATTGGCCAAATCTAGCGGTGATGTGGCAAAGGCGGGATGTTTTGCAGCGGGTAAAGCCAGCCAATCAATCCAAGTTGGTTGCTTATCGCCTGCTTTTTGTCCGTAGACGGTGGCGGCGAGAATGCCTTGAGGGGCGATCGCTTCTAGCTGGGGTAAAATCGCCTCTAAGCACACTACCTTGTCTGGAATGGGGGCAGTTCCTAAAGGATCAAAAGCTGGGGTACAAAAGATATGTAGCGTTGATTCTTTCAGAGAAACTTGGACAGCAACTTTTAACCCTGATAATACCTCGGTTAATAATCGAGCGATCGCTTGGACATCTCCCCAACGCGCCCACTCTTTAAGCATCACCTCTGGTGGTGTCAAATCCACCCGCAGCAGCCAATCAGGGGCAGTTTCACCGCTCACCTGGGAAACAATTACTGCATCTTGGTAGCCAGAAAGCTTGAGATAACGCAACTTCTGTGCTATCGGTTCAGCAAGTAACGATGCATCAGGGCTATAGCTCGACTGGCAAAATATCCACAGGCGATTTTCTTCTGGCTGAGAGTTCTTTGGCTTATGTAGCTTAATCTTTGCCTGTACTGATACACCTAGCGTACTCAGAGTTTCGCTGAGATATCGAGCGATCGCCTCTGGGTTGCCTTGGCGTGCCAAACTCTCGTTAGAGACAATTAGCGCCCCACCCGATTGTTTTGATTTTTCCGAGTCTGCTAGCAGCGCTTGCTGTACCTGATCCAGATGCTTATCTATTTGATTCAAGTGAACCCGATGGCACCATGAGGGGCGCTGTTCCCCTTTTCTTCGGCCATAGACAAATACTTGATATATTGAGGTTTGTTCGCTGCTTGTGAGGATATCTAAGTTTGTTTGCTGTAGTGCTTGCAGCAAATCAGACAAAGTACGCCAACGCTGCGGACATTCTGTACCTTCACAAAGAATATGAAGATCATTTCCCCGCAACCGGACTTTCACCCCGAAAGTGTTGATCCCTGTTGCTTGGCTTACCCATTGCACTAAGGATTGCTGGCGATCTGGTAATACTGTTTTCATGCTCAGTTAACTTTACAGGAAGCGATTGTTGGGGGATAGTGCCTGCACTTGTAAACTAGAACCATAGGTCTATCACACTCTGACGGTTTTTTTTAACAATTTTGTTACCTTCGTAGCTCACAAAATCGGCCAAGATAGTCTTGTATAGGTTGCAAGTCTGACTAATGTTGAGTTTTGCGTTTATTTTACTAATAGGGAGTCAGAAATCAGAAGTTAGGAGCTAGAAGTCAGAAATAATTCTATATGACTGGCTGATGACTTGTCCTTTTAAGCTGGACTTGCGTAACGCCCCTGATGGGCGAAACAAACAATAAGCTTATCCCATTTCAACTCCATCCCTTGATCGTTGGAGTTATCTTAACTCCTAACTTCTGACTCTTTTTACTCATAATTACCGTAACCAAGAATTAGCAATGCCTCCTACCAACCAACAGTCTTCACCTAAACCCGCATCCAATCTGGATTTATTTACCATTCCCCAGTCTTTCCTTTTACAAATGGGTACAGCGTCTATATTACTGCTGCTGATCACCGGAAAAACTACAGTAAGAGCACTAGAAGCTATAGGAGAAGCCAGTGAAGAATTATTTCGAGGCGATCGCCTACCCAATCTAGACTTCCCAGATGAACACGAAATCAATCAAGATGAGAAGATATACACCAAATAATTATTTGCTCAGGAACAACCCGGTAAGCATTAAGTGCAAAACCTAAAACCGTAAACAGTAATTAGCTTTACAAAAATAGAGAATATGGGTTCCCTTTTATACTCTTCGTCTCAAACTGCGGATATATACCCGGTGTCGGAATTATTTTTGCGTCATCGTCTCCAGGTAGTGGAAGAATTGTGGGAGTCAGTTCTCCGGCAAGAATGTGGTCAAAATATGGTAGACTTATTGCGTCAGTTGCGCGATCTATGTTCACCAGAAGGACAAGCAACAAATGACCAAGCATCCTCAGCCGTCAAATTAATTGAACAACTAAATATCAACGAAGCAATTCGTGCCGCTCGTGCTTTCGCTCTGTATTTTCAGCTGATTAACATCATAGAGCAGGAATACGAACAACGACAGCAATTGAGTCGCTATGAGGCAGAAACAGATGAAATAGAGCCGCAAACACCATCTAATGTCAACTATTCCTCCAATCAAAGAGAAGATGACGCGCCTGTTAGCAAGGGAATAGCAGCAGACTTTCTGAGAAAAAGTTATCTAGAAAAAGCGCAAGTCAAGCCAAAAGGTACTTTTGCTGCCTTGTTTCCCTATTTATTCAAACTGAACGTACCACCCCAGCAAATTCAACGTCTAATTACACATCTGGATGTACGCTTAGTCTTCACAGCACACCCGACGGAAATTGTTCGTCATACCATCCGGGATAAGCAGCGACAAGTAGTACAACTTTTGCAAAAACTGGATGCCTTGGAAAACCACTCTGGTACTACACCAGGAGCATATCCTTGGGAAGCAGTAGATGTCCGCGAACAATTGCTCGAAGAGATTCGCCTCTGGTGGCGTACAGACGAACTTCACCAGTTCAAACCCACGGTGCTAGATGAAGTAGATTATGCCCTGCACTACTTCCAAGAAGTTTTATTTGATGGGATTCCGCAACTGTATAAACGTTTCAAACATACCCTATCCAATACCTTTCCTTGGCTTGAACCACCAAGTAAAAACTTTTGCTCTTTTGGCTCCTGGGTAGGCTCAGACAGAGATGGGAACCCATCAGTCACACCTGAAATTACTTGGCAGACAGCTTGCTATCAGCGCAAAATGGTGCTGGGGAGATATATTCAGTCAGTGAAAAATCTGATTGAATTGTTGAGTGTGTCGATGCACTGGAGTGATGTCTTACCAGATTTACTGGAATCTCTAGAATTGGATCAGTCTCAGTTGAGCGAAGTCTACGACGCACTGGCGCTGCGTTATCGACAAGAACCCTATCGGCTGAAACTGGCTTACGTGCTAAAACGGCTGGAAAATACTCGCGATCGCAATTTAGCTTTGTATAATCGGGAAACGCCAAAAAATCAAGACAGCCCCCTCTATCTTTCGGGAGCCGATTTTTTAGCAGAACTGCGGATGATTCAGCGCAACTTGACAGAAACAGGTTTAAGCTGTCGAGAATTAGAAAATCTCATCTGTCAGGCAGAAATTTTTGGCTTTAACTTGACACAGCTAGATATTCGCCAAGAATCATCCCGCCACGCCGATGCGCTCAATGAGATCCTGGAATACCTACAAATATTACCTCAACCTTACAACGAACTGTCTGAGGAGCAAAGAGTTGCTTGGCTCACAGGAGAACTGCAAACCCGGAGGCCATTAATTCCAGCAGAATTACCATTTTCTGAAAAAACCAACGATGTCATTGAAACCTTTCGCGTCGTGCGATCGCTGCAACAAGAATTTGGTCTTAACATCTGCCAAACTTACATTATCAGCATGTGCCGCGATGTGAGCGATGTGCTAGAAGTACTACTGTTAGCCAAAGAAGCCAGACTTTTTGACCCCGCCATTGCTGTCGGAACTATTCAAGTTGTCCCCCTATTTGAAACAGTAGAAGACTTACAACGCTCCAGAAGCGTCATGCGAAAACTGTTTGAACTCCCGTTATATCGGGCTTTGTTAGCCGGCGGCTACGAACATACAAAAGCAGAGGATGGCGATGAAAATTCATCCTCCCCTGCCTCTTCCTTGCCCTCCCCCCTCCCCCCTAACTTGCAAGAAGTAATGCTGGGGTATTCTGACAGCAACAAAGACTCTGGTTTTTTAAGTAGCAACTGGGAAATTCATAAAGCTCAAAAATCACTGCAAGAAATAGCAGAAAACTATGATCTAAATTTGCGGATTTTCCACGGACGTGGCGGTTCTGTGGGACGGGGTGGCGGCCCAGCTTACGAGGCTATTTTGGCTCAACCAGGTCATAGTATCAATGGGCGAATCAAGATTACCGAACAAGGAGAAGTTTTGGCTTCCAAATATTCCTTGTTGGACTTGGCTTTGTACCACATGGAAACCATCACCACTGCTGTGATTCAAGCTAGCCTGCTGCGGACAGGGTTTGATGATATTGAACCCTGGAATGAGATTATGGAAGAATTAGCAGCGCGATCGCGTCAACATTATCGTGCTTTAATCTACGAACAGCCTGATTTTGTTGATTTCTTCCACGAAGTAACTCCCATTGAAGAAATTAGCCAGCTACAAATTAGTTCCCGCCCCGCACGCCGTCCATCTGGTAAAAAAGATTTAAGCAGTCTGCGAGCTATTCCTTGGGTATTTAGCTGGACGCAAACTCGCTTTTTACTTCCTTCGTGGTATGGCGTTGGCACAGCATTACAAGAATTCTTGAACGAAGAACCAGAAGAACACTTGAAATTGCTACGCTACTTTTACGTTAAGTGGCCCTTTTTCAAGATGGTGATTTCTAAGGCCGAGATGACTTTGGCAAAAGTAGATATGCAAATGGCACACCACTACGTTCAAGAACTCTCAAAACCAGAAGATCAACTTCGTTTTGCCAAGGTTTTTGACCAAATTGCTAGCGAGTTCTATCTTACAAGGGATCTGGTGTTAAAAATCACCGATCATAATCGACTCTTAGATGGCGATCCTGTATTGCAACGATCTGTGCAGTTACGCAATGGCACAATTGTCCCCTTGGGATTTATCCAAGTTTCACTACTCAAACGTTTACGGCAGTCCCAAAATACTACTGCTACTTCTGGAGTAATTCATTCTCGTTACAGCAAAGGCGAGTTACTACGAGGAGCATTATTAACTATTAATGGGATTGCAGCCGGGATGAGAAATACAGGTTGATTGGGTATGGGGCATTGAAAATTGGGCATGAAAATGAGGAAGAAATGACTAATGACTAATGACAAAAAATAGAATTTTAATTTGCACTTTTTTGGCGCTGTCATCAGGTTTTTTTGGTGCTTATACCAGTGGACAAATTACCATGATGCTGCATAGCCAAAAGTGCCAAAACCAACCTTGGGGTTTAAAGGAGATGTGCAACGCTTGGATGACACCAGGAGCAATATGGCAAGGTAGTACAACAGGATTATGGACAGGAACTATCTTAGGGGCGTTTGTTGGTGGTTTGGTAACGCGACAAGCTCGTGATTAGTCTGTTGACTACCTAATCAAACGTAAGTTCGACGAACCTCTCCCTGCCTTGAACTTTAGTTCAAGTCTGTCACTTATCAAAGGTTTTGGTCTGATTTTAAGTATTTTGCTCTGCTTGTTAATAAAAATCTGGGTAATGGATAGCTGCAAACAGGGAGAGGAGACAAAGCACAGCTTTCGCGGAGTGGGTTTTTCGAGAATAAAAGGTAATTTACCGAACATAATATCAGGAGTCATAATGGTTACTTGAGATTGACTCCTGATAAGTGAATTCTGACTCCTTTGGTTCAGCGCTTTTTCTTGGAATTGGCATCAAAAGGTATATCCAAAGATTTATGAAAATCTTCCTGAACTTTGCGAGTTAAGCGGCGGGAGACTTGGCGGACGATTTGATTAAGTAAGCGATCGCCTGTAGATTGAACTATAGACTTGGGTAATCGCTGAATAAAACGGGGAAAGTGAAGATAAACTATCAAATCCAATTCCCACTCAACTCTTGTAACCTCGCCAATACTACTGCAAGTATCGTTCCCTTTTAGCTGTAGAGATGCCCGATAGTCTACGTCATAACCAGGTGGCTGGTAGTCAGGAATGGGGATTGTACGGATGCGGTAAATACCCTCCTCTGGGGGCAACAATTCCAAACCAATTTTCGGTTCTACTTCATAACCAAAAGAACCAAAACGACCAATTGTTAAAGCATAGCCATTTTCCCCAAGTGATTGTACCTTCATGGGTTCAGCGCAGCGCGAAAACCATGAGGCATGAGCATTGAGATACTCAGCAACCTTCTCTACAGGGGCAGCCATTTCCATAAAATCTTGATAACGACCGTAAAATTTTGTGAGCGTCGCTACATTTATTTCTGTTAATGTGTCCTTAGCTTCTTCTTGGCTGGACACTACAGGTAAAACTGCTTCTGTTATTTCCCAGGATTTATATTCGCTTTTTCTTGAAAGCATAAATGCATTACTGTATACTTTGGCGTTCGTCTATATTAATAGTTCCCCACATGCCTGGGTGATTTCGCATTCAGATCCCATTTTGACTGAAACCTCATTAATCTGCCATCAACTCCATAGAATTACTAAAATAAAGAATTGAACAAGCACACAATAGCTTCCCAGGATAGCATTTCTCATGAAAGCATTTGTAGCAGGGGCAACGGGTGAAACAGGTCGCCGGATTGTGCAAGAATTGATAGCGCGGAATATTCCTGTCATAGCTCTGGTGAGGGATATAGAGAAAGCTAGGGGTATTCTGTCTCCTGAAGCCGAATTAGTGGTAGGCGATGTATTACAACCAGAAAGTCTGGCTGGTGCATTGGGAGATAGCACAGTTGTGTTGGTTGCGACTGGGGCCAAACCAAGCTTTGACCCCACTGGCCCTTATAAAGTGGATTTTGAAGGGACTAAAAATTTAGTGGATGCTGCTAAGGCAAAGGGAATTGAGCATTTTGTCTTTGTTTCTTCTTTGTGTACTTCGCAGCTTTTCCATCCGCTAAATTTGTTTTGGCTGATCTTGTTGTGGAAAAAACAAGCCGAAGAGTATATCCAGAAAAGTGGTCTTACTTATACAATTGTGCGGCCTGGGGGGTTAAAGAATGAAGATAACCTCGACGCGATCATAATGCAGAGTGCAGATACACTGTTTGACGGTAGCATCCCCAGGCAGAAAGTCGCCCAAGTTGCTGTTGAGGCGCTGTTTGAAGCAGATGCAGGCAATAAAATTGTCGAAATTGTTGCCAAACCTGAAGCAGCCTCGAAAAGCTTTAAAGAGCTATTTCAACAGTGCTGATATCCTACAGGATTATATGGCTTCTGCATCTTATTCCCATCTCCAAAATATCGGTTGATAATTTTAATGGAAAAGCGATGCCTACGGCTGGTTATGCCTAAGCACTTTGTCAATTAGCTGGTCTCATCTAAATTGACCGCCCCTTGATTTTATTCCCGAAAGCGATCGCTTTCTCATTCACAACAGACAAGCGATCGCTTGTCTGTTTATACACCCCATTATCCCCAACAACAGAAAATGCGATCGCAATCTTAATTAAGCAAGCTGCCAGCTATTAGAGATGTAACGATAGTAGCTGTTACCCACCTGAAACTTCATGAAGCTGTTACTTCGATAGTAGTTCTTAACAGTAATGGAACTGTATGAACTCAGAGTAACCTTCAAATCGCTACCAAAAATACTGGTTGAGAGATTAGACAGACTATAATATCATGTTCGGGTAAAGACTTATCATTTAGACCGCAGGGGGCAGGGAGCAGGGGGCAGGGGAGAAAGAGGTTTTTCTGATTTTTGCACGGATGCGGTAATCATAAGTAATTAACCGGACTTGATATAACTAGAGAATTCCAAGATATCAAAAAAACTGATCACCAAGATTATAGGCATATACCTGACTAAAACTATAGGTTGTATTGCTAGAGTTATTGTCCTTGGCTCCATAGAGATACTGCAAAGCCCGAACATCATAAGCCATTGGTGAGGTATTATTATTACCAACTTATTTATGCTCATTTTTTTAATTCCTAAAAAAATGAGCAAATGGGGAATAATAACTAACAATCAGGTGTGAACTTTACTGGAATAAGTTCGTCGATGATTTTTGTTAGCATAAAGAGCAAATTTGAAGGAGTCGGACTCTGAAAGGCTTTGAATTCAAAGGTGTTGAAAAACTGATTGGGCCAATAGCCGCGCTTCTCGGCTTTGTGTATTTGTTGCAATGGTATATTGGAGACTTGCGATCGCCTTCTGATCCCATCTTTGAAAATAAACAGCCGCCTTTGGTGATGAAACAGGGCGACCCCTATATCCGCGCCTTAATGCGAACTATCTCGGCGAGTGAGGCTAGTGGGAACCGTCCCTATTCGCTGTTGTACGGTGGACAGCAAGTCAACGACCTCAGCCGACATCCTGAGATATGCATCACAATTGTCACAGGCCCCAACACGGGTAATTGTTCTACTGCTGCTGGCAGATATCAAATTATCAACATTACTTGGTATCGTTTAGCCCCGCGTTATCACCCAAAGCCGATGCAGATGATGTTTTGGACTGCTTATAGTTTTGAAGCAGAATATCAAGATGTAGTAGTTTACCGTTGGTTAAATGATTCTAAAGTTTGGGGAACTGATATTTCTCAACTCTTGCGTCAGGGAAAGTTAAATGATGTTTTGCGGCGACTCTCTCCCACTTGGACAAGTCTGGGATATGGTATAGAAACTAATTCTGTTAGTAACTCTTTGCCTAAGGTCTACCAAAAAATGTTGCAAGAGGAATTAAGCGCAGCAAAGCAACCACCAACAGTAAACTTAACTCCAACTCCCCAGATTCAGCCATCAGGTAAACAGCCAAAGAAGCTGTAAACTTCTTTGGCTAATTTTTGAAAAACTCTCTGATATTTTGCACAAATTGTACAGGATTTTCAAAGTGAACATTATGTGCAGTATTACTAATTATTTTTAGTTCTGCAATTTTACATATATTAACTATTTCTGTATTTATATCTCTAAATTTTTTGTCATTTTCACCAGCTAGTAACAGTAAAGGCGTTGTATTATCTTTGAGTTTTTCCCATAAAGATGGTTGATTACCAGTTCCCATGAATTTGAGTGATTTTGTTAATTCAATTAGATGATTCTGTAAGCGGTATTCTAGCAACTTTTCAAATTTTGGATGATTTTTGATATAACCAAAAATTGGCTGACTATACCAATTCGATAAAAAAGCAGCAAAATCAGTTTGAATAATACTTCTATTTAATTTTATAGCTATTTGAGCATCACGTTTAACTCGTTCTAATCGTTCTGCTTCTGTTGCTAAACCTGGAGAAGCTGATTCTAATACAACTTTAATAAAGCGTTCTGGGAAATGTAGAGTTAAGTATAAAGCCAATCTTCCGCCCATTGAATAAGCAATTAAATGGCATTTATCTATTTTTAATTTATCTAATAAGTTGATTATTGCTTGAGCGGTAGGTTCTATTTTATAGTATTCATCACTTCCTAAAACTTGGGTTTTACCATGTCCTGGTAAGTCAATGGTGAGATAAGAAAAATCTTCACTTAGTAATTCTATGGCTTCATCAAATTCATTAATATTTCCCATGAAGCCGTGCAAGAAAAGAATTAAAGGTTTATTTATATTGACATTTAAATAATAGTTAAAATTATACTTTTCTAAAGTCATTTTTATAGGATATATTTCAAGTCTCTGTTGATATAATTTTGAATTACAAGTTGAGTAAAGCAGAAAATTTGTGGATTTTTAAAAGGCAAAATTACGCATAGCTTGCTGCTATAGGCATCGCTTTTTCAATGCTTGCTTGGCAAGATTGGTAATTCCCAAACGTTCCCTTTTTAATCCACGTAAAATACTTGTGTTAATTTTGGCGTAAATGACCTTCTGGTTGAGTCAGTACAGCAAATGTCGCATCTCTACAAAATGTCTTGTAGTGCGAGTTAATTTTTTCTTTTTCAATTCTTAAGGTAAAAATCGATCTAAAGCAGCTTTTAACTGTTTAATTTCAACGTCAATATTACCCTCTTGTGCGGCTCTACCAATACACTCAGTTAAATGTTCATCTAAAACAATTCGCGCTACCTTATCTAATGCGCCGCGCACTGCGGCAATTTGCAGTAGAACATCAGGACAAGGGGTACTTTGCTGTACCATTGCCTTAATACCACGAACATGTCCTTCTATACGCGATAATCGATTGACAATTCGCCGTAAAGACTCTTCACTATGGACGTGAGGATGAGCTAACTCTCCAGTCCCATGAGTATGATCTGTATGTTCGTGGTCTGTATCGTGATGGTGAGAATGTTCTGCTTGCTGAGATGTTGGCAAGGATTCCTTACCTAATCGGTTTGATCCATTCATGGGTTATCAAAGGACTTGTAGTAGTAAGATCCTAGCCTAGTACTCGACCAAAATTTATGAGTGAGGAGTGGGGAGGATAAGGGAGAGTTAGAATTTTGGGCGTTGCTGAATCAAAATATGAATTATGCGATCGCCCTAATTCATATTTCTATTCTGCAACGCCAAACTTTGGATTGATTCATTTGGGATTGAAATGAGAATGAGCTAGTTTTACTCCAGTTCCACCCTTTTACCGTTATCCGGTAGTGTCCAAAGAAAGCACGGGTTGAGAATTGACCATTCTGATTGGTGATCCCACTTGCTCGAGTCCACCATTGGTGGAAAATTAGCTCTTGATAGACTTTTGCAGCCAGTTTTGGTTGGAAGTTTCTGTCAAAAATAGCTGCTTGAGGTACCCAATGAGCCTTCTCCCAGAATCCCCACATTAGAATTCCCTTAACCTTTGGGTGAGAAAAAGCGATTTGATACAGATTGAGCAGAATTTTTGCTTGTTCCTGCTCAGTATTGGCAAGTGTAGAAAATTCTGTGATCTTAATCGGTAAATTGAATTGTGCTAAGGTATCTAGACTGTATTGGATCTGTGCTGGTGTGATATTTTCTCTTAAAATGTGTGCCTGAATCCCAATCCCTCCAACTGGGACTCCTTGCGCTAGTAATGAACGAATCTGTTGAACATAGTCATTCAATCTTCTACCATTCAGGATGTCGTAATCATTAACATATAGCACTGCGTTCGGATCGGCAGCATGGCATCGCTCAAACATTGTTTTGACAATATTTTCTCCTAAGCGCTGTCTAAAAAAATCACCGTGTAGCATCTCATTTAAAACATCATATTCACGAATTCGCCCTCTATAGCGATCGCAAATTTCTGTTGCTCGCCGTTCAACAGCAAGTTGCAGTTCTTGCTTAGAGAGAGATTTGAGCCAAGGCTGGTTCCATTCCTCCACATCCCAAAAAAGTGCATGTCCGCGCAATGGTAGAGAATGGGCTTCGCTCCAGCTTAAAATTCGATCCGCATCTGCATAATTGACGTGTCCCCATTGTGGTTCAGTTGCATACCACTTAAGAGCGTTTTCATGCACAGTGCCATTGAAAAGTTGCCTAGAAAGATTAAAATAGTGAGCTTGGTCATGGGGATTAGCGTCTGGAGCAAACATTTCAGTACTGAGTGCTGTGCCAAACTCAAATTCATGTGTAACCTGCTCAAGTTTGACTTCTACACCGGAGACTGGCTTTTCCTTAGAATTAACAATCTGGATAACAATATTTCCTGTACGGATTCGATCAATTTGCTCTGACAATCTGAGTTGGTTGGCTTGCATAAAGGATAAAGGAGTAAGTGTTTCTGTTAAAATTGGACTCTGATTTGCCCAAAGTATACTTAAGCCCAATATCAAGAGTAAGTATCGCCCAAATTTAAACATTGTTAAACAGTTGTTTTATTCAACTAATTACCAGCTTTATGCTGATCTATCCTTATGCAAAAATTGACTCAAAAATTAAGCTTATAGGCTGATGATTGTTCAGTCATACCAATTGAGAAGTGGTCTTGCTTGAATTGTGGAGGCTATCATTGCCAGGAACGAGTCTAAAGTTCCAGGCTTCTTGCGCTGTTTCCACCAAGTCATTTCGGTATACAGCACCTCAACCAATTTACGCTGTTGCTCATTTTCAAGCTGGACAAATTGCATGGCGATGCCGAACTTATTCTTCTTGACAAAACAACGAACAATCTCCGCCTGTATGGAAAAGCCATACTCTAAAAATGTCACCTCGACAATCGATGTATTGAGGGCGACATCTGGCGTAATCAATACAACTCTAGTTCCACTTTCAGAAAGGTTTTGAGTGTAGCCCAAAAAAACTTTATCTTTGGCTGTAATCTTACAAGCTGTTTTTAAAGGAAAACGATCCATTGTCCGCCGAATTGGCTGATCGATAGCTGATAGAATAGCTACTCCCATAAATAGAGCATTATAGAAAAGCCAGAATATTAATACACCTGAACTTTCATCCAAAGTTAACCAAACTCCAAGTTGTACCCCAACAAGATGTAGTCCAATAATCAATACCGACAATGCTAAAAGAATAATCAGTGGTAATGTATGATTGAAATTGTAATTTTTTCGATCTGCCTTGACCCCTTTACGAGTAGCCCGACTTGCTTTGGCAAAGGGATTGCGGATAATAAGACCCAATCGCTTGAGTGCTGGAAAACAAAAGATTGTTTCGTATACTTCGTTCCAAAAGTAAGAAACTCGGTAATTTGATGCCCAACCATAAATTACAATATGCAATAACCAGAATGGCATAAAGTAGTAGAGAATTTCAGGCAGGGTGGCAATAAAGGGTGAAATTCCAAGGTAGGCACTGCACAGAGGTGCTAATATAAAAACAGATCGAAAAACTGATTGAAAGCAATAAAGAAGTTGCGATATACTGTAGCTTTTTTGAATCCAGTTTAGTTTTGACCAAATCGGAATATCATCGCCACAAAAGTAAACCTGAAAATTGCCTTGTAACCAGCGAAGTCGCTGATCGATAAAATCTGTATAGGTTCGAGTTGATTCTCCTGTACTAAGAACTTCATTGAGAAAAATTAGCCGAAAACCCTGCGTCAACATTCGCAAAGATGTTTGAAAGTCTTCAACGCAGCATCGAGTATAATAACCTCCAATGGCATCGAGAGAACTTCGTCGAACAACATAAGAACTACCACAGCAAATCACACTATTGCCCACATCTCGATTTGATTGCTGTAAACCGTAGAAATGCTCTAAATCATTAGGTAAAAAATTTTCTAACCCTAAATTACGAGCATGATAGTCAGGATTGTAAAAGTATTGTGGAGTCTGGACAAGAGAAATTTCTGGATTTTGAAAAAATCCAACCGTTCGAGTCAAAAAGTTTTTGAATGGCACAAAGTCTGCATCAATAGGTACAATCAATTCACCGCCAATATACTTCAACGCATTATTTAAGTTACCAGCCTTTGCATGGATATTGTCTGGGCGAGTGATGTATTCACATCCCAATTCCTCTGCCAGTGCTTTAATGTGAGGGCGGCGAGTATCATCCAAAATATAAATAGTTTTGTTGAGATACTCCATTGACTGACAGCCCATAACAGTTCGGCGAACAATATAGTCTGGTTCATTATAAGTAGGAATCAGCACATCAACGGAGGGAAGATATTGGGCAGAAAGAACAGCTTGAGAATATTGATTCGCCTCTGAACTTCGGACTTTGGAGGTTGACCAAATAGTTTGCAGTGTATATAAACAGCAAGAAACAAAGGAAATTACTTCTAAAATATAAATTGTTAAAGAAAAAACTACACTAGCTGGATGGGACAAATTTAAGGTGGCAACTGTTCGCCAGATAAAGTAGCGTGTTGCCAGAAATAATAGGATTAATTTCATGACAAAGCGGCTACTATTTGTAGATGGAATAAATCGCAGATAAACACAAATTAGAAGAACAGCAACAAGAGGAAATGATAACTCCCACTCAATGGATGGGATTTGTAATACAGTTGGCAATAATCGAGTAATACTTGGATTGACTTCGTAGGTTGGAAAAAGCGTCGGCCCGCCGCTTGTCCAAGTACTAATAAATCCTATTGATACAAATACAATGGCACTGATGATAAACAGTGTCCAAACCCATGAATCAAAGACTTTTTGAGGATCGGTTTTCGTCATTGTTATAACAGTAGTAAAAACTCAAAATTCCTTGAGAACGCAGAGGTAAAAAACCTTTAAGAAGTATATTAGAATGGGGAAATAAGTATAATTATCGGCAACTCGTGCAAATTAGAAGCCCGCAAAAAAACTGGTAGATCGCACCTTGAATATCACTCGCCCTGTGTAACCGATGTAACAAAGATTGCCATTATGCATATTCTCGGATGAGGAAGAACTAGGTTCCGTATCTTCCGTATCTAATGTAATATGCACTTGCGTATGTCGTGGTAAGTTTGGCATCATTGCTACAACAGTGTCTTCTCCAGCAGATAATCGCCCGATCCCCGAACGGATGACCGAGATTTTTCCTGTCAGGGTAACGGATGACGCTGTACCATTGAGCTTAATCTCGGCTGGAGTTCCAACTTTTAGTGATTGCACCTTCTGCTCGTCCACCCAAGCATCTACCCATCGTTGATTACAGACCGCAATTTGCCCTAGCGATTCTCCTTGTTGCACAAACTTACCAGGTTGGGCAGTCAGCCGCCACATTACTCCAGATTCGGGCGATTTGATTGTTGCAACCTGCTTGTGTTGTAAGTCTTTCTTTGCCTGACCAAACTCTGCTTTAGTTCCTTGAACCGTTTTTTTCAAGGTTTCAATTCCTTGCTGGTCTTCAGCAATTTGCAATTGCAATTCTACTAAACGAATGCTTGGGTCGTAGTTACTCCTTGTTCTAGATAATGATAAGCCATTACGAACAGCATCCTGATTAACCTGTAAGGCTGCAAGTTTAGCTTGCAGGCTTTCTACTTCACTTTCACGCTGTTTGAGTTCGATCTCTGCTGTATCAAAGCTGGCTTCTGCGATCGCTCCTTCTGACTTTAAAAGCTTTGCTCGTTTATAGTTTAATTGTGCAAGTTGATAACGCGACTTTGTACCCTTAAGATCGGACAGCAATTGCTTTTGGTTTTGCTGATTCTCCAAGACTGCCAACCTCTCCTGGTTTACAGCATCTCGATTTACTATATTCAGAAGTGACAGTTTATGCGCCAAACGTTCTTGAGCCTGTCTTAACTCTGCTTCTTGTTGATTCAGGCGACTAGAAATTTCTTGAGCTTGAAGTTGGCTAGCGCGTTGATTTTCTATAACAAATAACAACTCCTCAGAGTTTATAGACTGACCAGTTTTGGCTGTAACTTTTGAAATCACACCTTCTTGTTGTGTTCGTATGTCCGTCAGCATACCGTTCATAACTGCATCAACGCTATTTACAGTTGTTAATTGAGCTTTCATGAAGCGGAAAGACCAACTTAGCAATGCAGCACTGATTAGAATCATTGCTGCATTGGAAGCTAGAGAGCGTACTGACTTTGGTTCATACAAGACTTTTAACCCATGAATGGATGAAAGCTGATTATTAACAGTTTTAGTGGGCTGGGAGGCAGGAGGACGTTTGAACATTGGCATAATTAAGCTTAAAAAAGATGCAGAAAAACTACGGGTTTTAACAGACGAAGTTTATGTTGAGCTTATTCCATACTTCACCCCTAATTATTTATCAACTTTAAATTGAAGTTTATCTATGTTAGTTCAATCAAATCAATTAAATAACTGATATAAATTAAATCTGCTGACAATGAATGCTATCAAAACTAACTGCTTTCGCTTATTTGTAATAGTCCCTCAGATTCCAGCTTCACAATTAAACTATTTAGACCTTATCTTGAGATATAAGTCTTTGGTAAAATTCTCTATTGAGCCTCATGCAGGCAATAATATAAACTGAGTGGATCAATAAAATATACTGACATTAACTAGAAATATTGATTAAAGTTAGGTTATTAGCTAATATCAATTTTCTGTGAAGCTGTACATTATTTTAACCCCTCCCAACCTCCCCTTAGTAAGGGGAGATTTAGAGATGGTGGGTTTTTTCTATGGGTCTTGATAAAGAATTGGTATAAATAGCTAATCAACTGTTAAAAACTATATTAAATTTGATGATTAAGCTAGAAAAATCAAGTCTTTCAGGCTAAATGTTTAGACATAATTATTGAATTTATGTCTGTTTTCATTTCTACTCAATCCCAATTTATCTTAAAGGTAAACGCATTAAATATTGACGAGGCAGGATAAGGGTAGAATGCACACCTGTCCGCAATCAAATAAGACTTTCAGAAAATTAAATATTCATTTTTATCAGAATAATAATCATTATTAAGAGAGAGTTATAGACAGCCGACGGCTACCTATCAAAGAATCGGACTTTTTGCGTTAAGTCGTAAAGAGACGAAATAGTAAGGGTTTTAACCTAAGATTTCCGATTAATACTTAATATCTATAAAAATAAGCAACTTGAGAATAGAACTTTGGCAAAAAACACAAAGGAGCGATCGCACCCTGTTTTCCTCTCTACGAGACGCTACTCGCGTTCGCTTGAATGGAGAAATAAAGGGCGAACGCTGTGCTGTACTGTTACAGATTTTACATTAATTATTCAAGAATCAATATCAATACAAATCACTGTAACGTATGGATTAATTACTGATTCAGGTACATCAATTGTTAATTCTCCTAACGGATTAGAATTGAGGATAGAATCCATAATTGCACAGCGACTTGTGTAGGTTAGTGCTGTGCCGTCAGCAAGAATAAACACCGATTTTACTCGTTTGATGATGTATGCCCCAAAGTCTATGAATTGCACAGGTGCGCCCCAGTCTAAACTATCGCTAGCGATCGCCATTTCCCTTGTGACAGCTTTCAAAACATAGCTTCGGAAGTAGGAACCAAAACCCGTTTCCTTAATTACAGCTTGTGTAGCAATCGTCTGCTGTGCGAATTTCTCTAAAGACAATTGCTGCTGATATTCTTGATGAAGTTGCCAGGATGCGATCGCTGGTTTTCTGTTGTTGTACATTAACTAATTATTTGTCACTGTACACTTGTAAATGGACGTAACTGGATTCGAACCAGTGACCTCTACGATGTCAACGTAGCGCTCTAACCAACTGAGCTATACGTCCTCAACCACACAATTACCAAGAGTAGCACATACTTTTCTGACAAGGCAAGATAAAAGACCAAATCAGGTAAACTTTATAAGCTCAATCAATGGTAACTTTTCGTGGAATGAAAGAAACAAGTCAAATCCTCCCCGCTTCCAATAAGACTGCCTAATTTTCTGAAAGTTTTTTTAAGTTTCTCGAATCCAAAATGCCAATCCTCCTCCACGACCGCGAGCCGCAATGAAATCTTCCGTCACTAAAAAGAAGGCAAAGAAGGGTAGTTTAGCTATGGGCTGGTTGTAAAAATCTTCTGTTTGAAGTTTACCAGAACGGATTGCTCTGTTGTAAACAGCACGACCAAACAGACTGATAACCATATAGTTAAAGTCAAACGCCAATAAATTTTTCTTACTTAAATATTGCACTGGCCCCGTGAGCTTCAACAAAACTGGGTTAAATTTAACCTGATTACCAATTTCGCCTCTGCCTGAATCCTCTTCTGATGTGGCATTAAAGGAAACATGGATTGCTATAAACTTGGGTACATACAAACCCTTGCCTAATACAATTCCCCCGCCCTCTCTGACTTTTTTAGTGCCAGTGACAAAGCAAAGTTGCCATTTACCTAGAAGAGACTCAAACGGATAAGTCAACCGTTGCCGCTTGGCAGCTTTTTCTGCTTGTAGCAACGCAGTGATTAATATTTCAGCACTAGGGCGTGTGCCTCTCTGTCCTCGATACGCAGCCGCAGCCTGGGATAGCACGGCCACAAAGTCAAATGTCGCTGTAGATGTCAAATCAGCCGTCATGAAAGCACTCTGAACTTAACTATTCTTTGCTTTTCTGATAAATTGTAGCGTTCATCTGTTTCTTTTCCTTCGATCTGTTGTTATTCCCTAAATACAAGTGCAGATTAGCCAAATTGATCGGTGTTGTGGCAAAGGTTATCTGCATACGATGCGATCGCTCCAAATTGCATCCATGCGATGATAGATATATTCGCGGAGGGAGCATGTCAACTTTGTTAGAACAAAAGAACTAAACAGGCTCTAAAGCTGAAC
>NZ_JABXKQ010000056.1 GCF_017114945.1 Nostoc sp. JL34
ATAAATAGCGGTTAGCCCGCTTTTTTATCGGGACTGAGATTTATTTCTCAGTCCCAATTTTTATAAATAATGTTTTATTTTTACTATCGCTTTTCCATTACTCTGGTTAAAGAAAAATCTCAGCCAACTTTTAAACAAGAGACAAAAACTGGGTTTGTTTGGAGCTTTATTTTCTAACATTATGGCTAAGATCATCTATTTCCTTTGAAAAAAATCCTGAAGTTGCCGCAAAGAGGTGTTTTAGCAATACTTTATCAGCAATGCCTGAATCTTTAGAAGAAATAGCTCAGAGTAACCAAACTTTGTTATCAATGTTCGGTTGTTTCTGTTGAAAAGGCAAGTCATCTGTGCTGTGACAGCAAAAGCTACAGCAATAAAGTAGCGCAGGTGTCGTAGTGTTATATTTTTGATATTTTATAAGTATCAATTTTAAATAAATATATATTGGACATCTCAAAAAAGTCTACCTATGATACTCGTACAAAGATTTGAGCGAGGTCAGAGCAATGGGTGAAAAAACAATTTCGTCAGAGAATTTCAGAAGTAAAGTTGTCACCCAAGGGGTACAGCGATCGCCAAATCGCGCTATGCTGCGTGCAGTAGGTTTTCAGGATGAAGACTTTAAGAAAGCAATTGTCGGTGTGGCTAATGCCTACAGCACCATCACTCCCTGTAATATGGGGATTAATCAACTAGCACTCATAGCTGAAGCTGGAATTAAACTAGCCGGGGCAATGCCGCAAATGTTCGGCACAATTACTATTAGTGATGGGATTTCTATGGGAACTGAGGGGATGAAATATTCCCTAGTGTCACGAGAAGTGATTGCTGACTCTATTGAAACCGTTTGTAATGGTCAAAGTATGGATGGCGTGATTGCCATCGGTGGCTGTGATAAAAATATGCCCGGAGCAATGATTGCAATGGCACGGATGAATATCCCGGCTATCTTTGTTTACGGTGGGACAATTAAGCCCGGACACTACAACAGCCGTGACTTGACTGTTGTGAGTTCCTTTGAGGCTGTGGGTGAATACAGTGCGGGGAAAATTGACGACACGGAACTAATGGAAGTAGAACGCCGCGCTTGTCCTGGTGCTGGTTCTTGCGGTGGGATGTTCACAGCCAATACTATGTCCTCGGCTTTTGAAGCGATGGGTATGAGTTTACCCTATTCTTCCACAATGGCGGCGGAAGACGATGAAAAAGCCGATAGCACCGAAGAATCAGCCAAGGTATTAGTAGAAGCAATTCGCAATCAACTGTTACCCCGGCACATTATCACGCGCAAATCTATAGAAAATGCTATTTCTGTAATTATGGCTGTGGGTGGTTCAACTAACGCCGTGTTACATTTTCTGGCGATCGCTCGTGCGGCTGGTGTAGAACTTAATCTAGATGATTTTGAAACTATCCGTGGTCGTGTCCCGGTTTTATGCAATTTAAAACCCAGTGGTAGATATGTCGCCACAGACTTACATCAAGCTGGTGGTATTCCCCAAGTGATGAAAATGCTATTGGTACATGGATTACTTCACGGTGACTGTATCACGATCGCAGGTAAAACCATTGCCGAAGTTTTAGCAGATGTCCCCGATGAACCACCCACCAATCAAGATGTGATTCGTCCTTGGAATAAACCGATGTATACCCAAGGTCACTTAGCCATCTTGAAAGGGAATCTTGCTACAGAGGGAGCAGTAGCAAAAATTACCGGGGTAAAAAATCCCGGCATTACTGGTTCTGCACGAGTATTTGATTCCGAAGAAGAATGCTTAGATGCCATCCTTGCAGGTCAGATTAAAGCTGGTGATGTAATTATCGTCCGCTACGAAGGCCCTGTTGGCGGCCCTGGTATGCGGGAAATGCTAGCACCCACCTCAGCAATTATTGGTGCAGGTTTAGGTGATACAGTCGGGTTAATTACTGATGGACGTTTTTCAGGCGGTACTTATGGGATGGTAGTCGGACACGTTGCTCCCGAAGCTGCCGTTGGTGGTGCGATCGCTCTGGTCGAAGAAGGTGATAGCATCACTATTGATCCTAATTCTCGCTTATTACAAATCAACATTTCCGATGCAGAATTAACTAGTCGCCGCGCTAAATGGCAACCCCGTCCACCCCGTTATACAAAAGGCATCTTAGCAAAATATGCTAAGTTAGTTTCCTCTAGCAGTGTTGGTGCTGTCACAGACTTGGATTTATTTGATGAGTAGGGAGTAAGGGTAGAGTCTCGCAAGTTGATGGGAAAAACCACATCTGTCGTAAGGGCACAGCATTGCTGTGCCCTTACAGCGCGGGTCTATCTACGATCAAAGAATGAATTAATAAAAGCCTAAAACCACCTCTGGATGGTAAATGCATATCATGATTAATTTGTACAGTGCGTAAGTCCTAAATATATTAAATGATATTGTGTTCTCGATAGTATTTCGAGAACACAATAGGTGTTTTTATTTTCATCTTGTAGGAAAGTACGAAATCTTTGCGGTAAGTATAAAAAGGCATTGTTTGTTCATGGAGTTGAGGATTTAAGCGATCGCTCTGAGAACCCAATTAAATCACCAATTCAGGACAAAGGAGTACTACGTTGCTTTCAGAGTGCGGGTTGTTGGTTCTAGTCCCAAGGCTGCGGTGTATGCTGGGATTAGGAGCGATGTCTACGACGGGCTATGCCTACACATAATTTGGCGAACTCTGTTAATTAGCGGTGGATTAGCAGGTTTAGCTGGGGTGTGCCAAGTCCTCGGCTTTATTGGTCAATTACACCCTAGCATTTCTCCTGGTTACGGTTATACTGCCATCATTGCTGCTTTTATTGGTCGGTTAAATCCACTGGGTATTATTTTATAGTCTGCTTATAGCACTTTTGTCCGTAGACGGCGAATTAGTGCAGATTAGATTGGGACTTCCTTTAGCTTTAGCTGGAATGTTTCAAAGTATTTTATTCTTTTTCCTTTTGGCAGCAGGTACATTAATTGACAACCGACTAAGAATGAGGAAATAGGGACTGGGGACTAGGAAAGAGTTTTCCAATTTCCCAATACCCAGTACCCAATACCTAATGACTAAATATTTGAGGAGATTTGATGTGTCCAGTCGGAAATTATCTTTGTTACTGAAACTAATATTCGTTACATTGGTCACTGGTGCTAGTAGTTTAGGTATCAGTTTGCTTTTAACTACAAGCGGATTTGAGCATCTGTTGGGAATTATAAAGCCAAAAAGCGAGAGTGCTAAAGCTAGTCAGAACAAGCTGATGAGTGCATCTGCACAGAATATCAGCCCAACTACAAATCAGATGAATGAAGTGCCAAAGCCTTTTCAGGGAACAATCGTTTATCAAGCAAAACTGAAAGCAAACGATAAAGTCATCGCCCTAACTTTCGATGATGGCCCTGGCCCCAAAAATACGGCACAGATTTTAGAAATTTTGAAGAAAAATGAGATCAAGGCAACATTCTTCATGATTGGAGAAATGGTGAAATATTTTCCCCAAGTTGCCAAGCAAGTGGCTGCTGATGGTCACGTAATTGGTAATCATACATGGCATCATTGGTATCGCCACATGGACTTAGCTACTGCTGCTAGTGAAATTGATCGCACAGCAGAGATTATTTACAAGACTACTGGAGAGAAAACTACTCTGTTTCGTCCCCCTGGCGGCTTTTTGAATAATGGACTAGCCGAATATGCCAAAAACGAGAAGTACGCTGTCATGATGTGGTCAGAAGAGTCTGGAGATGCTCAACGTCGTTCGCCTCAAGCGCCAGGGCTGGTCAAAAATGTGCTGAAATATGCAAAGCCAGGTGCAATTGTACTGATGCACGATGGGGGCGGCAATCGTTCCAAATCTGTCAAGGCTTTACCAGAAATGATTGCAGGTTTGAAGGCCCAAGGCTATCGATTTGTGACAATTCCCCAACTATTGGAAATACAAGCTCAAGAAGAACATCTGGCGGAGGTAGCTTCACCTACAGTTACAAAGGATGAACATCCAAGCAATCAGCTTAATCATCAGTGAGCCGCTACGGGTAGCTACACCTCTAATTTTGGCGGCACTAGATGAATTAGTGACTGAAAAATCGGGGGTGTTAAACCTGGGCATTGAGGGAATGATGCTGGTTGGGGCTGTAGCTAGTTTTGTTGCTGCTTCAATTACAGGTAATATTTACTTAGGATTATTCATAGCACTAATATCAGGAATAGCGATCGCTTTGATGAGCCAATCAACAGCCAATGCATCGACCTACAATGCGATTGTCTCGACTAACAATGCGATTGTCTCGACTAACAATGCGATTGTCTCGACTGACAATGCGATTGTATCGACTGACAATGCGATTGTATCGACTGACAATGCGATTGTATCGACTAACAATGCGATTGTATCAACTAACAATGCCAATGTAGTAATCTATAATTCAATCCGGTTCAGTCAAGTCTTAACTCTTTGTCAAAGTAAATTTTTTAACCTAGACGCGGAGCGCCTTGCCGGAGGCTACCGCTAAGAATGCATACTCCTACGGAGAAGCAACGCGTAGCGTCTTGTAGAGAAGGAAGAAATGCTTAATTGAACTGTATGAATCTAAAATCGGGTTTCATACTCAACTTGGAGTTGATTTTCATCCCCCAAATCAGTTGAGCCTCGCATCAGAATTTCGTCATTGACTCGATAGAGGACATTGTAACGGAAAGAGTCATTGCTAGAAAGAGCGCGTGATAAAGAGGCAGAGAAATTTTTATTGATGTCAAACACACCTTCTGCTGATAAATTCAGAATTGAAGCTCTCGATGCTTCATTGGTAGATGGCGTGGGAAATATCCGAAACTCACTGAAACCAACAGCCTGTCCGATCGCAGTGATAGTTCCTTGTAAACTACCTAAAATGGTAGAACTAGCGAAATTAGTCAGCCCTTGGCCTGCATCTGCTTGACCGAAAGAACCCAGAATTGAGCCACCCAGTAGCGCAACTATTTCTCCCTTGCTACGGCTAGGTTCGCTCGTCAGTTCTAGATTGTCACCCAATTTACTAGCTGGCCCGTTCACCCTAGCTTGAACGGTAACGCTACGTAAAGTCCCAAAGTTATTGACAGAAACATCACTAACTTCAGAAGACAAAGGTGATTCCAAAGTTTGAGTGTTCCTTGCTGATGCTTCCGGTACAATTGCCGTCAGTCGGACATCCAAAGTCGGGTCAAGTCCTTGACTTGGAGTAAACCGCGCAGTTTGTTCATAGCCGCGCGCTAAGGTGAACTCAGTAGAAAATAAGCTCAGTCGTCCTCCTGTCAAACGAATGACTCCTTCAGGAAGTGGTTTGGCTAATGTACCATTAATGGTCAAGTCACCTTTAGCGTCAAAGCTCAATAAAGGCTGACTTAATGCTGCTCCTCCTGGTACAAAGCTGAGTAGGGACTGAGTTGTAACCCGAATATCTTTATCTAAAATCAACTTTAAATCTGCAAACTCTACAGGTAAATTGGGTGGAGTTGGGGCGCTAGTGCTTGCATCTGCTGTCGCCACTGGCTTAGCGCTTCCGTCTACTGTAGCTACTGGGTTAGCGCTATTCTCTGCTGTCGGTGTGACATTAGGGTTAACCTCTTGTCTATCTAGATTTATGACTTTAGTATTAGCCTCAGTTGTAGCTGCTGATTTTTTAGCAGTAGTAGTAGAGTTGCCAATAATTACCTGACCATCACTCAGTTTAATCTCTCCACCAATTACAGGTTTTAAGGCTGTGCCGCGAATCACGACATCGCCACCGACACCACCTTCATACAATCCTGCAAGCTTAAAATTGAGTTTGTCTGCTATTGATACTGTCAGGGGATTGGCTGCGGCTTGTTGAGCATCAAAAATTGGCAAGATGCCTGATGCAGTTACTTGCCCTTGATTGTAATTACCTTGGATATTTTCAACGCTTACCGTACTACCATTAAATTGCGCTGTTCCTGTGACATTCGTTAGGGGATCAGATAAGGCTTCAGCACGGAAAGTTGCATTATTAAGTGTGGCGTTGCCGTTGATAATTGGTTCGTTTAAAGTACCTCGAACATTTAAATCTACTTTTCCTTGACCATCTACCCAAGCGACTTGATTATTGGTAAGCAGATTTAACAGTGCCAATCCTTCATTTTGCACATTGGCGTCGATGTTGATTTGATTGCTATCAGGTTGCACTTTGGCAAAAGGCAACGGAGCAGGTACGCTACCTGTAATGGCAACTGGCTGCGTTCCTGTCACCAGTAAGGTACTATCAAAATTCAAGCGAGCTTTGTTGTAATCAAAGTTCACTTCTCCTGTTTGCACAGGTTGTTTGTTAAGAGTCGCATCAGCTAGCGCCACTTTCCCTTTCGCACTAGGGTCTTGCAAACTACCTGCTAAGGTGGCATCAGCATTCACTTTCCCGGTGATATCTATGGGGTATTTTTCGATAAAAGGCTCTAAAAGTGATAGAGGTAGACTGGCTACATTCAATTTTCCAGATAGTTGCTCAGTTCCTAACTGTCCCGAAAACGCCACTAGTCCTTGATTTATCCCCACACTCAACGGCGAAAGTGTGACGATACCATCGGCAAAAGTGCCTTGAGCAACAACTTGATTGATGGAATAATTACCCCATTGCCAATTAGCACCTTGAAAATTAAAGCCAACATTCAACCCAGATTTTAACGAGCCATTGGCTGTAATTGCTCCGTTTAAAGCACCTGTTAATTCTGCAAGGCTGGGTAAAGATGGGGTTTGTTTGGTTTGAGCTTGCTGTTGTTTTGCTATTGCTGCTGTAATATTCGAGAAATATGCTAACTGTGTTTTCAAATCTGTATTCGGCAAGCTGATAGACTCAGTTTCAAGTGCTTCGGCCCCAGCTAAAGTCGGAGGCTGCAACCCGGTACTAAGGTCTTGAAAGTCGAAGATATTAAACGCTTGTAAAAGTCTCTGGATATTAGCTTGGGCAAAATTAGCTTGGAATTGAAATTGCGGGTCATTCCCTGCTTGCACATTGCCACTGAGAGCGATGTTGCTATCGCCAATCCGCAATAGACCATTAGCCAAGCTAGCAGTACCATCGGCATAATTGATGCTGCCGCGAAATTCATCGGCTGCAACTCTGGCAACACGAGGCCCTGCGATCGCCACATCTCCTGCAATGGCATAATTATTCAGATTGACAACTAAATTACCCGATAATTGCCCCCCCAAAGGTTTCAATTGATTGTTAGGTAAAAAGCCGCCAACAAGAGCGATGGGAAACTGTTGGGCGTTGATTATCAAGTTATCTCCCTCAGTTCTACCTGTGGTGACAGCCTCATCGCGTTTAACTAAAAATGAAGTTGGACGATAATCTGCACCTAAATTAAGGGCAATCCGATCTTGTTTCCCAGCTAGTCGCAGACTTCCTCCTTGTCCCCCTTGAAAATTCACATTTCCGGTTAAAAGTGGGTCAAACGCTAAGTTACTCACATTGAAATTCCGCAACCGGATATTGCCATTAGCTTGCGGTACATCTGGAGTACCTGTAACTTTCCCATTAAAATCAAGTAACCCTGCTATTGCTACGTCCCCAGGAACTTTAAAGCCAGTATTTTGTAAGTTGAAATTCTGCGCCAGTACATTTAAATCAAATCCGGCAATTTGGGGTGCGCCAGTTGGGGGAGACTGAATAGCGATCGCACCATTAGCACTAAATCCTGCGGTACTTGCGTTTTCAACGATAATCTGCTGTCCATTCCACTGAAATCTTGCAGTCAGCGGTTTTGCCAGCTGCGCTACTCCTTGGGGAAGGCTGATTTGTCCGGCGGCGCGAATATCCGCAAGCTGGAAAGATTTTGTTGTGCCAGCTAACTGAATATTGCTATTCAGCCGTCCTCGCAGTTGTGGTGAGAAACGGTTGAGTTGAATTTGAGAAGTTTTGATACCCCCTTGCCAACGTTCTTGTGCAACTTCACCTTTAGCCCTGATTGTCCCCCCTGCGACGTTCAAAACTGCATCGGGAAAGACGATATTCTCTCCCTGTTTGGTAACAACAACTCGCCCGGTAGTGGGATAGGTGGCACTAGGCGCTTGTACCCGCGCTACTGTTTGCAGATTGCTCAGAGTGCCGGAAATATCAGCATTTGCCGAGACATTCCCAATGGTGATGGAGGGTGAAGAATTGTAAGCTTTAGCGATCGCATCCCCTGGTATATTTTTTGCTTGCACATTCAACGCCACCCTACCTTGAGGTGCAAGCTGAACTCGTCCGCTAGCTGTTACTTGCCCTCCCACATCTGGATTTGCTTGAACGCGAGAAATATTGACGTTTAATGGTGTACCCAGAGAACCACTAATGTTAGCGTTCGCAGATATACCACCAACATTAATGGGAGTTGAAATACCGTAACCTTGAGCGATCGCATTTCCTGGAATACCTTGAGCTTGAATATCTACACCTACCTGACCTTGGGGAGCGAGTTGAATTTGACCATTAGCTGTGATTTTCCCCCCGGCTGGCGGCGTTACCTGAACATTAGAAACATCAAATTTCAAGGGCTGTTTGCGAAGTGAGCCAGAAATTTGAGCTTTTGCTGAAACATTTCCAACTGCGATCGGTAGAGTAACGCCATAACTTCGTGCTAGTATATCCCCTGATATCCCATCAGCTTGAGCATTAAATATTACTCCATCTTTGGTTCCCAGATTAGCTTGACCACCGCCGATAATTTGACCACCAGCTGCGGGGACTATTTTCAGATTGGAGACAGTAAGTTGAGATGCAGTTTGAGATGCATTCAAGCGGAAATCAGTATTGATAGTTTTAAATTGAACGCGATCGACTTGAATCGGTTTTGTATTACTTACTGTACCGCTGACGACTGGTTGTTGAAGTGCGCCTAGTATTTTAATATTTGCTTGAATTTCGCCACTAGCTGGGACTGACGAATTTACTTTTAGGGTATCTAAGATATTTTTCGCAGTAACAGGTTTGATCTGAGCAGAAACATTAAAACCTGTTTGAGTATTAATTGTTCCATTCGCGAGAATGGGAACTTTGCCAAAGTTCGTACTTAGATTATCTAAAGTAACTGTCTGACCCTGAAATAGAAATTTCCCATTAAAATTAGAAATTGGCTGAGGAATATTTTGAATTTTAGCGGTGATTTGATTAGCTGTAGCTGTTCCCGTAATTGCGATGTCTGAAAGTTTGGGTGGAATCTGAACCCCTAAATCAGCATTTAAATATCCTGCTTGCAGAGCGATCGGTAACTGAATTAATCTAGTGATATCAGATGCTTGTAAATTTTGTGTTGAAAGCTGGAGGTTAGTTTGTTGAGCTTTTAGTTGAGTTTCGCCAACAATTTTGACAGCGCCTCCCCTAGTGAGTTGAGTATTGAAGTCATAACCGATCCTTTGATTTTGATCGGAAAATCGGGCAATACCACCAACTCGATCTAATATTACTGAGCCTTTGGGTTTAGTCGGTGCAGTGAATGGCATCAACTCTATATTGCCATCTTGAATTTGAAGTGACTGCAACTCAGTTTGAATAAAGCCTTGTCCCTCCCCAGCCTTAACTTGGGCTGTCACCCAACGCCCATCTTTATCCTGTTGAATGTAGACATTGGGCTGAACTAAGGTGACATTTAATTCCAGTTTTCGGCTAAGAATAAGTTGTAACGGCGAGAACTGCACCTCTAAAGCTTTTGCTACCACCCGATCTGCATCGCTGGAAGTTGCTGGTATCGATAGAGAGCTAAATCTCAGACTAGAAAGCGAAAAACGTTCAACGTTCCCAACTTTGACTGGACGCCCTAGTAATTGCTCAAGATTTTGCTGTACTAACGGCGCTAAATCTTTATATACATAGCTTCTAGCCCACCAAGCACCAACTATAATTCCAACTAGCAAAACCCCACCCAGAGCCAAACTGGTACGTCCTAAAAGCAGGAGCCACAGACGACGATTAGATGGTTCCTGATTGTTTCCTGAGTTTGGAGATGGCGTCATGAGCGTTATCAGTACCAGTACTTTTTTCTGGAGTGAGCCTAGAGACAGGCTAGTTGCAGTTGTATAAGCAAGTTACAAGCTATGGTTTCACAATATCAGGACTTACGCAAGAACTTTGCAGCAATCTGCTTCTATTCTCTAGGAGAGGCTGCGTCACGAGACGCTCCACAAAGGCGTTTATGTTATTTCATAATTTTGCATAGTTCCTGAATCTATTTAGAGTAATCCTTTGTTAGCAGAGATTAATTTTGTTGCTTTTAATATTATGTTTGAAAATATTGTTTAAATTAGAAGTATTCATTTATCAACTTATTTAAGAAATAGTCTTTTATAATTGTTTAATAATATTTTTAGATGGATCTTATTTATTTACTTAACAAACATTATTAAAAAATTAAGTAAGATGCTTTTCATTAAATAACTTTGTGATAACTTCTGTATATACAACCCTAGTTAGAAAATTGAATTTCTCTAGAATCTAACTTAGTATAGATGACAATTGCAAATAATCTGAGATTTGGGAGTAATTTAGAGTAGAATATCAATTTATGAACCTAAATTTAGCTCCCCAACTTCTTCAATAAGTCGGGGAGTGGGTAGCAACTTTGCTATTATTTTCGCAGCGGGTAAATCTACTCGCATGGGTACTTGCAAAACTTCACTCCCTTGGGATAAGGGAAAACATTATTAACTTCTCAACTAGAATAGTGATTAAGTGTCGGTTTTAACCCTGTAGTAGTGTTAGTTTCACACAACAGCAAAAAAACAAAAAGATTGTCCTATTGGCAGTTTAGCTGTAATTAATCTTCATGCCAATGTTGGTAAAACAACTTCTCTGCTCACAGGGTTGCAACATAATTCCCCCAAACTTTGAAGTATTAGCATTTTCAGCAGTCGAACAACCCAGAAAATTAGAGATTTACCAGATATTTTATAGCAACAGATTACTAACAAGATTTCCGACTTCTTAGAGAAATCGGAAATCTGAGCATTTCGATTCTTCTTTCGCAAACCCAATCAATCATCAGTTGGATCATCAATCATTTCTGGTACTAAAGCTGGGTTAGTTTTACGTTCTTCTGGTGATTGCTCCCGAATAACATCGTCTATTCTCGCAGGGTGTTTGATTTTGTCCAGTACCTCTGGACTTAATTGCGATGCATCACCTTCTGGATTAGATTTTTCAGCTTGACTAGGAACTGTTTCCTTATTCATCACTATTTCCCGAAACTTATACGCCAAGCTTAAGTTCTTCTATGGTGAGGTACACACTATCTTGGGACTTAATTTCACATAGCAATGGGGAAGAAAAGGCGTTAGCGAGTCAGACGCTCCTGTGTCGCTAATGCTGCGCTATCGAGCGTCACAGGTCGTCGGAGACATCTCTCTTTGTAGACCAAAGATGATTCACTAAACTAAATAGCCACTACCATAAAAAGCGTAAATATTCAGTACTCTCTGTTTCATAAAGAGGAAATAAGTAGTGTTACCAAACAAGCCCCCCGTTACCAATCAAACTCAACGCTGGACATTTGCTCAACTTTTTGGACTGGTAAAGCGTAATCCCTTGATGATTTCGCAGTGGGTGATCCGCTGGATAGTTGTGGGGACTGCTGGTGGTCTATTTGCGGCGTTGTACTGGAATATTCTAGAGTTTTTAACTCACAGACTCCAGCGATTTGAGGGTTTTAGCCTGCTGATAGTGATGCCACTTAGCGGTTTAGTTATCGGTCTAGTGATTCATTTTTTGGGAAATCCCGGTGAAATTGCCGTGATTGTTGACAATATTCATTTTCGTGGCGGACGCCTAGATGTTCGCAAAAATCCCTCAATGATTCTTGCTTCTCTAATCAGCATCTCGGCAGGCGGTAGTGCTGGCCCAGAAGCACCACTCGTACAGGTAACAGGTTCTTTTGGTACTTGGGTTGCCGATCGCTTAAAACTCCAAGGTGAAGACCTCAGAACCATGAGTTTAGCAGCGATGGCGGCTGGCTTCACTGCCTTGTTTGGCGCACCTCTTGGCGGTGCAATGTTCGCCTTGGAGATTTTACACCATGAGCATATTGTGGAATATTACGAAGCTTTGATGCCGGCCATTGTTTCGAGTTGCGCTAGCTATCTGGTGTTTGCCGCAATTACCCACTTGGGAATTGCGCCCACTTGGCATTTTCCTCAGTATCACCTAGAAAAGATTGATGATTTTGCGATCGCGATCGCGTTTGGAATTATCGGAGCGGTGGCGGGATGGATTTTTATGGGCATTTTTCGCGGCTGCGATGCCTTTTGGCAAGCAGTTTCACGTCTGGGCATCTTTGCACCAACTCCTGTTCCCATTTATGTACGCACAACACTAGCAGGAGTGGGACTTGGCATTTTAGCAGTTTTATTACCCCTCACCCGTTATTTTGGACATGAAGAGTTAGATTCTGTCCTCACTACTAATTTTGGTGCTGTTTTTCTCTTAACTCTAGCTCTTGGGAAAATGGCTGCCATTAGCATTACGGTAACAGGTGGCTGGCGCGGTGGATTCATCATTCCCCTATTTTTCACTGGTGCTTGCATTGGTAAAGCAGTAGCAGTCTTAATTCCGGGACTCGATCCTGCCCTTGCCATGATTTGTACAATGGCGGCTGTCAACGCAGCCGTAACCCGCACACCGATAAGTACGACTTTGCTACTATCAAAACTGACTAACTTGAGTCCCTTTACGCCAATCCTTTTTGCCAGTTTGGTTGGGTTTTTTCTTGCCCCTAAAGTTCCTCTGATCGCATCTCAACTCAAATCTCAGAGAGAAGCTACGGATCGGACAATTGCCTGAGTTGCTGCCCAGGCAATAAAAAGCAATATATGCTAAGATTGTATCAAATTATAGCAATTATTCAAGAGCAATTTAGAATAATTTTGCGCTTTGTTGAGTAAAAAAGCTAAAATCTACGATTTTTGGAGATTTTTAGGTTATGACAACCTCACAGGAGAGGATTATCCCGATAGACTTGCGAACCGAAATGTCGCAGTCTTATCTGGAATACGCCATGAGCGTGATAGTGGGTCGGGCGTTGCCAGATGCCAGGGATGGTCTAAAACCTGTGCATCGTCGCATTCTCTACGCAATGCACGAGCTAGGTCTGCTCCATGATCGCCCATTTAAGAAATGCGCCCGTGTGGTGGGGGAAGTATTAGGTAAATATCACCCCCACGGCGACACGGCAGTATATGATGCCCTGGTGCGAATGGCACAGGATTTTTCCATGCGATCGCCCCTAGTTAACGGGCATGGTAACTTTGGTTCGGTAGACAACGATCCGCCAGCCGCCATGCGGTACACCGAATGCCGCTTGCAAGCTTTAACTAGTGCTGGTCTACTCCACGACATCGAATTAGAAACTGTAGACTTTGCCGATAACTTCGATGGTTCCCAGCAAGAACCCACAGTCTTACCGGCACGGATTCCGCAGTTATTGCTTAACGGTTCTTCTGGGATTGCCGTGGGCATGGCTACCAACATTCCCCCCCACAACTTGGGCGAATTGATCGATGCTTTGGTGGCTGTAATCCACAATCCAGAAATCACCGATCTCGAATTAATGCAGTATGTCCACGGCCCAGACTTTCCGACTGGGGCGCAAATTTTAGGAACATCTGCCATTCGAGAAGCTTACACTACCGGGCGTGGTTCCATTACCATGCGTGGTGTAGCTAACATTGAAACCGTTGAACAACGGGGACGCCCAGATAGAGAAGCAATTATCATCACCGAATTGCCCTATCAAACCAACAAAGCGGCGCTGATTGAAAAAATCGCCGAAATGGTGAACGAGAAGCGTCTAGAAGGGATCGCAGATATCCGGGATGAAAGCGATCGCGACGGGATGCGAGTTGTCATCGAACTCAAGCGTGATGCTTATCCGCGCGTCGTTCTGAACAACCTTTACAAGCAAACGCCACTGCAAGCCAACTTCGGCGCGAATATGCTGGCGTTGGTGAATAGCGAACCCCAAGTACTCACCCTCAAGCAGTTCTTAACCGTCTTCTTGGATTTTCGCATCGAATCTATTGCCAGACGCACCCGCTACGAACTGCGGAAAGCCGAGGAACGCGACCATCTCCTGCAAGGGTTATTAATTGCCCTGTCTCAGTTAGATCCGATTATTGTCTTGATTCGTCATGCTCCCGATGCGCCCACAGCTAAAGGCGAATTAATCACAACTTACGGACTCTCAGAAGTGCAAGCAGATGCGATTTTGCAGATGCAATTGCGGCGCTTGACTGCTTTAGAAGCAGACAAAATTCGTCTGGAACACGATGAATTACAAGCGAAGATTACCGACTTGCAGGATATTTTGGCCCGCCGAGAGAGAGTGCTAGAAATCATTGAAACTGAAGTCGGGCAACTCAAAACTAGCTTTGCCACACCCCGCCGCACGGTGATTTTACCAGGGGAAGGGGAATTAGATGACCGTGACCTAATTGCCAATGAAAAAGCAATAATTCTAGTTACAGAGCAAGGCTACATCAAACGGATGCCAGTCAACACCTTTGAAGCGCAAAGCCGTGCTACCAGAGGTAAAGCCGCAGCTAAGGTGAAAGATGATGATACCATTGAGCATTTCTTAACTTGCTGCGATCACGACAGTATTTTATTCTTTAGTGAGCGTGGTGTTGTTTATTGCCTGAGAGCTTATCAAATTCCAGCGAGTTCGCGTACCAGTCGCGGGACACCAATTGTGCAAATGTTACCGATTCCCAAAGAGGAAAAAATCACCTCAATTGTACCGGTTGATGAGTTTAGCAGCGAAGAATATCTGGTCATGCTCACTAAGGGCGGGAATATCAAGAAAACCGAATTAGCAGCCTTTAGTCATATTCGCGCCAATGGCTTGATTGCCATTTCCTTAGAAGAAGGCGACCAACTGCGCTGGGTGCGACGCGCTAGAGTAGAGGACAGTGTAATTATTGGTTCTCGTAACGGGATGGCGATTAACTTCCGGTGCAACCACGAACAACTGCGTCCTTTAAGCAGGGCGACTCGTGGGGTGAAAGCCATGAAACTCAAAAATAAAGATGAACTCGTGGGTATGGATATTCTCCCCGCAGCAATTCTTGAAACTTTGGATACAGTTATAGAAGCCGAAATAGCCGAAACAGAAGATATCGAAACAATCGAAACAATCGAAACAGAAGATATCGAAATTAATGAAGAATCCGCAGAAGTGCCTAGCAGTGCCGTAGTTGGCCCTTGGGTGTTGGTAATTACAATGGGAGGATATGGTAAGCGCGTACCAGTTGCCCAATTCCGCCTGCAAAACCGTGCTGGTCAGGGTTTAATGGCAACTAAGTTCAAAAACCGCAAAAACAAAGACAAGCTGGCAACCCTACGCATTGTCAACAACGATGATGATGAAATCATGATGGTAACAAATCGCGGTATTATCATCCGGCAAGCAGTGAATGCGATTTCTATCCAATCGCGATCGGCAACTGGGGTAAGAGTGCAGCGTTTAGATGAAGACGACGCTATTACCGGAGTTGCAATAGTTCCACCTGATGCTGTCGATGCAGAAGAAGCAGAATAAAAAGCAGAGGGAGAGGTTAACCGCCTTACTCCCTTACTTAATTGCCTTAGCTAGCGGCATTTTAATGGGGCTAACCGTTGCCCCTGTAGGTGCATGGTTCTTGGCTTGGATTGCTCTAGTTCCCTTATGGGTACTAGTTGTCACTGTCACTTCAACTAAAGGTAAAAACCAATTCCTCCCGCCTTTTCTCTGGGGTATCGGTTATCACGGTGTCGCCCTATCTTGGATTACGGGAATTCATCCCATGACTTGGTTGGGCGTTCCGTGGTTGCCAAGTTTGGCAATCACTCTTTTTTGTTGGGGATTCATCAGTGTCTTGGGAGGGATATTTGTTGCTATTTGGGCAGCTGTAATGGTTCGGCTAGCTGGACAAAAACCGTGGCTACGTATATTAATTGGTACAGCCATCTGGTGCGGCTTAGAGAGTCTATGGAGTGCTGGCCCTCTGTGGTGGAGTTCACTTGCTTACACTCAAAGCCCGCACAATCTCGTAATTGTACATCTGGGTCAACTCTCTGGGCCTAATACTGTGACAGCGGCAATAGTTGCTGTTAATGGCTTAATTGCTGAAGGATGGATAAACCGCAGAGGCACAGAGGGCACAGAGAAAATTTCCTCCGTGTTCTCTGCGCCTCTGCGGTTCGTTAATAAATACTTAGCGATCGCCACAGGACTATTAATTAGCTTACACCTGATAGGTTTTATCTTATACAGTCGCCCCATCGCCCAACTACCAGAAGCAGCCTTAAAAGTGGGGATTGTTCAGGGTAATATCCCGAACCGACTTTTACGAAGTTCCGAAGGGTTTCGTCGCGCCCAAGAAAATTACACCAGTGGGTATATAACTTTAGCAAATCAAGGTGTAGATGCAGTCCTCACCCCAGAAGGAGCCTTACCTATTTTCCAGCGTAACTTGCTGGGAACTGCCTTAGTCGCAGCTGTGAAAGAAAAAGGCGTAGTTGCTTGGATTGGGGCTTTTGGCGAACGGGGAGACAGTTATACAATTAGTTTGTTTACTTTCAACAGTAAGGGTGAAATTGTCAGCCGCTACGACAAAGCCAAACTAGTACCTCTGGGAGAGTATATTCCCTTTGAAGGAATTTTAGGCGGGCTAGTTCAGCGCTTGTCGCCTTTAGATGCACACCAAGTTCCTGGTTCAGCAAATCAGTTATTTGACACTCCTTTTGGTCGGGCGATCGCTAGTATATGTTACGAATCTGCTTTTCCTGAACAATTTCGCCGTCAAGCTGCTATGGGTGGGCAATTTATCCTCAGTTCTTCTAACGATGCCCATTACACTGCATCCATGCCATTCCAGCACCATGCACAGGATATCATGCGGGCAATTGAAACTGATCGATGGTCAGCACGGGCAACTAATACCGGATATTCCGCCTTTGTAGATCCTCACGGCAAAACCTTGTGGATGTCTGGATATAATACCTACGAAACTCATGCTGAAACAATTTATCGGCGACAGACACAGACTTTATATGTGCGTTGGAATGATTGGTTGACACCATTGTTGTTGATCTCCTCTGGAGGAGCTTGGCTGATAATTCGCGGTATGAATAAATGAAAAACTCCACGGCACTTGTGGAATGGAGTTTTTGGGCATGGGGAAGAAGTTACCAATGCCCCAAGTGACGGGGCGACTATCCCTCTACAGACACCTGGGGATAGAGTTTCCCGTCGCTTTCGATAAATTCACTAATTTTACAAATCCCTAGCGTATTTAGTCTTTGGAGTTATTTTGTCCAGACTTTAACAAGTAGCGATCGCTTAACTACTTAAATTTACCCTTGTCAGTAACTCAAGAGTTGAGCAAGGTAGAAGTGCGCTGTGGCGACTGTACGGAATTTCCCTTTGAAAGCTAAATTCTGGACATTTATCGCAACTCATTTAAACCACTTTTGAGGCTTTCCCCAAATGAATAAATTACTTATCGGGATTGGAATGTTTTTGGGATCTACTATTGGCAGCTATATGCCGATATTATGGGGTGGAAGTTTGTTCTCGATTACCTCGATTCTATGGAGTGTTATCGGAGGTCTTGTGGGTATTTGGCTCGGATATCGCATCTCGAAATATTTAGGGTTTATTTGAGTCAGTTTGGCTGGAGAGAGAAATTTGGTAACAGCTTATTATTTACAGTTAACTCGAAGAATATTTAGCAGTTATCTTTTACATTCAATACAGTTTCGATACATCTTCTGAGATGGACAGAAATCTGATTTCAGGCTTCCTTAAATGGGAGCATCTCACCTTTGCAAATATACCTGGCGATTAAAAATCGCGGCTACACAAACGAACGCAAGTGCGTCTCGCAGAGAAGTCTGCGTAGGCGGACTCAAGGAATTTTAAACCCACGAAGGTGGGTTTTGTCTGTATAGCCGCGAATTCCATTCGCCAGGGCTAGGGGTATTTTTACACTCATTGAGATGCTCCCTCCTTAAATCAAAATATGGGTGCATCTTGCCTATATTAGGTAAGGCTTTTCAGTCCATTCCACAAGAAGAAAATCTAGCGTATTCAATTAATAACCGCTATATTTTGTCGATGTGGAAAAAATTACATTTTGCTATATGCTGACTATTTAAATACACAATTTAAAAAAAATTGCAATTATCCATAAGGGTGAAATTGCAATACATAATTTCATACCAAATTAAGTTTAAAAAAAAGTGTGCAAGCGATAATTCGCGGACTTTAAAGTGTTTTAATAAAATTATTACCTAAAGTTTAGAGAAGCAAAAACATGAAAGGTTTCAGGAAGTTATCCTCAATAGCAATGTTGCTATGTGCTTTTGTGTATCCGCCCTCATTAGCTGAAGCGAAGGATATTTCTCTAAGTAATGTTCGCAATGAACAGAGCGCAGCGCCAGAGGCTAATCTAATTGGAGATAAAACCGGAGAGCTTTTAATTGCTCAACGGCGGCCAGGACGATACCAAATTATTCGCCGACGGCAGCAGTTCAGAGAACGGCAGTTTCTTCGCCGACGGCAGCCCGAACGATACCAAAATATCCGAGAACGGCGGGTTATTCGCCGACGGCAGCAGATCAGAGAACGGCAGTTTATTCGCCGCCAGCAGCCCTACGGGCGAAACCAATATATCCGAGGTCGTTATTGATGACGGCTGATACAGCTAACGAATGGTTAGTGGTTAGTAGTTAACCACCAACCACTAATTATTGTGATCTTCTAATGACTTGCTACTACTTCTCCTTCAAGGCGAACTAGTCGGTCTGCCAAAAGTTTTTCCAGGTCTTCTAGTGCCTTGGTGAAACCTTTGATGCCCTCGTCTAGTTTGTCAGTAGCCATCTGGTCAGCTGCGTGCATCTTGTCATAGGTAGCTTTGTCAATAGATATCTTTTCAATTTCTAAATTTGCTACCTTGGCAGGGTCAAGTTTGCGTGGCAGTTCTCCAATGGTTGTTTGTAATTCAGCCAAAAGTGAGGGCGAAATGGTCAGCAAATCACTACCTGCAAGTTCAGTAATTTCACCAATGTTACGGAAGCTAGCTCCCATAACTTCGGTTTTATAGCCGAATTTCTTGTAGTAGTTGTAGATTTTGGTAACAGACAAAACTCCTGGATCTTCGGCTGCTGGGTAGCTGTCCCGTCCAGTATCTTTTTTGTACCAGTCGAGAATCCGGCCAACAAAGGGAGAAATTAAGGTGACACCAGCTTCTGCACAGGCGATCGCTTGGTGAAGACCAAACAACAAGGTAAGGTTACAGTGAATACCTTCTTTTTCGAGAATTTCCGCAGCGCGAATGCCTTCCCAGGTGGTGGCAATTTTAATTAAAACGCGATCGCGGCCAATCCCGGCGGCTTTATACTGAGCAATTAATTCTCGTGCCTTAGTCAGGGTAGCTTCAGTATCGTAGGACAAGCGAGCATCTACTTCTGTAGACACGCGGCCGGGAATGATTTGTAAAATCTTTAATCCAAAAGCAACTGCCAAACGGTCAAAAGCAAGAGAAACGATCTGTGCTTGGGTAGCTCCGGCTCCGGCATCTTTCTTTGCCTGAAGTAAAGTTTGATCGACAATTCCCTGATATTCCGGCATCTGCGCCGCAGCAGTAATCAGAGAAGGATTGGTGGTGGCGTCTTGGGGTTTGAACTTTTCAATTGCCTGAATATCCCCTGTATCTGAGACCACAACAGTCACTTCTCGCAATTGTTCCAGTAAATTCTTAGACATAAAATACTCCGTGATGTTTGTTTAGGATTTACTAGCGAGTGCTGAGTGCTGAGTGCTGAGTGCTGAGTTAGGAGTAGAGACACGATTAATCGCATCTGTACAAGAGTTATTATTCTCCTCCTTGTCTCCCCAGTCCTTAGTCCCCAATCACCAGTCCCCAGTCCTTAGTTCCTTCAATTTTGATTCTGGCAATTTTTCAGAATCATTGCCTAAGTTTGCTTACTATTCATAGCCACAGCCCTATTCTAAGTGCCTTATGCCGAAATTGGCTGTCCAATGGAATGCACTTTGATTAAACTAGTTGTGCCCGATTTACCAATTGGAACACCAGAGGTAATTACTACCTTATCGCCCTTATTCGCTAGACCCATGTCTACAACTGTGTTCACCACATTGGTAAACATCTCTTCGGCATTGTGGACTGGTGGGATCAGCAAAGCTTCCACACCCCAAGAAAGTGCTAGTTGGCGATAAGCGGTGATGTCAGAAGTGAGGGCAATAATGGGAGAAGTAGGGCGGTATTTAGATACCATTCTCGCCGTACTTCCTGATGAAGTGTTACAGAGAATTGCCCGTGAGCCTGTTTCATAAGCGATGCGACACACAGATTCTGCCACAGATTCAGTAACGCTGAGACTGCCTGCTTCATGACACCAAGCATGTTTGCTACCCTCATCTAGAGCCTGTTCTGTCCGCACGGCGATGTTGTGCATCATCTGGACGGCGGCGATGGGATATTGTCCGACAGCGGTTTCACCAGAAAGCATTACTGCATCCGTACCATCTAAGATGGAGTTGGCAACATCGGTTGCTTCAGCGCGGGTGGGATCAGGAGCGCTAATCATCGACTCTAGCATTTGGGTGGCTGTAATCACCGGCTTGCCAGCCCGATTGCAACGACGAATAATATCTTTTTGAATTAGGGGTACTTCATGAATTGGCACTTCCACCCCTAAATCGCCACGGGCAATCATAATCGCATCGGCAACCTTCAGAATGGAATCAAAATTCTCTACTGCTTCTGCTCTTTCGATTTTGGCAATTAAGCGGATGGAAGCACCAGCTGCTTCAATCATTCGTCTGGCAGGTTCTAAGTCTTGTGGCGATCGCACGAAGGACACCGCTACCCAGTCTACACCCAACTGAATCCCAAAGCGCAGATCCAGCAAGTCTTTTTCGGTGATCGAACTAACAGGTAAAGGAGTTTGGGGCAGGTTCACTCCCTTGTGCGTAGAAATTAACCCGCCAATTTTTACTTGGGCCCGAATGCGATCGGCATCGCGATCAGTGACTATCAACTTGACGCGACCATCATTAATCAAAATCGGTTCGCCTGGTCGCACCATTGCGAATAAAGTCGGCAATGGTAGGGGTAGTTCGTCGATACTGTCACCTTTTTCTTGCAAAACAAAGGTGACTTCACTACCAGCTTCCAGATTTAACCCTTCCGGTGGTAAAGTTCCCAAACGAATTTTGGGGCCACACAGGTCTTGCATAATTGCGATCGGCTTTTGTTGCTCAGTACTAATCTGTCTAAGATACTGAGCCGTTTGGGCGTGGAATTCATAAGCCCCGTGGGAAAAATTCAGCCGTGCTACATTCATTCCAGCTTCTACTAAGGCTTGCAGCTTTTCAAGTGCAGATGTAGCCGGGCCAACAGTACAAATGATTTTGGTTCGACGCATAGGGATTGGGGGTTGAGGAGTAACCTGCAAATTTGGATGCTTTGAGCGTAGGCGTAGCCTGTCGTAGACATCGCACAAAACATCCAAATTTACAGGTGCTTCATATCACTGGTTTGCTAAATAAAAATACTAGATTGCGTTTTATTTTCGGAGTATTTACCATTTCACCCAAATCCCAAATTGGGTACTGGGTACTGGGGATTAGGGATTGGGGAAGAAACTTAATTACTAATGCCCCATGCCCCATGCCCCATGCCCAATTCCCAATTCCTAATCAAACCATAGCCGCTGTCGTGGCGAGTTTTTCCTTCTGTGACATAGACAACATCAGGTCAATCACGCGATTTGAGTAGCCCCACTCGTTGTCATACCAGGCAATTACCTTGAAGAAGTTGGAATTCAACTCAATCCCAGCACCTGCGTCGAAGATGCTGGAATGGGTATCGCCTTGAAAATCTGTGGAAACTACTTCTTCGTCTGTGTAACCCAAAATACCCTTTAGTGAACCTGCGGCAGCTTCCTTCATGGCAGCACAGATTTCCTTATAACTAGTGGCTTTGGCTGTTTTGAAAGTTAAATCAACTACAGAGACATCGGGAGTCGGAACTCGTAATGCCATCCCAGTTAACCTGCCCTTCAATTCTGGTAAAACCAGTGCTACGGCTTTCGCTGCGCCTGTGGAAGAGGGAATAATATTTTGGGATGCACCTCGACCACCCCGCCAGTCTTTCTTGCTGGGGCCGTCTACAGTTGGCTGAGTGGCAGTCATGGCATGGACTGTAGTCATCAACCCTTCAGTCAACCCAAAGTTGTCATTAATCACCTTAGCTATGGGAGCTAGACAATTTGTAGTGCAGCTAGCATTGGAAACAATGATATCCTTGCTAGGATCAAATAGGTGATGATTGACACCGATTAACAGGGTAGTAACTCTATCTGGATCTTTGGTGGGAGCGGAAATTACCACTCGCTTTGCACCTGCCTTCAGGTGGTTTGCAGCTCCTTCGTAGTCAGTGAAGAGTCCGGTCGCTTCCACGACATAATCTGCACCTAATTTTCCCCAAGGTAACTCTGCTGGATTCCTAACTGACACACAAGGAATGAAATGTCCGTCAATCAGGATGCCGTCTTCCTTGGCTTCAACCTTTTGCTTTAATTGGCCGTGGGTTGAGTCGTACTTTAATAAATAAGCAAGGTTATCTGGTGGTACTAAGTCGTTAATGCCCACAAACTCAATGTTGGGATTATCGATGCCAGCGCGAAGCACAAGTCGTCCGATTCGACCGAAGCCATTGATACCGACTTTCAATTTAGTCAAGATTAAACCTCCCGTTGTGGAAGTTGAACAAAAGGAGAAAGTTAAAAGTCAAAATAGATTGCCTTTTACTCTTTACTCTTTGATCCTGACAGTCTCAGTCGGCTAAGGCATATTTACTTGGCATCTTTTAAGGATTGGGGACAAGAGGCAGAGGGGCAGAGGTGCGGAGGGGCAGAGGGGAATAAACTTACTGCAACTTCTCCTCTGCTCCCTTGCTTCTTCGCCAGTCCCCAATTCAACTCAATTAGTAGTAGGTTGGACAAATCGCTTAATTTCACCACAGGCAATATAAGATTTGCCATCAGGTGCGGTTTTGACTTCATCAACGACGTAAAGCATTCCTTCTTCCCGAACCGATCGCGGAAAACGCATGTTCCAATCCGGTTCATATCCGTCGGAAACTACTCTAGCACGGAGTTTGCTGCCATCTTTGACACACTGAACTAAAATGCTGTCCCCTACACTGTCAGCTGTGGGAAGATCAGCAGCACTGGCGGGGCCTTTGGAAGCTTTACCTGTGTTAGTGAAATTCGATTGTTTAGGGGCAACGAAAATATCTGCTTCACCGGGTTGAGCAAAACGGGTGATATTACCACGGACACGGTAGAAAGTGGCATCACTTGAGAGTTCCAGTCCTTCAACAACATAGCGTGCCCCCTCGGCACGAATGGCCCGGGGAAACTGGACGTTCTTGGTTGAATCGTAACTTTCGGACACGACTTTGACCCGCAGTTTACCCCCTTCACGAACGCAGTACAATTCAACACCTGAACCGACTTGATTCACAATCGGCATCGCGTACACTTCATCGCCAGTAGTGACACCTCGACCCACCAGATCGCTGCGATTGCGCGTCATCGTCTGGTAAGTTTGATCGCGCATCTCTTTCCGTCCAGCATTGCCTAGAGCTTTTTGGGCGATCCGACCTGCGAAATACTCAAGTTGATCGATCTCTTCAGCAATTTCAAAATTTTCGTTCAACCCTTTATCTCGCAAATCTTTCACAAGCGCCCGGAGGATTTGTTCCGCTTCCTGATGCTTGCCATGTTCAGCTAGATTGAGGCCAGTCTCTTTGGCTTTAGCGATGGTGAGGCGACTCAGTTCCAGGATGATATGGCTCGTAGAGGCAAAAGCTGCTTCTTCGACAGTGCCAACTTTAGCGACAACATCTACTATGCCTGAGACACTTTGAATCAGGTCATTTTGTACAACATCAGCGCTGTAATGCAACTTCATCACAGGTAAATCACCAACTTGAGCGCTTGAGATTAGCAAACTCAAACCGAGAAGTTTGTCTTCGCCCTCGTAAAGCTCTCCCAAGGTGAGGACAGCTTGACCAGCGTCATTCTGGCTAACTTTAGCAAGACTTAAGGTATCAACAAGGCTGACACCATCAGCCAACTCCAGTGTCACCTTGAGATTCTGTCCCACTACTGCTCTGAGACTGTCTAACTCAATACTAAACACTTCAGTTGCTTCATCAATGCTCTGAATGAAGTAGAAGTTGCCCGTGGCGGCCCTTGCCATACCAATTAGCAGGTCTTCATTGAAACCCTGAGCAAAACCTAACGTAGTTGTGGTAATGCCTTCCTCAGCTTTTTGCCCCGATGTCGCTGTCAGTACTTTGGGGTCTTGAATACCCATATTAGCGTGACCATCGGTAAGCAGGAGAACACGGTTGATTTTTTGCGGATCAAGTCGCGTCTTCACGTGTTCACAGCCTTTGAGCCATCCCCCCGATAAGTTGGTAATACCGCCTGCTCTCACCTTGCGGATATAATTTTTCAGTGCGCTCTTGTTAGTCACAGCTTGGGGTGGCACAACGCTGTCCACTTCATCGTCGTAAACAACTACTGAAAGAATGTCATCTGGCTCAAGCTGATCTACTACAGACTCAGCGGCTTTGAGTGCGTGATGCAAGGGAGCGCCTGCCATAGAGCCAGAACGGTCAATTACAAGAGAAAGGTTAAGGTTACGTCGGGGAGATTCAGCTATGTCAGCACGAAAACGTAGCAGAATATTAGTCTTTAATGAAGATCCTGCGGGGAGGATAGACTGGTCAAATTCGTAACTTGTCTTAATCATTTTTTATATCCCTCAAAATTGTCTGTTATCAGCTACAATCCCTATCATGCAGGGACAGTCAGGGCTTTATTTAGTTTACCCAAAAATATTTTTATTCAGTGTAGAAGTTGGATTTAATGTAAGATTTTATAGTTTTGGTATCTCACTAGCGATCGCTCTTTCGGGAAAAGTTTGCTAGCTGCTGACTTTATCCTTCCCGACTCTCCAGTACTGAAAGGCGATCGCACTGGTCACTATTGCGGGAAACTGAAAGCAGATATATTAGGAGAGGAGAACCTAATGAGCTGGACTAAAGTTCTTGCAGTTGAAGCACTTTCCCCTGGTACGCGACAAGTGGTGAAAGTTGGCAACCGGAAAATTCTGGTTTTGAATCACGAAAATCAGCTTTATGCTGTAGATAACACCTGTCCCCACTTAAAATTACCGCTGAAAAGTGGGAAAATAACTGAAAGTGGGGCAATTGTTTGTTCCTTCCATCACAGTGCTTTTGACCTGCGGACTGGTGAGGTAAAAGATTGGTGTTCCTGGCCACCTGGGGTAGGTAAGGTACTCTCGTTAGTTTCACAACCAAAGACACTACCAGTGTTTCCGGTTCGTGTGGAAGAAGGCAGTATCTGGGTTGATGTGCAAGAGGAATAACACCTCTTTCTGAATTTACCAAAACAGTACTGAATAAAAAAAGCAATAAAAACCCCAGCCAATGAGTTTAGCTGGGGTTTTTATCAAAATTTACCTACTTCAGAGATATAGGAACTTTTGAATGAGAGAATAGAACATCTTCTCAAGCAGTTTGAACGCTTTCTTGCGATCTAATGTTGGGTTGTGTGTTCCCATTGCCAGCTTCTATAGAAGCTGTTGTAGAACTTTCAGATTGGCCTAAATTCACTTTGAATACCTTGGTCTGCTCTTGCTCCAGTTTGGGTAAAGTCAAGATTAAAATCCCATCTTTTAGGTCTGCCTTAACTTGTTGATTCTGAACTTTGGTTGGCAGAGGAATTATTCTAGTGAACTTGCCATACCGGAATTCCGAATGAACTTTAGCGTTAGATTCGGAATGTTTTTTGTAACGATGCTCACCAGCAATCGAAACTGCATCTTGAGTAACTTGAACATCCATGTCTTGACGTTCCACGCCTGGAATCTCAACTCTTAATAGCAATTCGGAACCATTGTCAGATAATTCCACAGCAGGAACCCACGCTGTTCTTGGTGATGGAGAAATCTCGGAGTTGCCGCGCTCGGCTACTGTAAGCTCAGAGAAGAGTTGATCCATTTGACGACGCAGAATCTCCATTTCACGGAATGGTTCCCAACGAATCAGTGCCATATCTCAATATCTCCTTAACTTTCCAATTCAATTTTGGGTAATCAAACTAAGTTTTAGAGGTATTTAGAGGTTGCAGATATTTAAGCAATTACCGAACCTCTAGTTTTTTAGAGAGGAGCTTTATTTGCTTTATTTCTTCTCTCTAGTAAGTAATTTAATAAAATAAAAATCTCAAAATAGTTGGGTAAACCGTACAGACACAGGTCGAATTTACCGTATCAAACAAAAAAAGGGTGAAAAGCTTGAGAATCGTTGATGTCAAAGTAAGTAGGCAATAAGAAATTAAACTATATTACATAATGTAAATTTAACTAAATTCGCTTGTAGTCAAAGGCTCCAGCCCATTCTAAGGACTAGGGTCGCTGATTCTTCTCTTGACGTGAAGTATGGTGGTAAGCGACGATGATTTTATTTACAATCTGGTAACAGAGTTTTGCTTTCTGATTTCATGTTCTGTTTGATTTAACAAATTACTCTTGATAGAAATTAACTTAGTAACTGATATGGATGCTAAAAAAATAAAAATTTTATTAGTTGATGACAACTTAGAGAATTTACATTTTTTATCAGACATCCTTAAAAATAAAGGTTATCAAGTGCAAAGTGTGATTTCTGGACAATTGGCAATCAATACGGTGCTTGCTTCTCCCCCTGATTTGCTCTTGCTAAATGTTTGCATGTTAGAGATGGATATTTATGAAGTTTGTCAACAGTTGAAAGCTAACTATAAAACTCAAGAGATGCCGATAATTGTTTTCGGTGCTTTAGATGAATTATCTGAAGAAGTAAACGGATTAGATTTAGGCAATATTGACTATATTACTCAACCATTCCAAACTAAAGAAGTATTATTGCGCGTACAAAATCAACTCACTATCCAAAGGCTGAAAAAACAGTTAAAAGAACAAAAGGCTCAACTGCAACGGGAGAGAAAAGAGCGGCAACGGGTTGCAGGAGAGTTAAATATTCGCAACAGACAAATAGAAGATATTTTAAAACAAATTCCCTTTAGCATTAGCAAAACCTTTTGTAGAGAAGTTTACCAAAGTGAACGTCTGTTAGTCGAAGCCGCCCTGGAGAAGAGTGAAAGTCAGTATCGCCACCTAGTGGAGACATCCCAGGATATGATCTGGTCGGTGAACATTGATGGACTAATTACCTTTGTCAACCCGGCAGTCAAACAGATTTATGGCTACGAACCGCAGGAAATGATCGGGCGTGCCTTGACTGATTTCATCTCGCCTACACAAGTTGCTCAAGATAAAGTAGCCTTTGAGCGTGTTCTTCAGGAAAAGCCTATTTTCCAACATGAAACTAGCTGTGTAGCTAAAGATGGTACCTTACTTTATCTAATGTTTAATGCGATCGCATTACGCAATGAAGAGGGTTTAGTTATAGGGATGACAGGCACTGCTAGTAATATTACACAGCGCCGAGGTATAGAAAAACTACTCCAAGAAAGCGCGATTAAGCTCCGCAATCATAACCTAGTGCTAACCCAACTGGCACAAAATCAGACCCTTTATCAGGGTGACTTGAAAGCAGCTTTGAGTAAAATTACAGAAACAGCTGTCAAAAATATTGGAATGGAACGAGCCAGTGTTTGGTTGTATGACGAAACAGGCACGAAAATCCAGTGTTTTGATTTATATGAGGGCAGTCGCAATCAACATAGCGAAGGACTTTCCTTATCAGCAGCAGACTATCCAGCTTATTTTGCAGCTTTGCAACAAGACCAACCAATCGCCACAGATGATGCCTATAACGATCCCAGAACTAGAGAATTTTTTGCATGTTACTCAAAATTAAACGTTACCTCTGTACTCGATACACCCATAAGGCTGGAGGGCAAGACCGTAGGAGTTTTATGTATGGAGGCAGTGGGGGTTGCTCATCATTGGACGCTGGAAGATCAAAATTTCGCTCGTTCTCTGGGCAATTTAACATCCTTGGTGTTGGAGGCAATAGAACGCCAACGCGCAGAAGCAGCGCGACGGGCTTCTGAAGAAAAGTTAGCATCGGCTTTTCGGTCATCTCCCGACCCAATTGCCTTAATTACGGTTCCCAACAAACACTATGTCGAAGTTAACGACAGCTTTTGTCGGTTTTTTGGTTATTCTCGGTCTCAGGTGATTGATCGCACCGATGAAGAATTGAATATTTGGGTGAATCCAGAAGAATATAATTTTCTTACCCACATCCTGCAACAAACAAAAGCTATCCGCAACTATGAGATTGATGTCTGCACAGCAACAGGAGAAATCAGGACAACCCTGTTGAGTGCAGAAATGATCAAGATTAATGGGCAATGGTACGTACTGGGTACTGCCAAAGATATTACTGAACGCAAGCAGGCAGAAAATGAAAGCCGTTTATTACTGTTGACAACCCAAGCCATCACTCGCGCTAGTAATGTCAACAGCGCCTTAGCAGTAGTCTTGCGCTTAATTTGTCACACCATTAACTGGGATTTTGGTGAAGCATGGATACCTAATGAAGATGGGACTGTTTTAGAACATAGTCTAGGCTGGTACGGTGAGGAGAGTAGTTTAGCAGAATTCTCTCGCCAAAGCCAAACCGTGAAATTCCCTCAGGGAGTGGGATTACCAGGAAGAGTTTGGCAAAGCCAGAAGCCAGAATGGATAGAAGATGTTTCTAAAGTTACACAACAAATTTTTCTGCGATCGCGACAAGCAGCAAAGGTGGGATTAAAAGCTGGTTTTGGTGTTCCCATACTGGCTGGGAACCAAGTATTAGCCGTTTTAGTGTTTTTTAAACGTAGCTCAGTCTTGGTAGATAGACGTTTGCTCTTGCTCGTCAGTGCTGTGGCTGCTCAGTTGGGTGGGTTGATTGAACGCAAAACCCTAGAACAAGAATTAGCACTCAGAGAAGCTCGCCTCAATGCCTTTTTTAGCAGTGCTCCCGTCGGCATGAATATTGTAGATAACCAGCTGCGGTTTGTGCAAATCAACCAACTGCTGGCGGAGATTAATGGACTACCCCAGCAAGATCATATTGGCCAGACCATCCATCAAGTCTTACCCCACAGCGTTCCCCTAGTGGAACCAATTTATCAACAAGTGCTGTTGACTGGTCAACCCATTCTCAATCAAGAATTAAGCAGCGCATCAATTAAACAACCAGATATTATCCGCCACTTCTTAGCTTCTTATTTTCCGATTCCTGGTGAGGACGATCGCCCCTCTGGTGTCGGCACAGTTTTAGTAGAAATTAGCTATCGCAAACAGGTCGAACAAGAACTGCGTTTAGCCAACGAACGCCTAAAATATCTGCTCACCTCTAGCCCTGTAGTGATTTATAGCAGCAAAACATCAGAGGATTTTAGCACGACCTTTATCAGTGAGAACGTTAAAGAAATGGTGGGCTACGAAGCGCGGGAATTTATTGATAATTCCAATTTCTGGCTCCATCACGTCCACCCACAAGATATTGAACTGATCTCGAAAAAATTTTTCCACCTTGTTGAGCAGGAGTACATTTCCTACGAATACCGCTGGTTACATGCTGATGGAACTTATCACTGGTTCTACGAAAAGATGAGATTAATTCGTGACGAAGTTGACTACCCCATAGAATGGGTTGGTTATTGGGCAGACATTAACGATCGCAAGTTAGCAGAACTGGCTTTGCATAAAGGTCAACAGCGATATCAACTTCTAGCCGAAGCCTCACCAGCTTGTATATTTCACACTGATGTGAATGGCAATGTCTTATATTTTAATCAACGCTGGAGTGAGATTACTGGATGCAGTTTAGAAGAGTCTCTGGGAACAGGTTGGGCAAATGCCGTACATCCAGACGACCGCGAGCAGCTATTGTTGGTATGGAATCAAGCAACATCTGCTAAGTCAACGTATAAGTATGAACATCGCTTTTTGCGTGATGATAGTACAGTCGTCTGGGTAATTTGTCAGGCTTTGCCAGAATTTGGAGATGATGGAGAAATTAAAGGTTATATCGGTACAATTACAGATATTACCGAGAGAAAATTGGCAGAAGAAGCCTTGCGTGAGAGTGCAGAACGCGAAAGAGCGATCGCCCAAGTAATTCAAAGGATGCGCCAAACACTCGATTTAGAAACGATATTTGCGGCTACGACCGAAGAATTACGGCAAGTACTCAACTGCGATCGGGTTGTTGTTTATCGTTTCAATCCCCACTGGAATGGGGAATTTGTCTCCGAGTCGGTGGGTAACGGTTGGGTTTCTCTAATAGAAGAACACAATAATGATCCTCATCTCACAGAAGATGTCTTTCAAGATGAACGTTGCCTAGCGAAAATTTTGGATAGCACGGATAATCAGGTAGAAGATCCTCAACTGCAAGTAATCCAAGGTACAAGTTTCCGCTGTGTCCCAGACATTTACAACGCTGAGTTTCATCCTGCTTATATCAACCTCTTAGAGCGCTTTCAGGCTAAAGCCTACATTATTGTCCCCATTTTATATGGTAGTCAGCTTTGGGGATTACTAGCGAGTTATCAAAATTCCGATCCCCGCCAATGGAAACCAGAAGAAATCAACATCGTAGTTCAAATTGGCAATCAGTTGGGTGTTGCTTTACAGCAGGCACAATTGCTGGCGCAAACTCAAAGGCAGTCACAAGCATTGCAAGAAGCTGTGATCGTTGCTGATGCTGCCAATCGCGCCAAAAGCGAATTCCTTGCCAACATGAGCCACGAGCTGCGTACCCCACTTAACGCCATCCTCGGTTTTACCCAAGTCATGAGCCACGATCGTGATTTATCCAGTGAACATCAGCAAAATCTAGCAATCATCAATCGGGCTGGCGAACATCTCCTCAACTTAATCAACGACATTTTGGAAATGTCTAAAATTGAAGCCGGCAGAATCACATTAAATCTCAACAGTTTTGATTTAATTCGCCTCTTGGAAAACCTCGAAGAGATGTTGCGCTTTCGCGCCACCTCTAAAGGATTAGAATTAGTCTTTGAATATACATCTCACCTCCCCCAGTACATCCAAGTTGACGAAAGTAAACTGCGTCAAGTCTTGCTTAACCTCCTGGGAAATGCAATCAAATTTACCGATACTGGGAGGGTGACATTGCGGGTGGGGATGGGGACTGGGGACTGGGGATTGGGGACTGGGGACTGGGGAGCAGGGGGAGCAGGGGAGCAGAGGAGAATAATTAATCTTCAATTCTCAATGCCCAATGACGGCAGTTGCTCCACTTGGGGAGACCCCATCGCTTTTAGCGTCTCCCCTTGGGAGAAGACCGCACTGCCTTCCCAATGCCCAATGCCCAATACTCAATGCCTAATCTTCGAGGTACAAGACACTGGTTGCGGTATTGCCCCACAAGAAATTAACTTGCTGTTTGAAGCTTTTGGGCAAACTGAAACCGGAAGGAAATCGCAACAGGGAACAGGACTAGGTTTAGCAATTAGCCGCAAATATGTGCAATTAATGGGGGGAGATATTAGCGTCACCAGCACCATTGGTGAGGGAAGTAAATTTGCTTTTGATATTCAAATTGGTCTAGCCACAGCCAGCGAAATCCAGATCAAAAAAACTAGACGCGAAGTTATTAGTTTAGCGTCCGCTCAAAGTGAATACCGCATCTTGGTGGTTGATGACTCTACAGACAGCCGTTTAGTGCTAATGAAAATTCTGACATCCATCGGTTTTGTAGTCCAGGAAGCTGCAAATGGTACTGAAGCGATCGCACTTTGGCAGACATGGCAACCACACCTAATCTTAATGGATATGCGGATGCCAATTATGGACGGCTATGAAGCCACAAAAATTATTAAAGCTAGAGAAGAAACCTCAATTCAAAATTACAAAACCATTATTATCGCCTTAACTGCTAATGCCTTTGAGGAACAACGAGAGGCAATGATCAAAGCAGGTTGTGATGATTATATTAACAAGCCCTTCCGTGAGGAACAATTACTAGAGAAATTGAGCGAATATTTAGGAGTTCAATATATTTATCAAGAAGAAAGTTATCAGGTCGCAAATGTAAGGCAACAGGAAATAGAATCAGTGTTGACGCTTACGGATTTAGCGACTCTATTATCTAAAATGTCGCCGGAATGGGTGAAACAGGTCTACACTGCCGCAGCCCAATGCAGTGATGACCTGATTTTAGAATTGATTGAGCAAATCCCTTCAGAAAAGGCGGTACTGCAAAATTTTATTCAGAATTTAGCTCATAATTTTCAGTTTGAGAAAATTATGGAGTTGACGAGTATTGCTGGAGGATTATTCAGTTAGTCATAATTGTAGATTGGGTTTGAATAAGGCTTAATCCTCAAAAAAATAGGGAATTAGAGCAAGTATTTTCAAAAAAATCAGCCCCCTTAAAAAAAGGGGGAAAGTGGGGAGATATCTTATCTATAATCTTGCTTTTGAATACTTCCCAAACGTGCAGCATCCCGAATATTATATTCGGATCGAGTAAAGCGATTTAGCTGCATTTCAAAAAAATCTCGATTAGCTTGTAAATGCTTGGGATTTTGGTCATCTAATGGATATAAAAGTGCAGTTCGCAAAGCTTGAATTACCGCAGAAGTGACACAGTACATTGACCGTTGAAAACTCACTCCCAACTGAATCAACATATCTTCTTCACCCCGGCAATGTTGGCTGTAATAATTAACAAGATATGGTGGTAAAAAATGCAGCATATCTTGCATTAATAATGTGGGGGGAATGCCAGCAGTACCCACTGGAAATACATCAGCGTAAAGAATGCCATAGTGAAAGTCTTTCTGGTCTTCTGGCACTTGACGCGCTTGAGCATTATAAGATTTTGTTCCTCGGAAGGGTGCAGTGCGGTAGAAAACAGCTTCTACATAAGGTAATGCAGCTTCGTATAGCCACATGAAACCCTTGGATTTGGGGACAATTTCGTAGCATTCACCACGAATATAAACGTGATGGTAAATAGGACGACCTGCGATCGCAAATATACCATTAACTATGAAGCTCATCGCCTCTGGGACGCTGGTAATAGTACCTTCGTCATAGCGGTCTGACATTTCAAAGAATACTGGGGCCATGATTTCCCAGAATAAGCCCAGGTTAGCGTAGTATGACATCTGGCGGCACTGTTCCAAAAACATATCGGGGAACAGGTTGTAAAGTCCCAGCATGACTGGGTTTCCTTGGAAGTAAGCTTTAATTGCTCGGTCGGCGTTGGCTTTGTATTCTTCAGAATCTAGGTAAGGATCAAATTGTCCACCCATGCCCCTGTGCCATAACATCGCCCGCATACAAGCTTCCGCAAATTCCATGTTAATGCGATCGTGGAACAAGTGATGCAGTAACTTTGGCATTTTGAAAGTTTCACCTTTCTCGATAAATGCCAAAAGTTCTGGATGTGCAGTAGCTTCGCCGCGCCAAATTCGTAAATCGGCATCATCACCAGCGTAATGATTATGCAGTTCTAAATACTCTTTGGGCAAGAAGTATTTAAAGAAGGGTAACGGGTTTAAAAATTCGCGTTCGGCAATATAAAGTAAGTCACGCCAGTAGAAATCCATCGGTACAGCATAAGCTTTGTATAAACCGATGATTTGCATCAAATTTTCTGGAGTATCGGGTAACATTGCACCGCCTGCTTCTAAGCGGTGGATTACTTCGGCAAATTCGTGTTTGGAAGGAGGTAATTTAATTGCTGTTTTAATTGCTGTCATGGTAATCGTAAATTGGTAGAGACGCGATTTATCGCGTCTGGGGGATAGGTTTTGAGACGCAATTTCTCGCGTGTAGGGGGATAGATTTTGAGACGCGATAAATCGCCGTCTCTACAAGTGTTTTGATGTATTTTCTATTTCAGCGCTACTTCAGAGATTACGGTTTTTTCTAAGGGGGTAATTGCAGCCACCATTGTTGTAGTTGTGGATTCACTCCAACGCACTAACCAAGTGGGTTGTACTCCTAAAAAGATGATGAAAGCTGCCAAGATTAAAGCTGGGATTTTCTCAGACCAAAGAACTTTAGGATAGTAGGCGAAGTTATCGAGTTTGCCAAAACAGGTGCGGTTGAGGAGGATGACAAAATAAACTGCGGTTAATCCACTAGCGACTACACACAAAATAGTCGGGATGGGAAAAGCAGAGAAACTACCTTGAAAGACGAGAAATTCGGCAATAAATCCTGTTAAACCGGGAATACCTGCGCTAGCCATTCCACTTAAAACTAATAAAGCGCTAATTAAGGGTATACCGCGTATAGGACTCATTAAACCATTGAGTTTATCTAACTCGCGTGTACCGACTTTGGCTTCTACGACTCCCACCAAGTGGAAGAGAATCGCCAAGATGATACCGTGGCTGAACATTTGGGCGACTGCACCAACGAGTGCTAAGGGAGTACTAGCAGCACCAGCTAATAAAATATAGCCCATGTGACCGACGGAACTGTATGCTACCATGCGCTTGATATCTTTTTGAGCGATCGCAACTACTGCCCCATAGATGGCGCTGATGGCTCCCCAAATTGCTAAAGTCGGTGCAATAATGCTCCAAGCGTGGGGAAACATACCCAACCCAAATCGCAGCAATCCATAGGTTCCTAGCTTTGCTAACACGCCACCGAGAAGAATGGCGATTGGTGCTGAAGCCTCAACATAAGCATCGGGTAGCCAAGTATGGAAGGGAATTAAGGGAATTTTAATGCCAAAACCTAATACTATTCCTGCTAGTAAAAGGATTTGCTTTGTTGTTGAGAGGTTTTCTGTAGAGACTGCATCAAAAGCAAAATTGGTAGAACCACTCAGCCACACCATACCCAAGAATGTCGCCAGAATTAAGGCTCCCGAAACAGCAGTATAAATCAGGAATTTCATCCCAGCATAACCCCGTTTTGCCCCTCCCCAAATGGAAATTAGCAAATAGAAGGGGATTAATTCTAGTTCGTAAAATAGGAAGAATAGCAGCAAATTCTCTGCTAGAAAAGCACCTGCGACTCCTCCACTAACTAATAAAATCATGGAGTAGAACAGCCGAGGGCGTTCAGTTTCTTGACTACTGCTGTAAATAGCAATCCAGGTAAGCAGACTATTTAACACCAACATCAAGATGGAAAGCCCATCAACACCTATTTGATAGCTCAAGCCAAGGGTTTCATTCCAGGGTAAATACTCTTTAAATTGCATTCCTGGATTGTTGATATCAAATTTTAACAGGATAAACAGGTTCCAGAAGAGAACTATTCCCGAAAAAATTAATGCTATTAAACGAATGCGATGCTTAGGTATGCTTACAGGTAATATTGCTATGAAAAGAGCAGCGAATATCGGCAGCCAAATCAAGACACTTAACATGGTAATTTTGTCCTTTGTTCTTGGTCATTTGTCCTTTGTCTTTTGTCCTGTATGACTTACTCTTAGCCAATGACTAATGACAAAGGACAAAAAATCTAACTTACTATACTAATTTCTCCAGTATCTAAATCGTAATAACCACCGACTATTTTCAGTTTTTCTGCCTTGATTAACTCAGATAAAACTGTCGATGATTTCAATTTTTCAACTTGCGCTAAAACATTTGCTTTACAAGCATTTTCTAACTTATCTCCTGATTTTGCTTTGGAGCTTTCTACACTTGGTTTAATTGCTTCAAGTAAACTTCCAATTCGCCCTGGCACTTCAGCACCTTTAATCGCGGCCTCTACCGCACCACATCTTTCATGCCCCACTACCATGATGACTTTGGAACCTAATACTAAGCTCCCAAATTCTAAGCTACCAATTTGCTGTGTCGTGGCAATATTACCAGCTATCCGGCAGACAAATAAATCTCCAAGTCCTTGATCAAAAACAATCTCTGAAGGGACTCGTGAATCTGCACAACCGAGAATAGAAGCGAAGGGTTTTTGACCTTTAGCAACTTCGACTAAACGTGAATATGTTTGGTCAGGATTACGACGTTTTCTTTTAGCAAACCTTTCATTTCCATCTAATAGCTCTTGCAGTGCCTTATCGGGTGTAATCTCTTCTTCTACTGGTTTTTTTTCGGCTGCAAGCAAGTTTGAACCAAGTCCGGCTGTCAATACACCTGTACCGATCGCACCTGCACCAAACTTCAATAAACCTCTTCTGGAAAGATTGATTTGGGGATGTTGTATGCTCATGAAATTCTCCTCACAATATTAAACTGTTAACTTTTTGTAGGATAGTTACTGCTATCCAATTGTCGAGATTTGAAAAACCATATTTAAAAATTGCATTCCCCAAAATGGCCAAGTTACCCACATTCCTAAAAAGCTCACTCCTAAAAGAACAGTGAGTGCATAAAACTGGGTTTGCCCAGAGTTGCTGTATTTAAGACCTTCGCCACCTAATAGCGAAAATAAACCAACAAAATTAACGATGCCATCGACTACAAAGCGGTCAATCATATCGGCAAGTTGGGAAATTTTTGCAACTCCAAAAATTATGGTCATTTTATAGAGTTTTGGGGTGTAAAAGTCGTATGCAAACAAGTCCTGCAAACCTTGCCAAGGGAGGCGAATCGGTTTAGGAATGTTGCTTAAATAAATCACGCCAGTGATGCTACAACCGAAAATACTTGACCAAATTAACAGCAGTGCAACATCTTTATTTAGGCTTACCCAATCTGGTAAAAGTGATAAGCTTTGCAACACTAAAGGAAGATGTAGACTGACACCAAGTAAAATCATGGTTGGCAAAATCATCGGCCAGTGAGCTTCAGGTGATCGCTGACTCATTTGTGTAGGTTTACCGCCGAAAATTAAACCGAATTCTCTGGTTAAACTCACGGCTGTTAAAGTATTTACCGCGATAACTACTCCCACTAACCAAGGTTGGGTTTCCCACAACCCATCTGTTAATTTCACCAGCGCCCAAAAGCTACCCAGTGGTGGAAAACCAATTAATCCCAATGTCCCGACGATAAAAGCGATCGCAGAAATCGGGCGACGTGTCCACAATCCGCCTAATTGGGTAACATCTTGGGTGATGCTATTCCAAATAATTCCCCCAGTACTCATCACCAACAGGGCTGCGGATATGGCGTGAGTGAGTACTAACAATAGCGCCGCTTCGTATTGTTGCACTCCCACCGCGATGAATACTAAACCCATGTATGCGCTGACAGAATAGGATTGGCAGCGTTTAAGATCGATTTGAGCGATCGCAATTAAAGAAGCACCCACGGCTGTCACCGCACCAATTGCAACCATCGCTGAAGAAGCTATGGGCGAGATAGTTAACACAGGTTGCAATTTAATCAGCACCCATGCACCACTAGCTACTACTACCGAGTTCCGCAAAATCGTACTGGGAACAGGGCCTTCCATCGCTTCATCTAGCCATAAATGCAGGGGAAATTGGGCACATTTACCCATTGGCCCAGCAATTAAAGCTAAACTTACCAATGCCATAGTTGTCGGGTTGACGTTAGCAGTAGCCGCCCATTCAGCTAATTCTGGATAATTCCAAGTTCCAGCTAAAGGCCATAATGCCAACACGCCCATCAGCAAGAATAAGTCTCCCACTCGCTTGGTTAAAAACGCATCTCTCGCACCTGAAACTACCAACGGCTGACTAAACCATAAGCCGACAAGTAGATAGGTTCCCAGCGTCAGGACTTCCAAAATTACATAGCTGAAGAACAAGTTATTACACAAAGCAAGGGCACATAATCCCGCTTCAAATAATCCCAATAAAGAATAGAAGCGTCCCCAACCCCAATCCATTTCCATGTAGCCGATCGCATAAATCTGCGCCAGCATATTCAAGCCAGTAATCACAACTAAAGCGCCGACACTGACTGAGGATATATCCAAAGCAATGGTTAAGTCTAAACCAGCCGTAGATAACCACGGAATAAATACTTCTTGGGCTGGATAATTCCAAGTTGCTTGTAAAGCGATCGCACTATGTACAAACGCCAAAAATGTCATCACCAAGTTTAGATAACCCGCCGGTCTTGGCCCCGTTTTCCGAATGATCCCTGGCGACCAAGGCACGGCTAACAAGCCACCTATTAAGGCATAGCACGGAACTAGCCAAACAGTCTCTAGTAGAAACTGAGCCATTAACTTACCTCTAAATTTGGATCAAAAATTTGGGGTTTTGAGTCAACTAGCGTTGATCCCTGTTAACCCAGCGACGATCTACGACGGACGACGCCTACGCAGAACATACAAATTTATGTTTATTTAATTTTGTTAGAAACAGCTTACCGTTATATCTGTCAAAATGGAATTAGTTAATTAAATAAATTTAAGATAATAACTCTAATTATTTCTTATATAATCAACTATTTAAGCAACAAATAATAGGTATTTATTCTTATCTATGCATCGAATCAGGGATGAATCAATAGTTATCATTAGTTTTATCAATTCATATAAATGACAAGAGACGCGATTGATTGCGTCTCTACAAATCGACTAAAGATAATCTATATTTGGGTAATTTTGTCAACCTGCCAGCGAGAGATAGTAATAGCAGGTGGTGATTCAACTTGGCTGATGGGGGCGGGTTTCATGTCCCGGTAGTCTAGGAGTTGGACTACGATGAGGTAAGCGATCGCTAAAATGATCGAAATCGCGCCTGTAAGAATAGCAATTATTTTCGAGCGTTCCATGAGTATTTCCTGTAATGCAGGTTATTATTATGCAGTGTCTATATCCACATAATAGACTTGGCTATTGTTTCTGGGCGTGAGCGAACGCACTTTAGCAGATAAAATATTAACAACCTGAAAGCGACATTGAGCGATCGCCATGACAACGAAACAAGCTATCTTTGACGCTATTGAACAACTGCCAGAGCAACACTTAAAAGACGTGTTGCAGTATGTTCAACAACTTGCACGTACCCAAAAATCACCTGCATCTAACCCATACACCCAAAGCAGCGATCCCCTTGCAAATTTCATCGGCGCAGTATCTCACGGTTCTCTAGCTGCCAACTTAGACGACGAATACTCTTAAATGGCACCACTTCCCCAGCGTCAGCTTCCTGCATAGCTTCACGCAAAGCTTGCTTAAAACCAGGGACATTCAAAAGTTCCGTTGTCGCCTCATTTTCTTCTCTTTCTTCTAAATCGGCCAGAAAATCACTCACTAACCGCAGTCTTTCTGGAGACAGTCGTGGTAAACGCTTCTCAACTTCCTCAAGAATAGTAATGTCATCTTGTTTTGATTCCATAGTTATTTCTATAGCTAATGTTTTTTACCGTCGATTTACTCCCTCCTTATATATGTTAAGGGCAGCTTGTCGTCAGATATCGCCCTAGAATTGGCGATCGCTAAAATCACCAAAATTGCACCTGTAAGAATAGCAATTAATTTTGGCGTTGCATATTTGCGGGATGATTTTGCTAGTTTTGTGGGATGGGCATCTTGCCATCAGTGTCAAGTTAACGTGAAACCGCTCGTCCACCGGGAATTGAAATTCCCGTCTCATAGCTAAAGTCATCTGAAGATGACTAAATATCGCCAAAAATCTCCAGTCTACTTCAGTAGACTTAAGCTATTAGCCCGAAAATTTATTTCCGGGCGGGCATGGAAGCCAACAGATAAGCTATCAAACACGCCTTACCTTAAAGCGCAAAGGTAGACCAATCCCAGAAAATGATATTTGGATTGCAGCCCAATGTCTGGAACGTGGCTGGACATTAGCTACAAATGATGAGCATTTTAATTATGTAGATAATCTCATAGTGGAACATTGGTAATCTGTGGCTGTAGCTCGACAATGACCCTTTGAACCTCAACGTTGAGCCTTTAATGCTCGAAGTTGCGCCTTTTATCCTTGAAGTTGACCTTCTGAGGCTCAATGATGACCTTCTGAGCCTCGAAGTTGCGCCTTTAACCCTCGAAGTTGCACCTTTGAGCCTCGAAGTTGCGCCTTTTATCCTCGAAGTTGACCTTCTGAGCCTCGAAGTTGCACCTTTTATGCTCAAAGTTGCACCTTTGAGCCTCAACTAACAAATATATCTAACCATTCTTTAATTTACAGGGGTGAGCGTGTAGTAAAATTTGCTCACCTCTCTAAAGTGGAACATGGCTTTAGACTTCTCCGGTCAAAATCTCCGAGGACGCAACTTCAAAGGAAGACAAGACCTTGCGGGTGCAAACTTTAGCTATGCCGACATCCGAGGGGCAAACTTCACCAACGCTAATTTAACAGGTGCAAACTTCAGCCATGCCAAAGCTGGATTGCAACGACGTTGGGCAATTGGTGCAGTATTAGTCACAGCCTTATTAGTTTTATCCGCACTATCAAAATCTGTAATTGTAGCTTTACTAATAGCTTCATTGGTAGTTATCAGCGTAGCTATGGTTGCTTCTAGATATAACTGGGCTGTTGCTCTGACTGCTAATCTGGTTTTAACTATAACTGGTTCTATAGCTTTCGTTTTAGCTTTGATTATCTCAGCAATTGTAACTGGCTCTATATCTATATTTGATGTTGTTTTTGCTGGTGCTGTGCCAGTTGTTTTAGCGTTTTTGGGGTTTATATACTTAGCTATAGTTGGCTCTAGAGGCGCAATTATATCTACAGCTAGAGCTATCGTTGAAGCAGGTATTGTGCCTTTTTTCATAGCAATAGCTGACGAGTGTTTAAAAACTGCTATTACTAACACGGGTGGTACAAGTTTTGGCAAAGCTAATCTAACAAATGCTAATTTTACGGCGGCGACGCTGAAAAACACTAATTTTGGATATGCTAATGTAACTAATGCTTGCTGGTTTCAAGCTAAAAAGCTTGATCATGCTCGTGTTAGTGCAACTTATCTTGAAAAACCACAAATACGCAAGCTAGTAATTACAGGACAAGGACAGAACAAAAACTTTCACCGTCAAAACCTGCGAGGTGTGAACTTACAAAAAGCTAACCTAGCAGATGCCAGCTTTATAGGCGCTGACCTCAGTGAAGCAAACTTGCAAGATGCCGATTTGTCAAGAGCAAAGCTGAAGCAAACGCAACTAGACGGCACAGATTTAACAGGTGCAACCCTCACAGGCGCATACATTGAAGATTGGGGCATTACAAATACAACTAAATTGCATGGGGTGAGGTGTGAATATGTCTTTATGCGCTTACCCACAAAAGAAGACCCCGACCCCCTCCGCAAACCTGATAATAAACAAGAGGTATTTGCAGACGGTGATTTTGCCAACTTTATCAAGCCAATTTTTGACACCCTCGACCTTTACCACAATCAAGGCGTTGACCCCCGCGCCGTTGCCATAGCTGTCAAAAACCTTGCCGAAAACCATCCCGAAGCCGAGTTAGAAATCGTGGCAATGCAGAAACGCGGCGATGATAAAATCTTGCTCAGAGCCAAAACCGCCGCAGGTAGCGATAAATCTCAACTGAGTGCAGAATATTTTGATGATTATAATCAACTCAAAGCTTTATCGCAGAGTCAGCAATTATTGCTGGTAGAAAAAGATAAGCGCATTATTAGTTTAGAAAATATGGTAGATACTGCTCTCAAGCAGCCGAAATTTTATACACAAGGAGATACAAATATGTCAGATATCAGCGGCATCAATATTGAAGGTAGCAGTAATGTTAGCGGTATCGCTGGCAATAGTTCTATTGCTAATCTAGGAACCATCAGCGGTAACGTGAGTATTGCCCTCAATGAGTTACCTGATGCAACCGATGCCGAGAAACCAGGAATTAAAGAATTATTGTCGCAGTTGCAAGATGCGATCGTCCAATCCACATATTTGTCAGAAGAAGACAAAGCCGAAGCGCTAGAACAGGTGAACACTTTGGCAGAAGCGGGTAAAAATCCTCAAGAATCCACTAAGCAAAAGACGGCAAAAACTGCAATCACCATGTTGAAAGGGATATTTACAGGCTTACCTGCTGTTGCTTCTCTAGTTGAAGCGACTAATAAATTATTGCCTGCCATTTCTAAATTATTCGGTTTGGGATAATTTAACGCAAGTTAGACAAACCTCTCGCAGCCTTAAATTAAAGCTCAATTCTCTCCCTCTCCGACTCGGCTACGGTGTTTTTAATTACCCCCCTTAGTCCCCCCTTTCCAAGGCTATGGTGTACACACAAGTCGAAGTAAACTACTAGGGGAAGAGATTTGAGAGTGCAAGAGAGAGTGGAAAATCCAATAAGAATTCATGCTCAGCACTGAATGGCACTAAGTTAAGCTGAAGGGTTGGCAGCGTAAGGATTGCAGAGGTGCAGGGGTGCAGGGGTGCAGAGGGGAATTTTTAAATATCCATTCGTATACCTTTTCTTTCTCCCCTGCTCCTCTGCACCCCTGCACCCCTGCTGCCTCAATGATTTTCCCTTTTCTTAGTGCCATTCTGCTCAGCACTCTGTTGGTCAAGCAAACCATTCACATTCAGTTAAAAATCGAAGGTTGTGCGAAGCACACCCACATACTGCGTATCATTTCTGTTGTCATTTTCCGGGTTGAGAATCACCCAAAAACCAGGAGTCACTGAGATGTTGTCATTCAGGCGGTAGCGATAAAATGCTTCGATATGGTAAGCGTTGTCTCGCTCTTGACGGACATCACTGCTAGAGACACGCGGTGGTATCCCAAAGAGAATTCCCGGCAAGTTACCCTTACCCCCGACATCGGGAAACGACATACCAATCGCCCCAAACCAAGCATTGGCATTGTCACCATTGTTCACAAACAGAGAATCTGTTCCACCCCTACCATTGGAAATATCACTCAAACCAGAACTCTTGGCATTTACCCAAATATATCCACCCCAAGAGTGAATCTGGAAATTTGGAGAAAAACGATAATATCCCTGTACACCAACAATACTATTGGAAGTAGTAATGGTGTTTCCAAAAGGAGCGCTTGACAGGGTGCTGCCCCTACCAGCAGTAATATTAACAGTGCCCGCAGGATTATAGCCATGAGAGTAGGCGACACCAATAGCTCCTTGCTTGCCGTAATATACCAGGTGTGCCAGAGCGTTATAGCCGCCATCAAATAACCCGTTTTGCGCTGATGGAACATTGGGAATATTTGATAAATAGCCCAAGGTGAGAAGCAAGTCTTTGGTGATTTTCCAGTTAGCGGCTGCACCACCGCCACCTCGCTCGAAGAGGAGACTGTTTTTGCCAAATTGTGAGGGAATCCCGTTACCATCATCGCCAATTGTGGCAGGAGTCACGTTATCTGTGATGTCGTTGTAGCCAATACCTGCGGGGCCAACGACGAAGGAAAGAGAATCGCTAACCGGGAAATAATAACGGATGTGGGGAATTATTAGTGTATTGTTGTTGTCATTGTCGAAGTTCAGGCGGGTCATTCCAGTGCCTGTGGCTGCGGCAATTTGGCTTGAACCATCGGGATTCGCAAAGTTACCAAACTCCAGGCGAACTCGCAACAAATCTTTGCCGGTGAAACTGCTCTCCAAGTTGAGACGGCCCCGGGTTGCAAAGAAGAGATTGGATTCATCGCGTTCCCGCTGCGGGTTGCCGGAGGCATCACCACCTACTCGATTACCAAAGGTATCACTAATGGCGGTAATAATTTGAGCATTCAACCTAGTAGTAGTGGAAAACTGCTGCGCCTCCAATGTTGCTGTATGTGCCTCTACGGTATCTACTCGTCCGCGCAGAGTTGTCAGTTCTGTGGCAAAGTCTTGCTGCAACTTTTGCATCACTGCCAAATCTTGCTTATTAACTAAATCGCTAGTAGCTGTAGAAATTAACTCATTAATCCGATCCAAACAAGCATTTAAACCTGCGGCAAACTCATAACGGGTTAAGGCACGGTTCCCGCGATAGGTGGAATTGGGATAACCTGCAATACAGCCATAGCGTTCCACCAGCGATTGCAATGCACCAAACGCCCAATCGGTTGGTTGGACATCAGAAAACTGGGAAACAGAAGAGACTTGTCCCTGTAAAGTCCTATTAGTATCTACTGCATTCGGATCGTCTTCTGGAGGTGCTGCCCAAACTGCTGGAATTGCCAAAAATAGAAGAAAAAAACTATAAAAAAGAGTTTTGATCATTGACTTGTTATTTGAAGATGGTTGAATTTTGACTTTGTGACGAAAGAGATTACACTCAAAGCAAAGCTTATAGCTTATGAGCTAATCTACATATTTTGAGATGAGCTTTTAGGTCACTTAAAGTAACGCTATGACTTTTTGCTCACCGCTGCTTTTAATAGCCGCTTCTATAATTCGCATTACATTAATTCCGTCTTCGGCGGTAACAGCAATTGGCTGATTATTAACAATAGATTTATACACGGCATCGTAATAGCCTAAATAGCTCCCCTGTGAACTTGTGACTTTTTCTCGAATTACTTTTGTGTCTTTTTCTGTATGCAGCAAGCCATATTCACTTTCCGGCTCTGTATACCAATCAAGTGTGTTGGGCTTCATCCCTGCCACTAAATACTCTTCTTGCTTATCGGCTCTGCTTTTAAGAAAAGAACCCTTAGTGCCATGTATGATATAGGCTGGCGCAGGTTCACGCACAAGGAAGCTTGCTTTTAATTTGACGCGCAGTTTGTCGTAGTATAGTATCAATTCAAAATAATCATCTACCTGCGATCGCAGCCTAGTTATACGGATGTCTGCAAAAATAGCATCAGGCATCCCAAATAGATGCAAGGCTTGGTCTATTAAGTGCGGCCCTAAATTATTTAATGTTCCTGCCCCTGGACTTGGAGCTTCTACGTGTTGTTTATGACTGAGGGTTGGCTTATATTTTTGAAATTGAAATTCTGCTTCAACAATATCACCTAATAAGCCTTCTTGAACAATTTTTTTGACTGTTTGAAAATCACTATCCCACCTCCGATTTTGATATACAGATAATTTTTTTCCCTGTTTGTGTGCCAATTCTTTCAGGTTTTGGGCTTCTGCTACCGTTGTGGTGAATGCTTTTTCTACCACTACATGTTTATCTGCTAGCAATGCCTGTTTAGCATAATCGTAATGGGTATAAGTGGGTGTATTTACTACCACCAAAATTACTTGCTCGTTTGCTAGCAATGCTTCCAAAGAAGGATAGCTTTTGACATCAGGATAATGTTCTTGTATCAGCTTTTTGCTTCTTTCCCAAGAACCTGCTAATTTAAATCCGGGATGCAAATCAATAAACGGCGCATGAAATACCATGCCGGATAAACCAGAAGAACAAAGAGCCGTATTGATAGTTTCCATCTTTTTAGTGATTGACTGAAGCGAGAGTTTGTATTTAGTTGTTGTCTGATATTTGTTTCCTGGATGTAGGATCGCAGAAGAGAGCAAGGGGAGAGAAAATACCTCTCCTCCTCTACAAATTACGTAAAGCCTGCGGCATAGCTTTGCTTAGAGTGCAGCCCATTACGAATTACGAATTACGAATTACATATCCTCTAACTCAATCCCTTTGGTTTCTTTAATAAAAAAGAGAATGAAAAAGAATGAGGTAGCTGCTGCAATTGTATAGAGTCCATAGGCAGAACCTAGACCGAAATATTGCAGTATAGGAGGAAATGTTGTGGAGATAACGAAATTCGCCACCCATTGTATGGCAGCTGCAATCGAAAGCGCGGCGGCTCGAATTTTGTTATTAAACATTTCTCCCAACAGCACCCAAACTACTGGCCCCCAAGAGAAGCCGAAGCAAAATACATAGAGGTTGGCTGCAATGAGAGCCAGAGTCCCAGCACTTCCAGTGAGATTGGGGTTTCCAGCAGCATCGAGGGGAGCATTGCCAAAAAGATAAGCCATCGTCCCCAAAGTCAAAGTCATGCCAATCGACCCTACTATAAGTAAGGGCTTGCGACCAAATCGATCCACGAAGGCGATCGCAATCAGTGTTGTAATAATGTTGACGGCTCCTGTAATCACCGTGATTGAGAGGGAATCTTTTTCGGAAAAGCCGACAGCCCGCCACAAAACGCTGCTGTAGTAGAAGATTACATTAATCCCAACAAATTGCTGTAATACAGATAAGCCTATTCCTATCCAAACAATAGGCAGGAGTCCGCCACTTCTGCTTAAGAGGTCAGAAAAGCTGGGTTGGCGTTCTCGAAGCACTGTCTGCCGAATTTCTTCGATTTTTGGCAGTACGTCACCCCCTAAAATCTTGGTCAGAACGTTAGCAGCTTCTGATTCTCGTCCTTTGGCAACCAAATAACGGGGAGATTCAGGAATTGTTAAAGCTACCATCCCGTAGAATACTGCTGGCGGCACTGCTGTCCAAAACATCCAGCGCCAAGCTGCAACCCCAAACAAAAACGGCGAGTCTGCTGAACCTGCTGACGTAGCGATAAAGTAGTCGCTCAATAAGGCGACAAAAATTCCCACTACGATCGCTAATTGTTGCAGAGATCCTAACCTTCCCCGCAAATGCGTGGGAGAACATTCGGCAATGTAAGCTGGGGCGATGACGCTAGCAACGCCGATGCCAATCCCACCCAATACTCGCCAAAAGATAAAATCCCAGATAGTGAAGGCAAACCCAGAGCCAATGGCACTGATAGTAAACAACGCCGAAGCGACCACCATTGCATTGACTCGACCATAACGGTCTGCAATCTGTCCAGCAAAGAAGGCTCCTACGGCAGAACCCAGTAATGCTAGGGACACTGCTAGCCCTGTTATCCAACTACTGGTGTTAAAAGCTTTTGCTAGAGATAAAACCGCACCGTTGATTACAGCAGTGTCAAAACCGAATAAAAACCCGCCGAGTGCCGCAGCACCAGCAATCAAAATTACATAAAACGTGTTGGCTTTACGACGAATAGTAGTGGTAGACATAAGTTTATATATTATTGGGAATTGGGTATAGGAGGCGGAGGGGCGGAGGGGCAGAGGGGCAGAGGGGCAGAGGGGCGGAGGGGCGGAGGAGCAGAGGGGCAGAGGGGCAGAGGGGCAGAGGGGCAGAGGGGAAAGACTTACTGCAACTTCTCCTCTGCTCCCCAGCTCCCCAGCTCCTCTGCTCCCCAGCTCCCCTGCCTCTTTTTTACCGTCTAGAACGTCTGCGTAACCGATCGATCATTACTGCCAAAATAATTACTAGTCCTTTGACGACTAGTTGCCAGAAGTAAGATAGGTTCAACAAGGTTAAACCGTTGTTGAGAATCGCAATAATCAATGCACCTAGAAGAGTACCGCCAATGGTACCAATACCACCTGTAAAGCTGGTTCCACCTAGAATAACAGCTGCGATCGCATCTAATTCATAACCCTGACCCAATACACCACTGGCACTATAAAGACGGCTGGCGCTCATGATTCCTCCTAAGCCTGCCAGCAATCCGCTAATACCATAGACAAATAGCAACACTCGATTAACTTTAATCCCTGTTAATCTGGCTGCCCGCTCGTTACCACCAACGGCATATATCTGCACTCCTAAAACAGTTTGCCGCAACACAAACCAGCTAGCTATCACAGTCAGTAGCGCAATTATCACTAGCCAAGGAAAAGGGCCGACGTATGTATTACCCACCCAAGCAAAATTTATGTCCCGGTTAATCAGGGTTGTACCTTTGGCAATTAAGAAGGCAACACCCCGCAAGGCTGTAAGTGAACCCAGCGTGACAATAAAAGGTGGCACATCCAAGAAGGTAATAAGCGCACCGTTGAGTAAGCCTAACAGCAATCCTGCTAGCAAGGCAGCAGGTACAGCCGCCCAACTTAAAGCCGGCAGTAGCGATACCAGCAATGCAACTACCGCAGAAACAGCCAATATTGACCCAACTGAAAGGTCAATACCGCCGGTGAGAATTACAAAGGTCATTCCTGTCGCCAGCACAATATTGATTGATGCCTGACGCAAGATATTGACGATGTTACCGCCGGTGAGGAAGTTGGGAGAAAGGAATGCAAATAAGATGCAGATAATTACTAAGATTGGCAAAATACCCGCAACTTCCAACAGAGTGCTGATTGATTTCCGGTTGCGAGCTGCGGAATTGTTGGCTGATTTATTGATAGGCGGTCTGACTGTCTGACTCATGATGCTAATACCTCCGATGCTCCAGTTGCATAGTGCATAATCTTTTCTTGGGTGATTTCTTTGCCAAGACTGCCATCCAGTTCGCCTACCAGTTGCCCTTCTCGCATCACCAAGACGCGATCGCTCATACCGACAATCTCTGATAGTTCGCTGGAAACCATTAAAATAGCAACACCTTGTGCTGCTAATTCGCTCATAATTCGGTAAATTTCACTTTTAGCACCGATATCTACGCCGCGTGTCGGCTCATCTAACATCAACACTCTCGGTTTAATGGCTAACCAACGCGCTAGCAGTAGCTTCTGTTGATTACCACCAGAAAGATCCAATGCTCTAATTTCCAAATTGGCTAGGCGGATATTAAAGTTTTCCACCGCGTCTGTTGACAGCCGATTCACTGACGGCCAGTTAACAATTCCACCCCTTGCATCCTGCTTGAGTGTATTGATAGCAATATTCTTGCGGGCGCTCATCTCCAGAAATAAACCTTGGTCTTTGCGGTCTTCTGGAACGTAGCCAATTCCCGCTTCAATGGCATCACTGGGGGTATTAATTTCCAGTTTTTTGCCATTCAAGAATACTTCACCACTAGCTTTGCGGTCTGCACCAAAAATCAGCCGGGATAGTTCTGTGCGTCCGGCACCAACCAACCCAGCTAAACCGAGAATTTCTCCAGCATGAAGTTCAAAACTAGCCGGCTCAATCTTCTTGCGGGCGTCGCTCATATTTCTAACTGACAGCACCACTGGGCCAGGATTCATTTGCCGTTGATGTTCGTAAAAGTCTAGCATGGAGCGACCGACCATCATCTGCACCAATCGCTGGGGAGAAATTTCACTGCGTGTGAGACTGCCAATATATTGACCATCACGTAACACGCTAATCCGGTCAGCTAGGGCATAGATTTCTTCCATGCGATGGCTGATGTAAATAATCGCAATGCCATCACGCCGCAGTTTGCGAATGACCTCAAATAAATGGTCGCTCTCGCGGTCAGATAGGGCTGCTGTTGGTTCATCCATCACCAAAACGCGGCTTTTATCCTTCAGCGCCCTGGCAATTTCCACTTGCTGCTGTTCGGCGATGGACAAAGTACCAACTATAGTTTGGGCGGTAAAATTAGCTCCCAGGCTTTCCAGCACTTCTTCCGCTTCCAGTTGCATCGCTTTGCGGTCTAAAAGCTGACCTCGCCGCAACTCGCTACCCATAAACATATTTTCGGTAACGGTTAAATTCGGTGCAACATTCAGTTCTTGATAAATGAGATTAATACCCGATTTGCGTGCTGTCGCCGGATCGGTAATTTTCAAGGTTTGACCATTGATGCGAATTTCTCCTTCGTCGGCAATATAAGCCCCTGCCAGGATTTTCATCAATGTGCTTTTGCCTGCGCCGTTTTCACCCATCAGGGCGTGAACTTCTCCTGGGTAAATGGTGAGATTAACATTTTGGAGCGCAGAGACACCATGAAATCGTTTTGTAATTCCTTGCATTTCTAACACTGGGGTGCTAGTTGGTGTATCAGAACGTGAGGTTTCAATATTGGTTGTCATGAGCAAAACCTGTAAAAACTATTTAAAATTTGCGAACCTGAATTAGAAATTAATAAATTCATATTTGATCGATCGCAAAATCATGTTTTAAAAGCTGACTACTAGTTTGAAAATAGGAAATGGGGAAGAGATATTTTCATACTTTATTGTTAACGTTACTTAAAGAAGTTGTTGGGAAAGTCTGAGTGCTATAAAAAGACACGCAAACTTTCCCCTGATGCACATACATAGCGGTTCTCAATTGGGTGCAGCAGAGTTTTAACCTCTTGATAAACCCATCTTTCTATTAAAGAAAAGATAGGAACAAAGATGAGGTTTGGTATTAATTTAAGTGAAAACCGCCAGACATTCTAGGTATGTGCAAAAACTTTACAAATGCACCAAAAGATTGATATCAAAAGACATATTTTTCAATTACAAATTCACAATTTCTATTACTTCCAGCCTTTTTCTGTGCTGACGTTATCTTTTGTAATCAACTTAACTGGAATCAAAATGGTAGAACTGCTAGGTTTTTTCCCATTTAAAATGTCGTTGCCAACTTGAACTGCTTTTTCGGCCATTCCTCGCGGATTTTGAGTAGCAGTTGCTGCATATATACCATCTTTAGCTGCGATCGCAGTTATTGCTTCTGGCGCACCATCAACCCCGACAATAAAGAAATCTTTACGTTGTGCTTGGTTCGCTGCTAGTTCTGCACCGACTCCACTGGGATCGTTGATGGCAAAAACCGCATCTATCTTGGGAAAGGTTGTCAGCAAATCAGTCATCACTCTGAGTCCTCCATCCCGACTACCCTCGGCATTTTGGTTTTTGGAGAGTATTTTGATGTCGGGATATTTAGACAATACGTTCTCGCAGCCAGTAACTCGTTGAATCACCGAATCCACTGGCGGCCCGTTAACTATGACAACATTGCCTTTACCTTTGAGGCGGTCAGCAATATACTTACAACTAACTTCTCCAGCTTGGACATTATTAGTTGTAATGGTGGCATCTACACCTCCTTCCGCACCTGTATCTACCGCAATGACAATTCTACCTGCTTGCTTCGCTTTTTCAATTGCTGGCTTAATACCACTTTTATCAGCAGCATTGACGATAATGATGTCAGTATTGGAAGCCGTGAAATTTTCAATTTGATTAGCTTGTTGGTTGAGGTCATAGGCACTGGAAACTACGGTAACATTGACATCCTTACCGCCGATTTTCTTCGCTTCTGCTTCAGTTGCTTGTCCCATGAGAACGAAGAAGGGATTACTTAAATCACCAACGGTAAAGGCAACTGATTTTAATTTTCCATTGCCAGTGGCAGTTTGAGTCTCTGCGCTGGTATTGGTAGCAGGTTTAGTATCAGTGTTAGTAGCTGTGTTGCCATCGGGAGAACCATTCGTACAGCCGACAAGACTACCACTGATGATACCTATTAGGCTAGCTGCGATCGCAATCTTTTTCACATTCATATATTTCCTAGAAGTCATTTTTACTTACACCAAATTTGAAAACGATGTATTAAAAAAACAGGGTCAAATACTGTAATCTTCCTGTATCAAGTGTTTTTCCGTATCTTGTAATTACGAATTACAAATTACCAGCCTTTGTAGCTGCTAAGATTCTCTCTAGTAACCAAGTTGACTGGAATCAGAATATTTGGTGACTCAGGTTTTTTACCCTGGATGATATCGTTGCCAATCTGAACCGCTTTTTCAGCCATCCCTGCGGGATTTTGAGCAGCAGTTGCAGCAAATACACCATCCTTATCTTCCATTGCTTTGGTTGCATCTGGCGATCCGTCAACCCCAACAATAAAAAATTCTTTACGTCTTGCTTGTTTAGCTGCTAAATCTGCGCCGACACCGCTTTGGTCGTTAGTGGCAAAAACAGCATCAATTTTGGGAAAGGTTGTCAGCAAATCGCTCATGACTCTCAGTCCTCCATCCCTTGTCCCTTCAGCGTTTTGCTCTTTAGAGATGAGTTTAATATTCGGATATTTAGACAATGATTTCTCACAGCCACTCACTCGCTGATTGATTGAGTCCATCGGAGTACCGTTGAGAATGACTACACTACCTTGACCTTTGAGGCGATCGGCAATATATTGGCAAGCAACCTCACCAGCTTGGGTATTGTTGGAACTAATCATCGCATCTACATCTGCATCAACAGCTGAATCTAATGCAATCACAACCCTACCTGCAAGCCTTGCTTGATCGATAACTGGTTTAACTCCTTTTTTATCAACAGCGCTGAGGATAATTAGGTCAGTATTCGCAGCCGTAAAATTTTCGATTTGGTTGGTTTGTTGGTTCAAATCAAAGGCACTAGAAACCGCATTAACTCTGATATTACCCCCGATTTTTTGAGCTTCTGTCTCAGCCCCCTTCTGCACTGCATTATAGAAAGGATTGCCTAAGTCACCCAAAGCTACGCCGATTGTTTGCAATTTTTTATTTTGATTAGTAAGACTCTCTGCACTTATGTTAGTAGCTTTGTTATTAGTATTAGTTGCAGTGTTATCATTTTGAACGCCATTTGTACAACCAACAACCGCGAAACCTAATATGCCCACTATGAGTGAAATTCTTTTCATATTTATAACAACGGATTTAAATTTGAGAAAGGTCATGTCAATGTAAATAGGTCTGAAAATCTTAGACCTAACCTAGTGACACTAATAGTTTTGTAATTTCAAATCCAAAGGTCTTTTGATGTGACGCAATTGGAATTATTGCTATTACTGTCACGAAAAAAATGGTTTATTCTTAAAGCAGAATCATGAATATTATACTACTTCAAATAATCACATTCTTTTGGTGAAATTACTTCGTAGTTCATAGCCTGAAAATAGCTTTTAAGTGAAACTTTAAAAAAATAGTCTTATTAAAGTTGTCAATCTTATTTTGACTTTTTTCATTTTATCCCGCTCCTGTGCAAAAATTAATTTTGTTTATCGAACTTTACAAATGTAAAAGGTTTTGAATCTCGCAATATAATCCCATGTCTCCTTTTCAAGGCATTCGCATAAATTAGCCTATTCAATATTAGGGTAAATGTTAAATAAGTTAACATTTGTCAACCAATATTTCTCAGAAAAGATACTATTAGACTAGAGAGCTTTTTGATTGTGAAGGCTAGATTTTGAAAATGTAAACATCCTTTGGTTATATTTTATAAATGAACTCTAATCAGCTTGGCAAGCGTATTTATTTATTATTCCTCCTCCATCATTTACAGGCAATAGAGGAGTAAACAAGATAATATTTTTAAGGCTGATTAGGGATAAAGAACATTTGCATATCAATATCTTGTTCTTACGTTATACCCTGAGAAATAGAAGATTCTGAATTCTTCTTCAAGCAGTTTAAAACTTTAATGTTGTGGGTAAATATTTAGCCACCAAATCTTCATAGTATGGTTTTAATTTCTGCCAATCAGGAGGAATAGGGTTTTTTGAATACAAATCGTAGGGATTGAACAAACGTACCCATTTAAACATTTCTCGATCGTGTTTATCCATCAAATGTTCATACGCATTGTCACGATGTTGAGGATAAAATGAATGATAGCGAAGCATATATAATGCAGGTTCGGGCAAATAGTTTTTCATCATCTGATAAAAATATTCATCATGCCCCCATGACATGTGTACATTACTCAATCCACAGTTAGGTTCATAAATGCCATATTTAGTGTTGTAATCGGGGTTATGATAATCAGGGTTTTCTTTGAAGAATTCTGAGAAAACAATCTTATCAGAAAATGCACAACCTACAGGATAAGTATCGCCTACCGTAGCCCATTGAGGTTCACCAAACAGACAAAGCACTTTCCCCATATCGTGAAAGAAGCCAGTAAGTACCATCCAGTCAGGATGATTGTCGGCGCGAATGGCTTCTGATGTTTGCAATAGATGCTGTAACTGATCCATGTCTGTATCAGGATCGGAATCATCGACTAATTGATTCAAAAATTCGACCGCATCCCAAACAGACATTTCTTTTTTATCAAACTTCAAAAATTCTTTTTCTTTTTGAAGTACAAAATTATATGTTTGATTAATATGATTTAACCGATAAAACTCTTTCACCGTATCCCTAATAGTCGTTTCGTAATTCCTGTACTCTTCGGTGGTTTTACCTTCTTTAACTATGCTGTCTGGATCGGGATAACGATTAAGTAAGTCTTCTTCCCATTCTTCTAGTGAATGTAAGGGATTGTTTTGAAGCTGAAGAATGGCATTATTTAAAGTTTGAGACATATCTTCCTACTTGTCGATATTGTATTTGTTACATGGTACTTTCGCGCTCTTTTATGCACAGGTGTGCATAAACTCTTCTTGGACTTATTTATAATTTTTGCACACGTGTGCAAAAATATGTGTTAAGTTTCATTTCGTCTTTGGATACTTATGCACAACCTACTTCCATAAGTGTCCGATCCGATCTGTTTGGTTCAGATTAAAAATAGTGCTTTTGTTTTTTGCACATCCGTACATAAATTTACTAAACATAAGATAATCTTTTAGCTTATACACGTGTGCAAAGGCTATACTTATGAAATATTATGTCTGACTCAACCAGCCTAGTATCAATTTGTCAATTGTACAGCAGTGGAATACTTAACAATATTAGCCAACTCTTGTAGTTGGTTTATCGCTTCTGCACCTTCCAACTTCATTAATTCGCGATCGTCCCACAATTCCATCCAAGTAATTCCATAATCAGACACTAAAAACCGAATCAGGTGCTTTTCTTTCAGGCTAACCATAAATGAAGCACTCTTCATTTGATCGCCGCATGTATAACAAGACGCAGTATAGCCACGCCGCTCAAGTATAATTGTCAAGGCTTGCAGGTTCATTACCAAGTCTTGAACGAATTGCTGATGCTGTTGCGCTAATCTTAGAAACACTAGTTTTCTCCTACCATTACAGTTATCTGCTTGCTTTGATATTTATTTAGACTTACATGTGATGCGATTTAGTTGCCAAAAGTTCGTGTTTTCCTAGATACGTGATTAATCTTAATATTACGGTTGTCACCAATAAGCTAAATTTCGAGAGCAGTTCTAATGTTTTGGACAATTATCTGGGGCGGCTGTGCAACATCCATACATAGAGTATCTACTGGTTCTTCAAGGGTATAAAACTGGCTGTCGAGTAGTTTCTCGCTCATGTAATGATTGCTACGCTCTTGTAAGCGCATTTGAATCAACTCATAAGACCCTTTGAGGTAAACTAGTTTGGTGCTATCGCTATCCACTACCAAAAATTGCCGATAGCTATCTTTTAAAGCCGAACACGCCAGCACCACATTTTTATTTTCTTGTAGCCAGTGTTTAATAGCTGTTTGCAAATCTTGTAACCAAGGCATCCTGTCAGCTTCACTCAGAGGGATACCGCACCGCATTTTCTCAACATTCTCTGGCGAGTGGAAAGTATCTGCGTCGCTAAATTCCCACTCTAAGGAGTCTGCTAGCAGTTTTCCGATGGTGGTTTTCCCAGAACCTGATACACCCATGACGATAATAATCATTTTTCTCTTAATAAAAGTTCAACTAATTCGGAATTTGTAATTCATAACTTGTAGTTGTAATCATGGACGGAGGTAAAAATTAAGACTATTAACTCCTTTCCATGCGAAATGTGAGTTGTATTAAAATCTCTTGACAAATCATGATTATTTTCTATAATACATACAAATGCACACGTGTGCAATATTTAAAAGCTAAGATAAAATAATGAATAAACGAAGAATTTCAATTGAAGATATTGCCCGCAGAGCAGGCGTTTCTCATTCTACAGTTTCACGCGCTTTGCGAGATAATGCTCTCATTAGCCCGAAAGTGCGAGAAGAAATTAAGCGACTGGCAGAGGAGATGAGTTATGTGCCAAATGCTATTGCTCAAAGCTTGCAAAATAAACGTACTAATACTATTGGTGTAGTAGTAACTTCAATTTCAGATCCCTTTTACGCTGAGGTGGTAGAGGGAATCGAGAAGATAGCCAAACCAGCGGGTTTGAGTGTTTTGTTGAGTGCTTCACACCGAGATTTTGAGCAGGAAATGGCAGCTATTGATACTTTTCATCGCCGTAGGGTGGACGGTATCTTAATAGCCGACTCGCGAATTAGTAAACAGCATACTAAACAACTTACACAAATTGCTGTGCCAACAGTTCTGATTAATAGTCAGACTGAAGACCAATCAGAAATTTTTCACTCAGTTGCAATAGACGATCGCTTGGGTGCTAAATTAGCAACAGAGCATCTAATTAGTTTAGGACACACTGCCATTGGTTATCTGGGTGTAGGCGATCGCAGCAGGTCAAATAAGCAGCGCCTAGAAGGATATCAAATGGCCCTTGCGGAAGCTGGGATTCCACAAAATACTGATTGGGTTTCAATTAGTGATGAATATGATATCAGAACCAGCGATGTGAACACTGGACAAAATATGCTATCTAAACTATTGGCTGCGGAAGTTACAGGCATATTTTGTTACAACGATATGGTAGCAATTGGCGCTCTGTTAGCTTGTCAAGAATTAGGTATTTTAGTACCGCGAAATTTAAGTATCGTCGGATTTGATGGTATTGCTTTAGGCGGTTACGTTACGCCTGCACTGACCACAATTAGCCAGCCAATGTTGGAAATTGGTGGCTATGCTATGCAAATGTTACTCGATTTAATAGAAGAAAAAACTGTGGAAAACCGCGTTTTATCTCCTTTTCTATTAAAGCGTGGTAGCAGTGCAGCATTATTAACAATTTAAAATTCAAAACAATTTATACAAAAATTATGTTAACTAAAAAACCGAGTTTATCTCCTGATCGCTGCTTTTCTCCAGAACCAGTTCAAAGACGACTGGCACATCAATTTTTTGATAGCATATCTGCGTTACCTCTAGTCTGCCCACACGGACACGTAGATCCAGCTTTGTTAGCTAATCCCGCAGCCCGTTTTGGTTCGCCGACGGAATTACTGATTATCCCTGACCACTACCTTTTGCGGATGCTCTATAGTCGGGGCGTATCTCTGCAAGCTTTGGGCATACCAAGCAATGATGGTTCGCCAGGAGAAACCGACCATCGTAAAATCTGGCAATTGTTCGCTGACCATTTTTATCTATTCCAAGGTACTCCGTCTGGGTTGTGGTTGAAAGAAGAACTAACTAACGTCTTTGGGGTGGATGAACCTTTAAACTCTCGCAATGCCGGACGTATCTATGATTATCTAGAAGGTTTGTTAGCCTCAGCGGAGTTTTCTCCTCGTGCTTTATTCAAACGCTTTAATATCGAAGTGCTTTGTACTACCGATGCCGCCAGTGATAACCTAGAGAATCAGCGATCGCTCCATGAAGAAGGTTTTACTGAAATTAGACCAACTTTTCGTCCTGATGCAGTGGTTAATCTGGATGCTCCTGGTTGGCGCGAAAATCTTAGCAAGTTGGAAAGCACTATCGGTAGAGAAATTAGCACTTACGCCAATTTTGTGCAAGCTTTAGAAGAACGTCGAGCTTTCTTTAAAAAAATGGGTGCGACAGCTACCGATCAAGGTGCAGCTACACCTTATACCACACGCCTTTCTGACCAAGAAGCCGAAGCTATCTTTGCAAGAGCATTAATCGGCAAGCTGAATCCAGGTGATGTCGAAAATTTTACCGGTCATATCTTCATGGAAATGGCGCGGATGAGTGTGGAAGATGGGTTGGTGATGCAAATGCATTGTGGTGTGATGCGTAATCATAATCCAGCTTTATTTGAGAAATTTGGAGCTGATAAAGGTGCTGATATTCCCATAAAAATAGAGTGGACTGAAAATCTGCACCCGTTGTTGTCAGCTTACGGTAACGATCGCCGCTTCTGCTTAATCATTTTTGGCATGGATGAAAGCACTTGTAGCCGCGAGATGGCTCCGTTAGCTGGTCATTATCCCAGTGTATTGCTGGGGCCGCCTTGGTGGTTTCATGACAGCGTAAATGGCATGGAGCGTTATTTCAATCAGGTTATGGAAACTGCGGGAATTTATAATACTGCTGGATTTAATGACGATACGCGGGCTTTTGTTTCGATTCCGGCTCGTCATAATGTCTGGCGGCGGGTAGCTTGTAATTGGTTGGCTGGATTGGTCGCGCGGGGGTTGGTTGAGGAGGAGGAAGGGTATGAGATGGCTCGTGCTTTGGCTTATGACCTCGCTAAGGTTGCTTATAAGTTTGAGGGGAATTGAGGGGGAATTTAAACGCATAGGCGCTTCGCCTTCCCGTAGGGTAGGGGCGCGGAGGGAAGCGCAGAGGTACGCAGAGAATTTTACTAAGTGGGGGAATCATTTTGATTTTAAGTAAACTTTTTAGTTTGAAGGAGCGGGTTGCGGTAGTTACGGGTGGTTCTGGTGTGCTTGGTGGGGCTATGGCAAGGGGTTTGGCTTTGGCTGGAGCGCGAGTTGTCGTTTTGGGTCGCAATGGAGTTAGGGCGGGGGCGGTGGTGGCTGAGATTACTGCTGGTGGTGGAGAAAGTATGGCTGTGGTGGCAGATGTTAGCGATCGCTCCCAATTAGAAATCGCTAGGGATGTTATTATACAGCGTTGGGGTGAGATAGATATCCTGGTAAATATGGCTGGCGGTAATATTGCTGCTGCTACAATTACTCCTGATGCGACTATTTTTAATATGCCTCGCGTTGCTTTTGAGGAAGTAGTTAACCTCAATTTAGTTGGCACTCTACTACCTTGTCAGGTTTTTGGTCAAGCAATGGTGGAAAGAAGTCAGCCTCACGGTTGCATTGTGAATATTTCTTCTATGTCTGCCATTCGAGCGATTAGCCGTGTGGTTGGCTACTCAGCTGCAAAAGCAGGGATAGATAACTTTACTCGCTGGCTAGCTGTAGAACTCGCCCAAAAGTATGGTGATGGAATGCGAGTAAATGCGATCGCACCAGGTTTTTTTATTGGGGAACAAAATCGAGATTTACTCCTAAATTCTGATGGCAGTTTAACCGTTCGCGGACAAAAAATTATTGACCATACCCCCGCCGGACGTTTCGGAAAACCAGATGAATTACTCAGCACTTTGATCTGGTTATGTAGTGCTGGTTCTAGTTTTGTTAATGGGGTAGTTGTGCCGGTAGATGGTGGATTTAGTATCTACAGTGGAGTCTAATAATGTATTCACTAGCCGTAAATAACGGTACACTTTCAGATGAGCAAGTTTCCGGGTTAATTCATCAAGCTTTCGCAGACCCTAAGTTAGATGGACAGCGCATCTTGGTGTTAATTCCAGATAGTACCCGCACTGCTCCCATCCCTCAAATGTTTCGATTGCTTCATCAGGAGTTGAGTCAAAGAGTAGCGGCTCTGGATTTTTTAATTGCTCTGGGTACACATAATCCGATGAGTGAAGAACAAATCAATCACTTAGTAGGAGTGACATCAGAGGAGCGAGAAACAACTTTTAAAAAAATTCGCATATTTAACCATCTTTGGAATGAGCCAGATACTTTTATTTCTTGTGGAGTAATTTCGGCAGAAGAGATAGCAGAGATTAGTAATGGAATGCTACATCAGTCAGTTGATGTGCGTATTAATAAGCTGGTAACAGAATATGATTTAATCGTGATTTGTGGGCCAGTTTTTCCCCACGAAGTTGTCGGTTTCTCTGGTGGAAATAAATATTTTTTCCCTGGTATTGGTGGTCAAGAAGTAATTAATCTGTCCCACTGGTTAGGTGCTTTAATTACTTGTTACGAAATTATTGGTACGCTAGGAATCACACCAGTCCGGCGTTTGATTAACCGAGCCGCTAACCTGATTTCGACCCCAAAACTTTGTTTGGCGATGGTGGTTGCACCGAAAACAAATCAGCTAGCTGGACTTTATATAGATCGACCAGAATCAGCCTGGGAAGACGCTGCAAAATTATCAGCTAAACTGCATATTAAATATGTAGATCGGCCTTTTAAAAAAGTGCTTTCAGTCATGCCTCAAATGTATGATGACATTTGGACTGCGGCGAAAGGAATGTATAAGCTAGAGCCAGTAGTGGCCGATGGAGGCGAGGTAATTATATATGCTCCTCACATTACCGAGTTTAGCTATACACACGGCGAAATTTTATCCGAAGTTGGCTATCATGTGCGGGATTACTTTCTCAAACAGTGGGATAAATTTCAAGAGTATCCTGCTGGAGTGCTAGCCCATAGTACTCACTTAAAAGGGATGGGTACTTTTGATCCCATAAAAGGAGAACAAGCGCGAATTCGCGTGACTTTAGCGACTGGCATTTCTGCTGAACGGTGTGCTGCTCATAACTTAAACTATCGCGATCCGGCGACTATTCAACCCACTGAATGGGCGAATCAAGAGAATGAAGGTATATTGCTTGTGCCAAAGGCTGGCGAGATACTATACCGTCTGAGTGACAGTAATTTTCAGGTAACTAAATCGTAGTTTTCGAGACGCGATAAATCGCCGTCTCTACAAGTGTTTTGGTCTTATCTGAACTGTATTGAATCATAAACTGCGATATCTACGATGGGCTACGCCTACGCGATCGCAGTTTATGATTTTCCACTTCGCGCTATTCTTGATCAAATGTCAACGAATCAGTTTATTGCAGCGAACAAAAAAGCATGGGTGGGAAATTAATTGTATTTGAAGGGGTGGAAGGCTGTGGCAAAACCAGCCAAATGCAGCTTTGTTCTGAGTGGTTGGAAAGTCTCGGTGTTTCTGTGGTGTTAACTCGCGAACCAGGGGGAACAGAGTTAGGTTTACATCTTCGGCGCTTGCTACTAGAAAAGTCAGAAGATAAACCAGTTGCAGAAGTGACAGAACTTTTATTGTATGCTGCTGACCGATCGCAACACGTTGCACAAGAGCTTAAACCAAATCTCGCAGCTGGGAAATATATTTTATGCGATCGCTACACTGACTCTACCATTGCCTACCAAGGATATGGTCGCGGTCTGAATATGAGTTTAATCAATCAGCTGAACAATATTGCTACTGGTGGTTTAGAAAGCGACTTAACTATTTGGCTAGATGTCGATGTCGAAGTGGGACTGTCCCGCAAACGGGGAGATGGAGTAGGATTAGACCGCATTGAACAAGAAGCGATCGCTTTTCATCGCCGCGTTCAGCAAGGATACGCAGAGTTAGCAGCATCCTATCCCTCAAGAATTGTGCGGGTAGATGGCAGCTTGAGTAAGGAAGCTGTGCAAGAGGTAATTCAAGGAATTTTGCGCGTACATCTGCACTTGGCGAGGTAAGGCGAAAATAAACCTCAAAGTTTTTTATGAGAGTTTGGGCAAACTAGATATGGAGAAAAATCTAGTCAATACAAGGCAAGTAGTAAGAAATAATGGATTGTAATCATCTGGATTATATCAAAAGTGTCACTGATAAAGGTAATGAGAGAGAGTGGGCGTATTCTGATGAATCTATCGGATCTGAATTTAAGTTGAACTTTAAAAGAGGTAAAGGAGTAGAATCTCACGCCCGTAAATTACCAAAAGGATCTCTTATCATCCTTTCTCAAATACCGCATGAGTGCAAAGACAATCTCACAGGAGAGAAAAAGAAAATACCAGATGAGTGCAAAAAGAGATACCTGACACACGTAGTTGAACTGCTGAATGATGGAAATTACGATGAACAGCAGCTTAAATGGGGAGAAGATCCGTGGGGGATTTTTCGATTAGTTAAGGTTCATTGGATTACTGATTTCAATAACTGCCGCAAAATTCCTGTTGAGTTAGATGTAATTAAAGTCAAGTGGAGTCGTCGTAACACTTACGCTATATCGTTGGAAAGTAAAACACTGAAAGCTCACTGGAATGATGTCCATGAATTAAGAGAACACTTAAAAAAAGAATTGAATTTGTGTTGCACTAAAGTCCAATAATGCGACACTACTTCCCTTTTTTCTCATCCAGTGCTTTCTGAATAGCTTCTCTACAGAATTCAGGAGGGTCGTCTTGTGCCTTTACCTCTTCCTTCATTTTTTCGGTGACACGAAAATTAAGATTTTGTGTTAGCGGTTCTTCTCTATCAGACTTAAGTGGTTTTAAATTTTCTGGATTACCTTTAGGGTTAGGCATTGTTGAGAGATGTAAATATAGCTTGAACGATACGTGAACATATAGATAAAGTTTTAATCGGTGGTGTTCGCGTCTGTCAAAACAGTTCACCACCGATACCACTTTTACAAATGGGTAATTCTATTTTATGTTCACAAGGTCAGAACTCGAAATCAAAACCACTGCTGAGTTGAGAGACTTATGTAGGCGTTACGGATTAAAGCCTACCGGGAATGGAGGGTACAAGACTAGTTGGATTGTCACCTTGATGGCATTCCCACAGATAGCACTCTCTCAATTAAGGCAAGGAAAAGGTTTAAAATCACCAGGCTTTAGTGTTATTCAATTCCTCGAAGGGGTCGTAGATGAGATGAACTCCCCCACTGATGAACAAGCGGCATTAATTCGGATAACTTTAGAGCGCAAGGCTATGAGCTACCCTGACCGATACGACCAAGAGAGTTTACTGAACTTGCATAAAGCTAAAATGCACCTTGAGATGGCTATCGGACTGCTAAATCAGTAAATCAGTTTACAAGCCGAAAGTAGTTAGTCCCTAGCAACCTAAAGCTGGGGACTTTTCTATATCCTATATACCCAAAGGGTTTGCTGTCGCTATTAACCCTTATGCTGAAAGGGAAAATAAAAACAAACAACAGCTATGAAATTTTTACAAAATCTCATCCTCCGTCAAAGTTTACTGAAAGCCCTGACTCTAGCTTTCCTTGTATTGGCAGCTGTGATATCCCCCAATGTTTTAGCCAACGAAAGCGAAAAAGCGACATTCAACGGCACAACCACACTCCAAACTATACTCACCAGCAGTCATCGTTCAGAGCAGAATCGCCTTCGAGACAAGTACCGCCACCCAGCCCAGACTCTCGAATTCTTCGGTCTGCGCCCAAATATGACGGTAGTTGAATTGTGGCCAGGAAGCGGCTGGTATACTGAGATATTAGCCCCCTTTCTAGCGCCCAAGGGACAACTGATAGTTACTAACTTTGCTCCAAGCACAAGTAAACCCGCTTTGGCTTTGCAAGAGAAACTGGCAGCGAATCCAGAGATTTTTGGTAAAGTCAAAGTAGCCCAAATCAATCCCCCAAATGAACTTACTCTAGCCCCAGAAAACTCTGTGGACATAGTTGTTACCTTCCGCAATATTCACAACTGGGTGAAAGCTGGCTATGCAGAGCAGGTTTACGCAGCGGCTTACAAAGCATTGAAGCCAGGGGGCATTTTAGGAGTGGAAGAACACCGCGCCCTTGGGGGGACTTCTTTACAAGAGAGTATCAAAACGGGCTATATGTCTGAAGATGGGGTAATTGCTGCTGTGGAGAAGGCTGGCTTCAAATTAGTAGGTAAATCAGAGATTAATGCCAACGCAAAAGATACCAAAGACTATCCGGGCGGAGTTTGGACACTACCACCAACCTTGAGCCAAGGTGAAAAAGATAGGGAACGCTTCCTCACTATTGGAGAGAGCGATCGCATGACCCTCAAGTTTATCAAACCCAAAGCCTTGTAACAGGGAGATGATTGAATGGGAAGACAACTTGCCTTCTGATAATCGCACAAATGGCAGCTTTCAAGCGATCGCGTGAGAATTATTGACGCTGATCTAGCAAGACATCAAAATGTTTAACCTTAGTTTCGGGTTCAATTAGATACTGGTTATCTTTGGGCAAAGGGTGTACTTTTTCTATATCATTGCCAGCAAAGGCACGAATAGCATCCCTGGAATTCCAATAAGAGATGACAGTAAACTCTGTAGTTGTGCCATTAGTACGACGAAATACTTGCACTCCTAAATTCCCAGGAATCGATTGAATTTTCTTGACTCCAGCTTCAGTTAAATATTTATAATATTCATCTGCTTTATTCGTGAGTGTTTGACCATGCCAAATACGTGCAACTACTGTTTTGGCTTGGGTAGTGCTGCCATTAATTTTAGATGGAACAGCGTTAGGCTCAGTCTGTGCAACTGCTAAAAAAGGTAAAGAACCAACTAATAGTGTGGCTCCAAGAAGTATGCCGAAAAATTTTTCTCTTCTCATTGCGAATCTTGTGCTAGGGTTAGCAGATTTTAGCGATGATATTTTTTTAGAACATTGTCAAGCTCACAAAATAGAATACAAGATATTGGTTATGGTGGCAAAGTAGATTTGAGCGAGTAAGAATATTTGCTTTGCCACCTTATGTGCGATCGCTCCCTCGCCAGATCACAACCCCAAATTTAGCTTTAGCCTTTGAAAATGATATCGTACAGTGACAGTAAAACCTCAACCACAATCAAGATCACCACATACCACTCTACTCGCTGACTACTGCTATGCTGCATGAACTCCAGCACCGTTTGGGCGGTTTGGGAAATTAGCTCTAGTTTACGTTCCAGGGCATGGTGACGCTCACGGATTTCATATTCATCTTCCAAGCGCAGATATAAGTTTTCTAGCTGTGGAGATTCCCAAAGTAACTCCGGCTTATCGATAATCTCTACTTGACCCACAATTTTATGTTGAACTAATAGGGTAGTCCCAAGTTGACGTAGTAATTCCCGGCTTTGTTGTCTACTCCTGTTTTCACGCTGGAGACTAGCTGCAAACGGTTCAATTTGATCGAATACAGTTGCTAGGCTGGTTTCATAGTGAGACAGCACAACACTCTTAGCGAGAATATCAGCCACTATCTGCAAGCGTTCTATACTCAATTCATGCAGTAAAATTTTTCCTTCTTTAGCTCGTTCACTTTCCATAATATTGAGATGAACTTCCACCTCTTCTGTTTCCGGGTCGCCAAAAGGGCCGCTAATTTGAGAAGATAGTTTGGTCAAAAAGGCTATCTTTTCTACAGGCTCAAGATTAAACAGGACAACTGCACCATAGCCCAAGAGTACTGCGTACCCTTCTTCACCGGCTTTAACCATTACTGGCATACTCGCCAAGCAAACGTAATTATCCAGCGTCTGTAAGTTAATACCTTTACCAAGAAATAGGGCCTGCGCTCTAAATCTATCTTTGTCATTAAAAAGGAGTTTTTGCATTGTTGCCCGGAAGCTATATTCTGCCTGCTTTACTGCTCTGGTAGCGATAGTAATTTATGCCTGTTGTCAGAAATAACTACAATCCCAGCTTACCAATAAATTTATCCAGTACTACTACCAGGAACTTCCAAATCAAAAAATATCCAATTGCTATGGTATCAATAGGCAGTGTCGGCATATCTAAAGCACTCATATAAATTTGACAAAACCCATAATCTTGGTAACAAAATTTCAATCTGTCAAAGTACATTGGGATTGTCAAATTATGGCTGGATATATGATACCCTGTAAGCGTATTTTATAATCATAGATATCTTGAAATGAGTCTTCTAAGCAATCTCTAATAATTAAAAAAGATAGTGGAAATATAAAATTAACGTTCTAGCTTTTACTAACTATAGAAATATTTCGTAGAATACTCACAATTTCAATTGGGTCTAACCGATTAGTATAATCTGCGTCAACAAAAGCATAAACAACTTTTCCATCTTGAGAAACTACAAATGTAGCTGGGATGGGTAGTTCAAAAGACTCATCCCCATTGTATCTAGGTAACACATGACCTTTCTCGTGCAACATAGGTCTTAGATGCTCTGGGATTTGAAACACAATCCCAAATTGACGAGCAATTATATTGCTACGATCGCTCAAAACTTCATACGTTAATTCATGTTTTTCTACAGTTGATATAGTATGATGATTATTTTGAGGTGAAATAGCAATTAGTGATGCACCTAATGTTTTAATTGCAGGTAATGCTTGCTGGAGTCCTGCTAGTTCTAAATTACAGAAAGGACACCAAGAACCTCGAAAAAAGGAAATAACTACAGGGCCAGTAACTAGGAGTTTTTGTAATTCTACTAGTTGACCGAAAGCATTAGGTAAAATTAAATTCGGAGTAATATCTCCTACCTTTAAACTTTGGTCAATCATTCCTGAAGAAATTAGTTCATTTTTGAGAGACTCTGTAAAATTCATCGTAATTTCCCTGAAAGTTCATCTATACTTTTATGTACCTTTTTAGTGCTTTATAGAGAAATACTGTTGCAGTGAATTTACTGAAAAGTAATAAAATCAATTTTTTAATAAAAGTAGACCCTTGGATTTGCATTGCTGGGATAATCGCTTTGAGTTCCAAGGGATGATTATCATCTACTACTCCTGTTACTAGAGAAGAGATGTATTTCTGCATTAATTGAGATGCTTGCAATCCCCCTAATTAAATTAAGCCTTCCAACGCATTTTGTAAATCATTCGTTACATCAGCAACAGCCTGCCTAGCAGCCAAACGATTCCCTTGATACGCGGGGTAACGCTCAGAAACAGATATGGGTTCACCGATGGTAATTTTGACTTTTTGCTTACCCAATTGTGGACGCTGTACAACTTTATTGCCTTTGATTTTAGCTATCATCTGCCATAAAATTAAAGTCGTTTCAGCAAACCTTTCTACAGTTGGATTTTCACGAATATAATTACCAGAAACTGCCACAAAACTTTCTACTAAACGCATGTGCCACATCCGTGCATTCGCTTCTTCTGCAACGCGATCGCCTAAAGCTTTTTCGACAGCAGATACTCCTTTGACATCCTTAAATTCTTCTCTAAATATATAATTCCAACCTGCTTGTTCTACTCGCCGACAACGGTCACTCAAACTACCTTTAGACTGTAAATTAAAATATTGTTCTGATATTAACAGCGCTGCATTCAACAAAGCTTGCAAACGAACTGCTAAGGCTTCATTCCTATCAGGAATTTGCCCATCGACAATCTTGGGATCTGCTAGTTTTTGATGATAAAACCGGGTGTAAAATTCTTCCATTAGTAAAAGTAAATGTTCTGCCAAAGTCAACAAGCGGGGATAAAGCGACTCCACAGATGCATGTTCTGGTGGATTTGCAGGTAAACCACTAGCCGCCTCTAATTCACTTAAAAGATTAGCGATCGCATCCCAAGGAGCATCAGTGTAACTATATTTAATCCCAACTGGTACAATTAGAACCTGTTGGTCACGTCCAGCTTTGTGCAAATCTTCAGCACACCAAAAGCCTAATTGGGCGATACCAGGTTCTAGGGGGCTAATATTCTCTGATAAACCATTGGTAGCACCTTCAGGCGCAGCCGCCATCGGGAATTTTCCATTGGCGAACAAGTCACGCGCCGAACGTAACCCCGTCCAGTCAGCCTTACCTCGCTGAATCGGAGTACCACCTAAATGAGAAGCAATCCAGCCAACGTGGGAACCTGCCCAGAGAGGAATGCCGCGATCGTAGATAAAATGAGCGTGAATGGGATGCTGTAGTGTTGTACCTTGCGATCGTGCTACCTTTGGTACGAGTTGAGACAGCAAGTAACCTAAACAAAGTGGATCGTCTGTTTTCGGATGGCGAAATGCCAGCATAAAACGGATCTTACCCTCCTGAAACTGGCGATAGAGATCCACTAAAACCTCTACGTTGTCTGCTTCAATTTGGGTAATAGCTGTTTGCCAGTTTATCCAACTGGGTAGCAACAGATGGACGAATCGTAGAAATAAGGGGTTAAACGCCGGAGGAATAAATTCTAAGGGTGCTTGTGCTTGATAAATTACATCTGCCAAGGTAGTTTTCTCCTAAAGTTGCGATAAAAAAAGGCGGAAAGTTGTAAGTAAAAGTGAAAAAGAAATAACGCTGTGTACTTTGTACTTCATCCTTAATACTTCATACTTTAGTTGACATAGAAATTAGCGATCAAAGAAAGGCTATAAACGATGCGACTGTCACAAATGTTATTCGTTACACTCCGAGACGATCCAGCTGATGCTGAGATTCCCAGCCATAAGTTATTACTCCGTGCAGGTTACATTCGTCGTATCGGTAGTGGTCTTTATGCTTATTTGCCTTTAATGTGGCGGGTACTGCAAAAAGCTTCCCAGATTGTGCGAGAAGAAATGAACGCTACAGGCGCACAAGAATGTCTTTTGCCACAATTACAACCTGCTGATTTATGGAAGGAATCGGGACGCTGGGACACTTACACGAAAGCTGAGGGGATCATGTTTTCCCTGATTGACCGCCGTGAGCAACAATTAGGATTAGGGCCAACTCATGAGGAAGTAATCACAGCGATCGCTCGTGATATGATTCGCTCTTATCGCCAGCTACCCCTACACCTCTACCAAATTCAAACCAAATTCCGCGATGAAATTCGTCCCCGCTTTGGTTTAATGCGCGGACGAGAGTTTATCATGAAGGACGGCTACTCTTTCCATGCCGATGAAGCCAGCCTCAAAGAAACTTACCAGGATATGTATAAAGCGTACAGCAATATCCTGCGGCGTTCTGGTTTAGCTTTTCGGGCAGTAGAGGCTGATTCTGGTGCAATTGGTGGTTCTGGTTCCACAGAATTTATGATTTTGGCGGAAGCTGGTGAAGACGAAGTTCTCTACACTGATGATGGGAAATACGCTGCTAACGTAGAAAAGGCTGTTTCTTTACCAATTGACAGCGAACCTTCACGGTTTACAAGCTATGAGAAACGCGATACACCTGGAACAGAAACGATTGAAAAAGTCTGTCAACTCCTCAACTGTTCTCCCACTCAATTGGTCAAAAACGTTCTGTATAAGGCCGTTTATGCTAACGATAATGCTTTACTCGTTCTAGTGAGTATTCGTGGCGATCAAGAAATAAATGAAGTTAAACTTCTGAACGAATTAGCAAAAGTACAAGATCAGTATGCTGGTACTTCAACAGTTTTATCTTTAACTATTTCTGACACAAGCGATCAGAATATCTGGGCAACAAAACCTTTACCTATTGGCTATATTGCTCCTGATTTACCTAATGATTATATTGCTACTCGGACATTTACAAGGCAAGAACTCCAAGAGAAACTGGAATTAAACCTGGATGAACTTAATGAGATTCTCCAAGATTTACCATTATCTCCATCGTATAGTTTGCCGGATGTAAGACAAGCAGTTGAGAAAAAATTTAATCAGTCTAATCCTAAGTCTCATTCTCCTCAAATTAATATCCTGTTGAAGGCACTTGAAAAAACAAGAAAATTGCAATTACAGTATCCCATTCCTAAATTTCTGCGGTATATTGATAAAACCGTAGTTGACTTAAAGAACTTTGTCACCGGTGCAAATGAATCTGGTTATCACGTAGTCGGTGCTAATTGGGGTGAGGAATTTAGGCTCAGTGACTTTTATGAAGTAGATGTGCGGAAGGCAAGACCAGGCGATCGCGCCATTCACAACCCAGAACAAACTCTTGCAAGCGCCCGTGGAATTGAAGCAGGTCACATTTTCCAATTAGGCACTAAATATTCCCAAGCGATGGGTGCAACTTATACCAATGAACAGGGTGAAGAAAAGCCGTTATTTATGGGTTGTTTTGGTGTAGGCGTGTCGCGGTTAGCACAAGCTGCCGTAGAGCAATCTTACGATAAAGATGGGATTATTTGGCCAGTTGCGATCGCACCCTATCACGCGATTGTCACAATTCCTAACATTAAGGATGCTCAACAAATCGAAATCGCTCAAAAACTTTACACAGAACTCAATCAAGCGGGAATTGAAACCCTACTAGATGACCGCGATGAACGTGCTGGAGTGAAATTTAAAGATGCTGACTTGATTGGCATACCTTATAGAATTGTCACCGGGCGGGCGATCGCTAATGGCAAAGTTGAAGTTGTAGAAAGAGCCACCCGTAAATCTCAAGAAATAGTCATTGATGAAGTTACAACTACACTTAAACAGTGGATTAGCGAAGCAATAGGGTATAGAGCATAGGGCAAAACAGTTCCGAGTCCTGAGTAAATAAGTAAAATGTCCGACTAGGTACGGGCTAAACCCTAGCTATCCGCTAACAGCACTCAGTACTCAGTACTCATGAGAGCATTAGTTCTTTCTCCCTTATCCCCCTCATCTCCTCATTCCCCACTCCCCAAAATTTACATAATTTGGTAGGTGACGAATTAGAAATAAAAATTCTAAGATTGAATTAGGGACTTGCAGAATTAAAAGGGAAAAAGTCTCCTCCAGGTTGTGGGAAACTCTCCACTTGTAAGTATCGTCTTTAACCAGGCTGCTCCTCACATAACTACCATATCAGCCCTCAGTCAGGAAGGTTTTGAACATGAAAGACCAACAAGGATCTAATCGTATTTCTTCAGGCGTAATTGCAGCCGTCTCAGCAGCGGTTGTAGCGGTGGGTGGCGGCGTAGCTTGGTTTACTTCACAATCTAGCAATACTCCCATACCGTCAAACCCCTCTGGGCAAATCGCTCAACCAGCACAGCCATCAACTAGGCAGCCAGCTAATGAGCAAACCCCTAATGTTTATTGGCTAAGACCAAAGGACAAAAATGTTGCTTTGGTTCCCCAGCCTGTTAAAGTAGCTTCTGTACTGCCTAACCAGGCTTTAGAAGCAGCTTTCCAAAGTTTATTAGCAGGCCCAACAGAAGGGACAGATTCTACAACCATCCCTAAAGGAACCAAGCTGTTGGGGCTGAAATCAGAAAATGACGAGGTTCACGTTAATTTATCTGAAGATTTTACCAGTGGTGGTGGTAGCACCTCAATGATGGGCCGCGTAGGACAAGTTGTTTACACTGCAACAACTTTAAATCCAAAAGCTAAGGTGTACATTGACGTAAACGGCAAACCGTTGGATGTTTTAGGCGGTGAGGGTGTAGAGTTACAACAACCGCTAACTCGTGAAAGCTTTCAGAAAAATTATCCGCTTTAGTCATTAGTCATTGGTCATTAGTCATTAGTCATTAGTTTTTCACAAATGACAAAGGACAAATGACAAAGGACAACTGACCTAACGTTTGCTATTTAACACACGAAAATTACGGGCTTGCTGCTCTAACCTTGTAGCGAGGCGATCGCAAACCCGATTACACAAATCAAAAATCATTTGATCTTCCACCCGGTAATAGGCGCAAGTTCCTTCACTGCGGCGGCTAAGAATACCTGCTTGCCACATTACCTTCAGGTGTTTTGACACATTTGCCTGAGAAGTCTGTGTTGCCTCTACCAACTCTTGCACGCATTTTTCTTCATCCCGTAATAAGTGCAGCAGCCGCAGGCGCATTGGCTCACTTAACAGGCTGAAGTATTCAGCTACTTGTTGCACCACTTCTGGTGGTAAAGGCAACGTTTGTTTCATCAGGGTTAACCCGCAAAGACTGAAAGTTTTAACAATTACTCACTTGATATATACATTAATACTTAATCAGGGTTAATTCGCATCAAAGGTTGACCATATTCTACAGCATCGCCATTTTGAAGGAGAATTTCCATCACCTGGCCAGAGACTTCGGCTTCGATTTCATTCATCAGCTTCATGGCTTCAATGATACAGACTGTTTGACCTTTGCGGACGCGATCGCCCACTTCCACAAATGCTGCTTCCCCAGGCGCAGGAGCGCGATAAAACGTTCCTACCATTGGGGAAGGCACTTCTACTAATCTTTGATCAATAGTTGAGGGAGGATTTACTGACAACTGCATTTGTGTGCTAGTTCCAGTATTCTCAAATACACGAGATGTGGACACCTCGGTTACCTGACTTCCGCTCACCTGGTTTCCCCCAGACGAACTCGATGTCAAGCCCGAACCTGCCACACCGCCTCCTAAAGTCCCTTGACCTCCCCACAGCACCTGATTGCTGATGCCCACAGCCTTACGGACTGTTAGCTCAAAGTCATCGCTTTTGAGCGTGACTTCTGCAATATCTGTTTGTGCGATAGTTGCCAGAAGTTGGCGGATTTCGTTAAAGTCCAATGGCACAGTTTTTATTACCTCGACCTATCCGTAAATGAGCATCTTAAGTGTGGCAGGGAATTAATCCCTATGTAGGGATTTCAATCGGGAGCAAGCATCTCCGTGGAGATGAAAGTTATTCCCTGCTGATATATTTATCTTCCTGAGTATCAACTTTGATACGTTCTCCTTGGGAAATAAATAAAGGAACCATCACAACTGCACCAGTTTCCAGAGTTGCTGGTTTTGAGCCACCTGTGGCAGTGTCACCTTTTAAACCGGGATCTGTTTGTACAATTTCCAGAACCACAGACTTAGGCAATTCTACTCCTAGCACCTGTTCGCCCCACCGGATCACCTCGGCTTCCATACCTTCCTTGAGGTATTTGACGCGATCGCCAATCTGTGCGCGGGTCAATCTGCCTTCTTCGTAGGTTTCCATATCCATAAAGACGAACTCATCGCCCTCTTTATAGGTATGCTGCATCGTACTTTTTTCTAGAGTGGCTTGCGGCACTGTTTCCCCTGCTCGGAACGTTTTTTCCATTACGCTCCCACTCTGGACATTTTTTAACTTAGTTCGGACAAAGGCGGAACCTTTACCTGGCTTGACGTGTAGGAATTCAAGCACTCGCCATACAGACCCATCTAATACAATTGAAACACCGGGTCGAAAGTCGTTACTGGAGATCATGAAACTTTCAAATTTTGGAAGACAATCGGCATTTATTGTACCCTTCTAGGGTCGTCATTGGGCATTTGTCATTAGTTAGTTGTCATTTGTCATTAGTCATTTGTCATTTATCCTCCGCCCTTAACGTGGGAAGATTATTTATGGGTTACGTCCAGTCAACAATTTAATGCTGCATTTGAGTTATCCCATGCTTAACTTATTAAAATCCTGGCTGAAGAACAGCCTAATGGCAATACTGCTGGTAACAATATTTTTAGGCATAACTACAGCTGGGTGGACTCCCTCCAGTAGCGCCGCACTGCCAGCCGGCAATGCAATTACCGACGGTAAGGCTTTGTTGCGGTATGCACTCCCGATAGATAACAAACCTGTACGACAACTACAAGGCAGTTTAGAGGACATTTCTGCCCAACTGCGGGCAAATCGGCGTTGGGGTGCTATTTCCAAAGACATCAGCCAAGCATCCCGCATTCTCGATAAACCTTCCCAAATCTTAACAAGCGTTCCCGCAGAACGCCAACCCCAAGCCGAAGCTTGGATTACCGAGTTAAAATCTGGGGTGGGTAAATTGCAAGAATTGGCGAACAGCAAAGATAAAGAACAAATTCTGCAAGAGAGAGGCAAACTGCTAAATCTTGTTACTCAGCTAGAAGAGTCAATGGTGAAACAATTTCCCTTTGAAGTACCTGCTGAGTACAGTAACCTACCGCAACTTAAAGGTCATGCTACTGTAGAAATCAAAACCAACAAAGGTGATTTGACCCTTGTCGTAGATGGTTACAGCGCCCCGGTCACTGCTGGTAATTTTGTAGATTTGGTACAGAGGGGTTTTTATAATGGCTTAGAATTTACCCGTTCTGAAGAATCTTACTTTCTCCAAACTGGAGATCCGGCTGGGAAAGATGTGGGTTTTATTGACCCAAAAACGGGGAAATATCGCGCCATTCCCTTAGAAGTCTTAGTCCAAGGCGATAAAGCTCCTACTTATGGCGTTACTCTAGAAGAAGCTGGTCGTTACGTTGATATGCCAGTTTTACCTTTTTCTGCATTTGGTGCAGTAGTGATGGCTCGTCCTGAAAGTGAAGTAAATGGTGGTTCATCACAATTTTTCTTCTTTTTGTTTGAACCAGAACTCACCCCTGCCGGACGCAATCTATTAGATGGTCGCTATGCCGTTTTTGGCTATCTCACCGAAGGCAGAGAAATTTTAGATAAACTGAAGGCTGGTGACAAAATTGAATCGGCAAAAGTGGTTCAGGGCATAGAAAATTTGGTTCAGCCGCAAGCTGCATAAGAAGAGAGCAGGGGGAGAATAATTCCTGTAGAGACGCGATTAATCGCGTCTCCCCTGATTCAGATTCCCGGCGGTGAATATTTGATCAACTACGATCGCTAATTCTGGAAAAGTCCGTGATCCAATTTGCTGATTAAGTGTAAAAACTGTTTCTTCGTAAAATCCATCTTCTAGTAGTAACACTGAAATTTTTGTTTCCAGTGGGTCTACAATCCAATATTCAGGAACCTCTAAGGCCGCATATTCCGAGCGTTTATAACGATAGTCCCGTTTTACCGACTCTGGACTGACCACCTCGACAATTAGTAACGGTGGTGACTCAAATACTGCTGAAGCATTCAACAATTCTCTAGCTTGCTCCAGTGTTACTACACACAAATCAGTCAACCTAGATTTATTTCTACCCGTTCTCACCCCACTTTCCCGAAAACACAGCCAAGTAGAGTTACAACGTTTGATTTCTGCATCTAGTAATTGCTCAAGAAATTTGGCAATCAAGAAATGTTCTATAGTAGGTGGATTCATTAACTCTAGCTTCCCATCCACCAGTTCATAATGGAAATCGCTACCATCATCATAGGTTAAGTACTCCTCAAATGTGATGCTGGTTACTGGTGTTGTTACCATTCCAACTGACTCCTAGACGATACCTTTATCTTAAAACAGTAAAAGAAATCATCAGTTTTCTTCGTAATTTTGCAACACGGAAAACCGATTGTGAACAGTGAGTTATCTTCTCAACAAGTAAAAGACATTGGCGAACAAGGTCTTTTAGAAAGATTACAGCGCTTCTGCCCACCAGAAATTATCGGCGATGATGCCGCAGTCCTAGAGACTCTACCAGGGCAATCTTTGGTAGTGACTACAGATGTACTGGTTGATGGCGTGCATTTTAGCAACCTCACCACTTCCCCAGAAGATGCTGGTTGGCGAGCGGCGGCTGCCAATTTATCAGATTTAGCAGCAATGGGCGCTTCCCCATTGGGAATCACTGTCGGGTTGGGACTACCTGGTGAACTTAGGGTGAGTTGGGTTGAGCGACTATACCAGGGAATGACAGAATGCCTGCAAAAATACAATACTTTAATTGTTGGGGGTGATGTCGTGCGATCGCCTGTAACTACTCTGGCAATTACCGCTTTTGGCCAAGTTAACCCTAGTCAAATTATCCGCCGTTCTGCTGCTGTTGTGGGAGATGCGATCGTCGTTACAGGGGTTCATGGAGCCTCCCACGCTGGCTTAGAACTGCTCTTACATCCCGAATTAGGACAAAACCTCAAAGATGCAGAACGCACGGCTCTAACCCGCGCACACCAACGCCCACAGCCACGATTAGATGTCTTACCAATCCTCCAGAAAATCTTTGCATCCTCATGCCCTATACCCATTGCTGGTATGGATAGCAGTGATGGTTTGGCAGATGCGATTATCCAAATTTGCCGCGCTAGTGGCGTTGGCGCTATCTTAGAACGCAGACAAATTCCCGTACCAAAAACTTTTAACCATTGGTTACCACAAGAACAAGCGCTAGCTTATGCCCTATACGGTGGCGAAGACTTTGAATTAGTGCTGTGTTTACCACAAAAGTTAGCATCAACCTTAGTGCAACATCTTGGAGAAGGTGCTGCGATCGTAGGCAAGATTACATCTGGATCAACAGTACTATTGCACGACGAACAAAAAAAATTCCCCGACCAAGTTTTGAGTCTTAGCCAGGGATTTCAACATTTTAATCAATAGTCTTTTGTGATTTTTCTAATGACCAATGACTAATGATCAATGACAAATTATTGCCACTTCTCAGCTACCAATTCTGCCAAATCCAAGACTCGTTGGCTGTAACCCCACTCGTTGTCATACCACGCCATAACTTTTACTAAGTCATTACCCAACACCAAAGTCAAGTTGGCATCGACAATTGAAGAAGCATCACTACCTTGATAATCAGACGATACCAGTTCTAATTCACTGTAGTCCAAAATGCCTTTAAGTGGGCCTTCGGCAGCATCCTTGAGAGCTTGGTTAACTTCTTCAGTAATAGTACGCTTCTCAACCTGAACTACGAAATCTACCATTGAGACGTTCGGGGTTGGTACGCGCAAGGCAACGCCATTTAGCTTGCCTTTGAGGTCTGGGATAACCAGTGCCACTGCTTTTGCTGCACCAGTGGAGGTGGGTACAATGTTTATCGCTGCTGCCCTCGCCCGTCGCAAATCCCGGTGAGAAGCGTCTAACAAGCGCTGATCGCCTGTATAGCTGTGGGTAGTGGTCATCGTGCCTTTGATGATGCCGAACTTATCATTCAACACCTTGGCGATTGGTGCCAAGCAGTTGGTAGTACAGCTAGCGTTACTGATAATGTGGTGTTTGTTGTGGTCATAGTCATGATGATTCACGCCAACCACAAAAGTGCCATCCTCGTTTTTACCAGGAGCGGTAATCAGAACTTTTTTGGCTCCAGCATTTACATGCTTGAGCGCTCCTTCTTTGCTAGTAAATACCCCGGTTGCTTCGATAATTAGGTCAATTCCCCAATCTTTCCAGGGCAAGTTTTCTGGGTTGCGATCGGATACGCACTTAATGGTCTTACCGTTAACGATGATAGAGTTATCATCGGCACTAATCTCAGCACCCTTGATCTTCCCTAGCATTGAGTCGTACTTCAGCAGGTGAGCATTGGTTCTAGGGTCTGATGTGTCATTAATAGCGACAAGATCGATCCTACTATTCTCTCTACCCACCCAGCAACGCGCAAAGTTACGTCCAATCCGCCCGAAACCGTTGATTGCAACTCTAATCACAGTGTCTTGCCCTCTGTATTTATGCTTATATGTTGATATCGTTGACCCCAATCATATCGCAAAGGGGGGGGGCACTTATAACCATAAAGTGTTAGATCAATAAAAAAACACATAATTTATTCAGATTTGTGAGAGTAGAGATTGTTGTTAGTGATATATGATCTGACCGATTCCGGGACTAAATAACGAATTGACTGGCGTTCGCGGCAAAATTTGCGAATTAGACTTGACGAAACTCCTACTAAAGGTATATTCAAGAGTTGCCAGTGAATGGTTTGTGACTGCTCCCGAAGTTGTTCCTCCACTTGCTTGCAGATTAATTTGCTTTGAGTTATAGTCTCACCACCTAGCAGTCGGGGTGCGATTAACCAATCACACATTTGTGCTAGTTCGTGTCCACGGTACCAACCGGGTAAGGTTTTGAAAGTATCCAAGCCCACAATCCAGTACCAGTGAGTATTTGGGTAACAAGCAGATAAGTCAATCAGGGTATTAATGGCATAAGAAGTCCCAGAGCGATTTGTCTCCACTAGTGAGACAGTAAACGCTGGGTTATCTTTTGTAGCTAATTGCAGCATTTGCACACGATGCTCAAACAAAGCTGCTTCTTTGTGAGGAGGATTTAGGGATGGCACCCAAATTACCTTTTCAAGGGATACTTGATGCAAAGCTGTCTCGGCTACGAGCAGGTGTCCCCAATGAATTGGATCAAATGTGCCACCAAAAATTGCTAGTTGCTGCATCCAGTTAAGCCTGGGTTTTATGCAATTGAAAAATAGTTTCATTACCAATGTACTATTGTACTCAATTCACGCTTAGACTTGATGCAATTTCAAATCAGTTTCACTAAACAATGTATTATGTAGCCAATTCCAGTAAGGTAGACAAAATTATGTATTTGACATTACAAGAATTTCTTTCCCGATGCGGCCAAATTTTTCAGAATAATCTTAAGAACAGTTCAGGAATAGCAAAAACCTCCAACCAAGGTAAAATCATTCTGAACCAGAAAAACCAGAGCAGAAACATCTTTTGGGCATCAAAGATGAACATGATATAGGAGTAGTTACGGTAAAAATCAAATTCCTGTTATGATACGCGTGTCATTTGTGATTATGGTGTGGTGTGGTGTAAGAGGAGCAATAAATGACTAATTCTGTAGATTTTAGTGGTAGACCATTTCATTTTATTGGCATCGGTGGCATAGGTATGTCTGCTTTGGCATACGTTCTCGCAAAGCGTCAATTTCCAGTATCTGGTTCGGATCTTCGTCCTAACCACATTACGCACAAGTTGGAATCTATCGGTGCTCATATTTTTGGTAAACAAGAGGCAAGCAATCTTGAATTCTTTCAACCTCAAGTATTGGCTAATGCAGTAGTATTAAATTCACAAGAACAATTACCTGCTGATACTAAGTCCAAACTGCCTCAAGTCATTTGTTCAACAGCAATTAACACAAATAATTTAGAATATAAAGCAGCGCTGGAATTAGGTTGTCCCGTTTTACATCGATCAGATGTACTAGCCGCCTTAATAACCGAGTACTATAGTATTGCTGTAGCAGGAACACACGGCAAAACTACAACCAGTAGCATGATTGGCTATATGCTTTTGGAAGCAGGTCTCGACCCAACGATTTTAGTAGGTGGCGAAGTTAATGCTTGGGAAGGGAATGCTCGACTGGGACAAAGCCAATATTTAGTAGCCGAAGCAGATGAATCTGATGGTTCCTTGGTAAAACACGCTCCAGAGATTGGCATCATTACCAATATTGAACTCGATCATCCTGACCACTACGATACATTAGAAGAAGTCATTGACATCTTCCAGACATTTGCTAAGGGTTGTAAAACGTTAATAGGTAGTATTGACTGTGCTACAGTGCGCGATCGCTTGCAACCCACAATCAGCTACAGCTTACACTCAGATACCGCCGCTGATTACACCGTCACCAATATTGATTATCGTGCTGATGGCACCACAGCTTTAGTTTGGGAAAAAGGCAAAGCTTTGGGCGTGTTGAAGTTGCGGCTGCTCAGTCGGCACAATCTCAGCAATGCCTTAGCAGCAGTGGCTGTTGGTCGCGCCTTGGGCTTAGAATTCGGAGCAATTGCTAAAGGCATCGCCACCTTTGAAGGAGCAAGACGCCGCTTTGAGTTCCGAGGTGAAGTCAATGGCATTACATTCATCGATGACTATGCTCATCATCCCAGCGAGATTCGCGCTACTCTCGCCGCAGCGCGTTTACAGGCAAGACCAGGGCAAAGAGTGGTTGCCATCTTCCAACCCCATCGCTATAGCCGTACACTGACCTTTTTAGAAGAATTTGCCGAATCCTTTACTCATGCTGATTTGGTTGTGCTGACTGATATTTACAGTGCAGGCGAACCTAATTTAGGACAAATTAGTGGTGAACATCTAGCGGCAGAAATTGCTAAACAGCATTCTCCTGTCGTTTATCAACCAACTTTAGCCTCAGTGTGTGAGTACTTGCTACAAACACTACGCCCAGGAGATTTGGCGCTGTTTTTGGGGGCTGGAAACTTGAATCAGGTGATTCCTGAAGTAATTACGACACTTTGTGAGCCTGCTAAAGCCACATCCTAAGTGGAGACTTTGCGAAGTTTTATTTCTGAGCAAAGCGCCCCTCTAGCAATGGTTTCATAGGTTAACTATTACCGTATCTTTGCGGTAAATAAATGTAAAAATTTTACCAATACAAAGTAAAAATGACCATTTCCCAGGCAGCTGGAAACGTCTGCACAGTTTCTGCTTTGAATACAAAGAAACACCAAACAGCTAATTCGGTGGACAGTGAAGTAATTTACTTACCCAGTACTGATTGTGCGATTAAGTCCCAGGCTTCTTTGTCGGCGTTTACTTCCTATAGAGTTGGCGGAGCCGCTGATTTGTATGTTGCTCCCCGAAACTTAGAAGCACTGCAAGCAAGTCTGAAATACGCAAAAGAACGTGATTTAAAAGTGACAACACTGGGAGCAGGTTCTAACTTGCTGGTAAGCGATGGTGGTATATCAGGCTTAGTCATTGCTACTCGTCATCTCCGCTTCAGCCACTTTGACCCAGATAAAGGTCAATTAACCGTTGCTGCCGGAGAATCAATTCCTAGCTTGGCATGGGCAGCAGCAGAATTAGGGTGGCAAGGATTGGAGTGGGCTGTTGGCATCCCTGGAACAGCAGGAGGGGCCGTGGTGATGAATGCAGGGGCACATAATAGCTGTATCGCAGATATGTTAGTTAGTGCCCAGGTACTTTCACCGGATGGTACGCTGGAAACTCTTACCCCCGATCAGTTAGGTTATAGCTACCGGACTTCATTATTGCAAGGTGGCGATCGCATAGTCACTCAAGCCACCTTACAACTCGCGCCAGGTGCCGACCCAACAAAAGTTGTGGCAATCACCAAAGAACACAAAAAGCATCGGTTAAGCACCCAACCATACAACTTCCCCAGCTGTGGCAGTGTGTTCCGCAATCCCAAACCTTACAGTGCTGGCTGGTTAATTGAACAAACTGGTCTGAAAGGCTACCAAATTGGTGGAGCACAAGTAGCACTACTCCATGCTAATTTTATCGTTAACCGTGGTGGAGCAAAAGCTAGTGACATTTTCTGTCTCATTCGCCATATTCAACATCAAGTACAAGAACGTTGGTCTATTAATTTAGAGCCAGAAGTCAAAATGCTCGGAGAGTTTCAAGGTGCTTGTTGAAACTTTCAATTCAGAGTATGGGGAGTGGGGGATGAGGGAGCAGGGAAGGCAGGGGGAGAAATAACTGATACCCTACTTCCTACTCCCTATTCTAAGATGCATTAATTATTGGTAAAAAAAGAGTCAAATTACTTACCGCATCTATAATTGAATTTGATTTGTTATTCAACGCACACGCGTACAAATAATTATGACAGGAAAAGGACAGGGATTCGGCTTTGGCTTAGGAAAAATGAAAGAATTGGCTGAAGCTTTTAAAAAAGCGCAGCAAGTTCAAGAAGGCGCAAAGCGACTCCAAGAAGAATTGGAGCAAATGGAGATTCAAGGAGAATCTGGCGGTGGTCTGGTGAAGGTGATTGTCAGTGGGAACCAAGAACCCAAGCGGGTAGAAATTTCTCCAGATGCTTTAGCAGAAGGTGCAGAAGTACTTTCCGATCTCGTGACAGTGGCAATGAAAGAAGCCTACAACAAGTCCACAGCAACTATGCGGGAACGTATGGAAGAATTAACCAGTGGGTTGGAGTTACCTGGATTTTAGTCATTGGTCATTGGTCATTAGTCACTGGACAAATGACTATTGACAAAGGACGAATAACATGTATGGCTTATAAATTGCTGTTTGTCTGCTTAGGTAACATCTGCCGATCGCCATCGGCAGAAAATATCATGAATCATCTAATTGAGCAGGCTAGCTTGAGCGATGGCTCCGCCGATGCCAAAGGCGATCGCATCTTATGTGACTCTGCTGGTACATCTAGTTATCACATTGGTAGCCCACCTGACAGACGTATGAGTGCTGCGGCTGTTACAAAGTTAGGAATTAAACTGCGTGGTCGAGCCCGCCAGTTTCAAAAGTCAGACTTTCAAGACTTTGATTTGATTTTGGCGATGGATCAAGAAAATTATGAGAATATCCTCACTCTTGATCAAACTAAGCAATATCAACATAAAGTACGTTTGATGTGCGAGTTTTGCTCTCGACATACTCTAAAGGAAGTTCCAGATCCCTATTACGGTGGTCAAGAGGGATTTAATCAGGTTATTGATTTACTGATCGATGCTTGTGAAGGTCTGCTTATATACGTTAACAGTCAACAAGCAATAATTTAAAGTTAGGAGTTAGGAGTTAGGAGTTAGGAGTTGGGAGTTGGGAGTTACCTGTTCTCTTATTAACTCCTCACTCTTCACTCCTCATTTTTTTATTCAACTAAACCATGCTTCATCGCAAAACGCACTAATTCCGCTCGGTTGCTGGTTGAGGTTTTTCTCAATAAACTGCTAACATACTTTTCGACTGTTCGAGGACTCAGGTGTAGCTGATGACCCATTTCAGCATTAGAAAGACCATGAGTTAATAACTCTAAGACTTCCTGTTCTCGATGAGTTAGGGATGAGTGTACATGGGATTTGTGAATTTGAGTGGACAGAGAATTATGCGCGTCCGCCGCTTTTGTCGAGGGGGGAATGCTCAAACTCTCTTTATGAGAGAAGCGATACTCTGATTGAATAATTTGCGATCGCTCCAAAAGATTACGGATTGCTGCTGCTAACTCTTCTAGTTCAAAAGGCTTAGGTAAATATAAATCGCATCCTGACTGGTAGCCCATAATTCTTTCCTGCGTCTTAGTGCGTGCCGTTAATAAAATTACAGGCAATAAACGAAACACTGGTTGTTGACGCACCCGACGCACCAGTTCATAGCCATTCATCCGTGGCATAACGATATCCGTGACAATCAAATCAGGATGATACTCATCCACCATAAACAAAGCCTCTTGACCGTCATTAGCCGTGATCACCGAGTAGCCAGACAGTTCAAGATAGTCGCTAACAGACAGACGAGTGCCCAAATCATCATCCACTACAAGGATCGTCAAGGGCATGGATAATACACCCCTAGCATTTTATTACTCAGAAATTTGCTTCTATGTACTCCATCAGTGAACACAGACAATAATAGTGTTCTTATGTCTCATACTATGACAGGATTACCAGCTAATGACTGCCTTTAGGGTTTATTTATAAAGAAAATCTTAAATCTCTAGGATGAGTTAACGAAGTTAAACTCAGCTTTGACTCCCTCTGCTTAGGAGGAATAGAGAGCTTTGTAATTTGTAACAACTCATCAATAAGGTAGAGTAAATGTTTATCATAGTGTAAATTATTAACTTAATCAATAATTTCCCAAAAGGTAAGTAAGTATAAATATCTTTTGTTTTTTGTCTCCGTTAGCGCAGCGTCTCTCTTAGTAGAGTTCTGAACTGAGGCTTCCTCCAGTCAGACTTCTCTGTTTGGCATTAATCCTTAGCCAATCACTAATGATTATTGGCGTCAAGTAAATTAGAATTACCAGAAAACTCTTAATTGTGAACTTAGAAAAGCTAAATTAGTGATATACAGTTCAGCGTTTATAGCGATTCTAAGATACGCCCCATAATTCACAAGTCAATCCAAATAATTTTTTAAGTACATTTAAAGCACACAAAATTATCAATGAGCGACAAGAACGAAGGTTACAAAGTTATTTGCGACAACCGTCAAGCCCGTTATTTGTATGAAATTCTCGAAACTTACGAAGCTGGAATTGAGTTGACAGGAACAGAGGTGAAGTCGATTCGTGCGGGGAAAGTCAATCTCCAAGATGGCTATGCTTTACTTCGCAATGGCGAAGCATGGTTGATCAATGTGCATATCTCGCCTTATAACGCTAGTGGACAGTATTTCAATCATGAACCACGGCGTACACGCAAGCTGCTGCTGCATCGCCAAGAACTCCGTAAGCTAATTGGCAAAGTAGAACAGCAGGGTTTAACTTTAATACCTTTGAAAATGTATCTCAAACGAGGCTGGGTAAAAGTGAGTATAGCCCTTGGCAAAGGTAAAAAGCTCCACGATAAGCGAGAAGACCTGAAACGACGCCAAGACCAGCGTGACATTCAACGGGCAATGAAAAGTTATTAGGGGTGAGTGTCAACCAAACTACTACACCAGAGTGAGAAACGGATTGCTGTGAAAACCATATTGTATATCCACAGCGTGAGTTATGAAAATGCCTAGTTTATAGCCGCAGATTGATTTTGTTAAGGTTAAAACTCTATACAGTGGTGAGTAACTTCAGACGGCATCAGGAATTTTCACAATTATGAAAAGTAATTTCATTACAGCTGTTGGCGCTGGCGTTCTCAGCTTGAGTATGGGAATTTTACCCTTAACTCTATCTGCACAGGCTCAGACAACTACTGATCCCGGAGTGAATACGGCTCCAAGAACGACTACCTCTGATCGCAACGATTTTGATTGGGGTTGGCTAGGATTAATTGGTCTATTAGGTTTAGCTGGTTTGGCTGGCAAAAAGCGTGATAACGAACCGACCGCTTATCGCGACCCTAATGCCCCAGGTGCTACCACCTACAGAGACTAGACAATTCATAATTTATTCATTCAAAATTCAAAAGTTGTCAGTTGTTTAGTAAAAAAACAACTGACAACTACTCATGTTAGTTTAGTGTTGGTTCTGAGTTAGATGAATTTATCTGGTTTTGAGCTAAAGGTGTCCAGTAGCTGGCAATTAAGGCAACAATCAGCCACCAGAGGGTATTGACTTCAGGACGATACCAGACAGTATCTACGGTGCCATGAGCTAGCATACCCAACAAAATAGCGATCGCTCCAATTAACCAAAATCCCTCTACACTTCTGATTTGTCGCAATCGTCGCACTTGCAGCAGTGCCGTATTAAATGTGACGATTATTAGCCAGAGAAAGAAGGCTAAACCAACAAAGCCAGTTTCTACAGTCACTTCAAACAATATTGAATAAGCACTCAAGGCAGTGTAACGAGGGTGTTGGTAGAGAGGATAAACTTTATTAAAAGAGTTGTGACCAGGGCCAATGCCGAAAATCGGGCGATCGCGAATCATCTCAAAGACAGCATCCCACACATTTCGGCGAAAATTATTACTGCTATCTTTACGGTCGGCAAAAATACTGAAAACTCGCAGGCGCACTGGCTCTACAAATATCACTGCTAGAAGCAATACGCCAATCAAACCTCCCAAGACAATCGGCAGCGACCAAGTACGCCAAAAACGAGGCATTTCCACGCTTTTCCAATAAACTAGCAATGCCATCACAGCTAAAACTGCCACTACTAGTCCAATCCAACCGCCACGACTAAAAGTCAGAATTAGGCAGGAAGTATTGACAATTAGCATTGTTAATGCTAGACCTTTTTTGAGCCAGCCTTGCCATGCAAAAATTGCCACTAAGCTAAAAATTACTGCTGGTAAGAGGTATCCAGCCAATAAGTTGGGATTGCCTAAATAACTATAGACTCTTGTAGTCTTAGACATCGGAGATTCTGGATCAACCCAAGTCGCTAGTGCTGTGGCTCCAAAAAACCATTGCCGCAACCCATATACACTGACAATTAACGATACGTGCAGGTAAAGAATGATAATCCACGACCGGAGGCGAGGCGACCTCAATACCCTGGCACAAAGGGCAAATAGTAGCAAATACAAGGTCAACGTTCCCAAGTCGTTAAGTGCTGCCTTTTTCACTGGTGATAATGCTGTTGCAACTACGGCAACTCCCCAGTAGAGCAATACCAGCAGATGAATGGGAGTGACTGACGAGACATTTGTTGGTGTTGCTTCATCAGATAAAGTCAACAACAGCCAAAATCCGACACAAGCCACCAACAAAAAACCCACCAACGTACTCGAAGCAAAAGGTGCAAGGGCGTATATTGAGCTGAGTAAAACAGCTGCGATCGCATCTCCCCACTGGAGCAAGACGCTGGTTTGCCGCCAAGAACTTAACAATCCCACCAGAGAACGATGTACATAACTGGTAGCAAAATATTCTTTGAGCGGTAAAGATGATAAAGTAAATCGTTGCCAGACTGAATTCATAAAAAACATTGCGATCAATTAGCCTGCCGACGCAGAACTTGGAATTGATCATAATGCCTATGGCTATAAAAAGGTAATAACAGAGATTGCACATCGCGCGATCGCGCTCTTATTCCTAGCCATCAGCCAATACAAAGTTAAGATAGTCCTTCATGTACTTAGTACAGCTTTACGTAAAATCGTGGCGAATTGAGGGTTGAAATTTAAACGCATAGGTCAGCGCAAAAGCACGTAGAGAATTCGCTACGAATTAATGAAATTATAGATAGAAAATACGTCTTTCCCAATCCCCAATCCCCAGTTTCCAAGATTAGACATCGCTAATTGTTTGTGAGGGAGTCGCTAGTTGCAGTGGTAAAGAAAGCACATAACGATATCCTGATTCTGGTGAACCTTGAATCAAAATATGTCCGCTATGCAATTCTGCCAGTTGACAACTTAGTAATAGACCCAAGCTTTCACGAGAAAGACTTCCATGTGATTTAGCTAAATTTATACCTGAACTAGTAGCAAAGAAATTTGAGTGGGAATCATTCAAGTTTTTTGAATTGTCCACTGCTACTGATGAAGTATCTGGTTGCTCTTGGTTTTCTGCACGAGTATTGTAAGTTGCTACCTCACCTGTTAGCTCTAGCAGTGACAAAGAATTGAGACGGAAGTAGGGATCAACCTCAGTTATACCGTCCCCCAGCCAGGGATGGGAAACCCAAATAGTAATGTTGAGCGTATCTTCCTTGTAAGAAACATGAATCCGAACAATGCTACCTGTAGCCGAAAGTTGAATCACGCTGAAAACCAGGTGATAGAGGATTTGCCGCACCTTGTCTTTATCTAAAGGCCAAATGCGATTGCGTCCCGGTTCTATAGACAGGCGAATATCTTGCTCGCGGCGATTAGCCACTTCTTCTAGGGTATTGATAGCTTGTTGGCATAGCATTTCAATATCCACGGGAGCTAGATTTAGCACAGTTGAGTTTTCATCCATTGCTCCTAGTTCGGTAATTTCGTTTACTAGGGAAAGTAAGTACCGACCACTGTGTTGGATAATCTCTAAATATTCTCTCTGCTTAGTCGTCAAAGGCCCATAAATCTCACGTCCTAAAACACTAGCCATACCGAGTACAGATGTTAAGGGCGTGCGTAACTCCTGAGTTAGCTGACCCAAAAGTTCCAGCTTCAGTTGCTTGGTAGAAACAGAGTCACTATCTTTAGTGGCTGCCGTGATTTTAATCTCAGTGTTACGTTCCTCATTGAGTGAAAATATAGGAGCGCTCTTGGGAGTGTTTGATTCGAGTTTCCCTTGCAGGAGTCGGTTCCGTTCAAATTCACTCATGCTCCAACGAGCGATGATTTGTAAAAATTCAATGTCTCGAGTTGTAAAATTGCGCGGGACTAAATCCATCACCGCCAATGCACCCAAACAATGTCCCTCAGCATCAATCAGTGGCGCTCCTAAGTAAGCACGGATACCATAATCCTGCACCAACTTGCTGTTAGCTAGTACTGGATCTGTCAATTTGTGCGTATCATTAATTACAAAGACTTGCAGGCTCTCTACTACCTGAGTGCAAAATGATTCCCGGCGTAGTAGTTGGCGGCTTTGTGCCAAATGATTCATTAATCCTAATCTAGATAAGCCCACCGACGACTTGAACCAGTGGCGTTCTTGATCCACAAATCCCAATATAGAAATTGGTGCTTCCAAAAAATGGGCAGCAGTCTGTGTGGCTTCTTCAAAAACCGGAATCGTTTCTGGTTGCCGCAAACCTAAATCTGACAAAGCTTTGAGGCGTTGTTGTTCTCTTGATTCATGAGAATCCCAACCATCCTTTAGGGCAAATAATTTGTTTTCAGGCTCTATCATTGCCACTGCTACCTTAATAATTTCTCGATACTGTAATTGATATAAGCCCTATTTCTGGGTTATCAATTGCTATTTTTAAGCATTCCCTAATTTTGCCTCTGACAAACAAATTTGGGGCAAAAATTTTTTATCCCTTCCATTAAGCCGATGATGTGGTATCCGCTAGTTACTAGTTACTGATGCTGAATGTTCTTTATTTAGCACTGGTGTAGTCTTTATTGCTTGAGATTTTGCAATTAGACTGCGTTAGATTTTGATTCCGCCAGGGTAACCTAATCCTAACGATACAATGCAAAGGGGCTGTCATTCTTTATGTATATAAGGGAAAACTTTTATTGGCATATTCAAAGTGAATTTACTTAAATTGCTACTATATTAGTGTAATTATTTGTGGACGCTTTTACTGGTAACAGCTAGCACCCAGAGATGACAAATCTAGTACAGGATGACGTAAATAGACCAACTATATCCCTATGGGTAAGCAAGCTACAAAATTAGTGAAAAGCTTAGTTGATCAGCTTTTGGAATTTTGAGAGAACTTGGCAGTGGCAGCTGCAAAGAAGTCTGATGGTAACTTCGGGCGCTCAACTGAACAGGGTGTGATTTTGAATTACCTATAGCGGACTAGATAGTTGATACAAGTCTCCATCTTATAGATTAAAGCTATTACAATTTCACGCCGAAAATTGTGCAGGCTTTCTATTTTTTCCATCTGAGAAAAAATTTTTTGAGGACAACTGGTAATGAATAAAATGACTATTAGAGTTCCTTTTGTAGATTTAAAGTTACAACACGAACCAATTCAAACGCAATTACAAGATGCAATCCAATCTGTATTGGAACAGGGAGATTTTATTTTAGGGCAAGCCCTCTCAGATTTTGAAGCAGCATTTGCGGCAGTGTCTGGGGCAGAATATGGAGTTGGTGTGGCATCAGGAACAGATGCGATCGCTCTCGGATTGCAAGCGTGTAATATTGGTGCTGGTGATGAAGTAATTTTACCAGCAAACACTTTTGTCGCAACATTGATTGGTGTGCTACGCGCTGGTGCCAAGCCAATTCTGGTAGATTGCGATCGCCAAACAGCTTTAATTGACTTAAGAGAAGCAGCAAAGGCAATTACGCCTCAGACCAAAGCAATTATCCCAGTGCATCTTTATGGTCAGATGGTATCTCCACGCGATCTAGTGAACTTTGCCGATACTTACAGACTACTAATTTTTGAAGATGCAGCCCAAGCACACCTCGCCCAAAGAGACGGATATCACGCTGGTTCAGTAGGAGTAGCAGCAGCTTTTAGTTTCTATCCCAGCAAAAATTTGGGCGCATTTGGCGATGGAGGAATGCTGCTGACACGAGATTCAGATGTAGCCCAGAAAATGGTGCGCTTGCGAAATTATGGTGCATCGCAAAAGTATTTTCATACTGAAGCAGGTACAAATAGCCGCTTGGATACTTTGCAAGCAGCTGTCTTGCAGCAGAAACTACCATATTTACCACAGTGGAATCGCGATCGCCTGACTATTGCCCAGCAGTATGATAACGAACTAGCACCCTTGGCAACTGCTGGCATTATCCCTATGGAAAACCAAAGTGATACAGGACATGTGTATCATCTTTATGTGATTAAAGTTGATGATTCTTGCCCTATAGAACGCCAGCAACTCCAGGAAAAACTCACAGAGGCGGGAATTCAAACAGGCATTCACTACCCAATTCCTTGTCATCTCCAGCCAGCATTTACCAACTTAGGCTATCAACTGGGAGATTTTCCCCAAGCAGAGAAGTTGTCAAAGCAAATATTATCATTACCGATGTATCCTGGTTTGAGTAGTAGCCAAGTTAAAGAAGTTGTAGCAGCGATCGCTCATGCAGTCTCAACAATTTCTCAGGCAGATGAACCCTCGCCTGCTGACCTTAGTAGCGTAATAGCCTAAAGTTAATTCATGCCTAATGTGCGTCTCAAATTAGACATTTTTTCGTTAGATTGTCATTTATTCTTTCTTCTTTGCTAATGACTAATGACTAATGACTAATGATCAATCACCAAAGTTTTTGAATTACTTAAAATCATGGTACTCCGGCAACAGGTTAAAAACATCAACGCATCAGGCTTGTTAAATATAGCTATTTTAGGCGTTTTGCTGCTACTTTATGCTCCTATATTGCTACATTGGTTGGATGGTTGGCTGCACAAAAATATCAGTACAGAACATGAATATTTCAGCCACGGGATTATTGGTTTACCATTTGCTACTTATCTGGGCTGGATGAACCGGAAAAAGTGGAAACGTTTGCCAGATACCATCCATCCTTTGGGCGCTATTTTATTGTTATTAGGAGCAATTTTTTATCTTAGCGGTGTTACAGAATGGGTTAACCTTTCCTTGCCCGTTATATTAGTAGGATTATGTTTGTGGTTTAAGGGAATATCAGGTTTGCGATTGCAAGGATTTCCCCTGCTACTAGTATTTTTGGCAACCCCAACAGCATTACCCTATCTTATTGCTCCCTATAGCTTGCCTCTCCAAAGCTTCATCGCTGGCACAGCAGGCTTCATACTGAATCAATTTGGGATGGAAGTAACCGTGGATGAGATAAATCTCTATGTGGGAGGACGGATTGTAGAAGTTGCGCCCTATTGTGCGGGGCTAAAAATGCTGTTTACTACTCTTTACGTTGGCTTGATGCTGCTTTATTGGACAGACGCTTTGTCTTCACGCCGCACAACTATATCGTTTTTATCTCTTGCTGCGATCGTTAGTACTAGTGCCAATATCATTCGTAATACCTTACTGACTTTCTTTCACGGTACAGGTCAAGAAGCGGCTTTTAAATGGCTGCATGAGGGTTGGGGTGGTGATCTCTACTCTGCTTGTATGCTGGTATCATTAGTACCCTTACTCAATTGGATTAATAGCTATTTTTCAGCATCTCTAGAAACTGAGCAAGAAGCAGAAAGTTGAACTGGGGACTGGGGAGTTGGGAGACAAGGAAAATAACCCATGCCCAATGCATATATATCAAGGTTTCCACACATGAATGGCCTTTCTGATTGGAAAGTATTAGGTAGATTGTCAATATTACTGAACCCACAGTGTTATTTTATAAAGTAAAATTTTGCCTAAGTATTGCAAATTTTACTGATGATTTCCTTCTCCAAGTTTTTCAAGGAAAACCAATTGAGTCAGGTAGCAGCGCTTTTGTTATTGCTACTGCTACTGACAATTGCAGGGATTCCCGGATACCTGACAGGACACTGGCAATGGAAACAGCCGCCCCCTGTTACTACCCTCAATGAGTTAAGACAGATCCGCAAGACTGGGTTAACCCTTCCTGGTTGGCAAACCATTGAACAAGCAGAACAGCAAATTGGTGAACACAAATGGTCTTTGCAGGTAATTAAAAAAGAAGGTTCCCAATCCCAGGCAATCTTGCTTTTGTTGCCGCAAAATGGGCCTATGGATCAACCAGAGGTAGAGTGGACAGACGTTAACGGCTGGGGAAGGTCACGCTGGGGAAAGTGGGATGTTGCTCAATCTCGTTCTGCGGAATTTACTGTGAAACCGCCTGCAAAGTTGGCTTCTAGTATCGAAACTAAAGTAGAAGCGAGGTTTTTTCGCGCCTCCACACCACAGCAAACCTTTGCTATCTTGCAATGGTACGCTATGCCAGACGGCGGAAATACATCACCTTTACACTGGTTCTTAGCGGATCAATTGGCACAGTGGCATAAGCAACGCACTCCTTGGGTGGGCGTGAGCATTCTGATTCCAATGGAACCTTTAGGGCAGGTAGAAACATCTTGGTCTTTAGCCCAGTCTATTGGGGAAACAGTCCAAGCTGCATTGATGGCAGGCCCTTTGTCAAGTCTGTTATAGATGCCTTTGTGCAGAAATTTATCAAAAGTATCTCTATAATTGCGTTCACTCTAAAACTCAGCTAAAAGATGTTAACAATATGAAGCTAGAAATTAAATTTAGCAAAATTCTTCTCTTTCTCTTAGTAAATACTTGCAGATAAAAGAGATATCTAGGACATTTTTAGAGTAAAATAACCACTCGGCGCGACTAATTCCTATATCAGTATTTTCTACACCGATGTTTATAGATCCCAGTTATTATATGCGTGGATTCAGCGCCCTGTGTTGTGTAAGTCTTCAAGTAGGAGTTTTCTTAACAACACCTATCCAACTTGTTGTTGCCCAGCCTTTTCCACCTCAAGGACAATCACCAAGGCAACCCCCCTCGCCTGTACCAGGTACTGAGGTTGTACCTCCAGGTGCAAATGACGAAATTTCCCCCCAACTCAGCCGCTACCTCTTGGGCCCAGGAGATATAATTGGCGTTGTACTTCAGCGTCCTCCTGGCCCATACCGCTTAGGAATAGGAGATGGAATTAGCGTTTCGGTTCAACGCTTTCCAGATTTGAGCTTTCAAGCTTTAATCAACCCAGAAGGTAATATTGTGGTGCCGTTACTGGGAACAGTTTTCTTACAAGGTTTAACTTTGCAAGAAGCTAAAGAAAAAATTCGCTTGGGTTTAAATCGTTATGTGGTTAATCCAGTAATAGTTTTAGCCTTAGCAACACAGCGTCAAGACTTCGGTTTTCAAGCTGTAATTAGTCCAGAAGGCAACATCGTAGTGCCGCAAGTGGGAACGGTGTCATTACAAGGTTTAACCTTGGAAGAAGCTCAAGAAAAAATTCGCTTGGGTTTAAGTCGCATTTTCCCAGATTCAATCGTGGTAGTATCTTTGGCAGGGACGCGACCAGTTCAAGTTACCATTAGCGGGGAAATATTTCGACCAGGAATTTATCCGATTAATTCATCAACACCCCGTGTTGCTGATGCCTTGCTAATATCTGGTGGTTCAACGTTGAATGCAGACCTACGACAGGTGCAAATACGGCGGAAGTTGATTGATGGTTCTGTGATTTCACAAACTATTGATTTATATGCAGCACTGCAAAATGGTGGTTCAATCCCTAATTTACGCTTACAAGACGGAGATGCAATACTCGTACCCCGTCGGGAAGTTGGTACTGATGACGGTTATGATCGCAATTTGGTAGCACGTTCATCCTTGGCTGTACCACAGATTAGAGTCCGGGTTTTAAATTATGCTGCGGGAGGTCTTTCCATTCAAGCACTGCCTAACGGCAGTACATTTGTAGATGCTTTGGGAGGAGTAAATCTCGACACTGCTAACCTGCGAGACATCGCTCTGGTTCGCTTTGATCCGGAACGAGGTCAAGCTGTTACCCAGAAACTTGATGCTAAAAAAGCTCTGGGCGGTGATGCGTCCCAAAATGTAGCACTTCAAGATAATGATGTTCTTGTTGTTGGTCGGAACCTCATCGGTAGAATTACTAATTTCCTGACTACTATTACCCAACCTTTCTTCAATGTTCAATCCTTTCTGCGATTTTTTGACAACTTCGGTGGTGGTTCAAATTAGTGACTTTAAAAGAAGGATACAATCTGGAAATAGTTGGGAGTGGAGGAAGCCACATCTCCAACTTATGTTTGAATTCATTAATGGAAAAATTTTAAAGATATCAACCGATATATACAGTAGGAAGTTGATAGCGTCCTTATATCCAAGCCACTATCTTGAGTTTGGTGCTTCCTAATTTTGAATTTTGTTAGCGCAGCGTTAGCGAGTCTGCGAGCGTCATTTTAAATTTTGAATTGGAGCGAAGCGACCATGACCCCACCAATTGTTAAGCGCTATCTTATTGCTTTTGATAAGTATAAGTGGATTGGACTAGCTAGTTTTGTTTTAGTTGTAGCAGGGTCAACGGTAGTGGCTATGCAACCAGAGCCACCTACTAGCTATATAGCATCTGCCGCACTTACTTATAATGGCCCACCAGTTTCTTTCTCTACAACTGGTAGTCAAATCCAACAGCAAGGAAAGGAACTGAATGAGGATGTTTTACTATCAAACCAGATAATTGGGGCAGTGGCAGAAAAAGTCGGTGTCAAACCGAAAAAGCTCGGTGATAGTATCGTCCTTTCTCTACCTAAAAAAAACGCCAGGACTGGAGAATTAGAGTCTACGACCTTTGAACTGAAATATGTAGATAGTGACGCCAAACGAGCTATACAGGTCTTGGCGGAATTGATGCAAGCGATGATCAAGTTGAGTAGTGATATCAATACTGGGCGATTACAAGCAATTATTCAAAAAATTAACGATCGCACACCACAAGTTAAACGAGAATTGCAAATTGCTGAGAAGAAGTTGGAACAGTACGATCGCATAGAGCGAACGGCAATATTGGCAGCAGAGAATGGTAGCTTATTAAGCGCCATTACTGCCAGCCAAAATCTCCAACGGCAAATTCAATTAACTATTTCTGGGGTTGATGGTCAAGTTCGCAGTTTACAAAATAAGTTAGGCTTAACAGTCGGACAAGCTTATATTTCTTCTGCTTTGAGTGCCGATCCAATTATTGGTAACTTACGAGCGCAAATTTATCAAAGTGAGTCGCAAATCGCCGTTCTGAGAAAAGATTTGCGACCGGAACACCCAACGATGGTTCAGTTGCTGCGTCAGAAACAAGCTGCTGAGGAATTGCTGCAACAACGGGCTGCGGAGGTATTAGGTGGTGATGGGACGGCGGCTCCGCTTCAGGGTAGTGTTGCAGGTATTCGCACCCAAAGCAGCTTAGATCCAGCCCGCCAGCAATTAGCAAACCAAATGGTGTCTTTGCAAACCCAACGGGAGACGCTGCAACAACAACTAACTCAAGAAATCCAACAAGAAGCGCAACTACGGCGAGAGTATTCTCTGATACCTAATAAGCAATTAGAGCGATCGCGTTTAGAACAGGAGGTTGCCCTCAAAAAAGCCATCTATGACCAAATGCAGGTGAAGCTAACCGATGCTAAAACCGCAGAGGCAGAAACTACTAGCAGCCTCAGCATTGCCAGACGCCCCACAGTCATTGTCGATCTCAAACCTCCCAAGAGTGTGCCTATTACCCTAGCTGTGGGTGGTTTATTAGGTGTGGTGATTGGTGGCGGGGTAATATTTTTGTTAGGAGCACTGGAAGGGACTTTCAAAACCAGGGAGGATATCCGCCAGAGTCTCAAGCAACGAGAAGTGGCAGTGTTGGGAGAATTGCCTTTAATGCCAGTTGATGATTTGGATCAAGAAGCTGTGCCGGTGGTACTTTCCCAGGATTCTCCTTATTTAGAATATTATGAAAAATTCCGTAGTAATCTGCGCCGAATTGGTGGTAAAAACTTAAAGGTGGTGTTGATTACTAGCACCAGTAGCCTAGAGGGTAAAACCGCAAGTGCATATAACTTGGGTGTTGCTTCTGCCCGTGCTGGGAAAAGAACCTTGATTATCGAAACAGATTTGCGATCGCCTTCCCGTTGTACATCTTTGAAAGTAATTCCTGATCCCGACGCCACTATTGAACCCCTGCGTTATTACGCTAATTTAAGTGAATGTATTCGTTTAGTTCCTGATGTAGAAAATTTATACATTGTTCCTAGCCCTGGCCCTGTGCGGCAATCCGCTGCTATTCTTGAATCTAGCGAAATGCGACGGCTCATGGAGGATGTTCGTGAACGTTTCGATTTAGTCATTTTAGATACTAGTTCTCTCAGCATATCCAATGATCCTTTGTTAATCCAACCCTACAGCGATGGGATCGTACTAGTGGCGCGGCCACACTATACACAAGAGAATATGCTAGGTGAAGCTATCGATCAATTGGTTGAATCTGAACTAGGGTTATTGGGAGCAATTATTAATGGTGCTGATATCATCGTTTCTGTACCTGAAGAAGTTGCACAATCATCAACATTTACATCTGAGGTAGAACCGAAAATTGTAGAAGAATCTGAAGAAGTTTCAGCAAGTGCCAACAAAAACTAATAGTTTCCCAATAGTGAATTGCCAAGTTGGAATTACTTGTATAACTTTGGGTAAAACCTTGGGGAATTGAGGGTGGAAATTTTAATGCCCAGGGGCGCACAGGTACGCAGAGAATTTGCTCCGAGTTTAGAAAATACTGTATTTAGTCACGCCTAAACAACCCAAATAGGGGAGCGAGAATTACCCCAAAAACAAAACCACCGATGTGGGCCCAGTAGGCAACACCACCAGTTTCCACAGTCATGTTAGCGGCTGTTTGCAGGGTAGCAAGACCAGATATCACATTTTGCACAATGAAAAGTCCAATTATTACTAGCGCTGGAACTCTGATTGTGGTGATGAAAAATCCCAAAAATATTAAGGTCATAACTTTAGCGTGGGGAAAGCGGATAATGTACGCACCCAAAACCCCAGAAATTGCACCACTTGCCCCCAAGGAAGGAATCGCAGAATTCATACCAATAAACCATTGGCACAAGGCAGCTAAAGCACCACACGCCAAATAAAAAATCAGATATTTGGCATGACCCAATCGATCTTCAATATTGTTGCCAAAAACCCAGAGAAACACCATATTTGAAATTAAGTGCCACCAACCACCGTGTAAAAATTGCGACGTAAATAACGTTATCCACTCTCCACTCAAATTGGTGGTTAACTCTTGAGGCACTACCGCATACTGACTTAAAAACTGATTCAATTGTCCATGTGACAGACTCACCTCGTGAATAAAAACTAAAATATTCATGCCAATTAACCCGTAGGTGAAATACGGGGTGATTCGCGTCGGATTTTCGTCGTAGAGGGGAAACACAGGTGTTTTTCCTAAATTATTGACTAACTGCAATATAGCTTGTAAGGCTAGCAGTTGCGAAGGTTAGACAATTTCACCTATTAAATCAAACAGTATAATTGAGGGGTACGACGATACTATGAAGAATTACTTCTACCAAGATTCTTCCTGAGATTTATCGCTAAATAAACCCAATAGTGGGCCGAGAATTGCCCCAAAAATAAACCCACCGGCATGGGCCCAGTAGGCAATACCACCGCTTTCCATACCGATGTTAGTACGTGCTTCAAGACTAGTAAGACCGTAGAAGGCTTGTTCCAGAAACCAGAATCCTAAAAAGAAATATGCCGGGACACGGAAAGTTGGGAAGAAAATCCCTAAAGGTACAACGCCGAGAACTTCGGCGTTGGGAAAACGGAGAATGTATGCACCCATAACACCTGCGATCGCACCACTTGCACCCAACGAAGGAATGCTAGAATCTTGAGCGAAGAACCACTGGGTCAAGGATGCCAAAATACCGCAAGATAAATAAAACAGCAAATATTTGGCATGACCTAACTTATCTTCAACGTTGTTACCAAAAATCCACAGAAACAACATATTGCCAGCTAAATGCAAGAAACCGCCGTGCAAAAATTGTGAGGTAATCAAAGTTGCCCACTCTGGTACTGGTTGATGTACAGAGATGCCTCCAAAGCTTAAAGTCAGTTCTCGTGGAACTACTGCCGCAAGGTGTAAAAATCCATTTAATGCTTGTGGGGGAAGACTTGCTTCATAAAGAAAAGCGAGGACATTGGCAGCAATCAGTCCATAAGTTACATAAGGCGTGATTTTTGTCGGATTATTATCTCTAATGGGAACCACGAGCGTTTTTTCCTGATTTTAAGACAGCAATTCTACAATACTGAATTCTGTAAGTAGTTTCTTCTACCTCGTGGATGGCTTTCGCTTTTAGACTTAAAAACTGAAAGCCAAACCCCTAAACCATTCACTGCATCTGATTCCAATTCAATAGCTGACCAAACCCACTGACAAACTCATGTTTTTTTCAAATTCTCTGGAAAATCAACTCCAACGGTGGAACGAAACCATTCGGAATCAGCCGAAAAATCCTAATGCTTACATTCGCCGAGGCATGGTTAACTTTCAACTGGCCAAGATTGATGAATCTATTCAAGATTTTGATATGGCAGAGCAATTAGATGCTCGTATCAAACCCTACCTCTGGCAACGAGGATTGTCGTATTATTATGCAGAAAGATTTACTGAGGGCACTGAACAATTTGAAATAGATTTGACAGTGAATGCTCAAGATGTAGAAGAAACAGTATGGCGATATCTCTGCATAGCTCGTTCGTTAGGTGTTGAAGAAGCACATAATTCTTTACTAACTGTAAAAAATGACCCTCGACGGATTATGCAGCGCGTATATGATTTGTATGCAGGAAATTGTACACCAGATGATGTTTTAATTGTTGGTCAATCCGAAGGGATAAAGGGAAATTTTTACAGTCATCTTTACTTGGGATTATATTACGAAGCTGAAAATAATCTTGATTTAGCTCAGGAATACAGCGCTTCCCGCTATTATGCAGCACATTTTTTTTCTTGCCCCTTTCTTAGCATACTTTTCAGTTTTAATGATGTACCTCATAGCTGCCGGAAGTGCTGTATATAGTGAAAGCTGCTGATAATTACAAAATTGATGATTATATGTGGTATCTGGCAGACGTACATAAAACCCTGCGACGATGGTCTTGATTTGCTCAATAGTAAATAAATTAAGCGTTATGGAAAGGGAAAGGTAGAAAATATTCCCTAGACGAGGAGGCTTTTCGTAAGCGTTGATGCTTTAGAGCGGCTATACGGATGAAAGAGACAATCACGATCGATTGGTAATCTGCTGCAAGTTGCTTTAATCCTTGTTTCCGTGTCCCTATATCTTTGCGTTACCCCTAATCATAAGTATTTGACCAAAATTAAACACATATTGTCTAATCTGTCAATCAATAAGTTCTAATTTAGATTTTTTATAAAGATTGCGTAAAATTACTAGTTCTCGTGATAAAGCATTACAAGAATTGCTTTATAAATCAATCTATGAGTAGATATAAACTCAGTTAGCAATCACACATTAACCACTATTTATCTAGCAGGTAGATAGCAGTTTCAAAGTGGGTTTTTGCTGTTTGATTTAACCCACGCGGTATAGCATTCTGTTAATCAATATCAAAAGGACACAAATATGACTAGAATTACAACAAAAATAGCCTTGTCTGTTCTAGGAACAGCAGGAATTAGTTTTTTGTCTTGGACACCAGCAAGAGCCGTCATCTTTGTAGAACCCATTGTGACGACTCAAAATCAAGACATACTCGACACGAAAAAGCCAAGAACCCTTACAGACTATCTACCAGGGCAAGTAATAGAATACGGTGTTCCAGATGTAGCTAATAACTTTCTAAATGCCACCGGGTACGATATAAATAGCTTGGTCTTTGATTTAAAAACGCTGTCCTATAGTAATCCGAATTCTACTCCACCATTTGATAATGAACCAGTGCAGTGGGGAGATGTTAATGGAGATGGAAAGATTGGTTACTCTGCTAATCCTGATCTAAAAAATATTTTTACAGACATTACCGTTGATGGTAGTACTATCACTTTTAGTGGTGGCGTAATCCCAAACGGAACTCTATTTTACAATCCATTCGCTACCCTGCCTAATCTAGCGCCAGGTGGTGGAATTATTCCACCAATACCAGCAGAGGTAGAGGATAAAGATGGACCTATCAGAGTGGCTGCTTATTACACCGCTATTCCTGAATCAACTAACGTTTTGAGTGTACTGGTCTTTGGCGCTTTAGGCGTAGCTTTAAAAGTAAAGCGATCGCTTTGTTAATTCTGTTATATCAAGTCCGGTTAATTACTTATGATTACCGCATCCGTGCAAAAATCAGGAAAATCTCTTTCTCCCTGCTCCCTGCACCCCTGCGGTCTAAATGATAAGTGCTTTACCCGAACATGATATTACTGGGGACTGGGGACTGGGGACTGGGGACTGGGGACTAGTAAAACATAACTGATAATCACCAATGCCCCATGCCCCCCTTATTCTGTAATTAATTCACGATACACTGCCAGTGTTTCCTGATGGACGCGGGCAACATTCAGCCGCTGTAGGTTTTTATTTGCCCGTTGTTTCCACTCGTGCAGCATCTCGGCATTACTCAGTAATTGTACCAAGACCACAGCCAAAGCATTACTATCTTTTGGTGGTACTAAAAGACCCGCTTGCCCATTGTCTAAAGCTTCAGGAATTCCGTCTACCTGAGTGCCGACGATCGCAGTTCCAGTTTCTCTAGCTTCCGAAAGTACCAAAGGGCAAGGGTCACGGTGGGAAGCCAGCACAAATATGTCACAAGATATCAGATAGCGTTGAGGTTCTGGTTGAAAGCCTTCAAAATGAATGCGTTCCTTTACCGAAGTTGCTTCTGCTTGTGCCTCAAATAGCTGTTTATCAGGGCCATTTCCGACCAAATAAAGATGGGCTTGGGGAAAATCTGAGGCAATTTGTTCAAAGGCAGCAATTAACTCAGCAATGCCCTTGCGTTGATACATCCCGGCTACAGTGGCGATCGCTGGATGCTGTAATGGTAAAGGTTGATAATCTTGTATCTGTCGGGTGCGGGGACTGCCCAAAGTTCCGTTACATACTACCCGCAACTTGTTTTCTGGAATACCACGCCTAATCATAGAATCACGCACAGCCTTACTGACAGCAATTACCCTGTCAGCTAAACCCATTAGCAGGCTGGCACGCTGAAATTCGTTGTGGACTGTAGAAACTAAAGCATACTTGTGTCCCTTAAAAATACGTGCTAATATTATGCCTGTCATCATGTGGGCATGAACAATATCCGGTTGAAATTCAGCTGCGATCGCTCGGTAACGCATAGCTGCTTTGATCGTATTTATCGGTTTCCTGCTTTGGTCTAGTTGGTAATGTTTGACACCACAAATATCTAGTAAAGCCTCATATTCACCACCAGCAGAAACAACCGCTACCTCATAACCAGATTTTGCCTGTAGACAAGCCAGATCCACAGCCACATTCACAATACCGTTACCTATTTCTTGAACGTGGTTCAAAATATGTATGATTCGCATAATCTTTGAGATGTGTATAAAAAATAAAGATAAGTAACTGAGTATAAATCAACATAATTATTGAGGTCTTCAGTGACTACTCAAAAGTAGTAAGTAGTGCGTAAAATTGACCACTTTCTACTGATTAAGAGCGCTTCTAACCAGTTACTTAGCTTAAAGACTTATTCAGTAACGGCTCGATAAATCGGGGTAAAACTTCAAAATTATCAAGACTGAATCTGCTATTTTAAGTCACTACAGCCTTATTTCCTATTTCCCAATACCTGGCATCTAACTCTAGTACAACAAAGCAGAGATATAAATATCATTCAACACAGCAGTCAAAACAGAGAATAAAAGTCTTTTGATTTTTGAGTTCTAATTACTCCAGATTGAAGCAAGCCAAGCATTGCGTCCTAGTTTCTATTCCTCGTTTGTTTCCAGAGTCACTCAACAGTTCATTTATCAGCACTCCTGAAATACTGCTTTACAAAAACAGCAATTTGCCTGATGATAAACAAAGGAAATTAATAGTAACAAATAATTCATTATTACTGTTAATAATTGTGTGAAAACCCTGTAATGACAAAGCTTCAGTCTGTTTGAGTTGAACTCATAACCTTAGTTTAAGGTAATAAAATGGCAACGTTACATACTCCACACTTCCAATTAAATTCCGTAATTCCCACTTCATATACGCATAACCTGGTCTTCATCGACACGGCAGTTGAAGATTATCAGAGTTTAATTAATGGTGTTATCCCCAACACCGAAGTATTCGTTATTGAGCCGACGCAGAACGGTGTTGAGCAAATTACGGAGATTTTGGCAACTCATGCTGACCAGAATCTTAGCAGCATTCATATTGTTTGCCACGGTGTCCCTGGTAGCTTACAACTGGGCAATACTCACTTGGGACTCGATACCCTCGAATACCATAGCCAGCAACTGCAACAATGGCAGAAGATATTTTCCACCTCGTCCAAAACAGATCAACGATTAGTTCCATTTGCTACAGATTTTGTAGCAAACTTACTCATCTATGGTTGTAATGTAGCTGCAGGTGATGTGGGGTCAGAATTTGTTGCTAAATTACATCAACTTACAGGAGCGAATATTGCTGCTTCGCGTCAGCTCATAGGCAGTGCGGCATTAGGAGGTAACTGGGAACTGGAAGTACGCACCACTGATATGGAAGTGAGTTTAGCGTTTGCAGAAACGACGCAGAAAGCTTACGCGGGAGTACTGGCGACCTTCACAGTAAATAATACCCAAGACGCAGATGATGGTGATACAAACAATGGTATCACAACACTCCGCGAGGCAATTAACTTAGCTAATGCGACTACTGGGGATGATGCGATCGCCTTTGGGGGTATATTCAGCGATACCACGCCAGATATTATCACTCTCACCTCTGGGCAACTGACAATTACCGATGATGTCACCATTCTTGGAACTGGAGCATCAAAGCTCACCGTGAGCGGAAATAATGCCTCTAGGGTGTTTGAGATATCGGGATTCGGGAGAGACGTCAGTATTGATGGTTTAAAAATTGCTAACGGCAATGATAGCGGTATTTTGGTTGATACCAATACCTTCCTTAGCCTAAGCAATAGTAATGTATCTGATAATACGTCAACCTCCAGCGGCGGCGGTATTAATAACAAAGGCACCCTTAAACTTGCCAATACTAATGTCTCTGGCAATACGACAATCTCTAGCGGCGGCGCTATATCTAATCAAGGCGTCCTTAACTTAATTAAAAGCAGCGTCTCTGACAATACTGCAACCTCCAGCGGTGGCGGCATTTATAGCGAAGGCGTCCTCAACCTAACCGAAAGCAGCGTCTTCGGCAATACGGCAACTTCCAGCGGTGGCGGCATTTATAGCGAAGGCGACTTCAAGCTTACCAATAGCACTGTCTCTAACAATACGGCGAACAACGGCGCCGGTATTAATAACGGAGGAACTTCTTTTTTTAGCTTCGGTACAAGTACCCTGACTAATAGCACTGTCTCTGACAATAAGGCATTAGAAGATGGGGGTGGAATTTCTAATCTTAGCAACCTTAACCTCATCAACAGTACGATTACCAATAACACCGCTGACTCGAACGGCGATGGTGTTGGTAATGGTGGTGGTATTTTCAGTCTTGAGCCTGATTTTTATCTTCAGAACCCACTCACCGTTGTGGGCAACACCATTATTGCAGGCAACTTCGACAAATCTAGCTCTGGCGATATCAACCCCGACGTGTCCGGCAGCAGTTTCAGAGATTCGGGCAATAACCTGATTGGTAATCAGACTGGTAGTACTGGTTTTACCACTAGCACCTTAGTGGGCACAAGCGCCAACCCCATTAATCCAAAACTCGAGCCGCTGCAAAATAACGGTGGTGCAACCTTAACTCATGCCTTACTTGCAGAGAGTCCCGCCATTAACGCAGGCAATAATTCCCTAGTTGCAACTAATGTCACTACTGACCAAAGAAGTGTTGGATTTAACCGAATTTTCAACGGTACAGTTGATATTGGTGCTTATGAAGTCCAGTCTCCCATCAACCCGCTACCTGTTAACACTGACACAATAGTGACTAATACCAACGATTCTGGAGCAGGATCGTTGCGGCAGGCGCTCCTGAATGCCAACGCGACTGCTGGGGCGGATACGATTACCTTTGCAGGCAGCGTGTTCACTGATGCTACCCCAGATATCATCACCCTTACTTCTGGGCAACTGACGATTACTGATGATGTAACCATTGTGGGAACTGGAGCATCTCAACTGAGCATCAGCGGCAATAATGCCTCCAGTGTATTGGAAATCACGGGCACAGGGACAGATGTCAGTATTGATGGCTTGAAGATTGCCAATGCTAATGATGTCATATATGGCAGTATTTTCCTTGATAGCAATGCCAGCCTCAACTTGACTAATAGCACGATCTCAGACAACCAAGGAGCAGTAGGAGGCATTTTTAACAGAGGCAACCTCAACTTGACCAACACCACTGTCTCTGGAAATCGGGGATCAACATTAGGTGGTGGTGTATTTAACACAGGTACTCTCAGTCTGACTAATAGTACTGTCTCTGGGAATAGAGCATACCTCTACGATTTATTCAATGCCTACGGTGGCGGCATATTTAACACAGGCACTCTCAAAATAACGGGAAGCACTGTCTCTAATAATACAGCATATGCCGAAGGTGTATCGTACCGTAGTCCTAACATCTACCCATCCTATGGTGGTGGCATTTATAACTCTGGCACTGTCGATATAACAGGAAGCACTCTCTCTGGTAATGGAGCAGGAGACGGCGGTGGTGTCTTTAACGATGGTACTTTTAGCCTGACTAATAGCACAGTCTCTGACAATAATGTATTTTCTAGAGGCGGTGGCATTTATAACAACAACGGCACTCTTACTCTCACCAACGACACTATTACCAATAACCAGGCAAGAGGTAGTTACAACATTGAAGCTGAGAATGGAGGTGTTTTCAATGAATCTGATGCCATTATTATCGTTGGAAATACCATCATTGCAGGCAACTTGGTTCAAGGAGGAAGCTCTATCATTAACCCTGATGTTGAAGGAAACTTTACCGACCTTGGCAACAACCTAGTTGGTGATAACACTGGTAGCACTGGCTTTACTACCAGCATTCTCATCGGCACCAGCGCCAACTCCATTGACCCCAAACTTAGCCCCCTGCAAGATAACAGCGGTGCAACCTTTACTAATGCCTTAATTGGGAATAGTCCCGCCATTAACGCAGGCAATAATGCTCTACTTCCAGCAGGTATTACCACAGACCAACGCGGCGCTGGATTTGACAGAATATCTAAGGGTACAGTTGATATTGGTGCCTTAGAGTTCAACGGGCTGAATGGAACCAATGACGCTGATAATCTAATGGGCAACAATTATGGTGACATAATTAACGCTCAAGCCGGGAATGATACCATCACAGGTAATCAAGGCAACGACATCTTAACTGGTGGCGGTGGCAAAGATAAATTTGTTTACAATTTAGGTGATGGTGTTGATATCATCACCGATTTCGGCGGGTTAGGAAAAGGTTCAAATCCCTCGGCAGCGATCGCTAGCGAATTGGATACGCTAAAATTCCAAGGTGCTGGATTGACAGCCCGAAATCTGCTAATCACCCAGAATGCTAATAATCTGGAACTGAGCTTTCAAGGGGTGGCTGATGACAAAGTTATCCTACAAAACTTTCCCCTGGAAAACCTAGACAACCTATCAACGCTGGGCAATATCTTGTTTGATGAGCAAAGCAACATTCGTGACAGCTTTGATGTTTTTAATGCCAACTCTACCCAAAGCACCATCTTCAATAAAAACACAGTCACCTTTCTGAATGACCTGAACAACAATGTCGATGGATTTGACAACTCAGATGATGTCATTAATGGTCAGGGGGGTAATGACCGCATTGATGGCAAGAGTGGCAACGACCTACTACGCGGTGGTGAAATTTACGATAACGATACTCTCATTGGTGGTGCTGGCGATGATACCCTAATTGGTGGTGCAGATCGCGATACTCTGACTGGCGGTAGTGGTCATGACCAGTTCATCTACCAAACCTTGAGTTATCTTGATGATACCATCACTGACTTTAATCAGAGCGAGGATAAGTTAGTCCTGACTGAAGCGTTTAAGAATCTTGGCTACAGTGGCAGCAATCCCATTTTAGATGGCTACTTACAGTTTGTGCAGTCGGGTACTTCTACCCAAGTTAATTACTCTTCTTATGGTATTGGTTCTTACTTTTTCACCTTGGCGACTTTGAGTAATTTCACTGCGACAAATCTGGTACTTGGTAGTAACGTCCTCGTCTAGCGCCCAGACTTCAACGTGAGCGCTCACGCCGAAGTCTACCAGTCGCACAGAATTTAATTCTGAATTCTAGCGACTGGCGTTTTTATTCTGGGTATTTTGCCGGACATCAGATTACGACTCAATTAACACAAGTTTGCGAACCTGAGAATTGTTTCCCTGAGAGCGGCGTGATGAGGCAGCAGTGAGCAAAAACTTCCAAGACTGAGGAGAAAGTATAGACGGATCTATCATTGAAAGAAAACTCTTGAGATTTTTTTGCTTCAGTGCTACTAAACTCCAATGGAGTTTCAGGTAATTTTTGATATCTTGAAGCAAAGGAATCTTTGAGCGATGTTGCTCATTTACCAAGGCGTAAATTTTTTCCTTCATCAAAATATTTGTCGCCAACCGCCGAGACAAAGAAAACTTTTGATTATACGCACCCGGCCAGATAGTCCGGTAAGCAAGACACTGGTTGAAGAAAATAGCATCGCCAAACTGGGCAATCCGAATCCAGGAATCGATGTCATCACAGTTAGCATCGAGTGTGGAGTCCCAACCACCAGTTTGCAGGAAAGCATCACGTCGGCAAGCTACTTGTACAGGTGTGCCAAAGGGTACAAGCTCTAAAAGCATACCGTAGTGAATATCAGCTTGTGGGATATAAAAAGCTAAACCAGGGCCAACTTGGGGGGTGCGAGAAAGTTCAACTTCATTACCATCCACCTGAGCCGCCACACAAGAACAGATTACAGCATCGGGACAAAGTGCGATCGCCTTTGCCATCTCTTCTATGCAGTTAGGCGCTAAATAGTCATCATCATCTAAGAACTTAATCCAGTCGCCACTAGCTTTGGCAACTCCAGCATTCACCGTTGCTGCATGACCAAGGTTCACTTCATTCCGGTGGTAAACAACCTTGTCCCCTAAGCTTTTGAGATATGTTTGGGTGTCATCAGAAGAACAATCGTCGGCAACAACCACCTCACACTCGATTGTTTGGTTACGAGCCGAATCAATTGCTCTTTGTAGCAAATTCAAGCGATTATAGGTACTGATGACGACGCTAAATTTCATAAATTTCACCCCTGTGGTACAGCATTCTGCAATATAGCTTTGATCTTTAGGCTGTTGTATCAGTAAAATTATCAATCCTAACAAGTAGACTGAAATAGGATTATCGATTTATCATTGATGATTGTGAGTTTTTTTTAAGCAGACAGAAAGACTATGAACGCTCAAGAGATTATCCGCTCCATTGAAGCGGAACACATAAAATCGAATTTGCCTGACATTTATGTGGGCGATACTGTAAAAGTAGGAGTGAAAATCAAAGAAGGCGAAAAATACCGCGTACAACCCTACGAGGGAGTAGTGATTGCCAAACGCAATGGTGGCATCAACGAAACTATTACAGTCCGTAAGGTTTTTCAAGGCGTAGGCGTTGAGCGGGTATTTCTGTTGCATTCTCCCCGAATTGACAGCATCAAAGTATTACGTCGCGGTAAAGTCCGCCGTGCTAAACTGTATTATCTCCGCGATCGCGTAGGTAAGGCAACCCGGATCAAGCAACGGTTTGACCGCCCTTTGTGATTCATCCTTTAAAAGTATGGGAGAAATCTCAAGCTGCAAGCGGCATCTGCCGCTGACTTGTTTTAAGGGCAAAACTAAGGTATGATATAAATCGCATATTGCGTTAAACTGAAATTTAGTTCAGCGCAATCACTGGATCAAAAACAGCTTGTGCGCTCTTAGTTCAGTTGGTAGAACGCAGGTCTCCAAAACCTGATGTCGGGGGTTCAAGTCCTCCAGGGCGCGCTCAAGAGCAAAAAACAAAGCCCGAAATAATTACGCAGCTGCTAACATAGCAGTTAGCGCTAATAATTTCGGGTAAACTTATTGTATTTGCAGTTGTTTTGCTTCCAGTAAGTGAAATAGAGTCGAAACTGCAAAGCTAGATGACAATTAAACAGGATCTGGTATAAGAAACGGGGGGATAAACGGTCGTGGCCAAAAAAAGTGAAGCAGAATTGCCAGAAACCACAAATGGGTTTAGCTTTGGCAACTTCATACAGGGAACCAAAGAAGAACTTGAAAAAGTAGTTTGGCCCAGTCGGAAACAGATAGTGAGCGAATCCGCCGCTGTGTTGTTAATGGTGGCACTCTCCGCATCTTTGATATACTTGGTCGATGGATTGTTTGCTTGGGCAGCAAAACAGGTGTTCTAATGAGTTTTGCAACAGATGAACCACGCAACTCAATGTTGCAGTCAGAAGAAACAGCAGAAGCAGCAGAAGCAGCAGAAGCAGCGTCAAAAGAAGCACGCTGGTATGCAGTACAAGTAGCTTCCGGCTGTGAAAAGCGTGTAAAGACTAACTTAGAGCAACGCATTCAAACTTTTGATGTAGCTGACAAAATTATCCAGGTAGAAATTCCGCAGACGCCAGCGGTGAAAATCCGCAAAGATGGCAGTCGCCAGCATACAGAAGAAAAAGTTTTCCCTGGCTATGTGCTGGTGCGGATGATGATGGATGATGATACTTGGCAGGTGGTACGCAACACCTCTCATGTAATTAACTTTGTCGGCTCAGAACAAAAACGTGGTAGCAGCAAGGGTCGCGGTCATGTCAACCCCATACCACTGAGTTCTTCGGAAGTTGAACGTATATTCAAACAAACCAGCGAACAAGAAGCTGTTGTCAAAATTGACATGGCTACTGGTGATAAGATAATGGTGCTTTCTGGTCCATTTAAAGACTTTGAAGGCGAGGTGATTGAAGTCTCTCCAGAGCGGAGTAAACTTAAAGCCTTGCTCTCAATTTTTGGCAGGGATACACCAGTAGAATTGGAATTTAATCAGGTAGAGAAACAGAGTTAAATACAAATGGCGAAGAAAGTAGTGGCGGTCATTAAACTGGCCCTGAATGCTGGAAAAGCCAACCCAGCACCGCCAGTTGGGCCCGCCTTGGGTCAACATGGTGTCAACATCATGATGTTTTGTAAAGAGTACAACGCCAAAACAGCAGACCAAGCTGGAATGGTGATACCTGTAGAAATTTCGGTTTTTGAAGACCGGAGTTTTACATTCGTACTCAAAACGCCACCCGCATCAGTACTGATTCGGAAGGCGGCGAAAGTTGAAAAAGGCTCGAATGAACCCAACAAAAAGAAGGTTGGGTCAATTACCAAAGCACAATTGCAAGAAATAGCCCAAACCAAACTCCCCGACCTCAATGCCAACGATATCGACGCGGCAATGAAGATTGTGGCAGGAACGGCTAAAAATATGGGTGTAACAGTTACGGATTAGTCATTAGTCATTAGTCATTGGTAACTGACGAAGGACAAATGACATAGACGCGCCAGCGGCTTCCCGCAGGGTATGACAAAGGACAAATAACTAAAAATTATCGGGGGAGAGGCGAGGCTTCGGAATTACCCCAGGAGAACAAATGCCAAAAATATCGCGTCGTTTGCAGGGTCTGCAAGCAAAAGTAGAAGAGAAAGACTATCATCCCTTAGAGGCTTTAGCCCTTCTCAAAGACACAGCAACAGCTAAATTTACCGAAGCTGCTGAAGCCCATATCCGGTTGGGAATTGACCCCAAGTATACAGACCAACAGTTGCGGACAACGGTAGCACTACCCAAAGGTACAGGACAAATCGTCCGCGTGGCGGTGATAGCCAGAGGTGAAAAGGTAAACGAAGCCAGCAATGCTGGTGCTGATATAGTCGGTTCAGAAGAACTGATTGACGAAATCCAGAAAGGTAGAATGGATTTTGACAAGCTGATTGCCACACCCGATGTGATGCCACAGGTGGCAAAGCTGGGTAAGTTGCTTGGGCCGCGTGGTTTGATGCCATCGCCCAAGGGTGGAACCGTAACATTTGATTTAGCTGGTGCGATCGCAGAATTCAAAGCTGGTAAATTAGAATTCCGGGCTGACCGAACTGGTATTGTCCATGTTATGTTTGGTAAGACAACCTTCTCGCCTGAAGATTTGTTAGTTAACCTGAAGGCATTGCAGGAGACGATTGACCGTAACCGTCCTTCAGGAGCTAAAGGTCGTTATTGGCGCACATTTTATGTGTCAGCCACTATGGGGCCATCGATTAAAGTTGATATCAGCGCCCTACGAGATTTGAAACTGAGCGAAGCAGGTTAATTTTTAGTCATTAGTCATTAGTCATTAGTCATTAGTCATTTGTAAAGGCAAAGGACAAAGGACATAGACGCGCCAGCGGCTTCCCGCAGGGTAGACAAATGACTAATGACAAAATTAAATAGGCAAAGCCGGAGACAGCAGGTGCTAATAGCTTAATATCCTGCCGAGGTTAAAACTCTAATAGTCAGAATTACCACCCATAAAGGTGTGATAACTATGGCGTCAAGAGTCTTAATACTCAACCCCGGCTAAATTAGCTGGGGTTTGTTGTTTGGGTTCAGGTTGAGAAAAAACGCATAATTAGGGCACTTCCCCGATTGTTTTAAGGAGGTGAGATTGGAATGGGTAGAACACTAGAAAATAAAAAAGAAATAGTAGCTGACCTCAAAGAAACTTTGAGTGAGTCAACTCTGGCACTGGTAATTGACTATCAGGGGCTAACAGTTTCGGAAATCACAGACTTACGGCGGCGGCTGCGTCCTAGTGGCACTGTTTGTAAAGTGACGAAGAACACCCTGATGGGTATTGCCATTAAAGATGATGAAAAATGGCAACCTCTGTCGGAATTGCTCAATGGTGCTTCCGCCTTTTTGCTGGTAAAAGAAGATTTTTCATCGGCAATTAAGGCATACCAAGAATTCCAAAAGGTCACCAAGAAGACAGAACTTCGTGGTGGTGTACTGGAAGGTCGCCTACTCAAAGAACCTGATGTCAAGGTACTAGGAGACTTGCCATCTAAGGAACAACTCATCGCCCAAATTGCTGGGGCTATCAACGCCTTGGCTACCAAGATTGCTGTGGGTATCAACGAAGTTCCTGGTTCACTGGCTCGTGCTTTACAGGCTGTGGCCGACCAAGAGCAAAGTGGTGGTAGCACCGAAACTGCTGCTGTCCAAGATAGCAGCACCGAAAGTACTGCTGAAGGTGATGGCAGCACTGAAACTGCTGCTGAATAGACTTCGTGGTTCATCAGTCAAAAGTCAAAAGTCTATAGTTAAAGACCAATGACCCATGACAAATAAATAATCAAAATTACAGGAGTTATATCAATGTCTGCTGCAACCGATAACATTTTAGAACAACTAAAAGGCCTGTCTTTGCTGGAAGCTTCTGAGTTAGTCAAGCAAATTGAAGAAGCTTTTGGTGTGAGTGCCGCTGCACCTGTTGGCGTAGCGTTTGCAGGCCCTGGCGTTGGTGCTGCTCCTGCTGAGGAAGTTGTTGAGCAAACCGAGTTTGAAGTGATTCTCGAATCAGTCCCAGCTGATAAGAAGATTGCCGTGCTGAAGATTGTCCGGGAATTGACCGGTTTGGGTCTGAAAGAAGCTAAAGACTTGGTGGAAGCTGCGCCCAAGGCAGTTAAAGAAGGTATTGCTAAGGATGCTGCCGAAGATGCTAAGAAGCGGATTGAAGAAGCTGGCGGTAAGGTAACTATCAAATAGTCACAATTCTATTACCAGTTTTTTATTATTAAGGAGCCTAACTTAGGCTCCTTTTTTTATCATAGAGTCTTCTGTTGGATATAAAAATACTATTAAGTATTACAACGCTCATTTGTTGTTAAAAGGGCAAGGGTTACATTAAGTTGGGTTGCTTAGCTTTCTTACCCATTGACGAAATGCTCTAAGTGTTGGACTTCTACCTAAAGCTTGGCTCTGTTCGACAAACTGGGGAATTTCTTTAACAACGGGCAAGTTGGGAAAAGTAGAACTAATTAGGGCTTGCTGAAAAAGAAAGAAAAGGTGGCAGTCTCTAGATTATTAGAGCCTAAAAATATATTCAGGTGCAAGAGTTGAGGGTAAAATAGTGCAAAATCCTTGCATCACAGTGGTCAAAAATGACATAGAGTATCATTAGTCACAATGTACCGAAAAGAAGAATCAACGCCAATTCCACCAGAAAATTTTGAACTTCCATTTGAAGGAAAGTTATCATCAGATAACCGTTGGGTAATTATGGCTGATTTAATACCCTGGAAAGAATTTGAGTCGGAATATTCTTCGGGATTCTCTCCAGAGATGGGAGCGCCAGCAAAATCTTTTCGGATGGCATTGGGGGCATTAATAATCAAAGAAAAGCTAGGGATAAGCGATAGAGAAACAGTAGAACAAATAAGGGAGAATCCATATCTACAGTATTTTCTGGGGATGTCATTATATAGTAATGACATGCCATTTAACCCATCAATGTTAGTACATTTTAGAGAAAGAATAAGTGGGGAGTTAGTTAACAAAGTGAATCAAGAGATGGTGAGGAAGATGTTAGATAAAACCTCATCTCAATCAACTCCCAAAAAAACAGCAGAACCAGAAGAAGAAGGAAGTGAGCCAAAAAATCGGGGGAAATTAATATTAGATGCGACTTGTGCGCCGGGAGATATCAGTTATCCGACAGATTTAGAGCTATTAAATCAAGCCAGAAAACAAACAGAAAAAATTATAGACTTCCTGTATGAACAGGTGAAAGAACAATTAAGTAAAAAGCCAAGAACCTATCGAGAAGTCGCACGCAAAGATTATCTATAAGTAGCAAAAAAACGTCGAGCATCCCAAAAAGATAGAAGCAAAGCTATAAAAAAACAACTGCAATATATCAAAAGGAATTTAGCACATATTGAGCAATTAGTGTTGTTAGAGTCCAGTTTGGTAAATTTAAGTCATAGACAATATAAGATGTTGCTTGTCGCAACAGAAGTTTATCGTCAACAACTATGGATGTATGAAAATAAAAAGCAGAGTATTGAAGACCGGATTGTGAGTTTAAGCCAACCACATATTCGTCCAATTGTCCGAGGTAAAGCCGGTAAAACCGTGGAATTTGGGGCAAAATTTTCGGTTAGCTGTTTTGATGGCTATGTGTTTTTAGACCATATTAGTTGGGATAACTTTAACGAATCAACCGACTTAAAAGTACAAATAGAATCTTTTAAAGACTATACTGGGTATTATCCAGAATCCGTTCATGTTGATAAAATTTATCGCACCAGAGAGAATCGAGCTTGGTGTAAAGAACGAGGTATTAGAATTAGTGGAGTTCCGTTAGGTAGACCTCCAAAAACTGTGAGTCAAGAAAAAAAGAAGCAAGCTAAAGAGGACGAAGGAATTCGTAATTCTATTGAGGGTAAGTTTGGACAAGCTATAAGAAGATTTGGCTTGGATAGAGTGATGGCGAAACTAAATCATACTTCTGTTACTGCAATTGCTATTACTTTTTTAGTCATGAATCTTTCTACTCAAATGTCACAGCTTTTGTGTACTTTTTTGTGTCCATTTTTCAATATTAGACCTAGTATACGGTCTAATATTATTGATACTTATAATTTGATAGCAAGCAGATAGGACACAGTTATGATTAACCCTTATTGAGTAACTAATCAATCCTTCTCCTGCCGGTTTCTGACTTTTTCAGCAACCCCTAATTATAAGGTAATGTATACATCATCTACTTTTTGAATTCATTAAACTACACCAAGCGCTCTCTACTCCCTATTTCAACAGTTTCTTGAAGATTTTTTTCCTCAGTCGAGTAGTAGTAATTGTAGCGTTCAGTCTGTGAAATAACTCCATTTACTACCTGTCCCAGGACATTCTGACCAGATTTTTCTAAAAGCTCCTTCGCGATACTGGCACTAACAGAATCAACTACCCCTGGACGAACTACAAATAAAACACCATCAGCCATTTGACCGAGAGTAACAGCATCAGCAGCAACGTTTAATGATGGAGCATCAATAATTACGAAGTCGTAATAGATAGACAAAGTTTGGATTAATACAGCCATTTTTTTCGAGTCGAGAAGAGAACCTGGATTAGGAGGTGTAACTCCAGAAGTAAGGACATACAAATTATCCATTACTTGTTTGATAGCCGTCCTAATTTCACCTTGTCCAACAATCAGATTACTTAGACCTTCATTATTAATCACTTCCCAGATTTTATGCTGAACAGGACGGCGCATATCTGCATCTACTAGTAAGACTTTGCGCTCCATCTGAGCCATTGTTACAGCTAAATTAGCAGCTACTGTTGATTTACCTTCTCTGGGAACAGAACTAGTAACAACTATAACTTTTAGCTCCTTATCAGCACTGATAAACTTCAGATTTGACCGCAACATTCGGTAGGCTTCATTAATTGGCGATCGCGGCATATCTCGAACTACAAGCCTTTTGTTATATGCCTCAATTTCTTCATTGCCAATAATAGATTTATTGGAATTATTAAAGTTAGGAATAATCCCTAACAAAGTAAATTTTAACAATTCCTTAGCCTGCTCGGTAGTCTTAATTGATTTATCTATTTTTTCCAAAACATACACGGTTGCTAAAGCTGTCAAACTAGCCAATAAACCTGTACTCAAATACAAAAATATCGGAGATGAAATTGACTCTTCCGGTACTTCAGCTTCGGATATCATGCTTGCATTCCCTAAATTTTGATTTTCCGCTATTCGACTTTCTTGTAGCTTTTGTAGTAATAGGGAATAGGTAGATTGTGCAGCTTGTACTTTCCGTTCAAATTGGCGCTGTTGTTGTTCCAATCTTGGTAGATTGTTCAAGCGTTGTTTATAAGCAGTTTGTAACCCAGATAAAGTAGTGATTTGGCTTGCTAAACCCAGACGGTTTGACTCTAATTCTACAAGCCTTGCAGAAAGTTGCTGTTGTAACTCTCCTAATTGAAAGTTATTATTTAGTTGTGATGAGGTTGTTCCGACAACATTTTTTATCCGTTGTTGTAGTAGCCCATTTAAAGATTGTAATTTGTATTGCAAATCGATAATTTGCGGATGGTTGTCCTGCAAAACAGTCCGCCTAGCTGCCAGTTGTGATTCTAGCTGTTGGATTTCTTTGAGAATATCTTGTACCCCTGAAGTTTGGCTAAGGGAAGTCATAACTACTGCTTGCTGGGAGTTCATACCCAATTGTTTACGAATTCCTTGAATTTGTGCTTCAGCATCAGCAAATCTAGATTGAGCTTCACTAATTTGCTGTTGTAATGATGTAATGACTTCCAGTGCCTTAGTCGCTTCTTCTTGCAGAGAAACAATTTTGTACTTTTCTTTAAACCCTGCTAGTTCTGCTTCTGCTTGCCGAACAACTAATTCCGCATTTGGTAATTGTTTTTCTATAAACTTGCGAGCAGTAGCTGCTTGAGTTCTATGAGCAGATATATTGTATTCTAAATAGACATCTATCAGAGTATTAACAACCTGTGCGGCTAATTGTGGATTTTTATCTTTATAGGAAATACTTAGAACGTCAGCTCCCTTAATTTCCTTCACTGTTAGCATTTGTAGAAACTGTTTGGTTTTTAAATTTACGCTTTTATTGTCTTTGAGATTGAGTTTATTTATGGTACTTTTCACAACTGGGACAGAACGGATAACTTCTGCCTCTGTATTCAGAGGATTATTTTTATCATCAACTAATGGCTCTAGTTTTCCCATTTCTGTTCCTACTCCTGTTAATGAAGAAGTAGTATTTATTCTTTGAAATTTTAATTTTCCTTCTGCTAAGTAATAAGGCTTCTTGAATAATGTAGCTACCTGTAAAATTATAAATACACAAACAAAAATACCTAAAGTTGGAATCCAACGGCGCTTCAGGACTTGTAAATATTTATCAAAGGTTCCAGAAGATTCTTGTATTGTCATAAAATGATTGCAAGCTTTTTGATTAGTGTTAAAATTATCAAATATCGAATTACTCAGAATGCATGTGTAGAAAATTAAAATCAAGTTGTCAGATAAACTTTTTCAGTAACCATGAACATAGAATTTTGATTTTTTTGAGTTTTATAATGAACTGCTTTGATTTGATTAATTACTATTTCTAAATCTTCGTCTGTGAGATTAGATCCAGAAGGCAAGCAAAGACCGTAGTTAAATAAATCTTCTGCTACTGCACCACCAAAAAATTCACACTGAGCAAAAATAGGCTGGAGATGTAAAGGTTTCCATACAGGACGAGATTCAATTTGCTGTTCAAGAAGTGCTAGGCGGATTTGTTCTCTATTTGCACCAAAAGCTTCAGTATTTATTGTTAAGCAGGTGAGCCAGCGAGTAGCGCATCCATAATTAGCTTCAGGCATAAATTCTATTCCTGGTATATTTTTTAAGCCTTGGTAGTAAATTTCAAAGTTGCGCCGTCTAGCTGCAACTCGCTCACTTAAAACACGCAACTGACCGCGACCAATACCAGCTAAAATATTACTTAGGCGATAGTTATAACCAATCTCTGAATGTTGGTAATGCGGAGCGCGATCGCGTGCTTGTGTTGCTAGAAAACTGGCTCTACTTACTAAGTATAAATCATTAGAAACTAACATTCCACCACCAGAAGTAGTGATAATTTTATTGCCATTGAATGAGTAAATGCCAATCCGTCCAAAAGTTCCTAAAAAACGCCCTTTATAAGTAGCTCCTAAAGCTTCAGCAGCATCTTCAATTAAGGGGATATCATACTGATTACAAGCTTTCAGGATTGGATCAATATCTGCACTTTGACCATATAAATGTACAACTACAACAGCTTTGGGTAGTTTGCCCTTTCGGGCGCGGTGATCTAGGGCTTCTGCTAATAGTTCTGGATTCATGTTCCAAGAAGTGCGATCGCTATCAATAAATACTGGTTTTGCTCCTAAATAAGTAATTGGATTCGCACTAGCAATAAACGTTAAAGTAGAGCAAAAAACTTCATCCCCAGGCTCAACACCAACTAATCGCAAAGCTAAATGTAGAGCCGCTGTACCAGAACTAACAGCAACAGCATGGCTAGCGCCAGTTACTTGACAAAATTCTTGCTCGAAAGCGTCAACATGGGGGCCAACAGGAGCAATCCAGTTAGTTTCAAAAGCTTCTTTGACAAATTCTAGTTCGCGATCGCTCATGTGAGGTGTTGAAAGCAAAATTGGTTTATTCATCCGCATTACCTAGATCACTTCGCTATTTTTTGTTGATATATTTACATAAAAGTTTTGCGTAAGTCTTGTTATTTATCCCTCAATTAAGAGAACGATAGGCAGGGAAAAAACTTGAGTTAAGTAAACTTTTTGGCTCAGTTTTTAAAGATTTTGCTCGTAATTTAACTAAATAAATATATTTTTCTTCATCTGTAATTAGACGCAGTGTCAAAAAGGAATGTCTTTGTTTAGAAAAACCTGCTTTGAAATTGTAGAGACTATCTTTAGCTGCACCAACACCACCGCCCAAATGCAAAAATTTATTTCCACGTTCTTTAGCCCAAAATCGAACGTAATCAAACATTAACTTGCTAGGAGCTTGTTTTAGGAATTCGTTTTTTGTTCCTCCAAGGTGGTATTGAACTATTTCACAGCATTCAGTAAATATTCCAGCACAGGCAACTTGATTATTTAACTCTAAAATACACAAGTGGATATTTTCATTCATATTTGCTAGAGAAGCAAAATATTTATTATCAAAATAAAAATATTTTTTAGCTTCTACACGTTCCATTGTTTCAGTATATACATCAATAAAATCATTGATACAATCCTGAAAATTAACCATTTTTGCTGTAAATCCATTCCGTTTACATCTATTGATATAAGTGCGGTGTTCCGGTCGGGTTTGCTGCCATATTTCTGTTGTTGATAGGCTTAAGTTAATAGATATAGTTTCTCCCGATACTTGACATAATTGAGGGATTAAAACTTCATTAACATTTTGATTTAGTATTGGATGCAAGCGTAAGAATGCTGAACACACGTTTTTAGATAAAAATACAGATTTGAGTTTTTCAAGTGCCAAATTTAAAAACTCAGGTGTGTTAGCCGCTGCTTCACTTAATAGAAATCCAGGATAACCATAAGGCGAAACAACATCAAACACTTCTGGAATCGTTAACTCTGCGTCAAATAAATCATCACAGCGGCGCAGTAAATAAGGTAAAAAAAATATTTTTTCACCATCGACTATTAAAATAGCCTCTGGTATGGATTGAGTTCTTTGAGACTCTAAATATACATATTCAGGCAAATGATAAACATCATAACTGAGATGTTCCAGTGTTTGTAACCACAAAGGATTAGCTAAATCAATTACTTGAATATCCATCTTTAAAATTAATTACGAATTACAAGTAGCGAGTAAATGAGCGTCCGTAAAAGCGTCATTACGAGTTATTTAGTCATGCCCAACTAGACGATAATATTTGTGTGGATATCGCCAGTGGATGAATCTCTCAATAATGGGATTTATCTCTACTTTTGCAGGAATATGCTTTACCTGAAAGCCCATTCCTTCTTTGAAAATACAGAGTTTTTCATCTTCACGAGAGTGCAGACCGTTGACAAGCTCACGAATTAACCCAGAACGGCGACAGACCTGGGCAAATTCAAATAGCAATCCTGTACCAATGTAGGTAGACAATGCCTCAGTGGCGATGATTACTTCATCAATGTAAGCAATACCGTTGACAGCGTATCCTGTAACATAACCGCAAAGGTCTGCACCATTAAGACCTGCAAGAATCAACCGTTGTTCAGGGGCGACATAATCGGCTAGTCCCGTCAAATAGTCTTTTTTTGAAGGGATTTGACGATAAGCTGTTCGCTTTAATGCCGACAAAAAGACTTCATAACCCTGCTCCTGCAAGAGTGTGAGTTCATTTAACTGCACAATATTTACTCGTTTGTAACACCTTCGTAGATGATTTCGACGATTTGCTGTCACACTTTGGAGATCATAGTTTTCTAGATTAGGTAAGCAGTGAATCGGCATTGAAGCGTTAGCAATAGTTGTATCAATCTCACATAATGTTGTTTGGAATCCCCAAGATAAGGAGGTTGGGAAAGTTGCTTCTTCAGCACTCAAGCGTGCCAACCAATGAAGCGGCTGATAGAAACCCCGAACAGTCTCCTTCCAGTAGCGATCGCAATGGCGAATAACATGCGTTCCCCGTTTGCGATGCCAATCAGCACATTCTTCTTCTGTCATTGAGGTTAACACCGCTGCGGATACATCTTGTATCTGTTGAAAACTCATGTTTTTCTAGTTCCAATACTTCTATTGCTTAGGAAAACCGCTATTGTTCTTTAAGTTGACCTTTGAATTCCTCTGATGTAACGTGACCTTCCTGGGTGATGCTCTTTCGTTGCAGTACTTGCCATAAAGTCATGAACAGAATTTTCAGATCAAGTGATAGACTCCAGTGATCGATATACCAAACATCTAACTGAAATTTTTTATTCCAAAATTGATCTAATGTGCGGCGACCATTAACTTGCGCCCAGCCAGTAATACCTGGCTTCACTTCATGACGACGTGCTTGTTTAGGGGTATAGCGGTCAAGATACTTTACTAATAATGGACGAGGGCCAACAAAACTCATGTCTCCTTTCAAGACATTCCAAAGTTGAGGTAATTCATCAAGACTAGTTTGACGCAGGAATTTACCAAAGGCTGTGAGGCGTTTTTCATCAGCAAGAAAATTACCTTCAGTATCTCGTGCATTAGTCATAGTACGGAATTTGTAAAAGTTGAAAATCCGAGCATTTTGACCGGGACGGGGTTGGGTGAAAATAACTGGGCTACCCATACGAAAATAAATAGCGATCGCTACACTCATGAGTAAAGGAAAAAGAAAAATCAAAGCGATCGCTGCCACAACTCTATCTAATATAGATTTGATTAATCTACTGTCTTTTTTTAAATTAACGCCCTGTAAATTATGACGATGCATAGATACGTTTTTCACTCTGAAAATACTTCTAATCTCTAGTTTGCCTCAAATTTATAAGTCTTGATAGTACTTATAAAGTCGTTCAAAAACTAATTTTTCATCATATTCAACTTCCACCCGTTCACGGCCGTATTGACCATAAGCTTGTCGCAATTCATAGTTAGACAATAGTGTTTTTAAAGCCTCAGCTAACTTTTCACTATTTTGAGGTGGCACAATTAAACCTGTTTTTCCATGAATTACAGCTTCTCGACAGCCGCGAATATCTGTAGTAACAACTGGTAAACCCATTGACATTGCTTCTAGGATAGATCGTGGTAGTCCTTCATGAGTGAATGTAGGCAGCACAAAGATATCTAACAGCCCTAAAAGTTCTGGTATATCTTGACGTTCGCCTGTCAAAGTAACATGTTGCTCAATTCCTAGAGAGTGAATTTTTTTTATCAGTTCTGTGTGAAAAGGTTCAGGATCACTGCTGAGTTGAGAGCCTATCACCAGAACTTGCAAATTGGGGAAATCAGGCAGCAATTTCGCTGCTGCTTCAATCAAATATCCACTCCCTTTTTTCTGGGTTATACGCCCAATTGTGCCAATAATCAAGTCGGTATTATCAGGAATACTCAAGGATTTTCGTAATAAGCTTTGATGAGTAGAATTGAGGCGATGTCTACGATGGGCTACGCCTACGCGCTTAAAACGATTAATGTCTACACCGTTACCTAAATAATATATTTTTTCCAGCGGACAAAGACCTAACTTTTTAGCTGTGGCAATATCTTCATAATTTTGGGTAAGGATGAGATCGGTTATGAAAGCAGCAAGTTTCTCAACAATAAAATAAAAACGATATTGACTAGGTGAGGATTGATCGTGAAATGGAAAACCGTGAGCAGTGTAAACAATTCGTTTAACACCAGCCAGTTTCGCTGCAATGCGACCCAAGACAGCAGCAATAGGAGTATGGACGTGAACAAGGTCGTACTGATTCTTTTGAATTAATTGCGTCAGTTGATAAATACTTCTCAAATTCCAGATAGGAGATATCTGACGGTCAATTTGAATTGGATGAACTATATATCCTTGTTGTTGTAATTCTTCAACCTCTGAACCTGGAGAGCAAGCTATTTCAACTGACAGATTATGAGACAATAAGTAATCAATTTGAGGCCGTAAAAGCGTCTGGACAGTACCTCCAATTGCACAAATATGCAGTATTTTCATTATTTATTACTCCCCACCCTCACCCAGGAGTTTTGAGTTAATCGAGTATTAGCGTTCTGATAATAAGAACAATACCAAGCTACAAAACGTCCAATTCCTACCTCAATAGTTGTGCTAGGTCTAAAGCCTACATCCTTGACTAGATCATCAACATCCGCATAGGTGACGGGGACATCACCAGGTTGCAAAGGGAGCAAATTCTTTTCTGCTTTCATCCCCAAACAGTCTTCCAGCACTTCTATGAAGCGCATTAATTCAACTGGTTGATTGTTACCTATATTGTAAATCTTATAAGCAGCTTTACTCGTTCCTGGGTCGGTTGCATCTCCTGTATTTGACTCAGGAATTTTATCCATCACCCGGATAATACCCTCTACAATGTCGTCAATATATGTAAAATCTCGGCACATCCTCCCGTAATTAAAGACATCAATCGGCTGGTTTGACAAAATTGCCTTAGTGAATAAAAACAGCGCCATATCTGGACGTCCCCACGGCCCATAGACAGTAAAGAAGCGGAGTCCAGTTGTTGGTAAACCATATAAATGGCTATAACTATGAGCCATTAACTCGTTAGCTTTTTTAGTTGCAGCATATAAACTAACTGGATGGTCTACATTGTCATGAATAGAAAAGGGTGTTTTAGTATTAGCACCATAGACAGAACTAGAAGAAGCAAATACCAAGTGTTGGACGCCTGAATGGCGACAACCTTCCAAGATGTTAATAAAGCCTACTAAGTTGCTATCTACATATACATGAGGGTTCTTGATGGAGTATCGGACACCAGCCTGAGCTGCTAAGTTAACCACCACATCAAACCGTTGTTCAGCAAACAGTTGAGCTATAGCTACTGAGTCTGCCAAATCCAGTTGATAAAAACTAAAACTTGAGTTTTCCTCTAGTTGAGCTAAACGGTCTTTTTTCAGCAGGACATCGTAGTAATCATTTAGGTTATCTAGACCAACAACCTCATCACCTCTGGTCAATAGGCGTTGGCTGAGGTGAAAACCAATAAAACCAGCAGCACCAGTGACTAAAACCTTGACCATGATGTTTTCCCTATAAGCTCCAGTAATGAATATGGGGTGGTAGTGTAGCTTGGCTAAAAATGGACTTGATATCCATCAACACTCCACCTGGATGCAAGCAGTTAAAAAGTTGTTCGCAAGGCATATCTAAGTAAGCCTGATGACTGACTGCAAGTATTACCCCGTCTAAATCAGACAGATTATGCCAATCTACTAAATGAATCCCATATTCCTGCTGTGCTTCATCGGGATCTACCAGAGGATCGTGTAAGAGTGGTTCAATACCGAATTGCTGCAATTCTGCCACGATATCTGGTATGCGACTATTACGAATGTCGGGTACATTTTCTTTAAAGGTAAGACCAAGAATTCCTACCCGTGCTTCTTTAATCGACAGGTTAGCTTCAACTAAGAGTTTGACAAAACGCTGACCGAGGTAAGTACCCATACTGTCGTTAATTCGACGACCGGCTAGGATGACTTCGGGATGGTATCCCAATTCTTCTGCCTTGGTAGTTAGATAGTAGGGGTCAACTCCAATGCAGTGACCACCAACAAGTCCTGGGGTGAATGGCAAAAAGTTCCATTTAGTGTTTGCAGCTGCTAAAACATCGTGGGTGCGGATACCGATGCGATCGCATATTAGCGCCAGTTCATTCATCAAAGCAATATTTAAGTCTCGCTGGGTATTCTCAATCACTTTGGCAGCCTCAGCTACTTTAATTGAGGAGGTGCGATAGACTCCTGCATCAATAATGGCTGTGTAAATGCTTGCAACTCGTTCCAGAGTTTCTGCATCTTCCCCAGCTACCACTTTGACAATCTTTTCCAGTGTATGAGCGTTGTCACCCGGATTAATCCGTTCTGGAGAGTAGCCCAGCTTGAAATCAACACCTACCTTTAAGCCTGATACCTTTGCCAAAGTTGCTCCGCAGATATCCTCTGTTACCCCTGGATAGACTGTGGATTCGTACACCACAATTGCTCCAGGTTGTAGCACTTTACCGACGAGTTCGGAGGCTTTAATCAGCAAGGTGAGGTCAGGATTATGGTTGCGGTCAACTGGGGTTGGTACAGCAATCACAAAAAAGTTTGTATCTACTAGATCATAGAGGTCTGAAGTGATGATTAGACTAGAATTGATTAACTCATCAGTGGAGATTTGACCTGTGCGATCGCTACCTTGCTTTAAACTTTTAACTTTCTCTAAATTGATATCAAATCCAATAGTATGAGGAAATCTTTTAGCAAATGCCAGGGCAACGGGTAGACCAACGTAGCCAAGACCAATAACTGCAATGCGGTTGCTCATAGCTCAACAGAAGCATGTTTTGAATATACGAAATTTGACCATTGTTATTTATCAAAAAGACAAATATTTTGAGAATTGAAATAACCCTTATTCGGACAGGTTAAAACTTGCAATCAGGTAATACAGCAGTCTTATTGATTTCTATCTCAATTTTGTAACACTTTTTTCTTTGAGTCATGCCAACTTGGCGCAGCTTCTACAAATAAAAAGACATAACCGCATCTATTTAATTGTTTGGCTGTAGTTATTATTGCTTTTGAGATTTTTACTGGTTCATATACTCTGTCAAGGAATAATTGACGATGCTATATCTATATTTTAATTATTAGAATCAAGAATCTCCCAATTGTAAACTAACGCGATTGCTCAGTTTCACAGTCAGGAGAGGATCAATAAGAAGAAAGTTTCTCTATTTCTTCACCCAACTGTCGCCGGACTGATTCCAGCAGATTTGGATCTCGCGTCCAGTTTTTCCAGTCAAGACCGACACGCCTAGCTAATCGAAGCCCCCATTCTTGGTGATATCTACGATGGGCTGCGCTTACGCGACTTTTGAAGATTTCGAGATATTCGTAATCTTCTACCCCTTCTCTGATCCATTTGAGTCTCATGGAAGGGACAACTCCTTTCAAACCAACCTGTTTACCAGGATAAAACAACATCCCTTCACCAGGATAATAGTCTTTTTCCTGGGAATAAGTTTGAACGTCCTTCCACGGATCTTTTGTCCATAGGTCAACTCGCCAGTATAAAATCCCTGTCAGTCCCAGGCTTTGGCTAATGAAGCCTGGATGAATTCTGTAGTTGATTGGTTCAAAGTCTATCTGCCATTTAGGAGAGTACCCATCCTGTACCAAAGCATTGTAAGACCAAACTTTGTCTCCTTTTTGTAGAACGTCAGATATTTGTTTTGGAGCCTCATCATAGGATTCTGGTAATACTACCCAGATATCTATAGCTGAACGTCCAGTACCGGAACCATCATCATAAAGTGCAGGTGTAGGAGTCATTGCTAAGGCAGTTGCGATTCCAGCCTGGTGAAAATTTTGCGCCCATTGTTTCACTGGTTTAATCAGACTTGGACAGTTATCAATCTCATCAGCATATCTAGTGTAGAGAAATAGACCAGATTCATGTTTAGCAGCAGTAGTTTTAATCTTATTGATAGAAGGGGCTGAAGCCATTTTGCAAGTACTAACATTAGCCCCGCTCCAAAAGGGAAGACTTCGGGAACGAAGTCCCCACTGCTTCATTAATTCCGGTTCATCTACTGGGTTAAAATGTGCATCTGGCATTAACTTATGTTTGAGAAGTTCTACCATATCGCTTTTATCTTGATGTTCATAGAATGTAAACTCAGAATTGAGCGATGGTTTTATCGGTAACTCAAAATTCCAAACTTTAAGGTGGATTTTGCCTGTAACATCTCCTTGGTCACTGCTAACAGTGAAAGTGCCATAATATTGACCGGCTTGAGTGTCGCGAGGTACAAATATATCTACCCAAATAGGTTGGTTATTCCTAGCTTTGAGGTTGAATGGAACTGCATCTAATTCAGCACCTTTAATATCTCCTTTATTTTCAGGATTATTAAACGGAATTAGTCCATCAGCATACCATCCAGTACCTAAAGGTGGATTGGTACTGCCTTTTTTGTTAGGACTAGAATGAGTAACATGAACGTAATGTTCTCTATAGAGTGTAATGTTAGTCTTGGGGATTATTTGATTGTTTGGCCCAGATAAGTTGGAGACTGAAACGTTGACGTTTGTCAGACCACTATTGGGTGCGTGAATTCCTATCTGAAAAGGCTCATATTCCCCACGGGCCGCATACAAATCAATGCTATTTTTATTTTTTGCTAGGTCTTCTCGCTTTATCCTTTCTAAATTTGAAGTCACCCATACAAAGGGACGATCGGCTAAAAATGAGTTCTTTGCTAATAGATCGATACTTGAACAAGCAAATACAGTAAATACTGTTAATAGCATCCAGACAAGAAGTTTTAACCTGCTAATAAATCTTGTTTTTCTATTATAAAGAGACATTTTAACTTCTCCTGATTGAAATATTTGTTAATCCAGTATTTCATTAATTCATAGCGAATTTTGTTAGAAAAACTCCGTGTTGCGCTTACTTTGCGTGCCTACCCTGCGCGTTGAAAATCGCTATGTTGATTGAGAATGCTGCAAGAATTTAATGGTTTTCTTCTAACCACGCCTGAAACATCAACACATCCCACAAATAATTTTGCCAGTCTCGCTCAGATGAAAGATGTTCTGCCCATTTTTGGCGAATCGGCTGCGGATTCAAAAATCCTTCTTGCTGTAGCCGATGTTCATCTAGTAAGGCTTCTGCCCAGTCTCGCAAAGGAACGCGCAACCAACTATCAATCGGCATCCCAAACCCCATTTTGGGGCGCTCAATCAGGTTTTGAGGTACATACTTGTACAAAATCTGACGCAATAGCCACTTACCCTGACCGTTACGGATTTTCATGGACATAGGTATGCGCCAAGCTAATTCCACTACGCGGTGATCTAAAAATGGTATCCGACTTTCTAAGCTCACACCCATACTGGCTCGATCAACTTTGACCAGGATATCGTCTGGAAGATAATTTACCGTGTCGTGGTACATCATCTGTTGAATGAAGTCGGGTAACTGCGTTAATTGGTGGCGATCGCTATAATTCATCAAAGGCTTTAAACTATTTACTATTAATGCTTCTCGCTCTTTCCAATGAGAAATCATGCTTGTGTATAAAGCTTTGGTATCAGAAACAGCCAAAATTTCCGCAATCCAGTGCAATTTATCCCCAGGAGTAGGTTGCTTGAGTTTAGCTGGTAGTAAGCCATGAAAGTTAGCCAAACCCCGATTCCAAGTTTGAGGCGATAAGCTAGACAGGGAGCGTGCAACAGCTTGACGCAGCGTTGGAGGTATCCAGCCAATCTTTTGCCAAGTGCTGCGACCCCAAAAATAGCGTTTGTACCCTGCAAAGAGTTCATCGCCGCCATCCCCGGAAAGACTGACTGTTACATGCTGTTTTGCAAGCTGGGATATTAAGAAAGTTGGAATCTGGGAACTGTCGGAGAAGGGTTCATCGTAAAGTGTCGGCAGCTTGGGGATGACAGCAAGTGCATCTTTTGGGGTTACATAAAGTTCTGTATGGTCTGTGCCTAAGTGCTGTGCTACTGCTTTAGCATAATGTGCCTCATTGTAGCTATCTTCATCAAAACCGATGGTAAATGTTTTCACCGATTGGCTACTTTGAGCCTGCATTAGGGCTACTACTGTGGAAGAGTCAACCCCTCCTGAAAGGAAGGCTCCTAAAGGCACATCTGCAACCATGCGTAGTCCGACTGCATCTTGTAATAACGCCTCCATCTGTGTTACAGCTTCTATTTCCGAGCCGATGAAGGGTTGATTAACACCCAACTCGGCGGCTTTGAGTGCAGACCAGTAGGGTACAGGATTGGGATGAGCATCCATACCGTTCCAAGTGAGGACTGTTCCCGGTGGTAACTTATAGATGCCTTCGTAGATTGAATAGGGTGCAGGTACGTAGTTATTTCGGAGAAACACTGCTAAGGCATCACGATTGATTTTTGCCTGGAAAGCGGGATGGACTTTCAGAGCTTTTAGCTCAGAGCCAAATAAAAAGGTTTGACCCATCCAACCATAATAGACAGGTTTTTCACCCAAGCGATCGCGCCCTAAATGCAAAATTCGCTCTTGACGATCCCACAAGGCAAAAGCAAACATCCCATTAAAGCGCCCAAGTGCCTCATGTAATCCCCACTGACTAAAACTAGCCAACATCACCTCAGTATCAGAACGTCCCCGAAAATGATGCCCTAGTACTTCAAGTTGCCGCTTTAACTCCAAAAAGTTATAAATCTCGCCATTAAAAACAATTACATACCGACCATTCGCAGATATCATCGGCTGATGTCCTTCTGGCGAAAGGTCTACAATCGCTAGTCGTCGATGTCCCAAAGCGATCCCTATCTCTGCATCAACCCAACTCCCGCCATTATCTGGCCCCCGATGTAAGAGTGTGTCTGACATCTGCTGAACCATGTAACAGAGTTCTTCAGGGCTGACTTGTCTAGATATATTCCAAAAACCAGCAATGCCACACATAAAATGTTAGCCTTTCAATTTAGTTTTTTTAGTAAGTATGTTGTCGTATAGCACTTCATATTGATCCACAACAGAGTCTAAAGAAAAGCATTCGATCACTCTTTGGCGTGCTGCTTTTCCTAAAGCTTCTCTACCCTCAGTTCCTATATCTATCAACGCTTTCCAAGCATTCGCTAATGCCTCTGGATCTCTTGGGGGGACAACTTTTCCTGTATCACTAACAATCCAGGCCGAATCTCCCACATCTGTGACAACACAAGGAACACCACAAGACATAGCTTCGCCAATTACATTAGGAAAACCTTCTCCAGACGAAGAGGAAGAGGCGATATCGAAAGCAGCAGTTAAACGGGGCACATCATGACGTTCACCGAGTAGATGTATCTGCTTAACAAGCCCTAATTCATGGATTAGCTCAGATAAAATATGATTTTGCCAATCTACTTTATTGCCAGCAAGAACAAATTGGACGTTGGGATAATTCTTAAGTAGTAATGCAGCAGCCTGAAGAAAATTAAAATGATCCTTTATCGGATGATAACGACCAATCAGACCAATCAGCAAAGCATTTTCAGGGATATTGAATTCTGAACGAACACTAAGGTAAGCTTTGTCTGACGGGATGAATTTATCTGTTTCAAATCCATTGGGAATTACACAGGTTTTCTTAATGCAGTAGCCACTTTTTTCATGTTGTCTGGCACTATTCTGAGAGTTGTAAATAATTTTTGTAGCAGAATTAGAAAACTGAGCAGAAAGTTTAATAATAATAGTTGTTCTTGGTTTTTCTAAGTCTAAAGAATAAAGTGAATGACGAATGTTCCATAAAACTGACACCTGTTTGAATAGAAAAAGTCTGGCAAACTGTGCAGCTAAGTTTCCATGATACATCCAACCTTGAATCAAGTCAGGTTGGAGTTGACGGACTATGTGAATTAATCGCCAAATATTCGCTAATTTAGGCTTTCCTTCTTTTATCCCAATGGTGTAAACAGGAATACCTAAAGTTGCAATGCGATCGCCCCATATACCACGATCCATCAAAGAAATGACAACTGGATTAAAACGTTCTCGATCGATTCTGGAAAGAAGTTTATAAAGCATGACTTCAGCCCCACCGGTGTAAAGTCCTGTAATAATATAAATGATTTTCATGATTTATTTTCTAGTTGAAATTTGTGCTCTAACTGACTTACAGCAGTCATTGCAGCCATTAACGAGAACATTATGAGGATGTAGCGTTCCTCTAAAACATTATGGCTAAATAGACCCCAGAGAAGAATAAAAGCAGCAAAAGCCAAGCCAATATATTTAGTTTCTCCATGTGCGTGCTGTGTCACTGCATATACTAATAAAGGTAGGATAAAAGCGCCTAATATTCCGTGGTCAGCCATATAGTATAAGTAGATGTTATGTGTAGATATTTCCATATTCCACGTTAAAGTTGAGCCAATTCCATTACCAAAGAATGGATGTTCAGTAAACATCTGCCAAGCTAACTGAGCTACTTCTAAACGAGAATCAGCAGAATCTTCAGAATCAGAACTTGAAATATTTTGGAACCATGCAATTCTTTCAAGTGAATTTTCATTGAAGCTCAAATCTTGTAATATTTCTTCTGACCACTGTGATCCTAAAGTAATTATTATCGTTACTATTCCCAACACCCAATAAAGTAATTTTTGAAGATTAAGTACACGGGTAATGGTAAAAATAATAATTGTAACTAGCCAGCCAAGAATAGCTCCTCGCGAAAATGTCAACAGCACGCCAATACCGATGATAGATATGAAAGGTAAACGATATATTGGCTGTAATAAACTCACACTAAAAATCATCCCAAGTACTAACGCAGCCCCATCACTGTTGGGATTTAGGTAAAATCCAGCAGATCGGCCACCAGTACCTAGTGAATTAAATGCGATCGGGTTAAAAAATTCGTAAATGTTGTTGAATACAGCTATTAAGACTGTAATAAAGATTGCCCATCTAATCCAATAATGAATATTTTTGTTTAAAGAACAAATTAGAATCATTATTACGATGAATATCACTGATAAAATGCGTTTTCTTAATTCTTCAACAGCAATCTCACCAGGTATCGATAATAATACGAACCATAATAAAGAGACAAATATAAAACCAAAGCACCAACTAATCACAGAGCGTGGGAGATATTTTATCTGTAAAAAAAGCAATGGTATGGAGGCTATACCAAAGGATACGATCCAAAATAAGGGAGGTTGAGAGAAGATTCCTGATGTATACAAGTAGGAACTAATTTCTGTAAAAAAAATGAGAATAGCACCTACTGCGAGGGTACATTGGTAATAAAAGAGGAAATTCAACTTTTTATTGAGAGATTGATTCATGGGATAGACAAAGTAAAGCAGCTTCGGTTTTAAAGACTAATTGAAGTACTGAGAAATGGTCAATAATTCGCTGACGAATTTGAGTGCGATCGCACCCATCAATACCAATAGTTTCTATTAACCTCTTCAGAGCATTTTTTAAAGCCTCTGGATTTTTAGGAGGTACTACTACATCAATATCACCAACAATCCAAGCGGCATCACCTACATCTGTTACCACACAAGGTATGCCGCAGGCCATCGCTTCTCCAATTACGTTGGGGAATCCTTCTGTGTAGGATGAAGAAACAACAATATCTAGGGTATTGTAGATTGCAGACATATCTGCACGCGCTTTTACCCAGATAACTCGATTAGAGATGCCTAATTCATCAGCTAGTTCATATAACTCTCGCGCATAGTTTTCCGAGCCACTACCCACACAGACAAAACGCACATCACGTCTCTCTTCAGATAGTAATGCTGCTGCTCTAAGAAATGTGGGATGGTCTTTCCTTATATCTAGTCGCCCCACTAAACCGAGCAAAATTGTGTCTTCGCAAATTCCCCACAACTTTCGTACTTTTATCCTAGCTCCTTGATCGGGTTTAAATAGTTCGATATCAATACCATTCGGAATTACTGTCATCTTGTTAGCAGGAAATCCATTAGTCAGGTAATATGCTCGACCAGCATAGGAATTGACAATAATCAGGTCAGCCAAGTGGGACAAGAAACACTCTAACTGGAAAAGTAAACGCCCTAACCAATCGTCAAAATCAGGATCTACGTTAGATGAGCGTATTCCCCAAACCATACGGGTTGAAGGAAAAAAGGGCTTTAAGAAGATAGTGAGTAAATTTGGTATCCCAACATATCCATGCAACACATCGGGATGTATACGTTGAAGATGCTGAACAAGACGCCAAAAGAAGCCAAATAAATGCCAACGTCCCTGTTTATCTAAACAGATGATTGGGATACCACTATCTTTCAAGTCTTTATCTAAAGATAATGAACCACTAGGGTAAAAGCATAAAACGGTGATATCAAAGCATTGTTTATCAAGAGCTTTAACTAGTGTCACTAATTGTCTTTCTGCTCCTCCATAGTTAAGGTCACGAATGAGGAATACAATTTTCTTTTTCATATCTTTAAAAATAAAACATGGTTATTAATTGTCAGATTTTATTCTTAATAACTTCAGCTAACAAGTTTTCCCACATCCCCATTATTTTCTCTAAACTGAATCGTTCGATTATTTCTGGCGCCCGAACAGCTAAAGACTTCCGTTCTTTTTCATCAGACATCAGTCGTTCCATTGCTGTGGCTAACGCTGACACATCTTCATTTAGAACCAAAATGCCATCTATGCCATTACGAATAATCTCTTGTGGCCCACTAGGACAATCTGTAGAGATGACTGGTAACCCACATGCCATTGCTTCGCAAAGGGCATTAGGAAAACCCTCAAAGCGGGAAGACATAATAAAAATCTCCGCCTGCTGCAAAAAATCATAATTGTTTTTCACCATTCCAGGAAAATGAACGCGATCGCTCAACCCAAGTTGCTTACGCAATGATTCCAACTCTGGACGTAGTATTCCGTCTCCCAAAATAGTCAATGTCCATTCTGGATAACGATTCTTCAGTTGTGCAAAGGCTTGCAGCAGCAGATCAAAGCCTTTCTCTCGGACAAAGCGTCCCATAGCAATGAGCGATCGCTCTCTTAAAACCTTGTCCGATGGTCTTTTTTCCATCGGTGGCAATACAACCATGTTAGGGATAATACAGCTATTAGTTTGCAGATTTGATGGAAAATAGTCTCTTGCTTTTTTAGTTTGAAAAACAATCCGATCTGCAAATGAATAAGTCTGTTGTCGTAGTTGTTTCCAATTTCCACCTAAAGAACTTTTTACTGGATTACTACGTTCAGACACCACCACTGGTATATTCAACCATCGTGTTGCTAGTAAAGTAATCACATTAATTTTAGACATAAAGCTAATCACAGCATCTGGGTTGCTGTTGATAATTGCATTTCGTAATCTTCCGATGCGCTTCAAATTATTCCAAATGCCAATAATCGCATTGGGTGATTCTCCAGCTATATCTAAAGGGGTGTAAAAAACGCGATTATCTAAATCAAATTGGGGTGTTGCATTGTTATCAAACGTCAATATAGTAACTTGCCATTCTTTCGCTGCCCAGAAATTTGCCATGATTGATATAACACGTTCTGCGCCGCCATAAGTAAGGGAATGAATAATTAATGTTATTCTCATTTTTCGCTCAAATATTTGACAGATGCTCCATCTTCTCAATTGGCAGAAGGACTTGTTAGTTTTTTGTTCGCATAATGCGTTAAAAATAAGAAGGAAAAAATATAAACACAGGTTGTAGATAAAGCAATACCTATAACATCAAACCATTGTATAAACACATAATTGAGAACGATATTGATGATTAGATTATAAGCAGAACCCCACATCAATATCTGATTGGCTTGCATGGCAGAAATTAATCGTACAACCAATGTTCCTGCTATATAAAAAGGGATTTGTAAAGCAAAGTAATTTTGGATCTGAGCTACTAAATGAGTATCGTTAGCTGTAAACGAACCTCTTTGAAAGAGTATCTTAACTAGAGGCTCAGAAAATACAAGCAAGAATACCGTCAGCAACATAGTAGTCACAAAGATGATCTGCATATACTGCTTAAGCGTATGGCGTGCGCCTATCCAATCCTTAGAAACTACCATCTTAGAAAAATAGGGAATTACAGCAGTACTTAATGCTGTGGTAGCTAGAGATATCGGAAAAGAAATCAGTTTGTTACCGTAACTCAGTGCTGCTACACTACCAGGTGACAACATTGCTGCCATAGATTGATCTACTAGATTTGTACTGCACATTAAAAACCCTCCTGCAATCATGGGGAAATACTGACTAACAACCTGACGGAGGTGAGTATCGAACCCATACCATTTTGGAAGCCATGAAATTCCTTGTCGATGCAGTGCTGTTCCTAAAAGAATTATTTCTAGTACTGCACCGCAGATTAACCCTGCTACTAAAGCGAAAATACCCCAAGACTTAACCATCAATAACAATAAGACGCTAATAGTTGGAGTCATAATTGGTGACAAAGCTGCTAATGCAAAACGCTCTCCTGCATTCAATACAGCACCCCAGATGATAATAATCCCACTTAATAGAACAAGAGGTGCGATCGCACATAGCAAATGAAAAGTCATATCTAGCTTTTCGGGACTGAACCCAGCAGCAATATATGGTAAATATAGGGGTGCACTAGCTACCATCAATATTGTTGTGATTCCTAATAGTCCCAAGCCGCTAATTGTGGCTCCACAAAAAAGCCTTTGAGCGGCCTTTATACCTTCTTGCTCTCGTACCTGCATATAAGTAGGTATAAGAGCAGTATTAAAAGAACCAGCTACCACATTGATGATAAAAGAAGGAACCAACAAAGCAATTAAGAACGCATCTAAGTCGTCTCCAGTACCAAACCTCTGAGCAACCACTAATTCTTTACCTACAGCCGCCACTTTAACCAATGCTGTCAATAAACCAACTATCATCGCTGCACCAAAAATTTGGCGATTGATAGAGCCGCTTGTCAGTCGCTTCCAGTAATCAACTAAGCTTTGCAAACGCCACATTTTCATACCGCAGTTGAAACGATTTAGAGTTATTCAATCTAAAATCTAAAATTTGAGAAGCGTGGTAAGGATAATTGAGATAAACTCATATAAACTTTCAGCAAATGTAAATATAGTTTGCCCTTCATAGTGATGCCATTAATACAGTTAAAATTCTTAACAATCTCTCCACCAAATTTTTCTTTAAACTGATTAATCCCTAGCTTTTCTTGATCTGTATTTCCGGTATACCAGCCTCCAAAATCATAAACGGAAATTCCTAAATTTTTAAATCTCACTATATCTTGCCAGTGATGGTAACGATTTGCCCGCCCTAAAATTGACTGATAGGAAGTATCAGTACTATTTTTAACTGATGCAGAATGCAAAAGACGAACTCTATTATCACTACGATAATAAACATGCCAAACTAAAGATTCACCATTGTTTAGTTTGACACGTGAAATATCAATTACACCAGCATCTGCACGATTTTTTAGCTGGGTTCGATTAATTTTATTTAACCCTTTTTGGCAAGCAAATAAATCATAAAAGTCAGAAAATTGATTGATGATCTCACAGTCAATCTGCTCCCAGTATTCATAAATCACCTGGTCTTTTTGCTCTGCTCTCCTAATCTTATATTTATCATTACTACTGATACTTCCCCAGAGTTCATCATGACTTTTTGTTAAGTCAATCAACCTTGTGTAAAATTCATCAGACTGACCACCTTCAATAGGGTGTATCCATTGCCTGTAATGGAGTACATCCACATTACCTAATTCTTGTGGATCTTCGTCAAACCAGACTTCTCCTACTGAAAAGATAAATTTCTTTGTAATAATCAACATCTCTTTTCTCCTCACTATGTGATTAAAATTAAAATTATCAAAATAGTAATTATTAATTTGCAATATTGAAAAAAGCTCTTAGCGATTTTTGCCAAATCGTTAGGATTGAATTTGGGTGAATAACTAATCGATCACGCTTTCCATCTACACATGCTATCCATTTATTTTTGTCAATTTTATGAGGATCAATATGGTGCATACCTATTTGATTCCAACCTAGTCCACTTGCTTTGAGAACTGGATTTTCTTTGAATTCTTTTTCTTGATAATTTTTTGTTGTCAGTTCAGTTATTTCAAAAGCTCGAACTTTATTCCCATAAATACGCTCACAATCCTGGGTATATCTAATAATTTTGTCATCAAGTACTACAACTCTACCGGCTGGTCTTGCTATATTTTTATTTCCTTCTATAACAGGACTTTTAGGATGCTCAATCCAGGAATTTGTCAAATCTTTAGAATAATAAAGACGTAGAATATTCCTTGCTTCTGATGTTGCAGTCAATAGCCACCATAAATTATTGTATTGAAAAATACTAGGATCTACAAAATCTCTTTTATCAAGTAAGGTTTTGATAAATGACCATTTGGTTGGGAAATTAGTTGCTTTATATAAACGAATAGAACTAGCTTCAGAAGTTTCTGGAATCATATAGTATTCGTTTTGGAACTTGAACACGTATGGATAAGATAAATGAAACGGTTCATCAAGGATAATTTGTTGGTAATTCCATTTATATCCATCATTGCTAGTTGCTAATCCTATTACTCCTTTATTTTGAAGACTATTTAGTACTTCAAAGAACATATACCAAATACCATCCTCACAAACCATAAATGGGTCAGCAACAAAGTGGGCTGGGACATCTGTTATATCCTTAGCAGTCAAAACTGGATTAATAATTTTTTCTGAACTAAAAAAATCAACAAGAGATTCACCTATATAAATTCCAATTGACCACTCACTTCTTCTTGTGACAAAAGTCTTGGCTATTTTTTTCATTCCAGCTAAATATCTATGATTACCCCTAGATACTCTATCGGATACCTGTAAGATCCTGTTGAGCTTATAATTTTCGTACATATTGATTCTCCTATTTGCCATTTTTAATTTTGAATTTTTTATCCTCCTTACGGTTTCATCTGTGCCAGTATTCTGACAGGAGTATTGCTAGAAACATTTGTAGATACATAACTCTCTAACTGTTTTGGTTTATATCCTGGCACTAGTTGCTCAAGCAAAAACAGGATAAAACTCGTATCGTTTTTAGCTGCTGCTTGACATAAAGTTTCTACAGTAATAGCCAATTTGTCTGAAATCATTCCACTAGCATTTTTAACTACTAATAGTTTTTCATGTTGGGTTGGTTCATATTCTTCTCCAGGAATAAATAATTCCTCAAATAACTTTTCCCCTGGACGCAAACCAGTAAACACAATCTCAATATCTTGGTTTACTTCATATCCTGAAAGGCGAATTAATTCTTTAGCTAAATCAACAATTTTCACAGGTTTACCCATGTTTAACATTAAGACTTCACCACCACAACCAAGTACAGTAGCCTGCAAAACGAGTTGAACTGCCTCTGGAATTGTCATGAAATAACGACGAATATCTGGATGGGTAACAGTTACTGGGCCGCCTGCTGCAATTTGTTTTTTAAAGGTGGGAACTACACTACCTCGACTGCCTAAAACATTGCCAAAGCGCACGGTGACATAGGGCTTACCACTTTCTCTTGCAGCTTGCAGCACTAACATTTCGGCAACTCTCTTGCTAGCACCCATAACATTGGTAGGATTAACTGCCTTATCTGTAGAAATCATCACGAAATGTTTCACATCATATTGCAGTGATAGTTCTAGTAAATTTTTTGTCCCCATTACATTGTTGGTGATTGCTTCTACTGGATTTAATTCCATTAATGGGACATGCTTATGAGCCGCAGCATGGAAAATTACATCAGGCTGGAATAGCTCGAATGCATGTTCTAATCGAGACTTAAAGCGAATATCAGCAATGAAGGTTGAAATACGAGGAGTGTTTCTTGGAGATTTGCCCTCATTTTCGATAACTTGGACAAGTTGTTCTAGCTCTTGTTGAATATTGAACACAGAATTTTCTCCATGTCCCATAAGGATGATTTCAGCAGGATTGCATTTAAAAATTTGACGGCAAAGTTCGCTACCAATTGATCCACCTGAGCCTGTGATCAGTACTGTTTTGCCTTTGAGAAATTGAGAAACTTGTTCAAAATCTATTTGTACAGGTTCACGTCTGAGCAAATCTTCAATGCGGACATCCCGAATGCTGTCAACTCGCACACGACCATTGAGGATTTCATGTATGCCTGGTAAAGTGCTAGTTTGAGTTCCAGTTGCGTTGCAAATATCTAGAATTTCCCGAATGACCCTACCTGTAACTGTAGGCATCGCAATGATAACTTTATGGATTTTGAGAGATTTTAAAACATCAGGAATTTGATAGCGATCGCCTACTACAGGAATCCCGCGTATATATGCACGAAATTTGCGCGGATCATCGTCAATAAAAGCAACAGGATGAAACCCAAGTTGAGGATTTCTTTGCATTTCTTGTACAAGGGAAACCCCAGCATTACCAGCACCAACTATCAACACCCGGTCTTGTGGCTTAAATACTGTACGTTGCTGGCTGATTCTTTCTACAATCCGAATACTGAAACGCAGTCCACCAATAAAAATACACGAAAGTAAACCGTCAATTAATGGTAGTGATTGTGGCAGCTTATCCATTGCTAAATACGGTATAAATCGTATAGCATCAAAGAATACAGCTTGAATTATTACTGCAATACCTATTAGCAGAGTTATATATAACAGTTCCTCAATACTGGCATAGCGCCAGTAAAGTCTATAAAAACCAAAATTCCACAATACAGTTAGTTTGACTGCTAAAAAAAGTATTGTTGCAATTCCTAATTTTGCTTTATACTCTTGGATGGCAAAATTACCATTCAAACATAGATTTAGAGCGAAAAATGCTGTAAATAAAAAAACAATGGCGTCAAAAATAAACAAATGTTTGTTTTTTAAATCCAGCAATTTTATCAACAAGCTGCTAATTAATTTTTGAGGTAGCCAGTGAGAAACAAATAATAAGCAATCCATGTATCAAAAGCCTCTAAGATAATTTAAATAATCATCTCAATTAAGCGGAAATTTTCCAAGTTGGTTTAAACAAGTAAATATAGTCAATTAATCCCAGCTAAATGATGTTGTCACTGTAAACTTTCCCTATCAAAATACTCATTTTAGGGAATTTTAACTTGTCAGAAATTTATTAAATTGGCATTAAAATATTAACGTCTATAAATAGCCTTGATAAATCAATACAGTTCAGCTAGTGATATTTATTCCATCCTTGTAAAGATATTCCACGTAGCTTCCTTGCTGACGATTTTATTCAATGATTTATTTTGGCTCAAAATAGATACTTCTAATTATTTCAATCCAACGTTTGAAATCAGGCAAAAGCTAGATTTACAACTATTAGGAATAGTAGTTTTTGTTAATTTTTTATCCTTCCAAGCTGTTCCAGATTGAACTTGCATAATTAGGGCGGACAAGATGCCCACCCACAAGAATTATATAAATTTTAGATATGCAAACTAGATGTGGTTTAGCTTATTAACTTTGTAGCAGTTTCTTATCGGTTGCGTCATGCCAATCTGGCGTAACTTGTGCATATAAAAAGACATAACTGCATATACTTAATTATATGCTAGTATTTCTTGTTACTTATTGCTTGATTTAGACCTGCAAAAGTTCCTAATTCCCTCCTTTTTAAGGTTAGGGAGGGATCAAGCTTTAACCCAAGCCTATTGTCCCAAGAGGGATATTTATAAGTAATCACCCGAACTTGATATTAATCCTGCCTCCTGAATTTTTTGATAGTCCCAAAGCAGAAGTCATAGTAACAATTGTCACTATGACTTCTGCTGCGTTTGATTTATGTGCTTGCTGTTGAGTATTTTTGAGTCTTGATTTAAATTCCCAACTAAACCTTTGCTTCCAAAGATTTGAGTAACTCAGTATTCACGCCTGACTCCCGAGTTAGGGCAATTTTGCCAGTACGGGCGATTTCTCTCAAACCAAATTTTTGCAACACCTGCACGATCGCTACCATTTTACCTGGATCTCCCACAACTTCTAAGGTGAGAGAATCTTCCGCCACGTCCACGACTCGCGCCCGGAAAATCTGAGACAGTTCGATCACTTCTGAGCGATTGCTGCTACTAGCATTTACCTTCAAAAGCATCAATTCCCGCTCGACACAAGGAGTTTCGGTAATGTCCTGTACTTTTAGGACATTGACTAACTTGTACAGTTGCTTGGTGAGTTGCTCGATAACGCGGTCGTCACCAGGGACAACCATCGTAATTCGGGAGACTCCTCCTTGTTCAGCAGGGCCAACAGCAAGGCTTTCAATATTAAAGCCGCGACGCGCAAATAAACCAGAAATGCGGGAAAGAACACCCGCCTCATCTTCTACGAGAACTGAAAGGGTATGTTTCATCTTCGCCAACAGAGGCTAGAGCAGGAATTGAGTAACGCAGACACTAGCTAAGGGCTACGCTAGACGGACTACCGCACTAAATTTTCAGTGCGACCTCCTATTGTAAACTTAACAGTTGCACTCATTGCATTCTCAATGGAGAAATTGTCTAGAAATCATACCGCAAACAAGAATTTCATTGAATGTATATCTTTTTGTTGGCAGATGCAGCATTTGTCGTAAAGCTTTTATACTCAAACTTGATAAGCCTCTAATAGGAGAAAAGTTTTTATGGGTTGGTTACAAAGATTGTTTGGAATGGAAAAACCTCAAAATGCAGAAGTAAATCCGGCTCCACAGGCTGTACAGCAAGCTTCTAGTACTGATGCCGCTCCGACTGCTACGCAATCAATACCTCCAGAACGTCTGGGATTAAGCGGAGAATATGACCAAAGTGGTTTAGCAAAGCGGGTAGCGTTGGCATTTGATGAAGACCCCCAACTCGACGATGTTAATACCCTTTGGGTTGCTCAGACAGGCAGCACTGTGGTGTTGAAAGGTAAAGTTCCCAGTCAAGAAATTCTCAACAGGATGGTTTCTGTAGCCCGTTCGGTGAACGGGACTACAGATGTTGACACTAACCAAGCAACGATTGGCTAGGTATTAAGGAATTCAAAGATACTGTTGATGCGATCGCTCCCATTGCATAACATTTAGGGAACAACCAATGGTTGGCGATCGCCAACCCATCTCTCAATCCAATCTAAAATCGCTTGGTTAACTTGTTCTGGACATTCATCATGGGGACAATGCCCTACATCCTCCAGATTCAGCACCTCTAATTTTTCGTTGTACTGGGCAAATTGGCTAGCCAGGGCTGGGGGAACAAACCGATCTTTTTGTCCCCAAATTAAAAGCATCGGAATTGTTAAGGTTGGTAATACTGTCTTGACACTGGGACTAAAGTTAATTCCGATCGCAGCTTTAAACAAAGCACTAAACGCCCTCGCCGAACCTCTGTCTTGGGGAGGCCCTGCTAAAATTTCTATCAGTTCGTCGGTAATCGCCTCTGGGTTAGCGTAGGCGAGACTAGCCCAGCGACGCACCACCCCAGGACGGCGCACGAAGTTAAATACAGGTTTAAGTATCAACGGCGAAGCAACAATATTTTTAATTGCTCTCACGAGTGGGCGCAGTACAGGAGGGATTGCTTCTTGTTCTAATGAAGGGTCGGGTAAACTCATCATCACCATACCCCGCACCATATCCGGGTGGGTGGCGGCGGCGGCCATAGAAATTAGTGAACCGTTGGAATTGCCTATTAATATTACTGGTTCACGAATAAATGTTTTCCAGAAATCGTAAACCTGCTCTACCCAGAATTCGATACTGTAATTAGCTGGGGCTTTTTCAGAAGCGCCAAAACCCAGCATATCTATGGCGTAAACTGTGTGATGTTCACCCAACACCTCTAAATTATGTCGCCAATGACCAATGGAAGCGCCAAAGCCATGTAACAGAATTAGGGGTGTTGTCTTGTGGTGATTTTGGCTAGGGCGAATATAAGTGTAGCGGGTTTGCCAGCCGCGCCAAACCCAATCCCTTTGATTACCAACCCGTTCCTGCCAGTGTACCGTAGTGGTCACACTTACCTCCGATTTATCAGCACTGAAATCCTATTATAAGAATTGGGGATTGGGGATTGGGGATTGGGCGGCTAAAGCTGCTGCTGTTAATAGACAAGAGGGACAAGGGGGAATTATTGAACAAGTCTCTGCCTTGTCTCTTGCCCATGCCCAATGCCCCATACCAAATTACTACTTTTCCCAAAACCTGAAATTAAAACTACTTCCAGCAGCACGACGGTAACGGCGGGCGGTTTTTCTTATTTGCCGTTTGTTGATCCTCTCGTTTGTTGGTTCAACTTCGCCTTCTTGCGACTCTTCAACTTGCAACTGAGTTCTAGTTTCTTCCTTACTTCCCCACCAAGCAGTAATCCAGCCTCCAGCTAAAGCGCCTATTCCACCTAGCAAGATACTCATGGGTGCTGGATACCCCAAATACACAAAGCCCAGCATGAAAAATAACCAGTATTTCAGTCCAGTATCGACGCCATCAGAGGAGGCTACAGTTGGAGGTTGGGCGCTATTATTGGTTGCATTTGTGATCCAGCTTAAAATGAAACCGCCCATGATTCCTAAGAAGATGCTTAGGGCTGGTGCGGAGCCGGTCATTATTAATATAAATGTTAAAAATGCCCCAAATAACAGCTGAGAAAAAAAGCTGGGAGAAATACTAAAAAAGTCGTTCTTTTTGTCTGCCATAGAGTAAAAAAGCTATTGGGGAATTACTGCTTTTAATTGTGCCTGTTGTGGTTGGGTTGTATCCAAAATCTTTAAGTAAGGTTGTTCCTCTTCAGTGAAAGGTTCAGCTTGTTTGATTTGTGAGGCTAATAAATCGGCAGTAGCATCAGCGATATCGCCAGTGCGATTATTCAAACGCTCTTTGAGAACTTCTAGCGGTGCTGTGCATTGGATAATCTGAACGGTAAGTTGGTGCTTTGTAGCTTGAGCGATCGCTTCTTGCCGTAACTGCTGTTTATCATACTTGGCATCTAAAATCACCGAAAAACCTTGTTTAGCCAGGATAATTCCCAATTCCAACAGTCGTGTGTAAGTTTTCTCGGTCATCTCCGGTGTATACAAATCATCGCTACCCCGTTCCCACAAAGGAATTCCCCCTAAATGTTTCCGCACCGCGTCCGAACGCAGGTGAATCGCTCCCAGTTGACGCGCTAAAGACTTTGCTGTGGTACTTTTACCAGAACCCGATAACCCCGACATTAAAATTAATTGGCCCAGCTTTGGTTTAGTGTAGTCCCAAGCCTGTTTGTAATAGTCAGCGGCGGTTTTTGTCGCTTCTTCCTTTACCGTCGCGGGTACACTCGGATCGTCTAGCAAAAATGAAGTTACCTTTGCCCGGACATAAGCTTGACGACTTAAATACAAGGGCAACACCTGTAAGCCTTCCCAATCTCCAGTTTGCTCTATATAGGCATTCAAAAACGCATTACCCAAGTCTTTGCGCTGCCGAGCTGACAAATCCATCACCGTAAACGCCACATCATACATCACATCGACAAAGCGAAACGGCTCATTAAACTCAATGCAATCGAACAACAAGATTTTATCGTGCCACAGGGCAATATTTCTCAGGTGTAAATCCCCGTGACATTCACGAATATAATCGTTGTGAATTCTGCTAGCAAATAATTCTGGACGTTCTGCAAAAAAGTTATCTGTATATTGCTTTGTTTCTGTAAATTGCGTCTGGGTCTGAGGGCCACCAATATACTTCTCAGTTTGCTGATAATTCTCATCAAAGGCAGCCCGGACATTTGGCACTTCACCAAAACTGCGAATGTAATCATTCGTCTGTGCTTCAGCATGATATTGAGCCACCACCCGTCCCAACTCATCTAGGTGTGTCTCATTTAACTTCCCCTGTTCAAAAAGTGTGCTTAATAGCGACTCTTGCGGAAACTGGAGCATTTTTAGCACGTATTCTACAGGCTCATCAGTTCCTCCTAAATGGTATTGCTCCCCTACCAAAGTTATAGGTAACACTTCCAAATATAGTTCAGCAGCTCCCCGTTGATTCAACCGCAACTCTTCCTGACAAAAATGTTGCCGCTTATCTAAGGTAGAAAAGTCTAAAAAACCAAAATTCATCGGTTTTTTCAGTTTATAAGCGTAATCTCCAGTCAGCAGCACATAAGAAATATGGGTTTGAATTAGTTGAATAGGTTCTGTTACTGCATGGGGATAAAATCCAGGCTGTAACATTTGCTCAATAAAAGTTGGAAGAGTTACTTCTGTCATCTCTTTGGTCTACAAGTTCAAATACAAAAAAACCAGGAGTTTCCCCCTGGCTATCATCAAAAATTATTACACACTTTACGTAGCTTCAGAGACTGTTTCACCCTCTGACTCAGCCTCATCCTCAGCAGCAGCGCTAATTTGCGGCTGCGAAACACTAACTACGACTTGCTCCGTATCACCAAGAACTGTGACACCTTCAGGCAAGACTAGCTCGTTAATACGTAAGCTATCTCCGATTTGCAGGTTAGAGACATCAATTTCAATTATTTCAGGGATATTTTCCGGCGCACAGCTCACTTGCAATTCAGTTATAACAGTGTCTAAAAAACCACCTTCTTGTTTAACACCAACAGCAGTTCCCACAAAACGCAACCGAACTTCTACAGTGGTGTCGCCGTGGCCCGCAACTGCGAAAAAGCTGAGGTGGTAAGGCGTACCTTTTGCTGGATGAATCTGAAGTTCCCGCAGCAAGGCTTTTCCACGCCAAGGTGCATCAGTAATGTTTAAATCAATCAAGGTGTTGTTGACTGAAGCTCTTTTGAGCAAGCGCTCAACAGTTTTGGCATCAATGGTCAAAGAAATTGACTCTGTACCCTTGTGACCGTACAAATTGGCAGGTATCAGTCCAGAACGGCGCAAAGCTCTTGGCTTGCTACCTTCTGGACGTTTTTGAGATTCGACTGTAATAGCCATAGAAGTTGTCCTTTGTCATTAGTCATTAGTCATTTGTCATTAGTCATTTGTCATTAGCAAATGACTAATAACCAATTTACGCACTTAGCAAGGTAGCAGGTGTGCCATCGGGGTGCAATAAAGCGCGTTTGGGCCCGTGGATGGGGTCTTCTACGATTATGGTTTGATCGCGGCTGGCTCCTAGTGAGACGATCGCAATCGGGACTTCCATCAATTCAGCTAAGAATTTTACGTAGTCCAATGCTTGCTGTGGCAAGTCTTCTAGGGTACGGCAGTGAGTTGTTGACACTTTCCACCCTGGTAAGGTTTTGTAGATGGGGCGACATCTAGCAAATTTACGGGAACTGGTGGGGAAGTGTTCGCTACGTTGGCCATCTATGTTGTATGCGACACAAACTTGGATTTCCTCTAATTCATCTAGGACATCTAGTTTAGTGAGTGCCATACAATCCATGCCGTTAATTCGCACGGCATAGCGACCGATGACGGCATCAAACCAGCCACAGCGCCGTTTGCGTCCAGTGGTTGTGCCAAATTCGGCACCGCGATCGCACAATAATTCTCCCAACTCTCCATCCAATTCGGTGGGAAATGGCCCCTCTCCCACTCGCGTTGTATAGGCTTTTGACACCCCAATTACCCGGTCAATCATTGTCGGTCCTACCCCAGTACCAACGCAAGCCCCCCCTGCCACAGGATTAGAGGAGGTGACATAGGGATAAGTTCCGTGATCTAGGTCAAGGAGCGTACCTTGTGCGCCTTCAAACAAAATATTGCGCCGTCGCTGAATCGCATCGGATATTTTTAACGATGTATCAACAACGTGAGGTCGCAAGCGTTCTGCATACCCCAAATACTGTTCAATCACCTCTTGTGGATCTAGAGGCGGCAAGTTGTAAAGCTTTTCTAAAATGACGTTTTTATAATTAATCGTCCACTCCAACTGCTCACGTAGCCCATCAGGGTCCATCAAGTCTAAAACCCGAATGCCTGTACGTTCAGATTTGTCAGCATAAGTCGGCCCAATGCCCCGACCTGTTGTGCCGATCTTATGGCTTCCCCGTCGTTCTTCTGATGCCTGGTCAATCAACCGATGATAAGGCATTGTTACGTGGGCTGTCTCAGATATCAGCAGGTGGTCAGTGGAAATATTTAACTCTTTTAGTTGGTCGAGTTCTGCGATCAAAATCTGTGGATCGATGACTGTTCCACAGCCGATAATGCAATCAGTATTTGGATACAAAATACCAGAGGGAATCAAGTGCAGCTTAAAGGTCTGACCTTTAACTACAATTGTGTGTCCAGCATTGACACCCCCTTGGTAACGAACCACAACATCTGCGGAACGGCTGAGTAAGTCAGTTATTTTACCTTTTCCTTCATCGCCCCATTGGGCACCTATGACAATGACGTTAGCCAAGAGCTTATATTAAGAAGTAAAGTTTCCACAAACTATTATTATTAACATAAAGCTTTAATCATGTCAAGCTAATTTTAGAATTTTAGAATAAGTTAGCTGTTTTTAATTCCGTATGAGCGCACATCTTTCATACGTGTCAATTTTGTGTAATTTATAACTAGTAGTCACGGGCTGGGAAGAGGCAAGAAATGAAATAATTTTCTGATATAGCGTTTCCCGACATAGCGAAGCACGGCACTGCCGTGCCCCTACAACTCGCGATATAATTTTGTACCGCATCTGAATGGAAACCGCTATACAAGTCTGCATAAATTAATAACTGCAAACCTATTGATTGAGTGAAGGGATTCAATCCGAAAAAACACTACTCACATCAAAGAAAAACAGTCATGAAAACGCAAATGTTGTTGAGCCTCGCCTGTTCTATGTCTGTCTTAGGTTCCATTATCCTGCCAGCTAACGCCCAACCAGTAACAACTCAGCCACTTCAACCGACTCCAGCAGTCAATCAAGAGATTAACATTCCTCAAGATACAGCGATTATTGTTTCTTTTCCAGCATCCGTTACCGTAGATGTTGGGCAAAAAAAGGATTACCCCCTCACACTTCCTTTAGCTAGCGCTATTAAAGATAACCAAGGTAATATTGTCGCGCCGGAAAATACTCCTGTAACTATTACCCTTAAACCTACTGATGGAGGCGCTAAAATTGTCGCGCAGTCATTGGTTGTCAATGGGAGAATTGTCTCGATTAAAGCATCGAGTCAGATGATTCCCGGCACTACCATTACCCACATGCGAGCTAATGATAAAGCCTTTGAAAATGGCTCTGTTTGGGGCCGGATTGGTGGAAGCACCTTGGGCTTTTTCAGCCAAGGCGATCCCGAACAGTTTGATCGGGGAGCCATGCTAGGAGGCGCTGTTGGACTAATTTCAGGTTTACGTTCCGCCGAAAATACCCGTATTGTACAAATTCCTCAGAGCAGTGTTTATGTTTTGTCGCTAGAGGCTCCTATTCAATTGTCTGCTCGTTAATCCAATCCTTGCCCAACTAAGAGTAACTTTTAATTTATTACTCCTGAAAGCGGGTGCAATATTGTTAAATGAAAACTATGCCTGGTTTCAGTTTTCAAATATCGTTCTTGCAAAGGTTGCCACTGCTGCCACGACTGGTAACGATTTTCAGTTAACAAATTAGCAAGAGTGGGCAACTGAGTCTGAATTTCTGACTTGTATACATCTGCAAGCCAGTCAGTTAAAACCGCACTATCTTGCATCGTACCCAAAATTTCTTGGATATTTTTCACTTCTGTAATATAAGCTGCGTAAGACTCACCATATAAGTCAGTAAATAACTCCATTTGGTAGCGTACACGTTTAGCTTCTTTCCGCAAACTATGAAGAATTTCACCTTCTGTTGTCAATTGTTTTTCTATCTTTTTTGGTTTCCAGTTTTTCTGGATCTTCACTTCTGATTCTACAAATTCGGTACCAACTAGCCAACCTGGATGCAGTAAGAAGCTACTCACTTCTGGTAAAAGTAAGTCTGGTAGCACTTGCTGAATGGAAACAGATGCCAAAGGTTGATAACTGGGTTTCTCTAACCACTTATCCAATGCATCTTTTAGAGACTTGTAAGATTGATCATTTAATGTTTTCTGTACACTCGATTGTACATCTTCACGTTGTTTTGCCAAAGCGGTAAAAGCTGTTTGCAGAGATTCTTGCTCTTTGTGGGGTAAGTTTGGTTTGTAATTGTTTTCCAAACTTTCTTTGAGTACGTCTAAATCTCGCAGATTTCCAAGACGACGGGCTATTTTACCAATATTTTTATCGCTGATTGGTTTGGACACATCTACCGCTACCCCGAACCGAGTTACCGCTGTCCGTAGGCGGCGCATTCCTACTCGCATTTGGTGCAGCGCTTCTGGATCTTCATCTTTCTTCACTAATTTTTCCCACTTCAAGGTTTTCTTAAAGTGTTTTTCAATCGCTTGGTAGGCGTAGTCTCCTAGAGTTTTTACTGTGGGTTGTGTGGCTAATTTCATAATTGCTCTTAATGACTACCTCATGAGGTTATTGCATAATAACATTAGTTAAAAATTTGTATCTACTTTTGTATCGACGTTTGATATTTTTTATTCAATGAGGATTGTAAACTTTTTTTATGACTATTGATAGTTGCATACTATTTTATAAATAGGCGATATCTATCAAAGGTCTGAAAAGCAGATTCACCCTAGCAATTTGCTCTGAGCTATAGTTTTTAAATGATTTTTTGCAGAAACTTAACTTTATATTGTAATATCATAATTAACATTTGTGTAACTATAAACAAGATTAAAAATGCCAAACTTACATTTGCTAAATCAAGTTTTGTTGACATTTATAGATAATTTTAAAGAACATAGAGAAGACTTATCAGCCGTGCTGCTAACACATCAGAAGTATTTATGGTTGGGGTCAGATGAAACCTCAACTATTGAGCGTCTCTCTTTAGTTGATCCTGATAAATTTACAGATCACCAACAATTTAGAGTAGCAGAATTTATCAATTTACCTGCACCAGAAGAGGAAGAAATTGATATAGAAGGACTGGCTTACACTGATTATTACCTATGGTTTGTTGGTTCTCACAGCTACAAACGCAAAAAACCCAAACCCGAAAATACAGATGCAAAAAACTTTAAAAGGCTCGCAAAAATTGAATCAGAACCCAACCGTTACGTCTTAGGACGGATTCCTCTGATAGACGGTAAGTTATCCTCATCTTGCCCACACCCCCAAAATCCAGATGTGCAATTGAATGCCGCGAAACTAGAGGTGACGAATCAGGGTAATTTGCTGATGACAGCTTTAACAGATGATGCCCATTTAGGCTTATTTATTAAGGCAGCAATTCCTGGAAAAGATAATGGCTTTGACATTGAAGGAATAGGCGTTTATCAAAACCGCATTTTTTTGGGTTTGCGCGGCCCTGTATTGCGGGGTTGGGCTGTGGTGTTGGAAATAGAGTTAGAAGATTCTACCCCTGGACTCATGAAATTGAAGCAAATTGGGGAAGTGAAGGAGTTATATAAAAAGCATTTTATCTGGTTGAATGGTTTGGGAATTCGAGATTTGCATGTAGATGGAAAAGATTTGTTGATTTTAGCCGGGCCAACGATGGATTTAGATGGCCCAGTGCAAGTTTATCGCTGGATAAATGGTGTGAATTCGCGAGAAAATGTCTTCAGCAATCCAGATTTTGTGCAAGATATTCCCTATGGAAATCGGGAAGAACACGCTGAAGGAATGACGCTGTTTCAGGATGTAACTGGTATACCTTCGTTATTGGTAGTTTATGACTCTCCAGCAAAAACTAGGCTGGTGGATGATGGTGGTGTAATAGCGGATGTGTTTAAGTTGGGGTGAAATCCATTTTGGATTTTAGATTTTAGATTGTTAAAGGTTAGTAGAGATTGCTTGTACAGGACAGGTAGGGATACACTGTTCGCAGACAATACAGCGCGATCGCGTGAATGTCAACTTGTATGTCTCTGGGTGGAGGGTGAGGGCTTCGGTAGGACAAACCCCAGTACACAGACCACAGTGGACACACACATCCTCGTCGATCGCAATTTCGCCTAATGTATAAGAAACATTAACATGGCGCGATCGCATCCACTCGATCGCTGCATCTAATTGATCGATATCTCCCGATAGTTCCACTACCAGTTTGCCAATTTGATTTGGGGCAACTTGGGCGCGGATAATATTGGCGGCGACGTTGAACTCTTTGGCCAGTACGTAAGTGACTGGCATTTGTACAGCGCGTTTCGGGAAGGTGAGTGTTACTCGTTTTTTCACAGGTTTAGCAGAGGGTTTTTTCTGTTGTAGCGGATTTAAAGTTTTATCAACCCTTCCCTACAGTAAGTTTCGCGAACTGGTAGGCGGGAGAAGGACGTTGCTTCCTACCTCAACATACATAACACCATTTCCAAAAATCTTTGCAACACAGAAATCGGCTGTAGGAGTCTACAACTGTAAGCCCCACTACATCGGGTTTTCGTGCAATAGCATTTGATTATAACAATCTGTGCAGGAATTACGCCCAAAAATATCCCCGACTTCTGGAATAAAGTCGGGGATCTGAGCCTTTCAAACTGAGAATTTGTAAGTAATACCAATTTTTTATGAAGCTGCATAGAATTCGATCCCCCCTAGCCCCCCTTAATAAGGGGGAAACCGGAAAAACATCTATCAAATTCCCCCTTTTTAAGGTGGATTTAGGGGGATCAAGATATGTGCAACTTCACATTAAAATGGTATAAGGTAGTATAAAGTTAGTATCTGCAAAATGTTTCTTTCCACCATACCATCTGCTCCTAAGAGGTTGTTTGAAAAGTTGTAAAGTATACTCAAAACCCCGCTTCCATTCCTCTCCCCGAAAGGTCGAGAGGCTTTGAAACCCCCATTTGCTTGTAAGGAAGGGGGGCTGGGGGGTTAGGTTTTCGAGGCTTAGTGTTACCAAAAAAACTTTTCAAACATCCTCTGAGCAGACAGCTATAAATTAAAATTAAAAATTAATCTATATTGATATTTATTAATGAGTAGTCATCGGAAATATAGACCTTTTGGAAGATGCTTTAATATTCAGCATTGATATTATATTTGTTTTGTAATTTACAGTGATTTTGAAGTCATTTAACTCCATTACTCCCCACTCCCCATCTTAGTCTTGGTCTAAATACCTGAATATTTCTCTAAGTTTTTTGCTTGTTATCTATGGATATTAGTTAGCATGAGCGCAAATGAGGATTATTGGCAATTGCTAAAATGCCAAGCACAGCAACGAAATCATCAATAACTACGGGTTTAGCAAAGCATAGATTAAACCCAGCTAAGAGAACATGTTGATACATATCTTCAGTTACAGTGCCTGTCAGAGCGATGGCTGGCACTACTTTGCCTCGCTCTCCCGTAAGTGTTCTCACTTGGTGAATCAGAGCATAGCCATTCTCCTTTGGCGAGGAAATACCATTCAAGAGGATATCAGGTTGCCATTGCACAAATATTTCCATAGCATGCTGGACAAAAAATGCCACTTGCACCTTCACACCATAAGATTGCAACATCGCCGTCAACGAATTGCAGAAATTGACATCATTATCTACAAGGAGTACTCGCAGCCCTTGAAGAAATGAAGTATTAGTAGGAAATTTATTATTTATATGCATCACAGTTCCAAAATTGAGACTTTATTGAGCTTTGGAAAGTTCTTAAATAGTGCATTTATGTGTGTTTGCTTGAAGTTCAGCAAACGTCTCATCAGTAGGTACAAAAATTGTGAACGGGCTATTACCTTTGAAAGTATCTACTCCCTTAGCAGCTTTGATTGCAGAAATTAGTATCCTGAAGGCACTGGCTTTCAGGGCAGCACTGCTAAGATAAACTATTTATTTGACCGACTAAACATAAATTTCATAAACACTGCTTACTTTTAGCATCCTGTTGTTAGAGTTCGTGTTTCAATAAATGCTCTAATAGCGTATAATTTGTATAATATGTATAAGTTTTATAATATAAAAAAATTTAAATTATTCTGATGAGCGGTAACTACTGCTATCAATATTCTGTCTAACGAAGTAATATTTTTATACCCTTCAGCAGTAGTTAATGAAAAAAGGCAGGAGGAATACTTCCCTCTGCCTCCTGACTTATTTAATAATGATTACGCAAACGGTGAGTAATTATCTGGAGATAGTACAAAACACGCAAAAATCTGAGATTAACGCAAACCTAAAATTTCGGAAATAGCCGCGACAATATCCAAATAAAAGTTGCCTTTAACTGCCCGAAACAATTCAAATTTAGAGTCAGGGGCACCAAAAAACGGTCTGAGAAACCATCCTAACTGCATACCAACAAAGGCATAAAGCAATAACCAGGATCTTAAAATAGTCGTGCGGGTTTTTTTGCCTACTTCATCTAGTTGAGAAAGTAATTGCATTCCTTCGTAAAGAAATTTAACGCCAAATATGCCTGTAATCCCAAAAATAAATACATTCAACAGTTTAAAAAATTGATAAGAATCGGGTGTAGTGATCAGAAAAAATAGCGTAACTGGTGCCAAACTGAATAAAAGCACGCTAATCACTGATACAGATGTGAGTAGCACCACGAAATGCTGTTGAATACTGCTCCGGGAACCAAACAAAACATTAAAAAAGAACAAAGTCGGGAAACAAATAATCAGTGTTAATAAATAAAATGCTGGGAGTTTAATAGCACCAGATAATGCTTGTGCCCAGCTGTTAGACGCACCGATAATTGCGCCATAGATGGCAAAGAAAATGGAACTAGTTACGAACAGAGAACTGATTTTATTTTGTAATCGCACTCCCTGGCGAATTTCTTCTAAGAATGACTGGCGATCGCGCAGTAAATTCACTAAAACACTAAATTGTTGAATTCCGCGATTTTGCTTTTTCAGCATATTTTTATAGGTTGTATATTTTGGGTAATTGCTAATGAGTAATTAACGAAATCCAAAGAGATAGCTCAGAGATTTAATCACGCTTAAATAGAAATTACCTTCTCTTTCACGGAATAGTTCAAAGACAGAACCAGGTGTGCCAAAAAATGGTCTGAGAGTCCATCCTAATTGACTGCCTACGAAAGCGTAAAGAAATAGCCAAAATTGCAAAATTTTCTGGCGGGTTTTACTACCTTCATTATCTTGTTCTAAAACTAAACTCGTGGCTTGATATAAAGACGAAACACCAATAAATCCAGTGATGGCAAAGATAAAGACATTTAACAGAATTAAAAATTGGTAATTATTGGTGGTAATTAAGAAAAACAGCGTGATTGGAGCAAAGCTAAATAAAAGTACGCTGGTGACTGAAACCGCAGTTAAAACTAATGCTAAATGCTGGGCAAAACTCCGCTTGGAACCAAAAATAATATTCGCAAAGAACAAGGTCGGGATACAAATCAAAAGTGTGATTAAATAAAGGGCTGGGAGTTTTATGGCGGAAGATATAGCTTGCATCCAGCTATGGTATGCACCAATAATTCCGCCATAAGCAGCGATAAATAAGGAACTGCAAACTAGCAGCGAAATGATTTTATTTGGTAATCTTGTACCTTGGCGAACTTCCTCTAAAAATCCTTGGCGATCGCGTAGAAATCCAATCAGCACTGCAAAGTATTTGATTCCTGATGATTTCCGTTCCATTATGTTATCCTCACACCGATAAAATTCTAAGTTTAATCTGAGTAATCACCGCCAGAACCATACTTCCAAGCATCAATCAAACGATGCCAATAATATTGTTGTTCTTTTGCTTGATTCTTAATCCATGTTTCTAGCATTGGACTTAGCGCAAGTAAGGCAGTGTATACACCTAAATTACTGTAATGTAACATCCAATCTAACAAACTTGCCAAACCTACTTGTGGAATTATTTTGGCAACTATTCCAGGATGATATAAACCAGTTTTTAACAGTGTTTGCGTTAGTGCCGAAAACTGCACTATATCTTGTAAAAAGGGTTTTAGCACTGGTGTACCCAACTGTTGCATTTCCTGAAATACCGCTGAGAGTAATTGGTTAATTTGATCTGGGGCAATTTTTTGATTTACACCAACACTCATCGCCCTTTGAAACAACCAGGTGACAGTCAAACTTGGCTGATAGGGTTGCAGCAGTGTTAACGCTTTTGCAGATAATTGTTCTGTTTCCAGCGCTTCGTAAATGCCATAAGTTAAACGCTTCAGATGACGCACCATTGCCCCAAAACCACCAAAACTCAAGGGAGATTGACTACCACTGCTATCTCCGGCTGGTAGAATGCGACTCCAAGGAGTTTTTAGCGGACTTTGGCGATAGGTGGGAAAGAAACCAAATAGTGCCCGTTGAAATTTCAGGTTGCTCAACTCCACTCCCTGATATTCTGGAAGAAGACGCAGATATTCCTCAAACATCGCTTCTAAACTCAAACGTTGGGGTTCTGCATCCATGTAGGTAAACAAGTAAGTGGTTCTGCCATCCCTAGCTGGAAAGGCTTCCCAGAAGTATTGGCATTGATTCTGCAATGATGTGAATGATAATAATAAATCGCCTGAGTTATTTTCAGGAAAACCTTGAGCGCAACTTCCCACAACTAAGCACAGCGCATCTGGTTTTTTGCCTTGGCGTGCTTGTTGGGTGATGGGTGAAAAATGTCCCATCGCGTCGATTAATAACCGAGTTTTGAATTGGTTATTTACCATCACCCCATCGGGATGAACCACTGCTTCAGTAAAGGGTGTGTTTTCTAACAACTTTCCCCCGGCGGCGAGAAATCGGGTTTTCAAAGTAGCTAGTAGATAAACTGGATCTACGCCGATATTCAAGACATCTTCTACCCAAACTTCTGTACCGCCAGCAAAACTTACTCGCGCTGGGTTATATTGAGTGGCGATCGCACTCTCTAATTCTTCCTCAGTCAGCAAGTTCAATTCCACAAATACATCTAATTCTTTGCGAGAAATATTCCATTCTTGTTCTCTCCCCCGCAAAATTCCCCGTTCCAGCAACGCTACCCGTAGTCCCTTCACAGCTAAGGCACAACCAATTAAAATGCCTAAAGTACCACCGCAGATAAGCACATCGAAATCTACAACGCCTAAAGGCTGTTGACTTTCTTTAACTAAGGTTGGTATTGGTGCGGTATTTTCTCTTAGAGATGTGAGGATGCGATCGCCTTGGTGCAATCCTCCTAAAACATCGCCGGGTAATTGGGAAAGAATTTCTTCAGTTAAAGACATTTTGGAAAAATTTAACTCTACATTCCAAAACTACCTGAGAATGAAGAAAGTAGCTGAATCAAAAGACCTCTCCCTGGTTTTACTACCTCAAAACGTCTGTTACTTTGGCGATCGCATTTGTTATTTTGGCGTATTTTAGCCAATAGGCGCTACTTCTGCATATTCCGCTTCATTTGTTCTAATTCATCCTGAGTTTCCCAGCTACGGAACTTCTCTTCTAAGTCATCCAACCCACCAGAATAACTGCTAGTCTGATTCGACCAACCAATGCTTTCCGAACGCTGCTGGGTTTGCGCTTTCGCACGGGCTGTTTGTGCTTCGGCGGCTTTAGCTTGTACCTCCTGTCGCCGTTGCTGAATTTTTTGCAGTAGTTCTTGAGATTGGTTAATGCGTTCTTTCAGTCCTTGCATGTGTCCCCAGCGCTGATTTCCTTCGCGCAACAGGGCTGCTTCTCGCTCACCCGCCGCCGCTGCCAAATCCTCTCTATTGGCGTTTTTGGCTTTTTGAATGCGGATATGCCAACGCTGAATTTCTTGCGCGGTAGACAGAATTTCTTCTTCCGATCGCTTCTCTTGTAATTTTAAATCTGCGATCAGCTTTAATGTGTCTTCTTCTTGCTCACGCAGCTGTTCTAGCAGCGCCTCTAACTCCAAATGTGGATTGTTACGCAAGAATTCTTCTAAACGGTTTTCTAAAAACCGACTCAAATCATCAAATAAGCCCACTGCTAGAACTCCAGAGATCGGGTGCGTGACTATTTTATTGTAGTGGTCAGGTGGACTTCTGGGTGTTAGTTAGATTTCAAAGTTGGGAAGAATGTATTTGGTGAAACTACGCAAATAACCCTGACTTACAAAATAAGGCTTTAATAAGTATGAGTTCTGACTTTCAACCGCCACCTAAGAGCTTGTCCATACTAGCTTCTGTAGGAGGAGTCCTTACCGCTGCGATCGCGATCGCACTTTTAAATGGTTGGTCTAAACAACTTTCCAATACTTCTATAAAAAAACCTGAAATATCAACATCCCCAATTGCTTCTCAACCAGAGAAACCCCAAAGCCCTGTCTCTAGTGCGAAAGAAGCTGAAATAGTTGCCAGCCTTGATGCTAAATCCGTAGTTTTACCAGGTCAATCCATTCCTAAGAACCAACTAACAGTAGCCATAATTCCCTATACTGCTCCTGGAGTTGGAAAACTGACCCCAGAGGAAATGACAACGGCCCGTCAAGCTTGGTCATACTTCCAGCGCAACTGGAACGATGAAACTGGCTTGATCAATTCTGTTGATGGCTTTGCCTCGATAAGTATGTGGGATCAGACAGCAGCGATCGCAGCCTTAGTCAGTGCTAGAGAACTCAATATCGTGCCTGCGGCTGAATTTGAAGCCAAAATGAGCAAAATGTTGAATACATTAGCATCAATGCCTTTGTACAAAGGAGAACTACCCAACAAGGTTTACAATGCGAAAACACTCGTACCCGTTAATTATGGTCAACTAGAAAAACGGGAAGAAATTGGTTGGTCAGCCATTGATTTGGGAAGAATGGCAATCTGGTTGAAGATTGTCGAGGCCAAGTATCCAGAAATGCGATCGCAAACAGCAGCAGTTTGGAAACATTGGCAAGTCAAACGTCTGACCACAAATGGCCAAATGTATGGTACTGCTGTCATCAAAGGCAAAGAACAGTATAACCAAGAAGGTCGCTTGGGGTATGAGAATTATGCTGCTTATGGTCTGAAACTGTGGGGTTTGGATGTTAATAAAGCCTTAGATTATCAGTCTCAGACTGCCTTTGTCGATCTTTACGGACAGGGAATTCCTTACGATAAACGGGACTATAAAAACTCTGGAGCCAATAACTACGTTCTTAGCGAACCCTATATCTTAGATGGCATTGAAACTGGATTTCAAGCTTTGCCTAAAGCTTATGCCGATCGGATTTTAGCTGCTCAAGCAGCGCGTTATGAAGCCACAAAACAATTAACTGCCGTCACCGAAGACAACTTAGATCGTCCGCCATACTTTGTTTACAGCAGTCTATTTGTCAACGGAGAACCTTGGGCAACCATTGCAGATACCAGAGAACAGTACAACAATTTGCGATTTCTCAGTGCCAAAGCTGCGATCGGCTGGCATGTACTTTATAACACTGCTTATACCCGTCAGTTATTTGATTTCGTTCAAGCCAACCTTAAGTCTAAAGAGGGCTGGTACAACGGCTTTTATGAGTCTCTCCGTCAGCCGAATAAAACTCTCACCGCCAATAATAACGGTGTGATTATGGAGAGTTTACTATATAAAAAAGTTGGGCAACCACTTACTGTTTGGGCAGGAGTCAGGAGTCATAAGTCAACCAAAAAGGCTATCAGAACACCACAAGTTACAGCTAAGATTCTCAGACCATGAAAAAACTGGCGTTGCATAGAGGAAATTTACAAAACCAAAAGAGATGAAAACATCGGAATATCCTTCAGGTTCGGATGCCTAGCCAACTGACTATATTCTCACGCAAAAAAACAAAGACGCAAAGTTATAACTTTACGTCCTTGCTTTTTTATCCGAAATCATTTTCAGATTTACTTGTTAGGCTGAGGAGTTACCCGCAGATAGGGTTTAACTTCCTCGTAACCTTTGGGGAATTTCTGTTTGAGTACTTCTGGATCTTTGAGTGAGGGGACAATTACAACATCGTCCCCATCTTTCCAATCAGCTGGTGTCGCCACGCTGTAATTATCAGTCAATTGCAGAGAATCAATCACCCGCAAAAGTTCATCAAAGTTGCGTCCCGTGCTAGGAGGATAGGTGAAAGAGAGACGGAGTTTCTTGTTGGGGTCAATTACAAAAACCGATCGCACTGTCACAGCCGCATTAGCATTGGGGTGGATCATGTCGTACAGATCAGCAACCTTGCGATCTGCATCTGCCAAAATTGGGTAGTTAAGGGTGGTGCTTTGAGTTTCTTCAATGTCTCCCACCCAGCCTTTGTGAGATTCTACGTCATCAACGCTGAGTGCGATCGCTTTGACATTGCGCTTGTCAAATTCTGGTTTGAGCTTGGCAACTGTGCCAAGTTCTGTTGTACAAACAGGTGTAAAATCAGCAGGGTGAGAAAACAGCACAACCCAGCTGTCACCTGCCCATTGGTAAAAATCGATGTCGCCGTGTGTTGAGGCTTGCGTAAAGTTGGGTACTGTGTCACCTAGACGGAGAGCCATGAGAGATTCCCTGTAGTTAGAAAAGCATATATATTCTAGTATGCCATCATGACATAAAACCCCTATTCCCCAATCGGGCTTTAGCTGTTTGAAACAAAATTTTAGGTTGTCAGCACTTTCGGATAAAGTCTGGCTCAACTCCTATGTCTAGATTTTTATTTTTAGCGTTAATCTTAATTGGGATTAATTTTATGATTGCAGATATCTTTGTCAAAGCACTTTTAGTACCTATTTGGCAAAAACTGCTGTTGTCTGCGTTGAGTTAAATTAATTTGTTTGTGAGAATTTCCTGGTAGGCTTGGATTGTTTGCTTTGCGATCGCATCCCAGCTAAAATTTTCCAAGGCATATTTTTGGGCGTTTAATCCCCGTCGTTGGCGTTCTGCGGGATTTTGCAAAGCCTCTTGCAGTAACTCTACCAGTACTTGAACATCTATTGCGCCTACCCAACCCGACTCACTATCACGTATCTGTTGACAAATATGCACTTGGTCAGAAATGACTACGGGTACACCTGCAACCATCGCTTCAGCTACAGCAATCCCAAAATTTTCGTAGTAGGAAGGCAAGACAAATAAATCAGCAGCTTGTAGTAAACTAATTTTTAACTCTCCAGTCACAAAGCCAGTAATTGTAGTGTGCGATCGCAGTGGTGAATTTTGAATTTGAGATATTATCTTTTGTTCGTAATCTGGATCTTGAGGATTTGTCCCAGCTAAGACAAAATGAAACTTATAACCAACTGCTAATAGCTTCTCTAGCGCCGGAATCAACAAATTTAACCCCTTTTTCGGGTCAATTCGTGACATAAACAGCACCAACGGTACATCCTTTGGTATTTCTAACTGACTACAGACATTTTTAATAGAAGATTGACGGGGAATTACACCCAAGGGAATTACTAAATCTGGCGTAGATACTCCAAATCGTTCTGATATTTTAGCTTCTTGATCGCTGGTAAAATGAATAGCTGCGGCACTAGCTAAATTTTGACGTTCTATAATTGCGACATAAAGCTGTTTTAATTGCTTTTTCTTCTGTAAATCAGCCGGATCGAGAGTACCCAAAGGACGGAAAATATAAGGTAGCTTTTGCTGGCGACACACAATAGCAGCAGCACTAATTATTGGCGAGAATAGAGCATGAATATGTGCTATGTCAAACTCGTGAGCATGACGTTTTAGCCAGTTTAATAAATCTAGGGAAAATTTGTAACGACGAAATGGGGCACAACGAAAATAAATTATTTCATAGCCATCTTGTTTAATTGGGCGATTTAAAGGAACATCCAGAGGTGTTTGACCATTATCGCCATTACTATCAGTTGTGAGAATTGTAACTTCTACTCCCTCTTTTACTAATGCTGGAGCTAATCCTAGTACCATTTGACTGGGGCCGCCGTAAATCAAAGAAATTGAGGGGACAATTTGTAATATTTTCATTTGTTATTCACTAATAACCAATGACCAATGACCAATGACTAATGACCAATGACCAATTCTTGATAAAACTCTAATTGCTGTTTAGCTAAAGCTTTATTTGTGTATTTAATCATTGCTTTTTGATAACCCATTTCACCCAGAGTATGAGCAAAATATGGTTTATCCATTAATTGAACTAAGCAATTAGCAAGGGCTTGAGCATCACCTTCGGGAAATACTAAACCAGCATCGCCAATTACATAGGGTATTTCACCAGAATCAGAACCAATTACAGGCACTTGGCAAGCCATCGCCTCAATTAAGACATGACCAAATTGTTCTTTCCAACCAACAGAAGTTAAGGTTTTAAACTTGTAAGTTGTTTCTGAAGGCAATACCAAAGTACTCATTAAATTGATATAGTTTGCAACCTCATCATGTGGGACGCTTTCTACCAAAATCAACCGTTCTTTAATATTTTTCTCTGTCGCTATTTTGATTAATTCATCTTGCAACTCTCCTCGTCCTAGTAGCAGTAACTTCCAAGGTTTATTTTTTAAACTTATTAAGGCTTGCAAAAGTGTTAATAAACCCTTTTCTTGCACAAATCGCCCAACAAAGCCTACCACAAAATCTCCTTTTTTAATGCCAAACTTAGCAGCTAATTCTGGTTGGGCTTTGGGAGTAAATAGACTTTCATCTACACCCAGTTGTGGCATGACTTTAATTGCCCCTTCATATCCGCGTTGTTGCAAAACTTCTACTCCATCTTGATTGCCAGAAATGATCCCGTGGCTGTGGCTGAGGTTATATTTTTCTAATAAAGCAATTGGTGGTTTCAGTTCATAGGGAAGATTCCACCAGGTAAAAAATAAATTTTTAGCCTTGAGTCCTAATAGCTTATTTAAGGCAATCATTTGAGTATAAGCCAATGCTCTAGACCCTTGTTCTACCTGGATAATTTGGGGGCGAAATTGTTTTAACAAAGATATCAAATCAGCACCAAAGGTAAGGAGTCCTTGATGATTTTGACTAAAATTAGAAACTGGAACTATTCTAAATGTGCCTTCATCGCGGTATTCAGTTTCAATAATTCTGTTTTGCACGCCACCTGGTTTCCAGCGTTTTGGAACTACAACTGTCACCTCAATGTCCGGTTCTAGTTGAGATAAAGCACGTAATTTTTCACAGTTGAGGTCTACGATATAAGTGTGACTAGCAACTAAGATTTTCATTGTTATTTGTTATTTGTCATTTTTTTAAATAACTAATGCCCAATGCCCAATAACTAAACTTTTTGATCCAATCGACTGTAAATTTGGCCATCGTTCCATATTGATTGGATGACAGTACCCAAGGCTTTGAAAAACCCCAAAATGTAGAAAATAGCGCGAGTGGCAATTTTGATGGGGGAACCGCTTTTATGACAAGGTGGGCGTCCCAGAACATGACAGTCAAATAAACGGGCGTATAGGCGTAAAGCTTGAGTCGCAGTGAGGTTTTTCAGCCCCAGTAAGAAATGGTTGTGGTAGAAGGTGAGTTGATATTTCAGCGATCGCATACTAATATCATGACAACCCCCTGTTTCTTCGCCTAAATGCACCAAATGGGCTTCTGGGTCGTACCAAATCTTATATCCTGTCTGCCTCACCCGCAAACAAAAATCTGACTCTTCGCGCACTGCACTACCGCGAAACCTCTCATCAAACCTCAGTCCGTATTTAGTAAAAATTTCGCTCCGAAAAGACATATTGCAACCCCTGGCTGTCAGTACTTGCTGGGGTTTGATGGTATGTACCAAATCAATATGATACCAAGCGATTCCGGGGTCCATAGCTTGGGGAGGTAGATATTCAATCTCTAAATCTCCTCCAGAATCACCCAATTTCATTCTGTCAAATACCCGTCCGGCTACAGCCCCCACCTCTGGATTTTGCAAATAATTTTTTGCATGGGCTGCTAACAATCCAGGGGTTAGCTGAACATCATCATCAATAAATAATATTATTTCACCAGAAGACCGCCGGACACCATAATTCCGCGCTCCTGGTAAACTCGCCCAATCTAAGCGCAACCATTTAATTTTACCTACCTCCGCCATCTCCTCTAAGTACGTTTGAATTTCTGGTTGGTGTTTTGGGGTTTGGTCTACAACTAAAACTTCAAAATTTGGATAGTCCTGTTTTAAGACATCCACAATGCTATCTCGTAGCGCTTCTTCCCGTCCGTAGGTCGGGATTAATACAGTAATTAATGGCCAATTATTCATGGTTTTTTTAAGTAATTTCACTACTTTTATGATAGCCTTGTAAAAATTAATTTTCATAAAATTCAGTAAGCTACCATTGCTTTCATTTCCATTCTGACTGTTCATAGGTTCTAGAAAACCTATTCCCTAGTAGGGAAAAAGCTTTAAATTTTCCCTCTTCCCTACCAAGGAAGCTTGCTCAGGGGTTAGGTCTGGTGTTAGTTTTTCCACATAAGGTAAAAAGTCAGAATTCACATTCAGTCAATTTTTACACTGCTGCTGCATAGAGATTATCAAATAACTCATTTTGCTTTTCGGAATTATGCACAATTTGTGCTTGAGCTAATGCTCCTGCACTTAAAAATTCATAATGTTCTTGTTTATCAGTTCTATCAAGAAATTGGATAATTTGTTGCAATGCTTGCTCTGCCAAATAGTCATAGGTGCTATTCACAATTTCCCAATATTCATTAGTTTTGGTTTTTTCTCCGTGTAGCCAATTACTCCAATGCCTAATTTCATTAATGGGTAACTCTAAAATATAACCATTTTCCCCGTGACGAATAAACTCTGGTAAGGCACATACATTTGTCGTAATTGCCGGAGTAGCAACAGAAAATCCTTCGATGATACTATAGCCATAAGTATCATGTAATGTTGCCATTAATTGAAAATGGCTTTGCGATAATAACTCAATAACTTTGTCGTTAGGAATATTTTTGTGAAAAACAACGTTATTGAGATTAAGTAACTTTAAATCCTCTACATATTTGCTGCGATCGGGAAAATCCGTTGGTACTCCTGAACCATGTTCCAGTCCTGAAATTATATGTACAGTAATAGGTAAACCTAATTTTTCTGCTTTCTTGGCGAGTCTTAAAGCAACAATTCCGCCTTTGCGGGCAATGTGATTGCCAATAAATACAAGTTGGATATTTGTCTGTTCCTGATAAAGTTTCGATTGGTTAACTCTGACTGGAAAGTTGGGATGGATTACATCCAATTTCTTACTAACTTTGTCTTCTATCTTCCAACCGTCTATTCGCTTAACTAATCTCAACTTGGCATAATCAGAGATAGCGATAATTTTTTGGCAATTTTCTAGTGCTAACCGATTATTTAATAATTCATAAATTGCCGCTTCACCTTGATTTTGAGGATTTCTATATAAAACACGATGATCCTCAAAAGTGAGAAACCAAGGTTTATTTGTATATAAAATTCTGTTAAAAGAATGAATAGCTTGGTATCTTCCCCATACAGGTTGCCACGCCATAAAGCTGGCTAAAGGATACCAAATTTTTTCTATAGGATATCTGCCCGCGGGAAAAGGCTTGGGGCGGATGAGTGTATGCCGAGAATTTCGAGGTAGATTTGGAATGCTGAGGTGTTTTTGACCTCCTATGATAACTTTTATCATTTTTATTTCATTTATATTGTTTTCAGACGTCTTTTCTTGTTTTTTTGCTGAGGGTTAGCATCTTCCTTATCTTGTTTCTCCAGTTCTGGCAATTTAAAAAGAACTCCTGCATAAAACCAATAATAGACAGCAACTGGGTCAACATCCAGAGGATAGTAGTAGGTGTTGTAGCTAATAAACAATATAAACACCCACAAAGCTGCTCCGTAACTGCGGAAATTACGGTTCTTTATAGAGCGATAGGTCTTAAAGCCAATAATTGTTAAACTTGTTACTAAACCCAGAAAACCTAGTACTCCAAGAATTCCAACTTCATAAAGTACTTTGGGATAGTAGGTTTCGACAAGCTTAGTTTTACCCATCGCCCGAGCAGAGTTTGTTGCTCGACCTAAACCACTTCCTAATGGCCCGTCTACGTTTTTCCAATTCTCTTCAAATTGCTGGACGATAAAATCTTGAGGTGGTGAAGCCTCCCATCGACTAGTAAAACTCGCGGTTCTCTCTTGCACGACAGCAGGATTAGTCACCATCGCAATCCCCAGAACAAAAGCAAGTCCTATCCCTATGGGGATAAATCGTTTCAGGTTGCCAATTTGTCCGGTAAGCAATAGCAAAATCCCGAAGCAGATTGGTACTAAAGCTAAGGCGATTCTCTGTCCAGAAATTACAGCATTAATAAAGACTGTCACTAAAGAACCTAAACCTACCAGCCGCCATATTGGGGAGGGATCGGTGAAGCCGGTGGCAAAGGTAAAAAAGGTGCTGGCAATTAAGAACCATGCCCACTGCCAAGGAGCTACAAATGTCCCTGGTAGGCGAATAACCCCTTCATCGGGACTATATACTAGCGCTCCACCAAAATAACATCTGGCTTCGAGGGTTGCTCTAAATAAGGCATCTCCTTCAAGACCTCTAGTGCCTTGACATGCACCAGTTAGTAATAACAGGTATTGAATAAATCCCAGCACACAGCAAATCAGTATAAGGACAATCTGGAGGCGTGATAAAAATAGAAAATCCCGCTTATCGCGAATTAAATAGTAGGCACAACCAATCAGGGGAACATAACCTAAAAATACTTTCAGTCCCAGAATTCCCATACCTAAAGGTATTTCATTGGGTGCTTTTTCCAATAGTCCCACACTCGGCGGGTTAAACTGTTGTCCACCATTGACAAATAATAGCGTTAGTACACTGCAACCCAAAACAATATAAAGTGGGATTTTAATCCCTTGGGGAATAATTAGGGGTAGCCCCTGTTTACGGCAAGTCTGCCAAAGTCCAATTAACGCTGGAATGTAAAAAGCATCTTTAGCTAATTGGAGTATGGGACTATTGCCCAAGTAGTAGGTGATAGTACCCCCAACAGGTACGTAAATGATGAAAGCATATAGCGCTTGGCGCGGGTATTTGTAGGAAAGGGACATAACAAGTATTCCCAAAACACCAGGGACTGCTGCTTTAATTCCAGCTATGAAAAAAAGCAGAATACCAACGAAGACACCACTAAAGGTGGCGGTGGTGAGTAAGCTAGTGAATTCTTTACGTGCTTGGGCTGCTTTGCGCTTTTGAGCTAATTGTTCTTTGAGGTTAAGGGCAGAATTTTCCTTTTTAGCCTGCTTTTTCGAGTTTTTAGATTGCTGAGATTTGGACTTTAATTTTGGCATAGTGGTGCTGTCGCCTATCAGCCTCGGAGAATCTATTATAGTTGACAAATTTCTTGGGATTGCTGTAAGTCGTACAATCCGAATTCATCTCTAACTGATTGATTTAATGATTTGCGATTAAAAATGCTAAATCTTAATCTCTTTGAATTATCAAAAAGATTTTCTCCTGTTTCTAAAATATAAACGGCTCCCGAAAATGATAATGATTTAACAATACAAATATCACAGCTTCTACACATAACCAAGACTGGTTAATTTGTAGAAGCTGTGACGGGAAATTGCTGCTTGTTAAAAGCTGAGATAATAGCTCATTTAGTCCATTAAATGCTGCTGGACTTGTGCAACTAATTCATTTGTCCAGTGGTTAGCGAGTTCGGCATTGGCTGCTTCCACCATTACTCTGATGACTGGTTCTGTACCAGAGGCGCGAACCAAAATTCTGCCGGAATCACCCATTGCAGCTTCAGCAAGAGCGATCGCTTGTTGTACAGGTTGGCAATCTTGCCATCCCAAACGGCGATCGCGATCGCTAACTCGCACGTTTCGCAACAATTGTGGATAGGTCTGGAAGCTTTGATCTACTAATTCGCTCAAGGGAACACCCGCCTCTCTCACTAAAGCTGCGATATGTAATGCTGTTAACAAGCCATCTCCAGTCACAGCATAATGACGGCAAAGAATATGACCTGATTGTTCGCCGCCTAGCATTCCCCCAGTCCGCAACATTTCGGCTTGCACGTATTGGTCGCCGACTGCGGTACGAATCAAGTTACCACCAATTTGTTGCCAAGCTTTCTCAAAGCCTAAGTTGGCCATGACTGTAGATACAATCAGGTTGTCTGGCAATTGTTGGTTTTTTTGTAAGTGGCGTCCCCACAGGTAGAGAATGTAATCGCCGTTAACTTGCCTTCCTGTATTGTCTACTGCTAAGACGCGATCGGCGTCACCATCGAAGGCAAAGCCGATGTCGGCGTTGTGTTCTTCTACTGTGGCTGCAAGAATATCTAGGTGGGTGGAACCGCAGTTGACATTAATGCGATCGCCATCTGCTTCGTTATGCAAGCAGATTACCTCTGCCCCCATTTGTGTAAATACTGATGGTGCTAACCCGACTGCTGCTCCCCACGCCAAGTCTAAAACAATCTTCATTCCCTGAAGATTTAAGGCACTGTTCAAGGGTTTTTTCAATGCCGAGCTATAATGCTCCACTAACTCGAAACGTGAGTAATGCCGTCCGCAATTACTGACTTTAGCAATAGGTGATATCTTGCCACGCAGTCCCGCTTCTATTTCTGCCTGCAATATTGGCGGTAACTTCCCACCATCGGCACTAAAAATCTTAATCCCATTGTCTTCTGGGGGATTGTGGCTGGCAGAAATCATCACTCCGCCGATGGCATCACTGATGCTGGTGAGATAGGCAACGCCAGGAGTGGGACATAATCCCAAATACCAAACCTCTAACCCCGCTGCTGTTAACCCTGCACTCAAAGCCATTGCCAGCATATCGCTGGAGTTTCTAGAGTCCTGTCCGAGAATGACTGGCCCGACTTGAGTAGCATGGTTACGTAAAACAATCCCCGTCCAAAAACCAACTTGCAATGCTAGGGGTGCATTTAGTAATTCTCCGACTCGTCCGCGAATCCCATCTGTGCCAAATAAGGGATTTGCTGGTAGTGGAATTAAATTCAGCCCAAAACTGCTCTCAATCCCTTTGCCCAATCCCTCACTTTCGGAAGCAGAACCCCCAGGAATACCCGATGTCAGAGTTATAGATGAAACCATATGTTTAAACACTCCACACAATCACACTGAAAAATAGCATTTAAGACTTTATTCAGCAATTTCGACATGCTTTTTCTCTTTAGAAGTTCATTCTAGATCAGGCATAGCTTACGTAATATTACTTAAGTAATGCCTGTTTAAATGTAAATCTTTCATAAAGTCAGTATTGGTTTTTACATTATCAGTAAAGTCTCCACATTTTAGCTAATTATTCCTTTTATGCCCTCAACTTTAGTCTTGATTTTTATCTGTATTAGTTCACATTTTGCAATGCTACTAACAAAGAACAAGTTGTAATAAATGTTACGCTTGTTTAATCACAAGGTTTTTTCAAGAAACCTGAGACTGAAAGCAAAATTCAGCTAATAACAACCAAAAACCAAAGCACCGACATGTAAAATTCTATTCTCATAGGCTTGTTGTTGTGTAAAAAACTACAAAATTCTTGCAGCTTAAAAAATTTTAATATAAATTCTCATCAAATAGTTTTAAGGTAACGTTTTAATGGCTTTTTTAGCCGTTCGGAAATTAAAACTCCGGCAGTTAACTTTTTAAAGTTGAGAAATTTAGCATGAGCAGCAATTTAGCAACCAAATTACGTGTAGGCACTAAGAAAGCCCACACAATGGCAGAAAATGTAGGTTTTGTCAAGTGCTTTTTAAGAGGAGTCGTCGAGAAAAACTCTTACCGGAAACTAGTTGCTAACTTCTACTTCGTCTACTCAGCGATGGAAGAAGAAATGGAAAAGCATAGCCAGCACCCAATTCTTTCTAAAATTAACTTTCCCCAGCTAAACCGCAAGTATACCTTAGAGGAAGACCTAGGTTATTACTTTGGTGCTAACTGGAGAGAGCAAATCAAACTATCTCCCGCAGGTGAAGCTTATGTAAAGCGCATCCGAGAAATATCTGCTACAGAACCGGAACTATTAATCGCCCATTCATACACTCGTTACTTGGGTGACTTATCCGGGGGACAAATTCTCAAAAATATTGCTGTAACAGCGATGAATTTGTCTGATGGGCAAGGAACAGCCTTTTATGAGTTTCCAGAAATTCCTGACGAGAAGGCATTCAAAGCCAAATATCGGCAAAATTTGGATGAATTACCCCTTGACGATGCTACAACCGATCGCATCGTTGATGAAGCTAACGCCGCCTTTGGCACGAACATGAAGATGTTCCAGGAATTGGAAGGCAATTTGATTAAGGCGATCGGTGTAATGCTGTACAACAGCCTCACACGGCGTCGTACACGTGGTAGTACTGAACTCGTCACAGCTGAGTAATTGTGTTGAGATTGCGGAGTATGGTGTGTGGAGTCATAAGTCCAGATAGTCTGATGAAGGATAATTCATAGGTGTTTCTGGAGAAAGAGCGAACACGCTCAAAATATTTAGGGGCAATAGCCTTGTGACTGCTTTTGATATGTGAAAGCAAGCATAGGGAGATTGCCCCTCAATTATGTATTGAAGGAGTTATATCGTGTCCGGTTAAAGACTTATCATTAAAACGGCAGGGGGGCAGGGGGCAGGGGGAAAGAAAGAGGGTTTCCTGGTTTTTGCACAGATGCGGGAATTATAACTAATTAGTCGTACATGATATTAATACCAATTTCAAAAGAATGTGGCAGATGCAAGCCTAGAAACATATAGCGCTTCTCGTTCGGATGCAATACACTTTGACCTATCTCCAAACCTCTCTCCTAAAAGGAGAGAGGCTTTGAATTTTACTCCCCAACGCTAGAAGGGAAGGGGCTGGGGGTTAGGTCTGTATTCTATGCAACTGAGAATCGCTATAAATAAAATTGAGCTTTCTGAATTTTTAATTTTTAATTTGGTATAACTACTCCGAGCTAAATCATTACAGAACTTTTATGTGTCGGCTAAACTGTTCCTCAACAAAATAGCTACTAGAAAATTCACTTGCAAAAGAAACTTGATGAAAGTGATAATCTAGATTCAGCAAATTATAAACAAGTCTTAAGAAATAATCATCTATCCAGAAATCCACATCAAATAGTGAAATACCATATTTCCCTTCCAACCTGCGATTTAAAGTTTTCAGTAACCAAGACCATTGAGGTTTGAGGGTCGGATCGATGCGATTCCCAAATACAGGATTAAAAAACTGATTGACTTGAGTTGTTCTCACATCAATCACTTTAGTTAATAAATCTGCTGCCTTGATTGGAGATGAATTAAACCAATAGTTAGCGACTACTAAATCATGTAAATAAGCAACTACGATTTTAGGGTTTTCTTTAATGAACTGCGAACGACAAACAATTCCTCTGATTGATGGAATTCTTAAACTAATTGTTTGAGATAAAGGTAGTTTTCTGACAAAAGTATAAGCTTCTAAAATTGAGGCAAAAGTGTGACAACATACGTAGGCATCTATAGTTTTATTTGCCAAACTCTTACTTGCTCTACGAGGATCTTCATTCACTAATCTGCAATCTTTACTGACATCCATATCATAGAGGTCAAAAAGAGTAATGATGAACCTATGAGCATTTGAACCAAATAAAGTAGAAATTCGTTTACCTTTTAGATCCTGGATAGTATTTATAGAAGAATCTTTATGCAAAACAATATTTATATCTTGACCCAAAAGATTATACGAAGCAATCCCAATTAATTTAGAACCAAAACTTAAATCATCAAAGAATTGGCTACCATTATTCAAGAGAGAAATATCATCTAAAATACAAATATCTAGTTCTCCCCGCTTCATCTGTCGGTTCATTTGTTCCCCAGAAGCAAAGGGCATAATTTGTAACTCGAAATCTCGATTAATTTCAATATTTTTGAAAATAGCCTGTTCAAGTGATGATGCTCTCTGTAAATCAGAAATATACTTAGTTCCATATCCAGCAATAAACTGTCCTATGGAATCTCTCTGAATACCTATCCTCAGAATATTTTCTTCTTTGGGAGAACAGCTACCTAAAAATAGATTTACGTTGGGCAAACTTTCTAAGTTATCCGCATCTAGTCTAAAACTTCTTACCAAACTCTCTGCGGATATTAACAATTCACTAAAGCGAGGAACATGAAGATAAATTCCATATTCATTAATATCTTGAATCGGAAAAGTTAAAACTTGGTATTGAGATATGATATCAGCTTGGCAAAAGTCAGGTAAAATCGTTAGCTTTTGATTTTTTTCGGCGTAGTTTAGTACATCTTGATAACTTTGTAGCACTTGTACGCCACTTAATTTGTTCATCAAAAATTCATTTTTAGATAGTTCCTGATGAACCTCATCTAAAAGCACAACATCAGCCAGATCGATATCATTGATTTTAACTAGGCTATGCTCAATGAGATATTTACTTGCCCCAAAGGAAACCAACAGCATCTTATGAGTTTTTAATCTAGTGCAGTGGTGTTCTTCTTTATATCCAGCGCAACTGTTGAGCAGAAGATCCATTTCTATGAGTTGACAATTTGAAAAAAATCTGCTGTTTTTAGCCGCAATCTCTTTAAGATTTCTACCTGGAAAGCAAAGCTGAAATCGCTGCAAATATTGTTTGAGCCAGACTTCTAAAATTAAATTAGTAGCCCCCAATATCAAATCTTCGCCCTCAGCGCTAAATGTTGCCTGAAATTCTTCTTGCAGATTTTCTACAGTTTCTACGACATTAAGTGTCTGGGAAATTAATTTCTTGCCTTTATTAGTCAAGCAGATAAAGCCAGGGGAGCGATTTAGGAGAATTACTCCGAAACAATCCTCTATTTGTTTGACTTTTTTACTAATTAGTGCCTGACTATAACCTAGCTTTTGGGCGGCTTTTGAGAAGCTACCACAGTCATCTACTGCTTTTAATATTTTGAGGTGATTTAGGGTGATATCTTCGAGTTTAATCTTATTCATGCTAGGTAAGGCAAGATTTTTAATTACTTTGTAATTAAGCTACTCTGCTGTCTATATTCGGAAATCACTAGTTTGTGGAAGCGAATAGTATCTTCCAACATAGATTCAAATTTCAGTACTATTAAGTCAACGCCAACAGCTTCGTATTCTTTCAGACGTTGAATAACAGTATAGCGATCGCCAACCAGTTGAGCAGATAAACCGAGATTGGCTTCAATGGTTTGACTGATATCTAGTTTGTTGTGGGCAACTACGTTCGGATCGATTTGCTCTTGAAAGTACTCGATTTGCTGCCAATCGGCAGAACGATAAATCGCTTCTAATCTGGCTTCGGCTTGGGCTGTATGTTCACGAACGATCGCAAAGGCACTCATTGCTACTTTAATCTGACGACCGTAGCGATCGCTAGCTAATCTTTTCACTTTCTGCACCAATGCTGCCGTTTTTTCTGGTTCATCAGCATTGATAAATAGATAATCTCCCAGACGAGCCGCTAGGTTAATTGCCCGATCTGATTCCCCAGCAATGAAAATGGGTGGTGTTGGTGTCGGCTGATCTGCGAGAATACCACCCTTAATGGTGTAGTATTTGCCAACATAATTAAAGTTTTCGACTGTCCACAGCCCCTTAATTACCTCAATATACTCTTCTAATCGTGCGTAGCGATCGCTGTGAGGTAGCCAAATATCTCCATAGCTTTCTACTTCTAATTTCCACCAGCCTGCAATACCACTCAGAGCAAATCTGCCGTTACTAAGTTGATTTTGAATGTTTGCACTCAAATTGGCCACCACCGCAGGCAGTTTAAAACCAGGTTGTACAGCCGCAACAATCTTGATATTCTTGGTGTTTAAACTTGCTAAAGCTGCTGTAATCCAAGCGTCAGCGACATTATAGTTAGGCCCGTGAACTGCATTTAAGTAATGTTCGGGAATGTAATAGAAATCATAACCTAACTCGTCTGCCTGAACTGCCAGCCTTACCAAATCTTGGGTGGATAAATTAGCTTCATGGTTGACAACGCGCAACCATCCACCACAGACCGGCGACCAAATTCCAAACTGAAGTGGCATAAATGTTTTTCCTGTGCTTTTTTTTACGAGGCATTAACAAACTACGGCAACTACATACTTTTACGGTAATTTAGTAGTTCACACTACCACATTTATTTCTGCTATGTATAGTTGCAGATGACAGATGAGAAGCATTTATTTATCACGATATGGAATAGTATCGATACTTTGTCGAGTCCTGATTCCTGATTGCTCTGACTGAATCAGGATAATAGCCAGCAGGTATAAAAAATAATTAAATACTCAGGAAAATTGGGCAGTATTCCAAAATGGAATATGGAAATGGAATTTAAGTATATCAAGTCACGACATCAGAAAAATTGTTGTGATAAAGTCTGATTCATTAAAAACTACGGTAGCACAGTCGAGTTATGGTATATTATTGCCATCAAAGAATTGTCTACTTCTAAACTCAAACTAGTTTGCAACCACTCTCAAGCTTTCGATTTTGACTAAGATTTTGCCCTATCAAGTTTTAGCTGATTTGTTAGCGATGACAAATTAGATTTTGTTGCTTCACTTGCAAACTTAGACAAATAAACAAGCAATTTCAATTACAAACGCACAATTATGGTAGATATTAAGTTCGCTTACTGGATTCCCAATGTCAGCGGTGGGTTAGTTGTTAGTAAAATTCCCCAACGCACAGATTGGACTTACGAATATAATGCTCAACTAGCTCAGACTGCTGAAGAAGTTGGATTTGAATATGCTCTAGCACAAGCCAGATTTATCGCTAGTTATGGCGCTGAGTACCAGCTAGAGGCACTTACAACTGTGTCAGCGCTAGCCCCAGTCACCAAGAAATTGAAATTGATTGCAGCAGTTCACCCTGGATTGTGGCATCCCGGAGTAGTTGCCAAAATCGGTGCCAGTATTGATTTTCTCTCTAACGGTCGGTTTGCTTTGAATGTAGTTAGTGGTTGGTTCAAAGATGAATTCACTATATATGGTGAACATTGGTTAGACCATGACGAACGCTATCGTCGTTCAGAAGAATTTATCCGCGTTCTCAAGGGTTTGTGGACTGAGGATGAGTTTCACTTTAAGGGCGACTTTTACCGTATTAACGGCGGTTGGGTGAAGCCTAAACCAATTAATCAGAATCCCCACCCGGAGATATTCCAAGGTGGGAACTCCAAGGCTGCACGGCGCATGGCTGGCCGCGTCTCTGATTGGTATTTCATGAATGGCAACACCATAGAAGGTGTGAAAGAGCAGATTGCAGAGGTGTCTGAATTAGCGAGTCTTGAAGGACGCACAATTAAGTTTGGTTTGAATTCCTTTATCATCGTGCGAGATACGGAAGCAGAAGCGCATGAAGTATTGCGCGATATTATTGCCCAAGCTGATGTAGAAGCTGTGAAAGGATTTGGCGAAGCCGTGAAACAAGCGGGATCTTCGACTCGTGATGGTCAGGGAATGTGGGCGAATTCCAATTTTGAAGACTTGGTGCAGTATAACGATGGCTTTCGATCGGGTTTGATTGGCACGGCTGAACAAGTCGCTGACAAGATTCGCCAGTTCCATGAAGTGGGAGTTGATTTAATTCTTGGTGGCTTCTTACACTACACAGATGATTTGCCAGCATTTGGTAAGACAGTAATACCAATTGTGCGCGAACTTAAATCTAATCGTCGGACAGCTGATGAGTTGGTTGGAGTGTAGAAGATTAACAGCAACATACTCTGTAGGAGCGGGTTTTGTGGATTGAAACTGTTGTAGATAACAGCTATATCCGAACGGCACTAAGAAAAACCCAAAGGCTGTCTCATAGTAGTGACGATTATCAGTCACTCAATCACAATCAAGGAGTTTTATCATGACATCAGTAATTAATACTGACCAGAAGGCGCATATTATTCGGGATGACAAAGAAGCGATCGCGATCGCTCACGAATTAGCAGCAGAGTTTGCCAAGGGAGACTCAGAACGCGACCAAAATCGGCGTTTGCCTGCTGAGGAAGTAGAAAAGTTTTCCCAGAGTGGATTGTGGGGAATTACAGTCCCGAAAGAGTATGGCGGTGCTTTTGTATCAAGTGCCACCCTAGCAGAAGTAATTAAAATCATCTCTGAAGCTGACTCTAGCCTCGGCCAAATTCCCCAAAACCATCTCTACATGGTGGAAGCAGTCCGGTTGGATGGTACAGATGAGCAGAAGAAGTTCTTCTTTGATTTGGTTCTACAAGGTAAGCGCTTTGGTAACGCCTTCTCGGAAATTGGCACTAAGTCTGTGAATGATGTGCAGACAAAATTAACACCAGATGGATCTGACTTCGTACTCAACGGACGCAAATATTACTCTGCTGGGGCACTACTGGCACATTGGGTTCCTGTGATTGCCAGCAATCCAGATGGTAAAACAGTGGTGGCATTTGTCGAAAGAGATGCCGAAGGACTAACCCTACTTGATGATTGGACGAGCTTCGGACAGCGTACCACTGCTAGCGGTACTACCATTATTGAAAATGTGAAAGTTAAGGCAGAACACGTGATTCCGCACTACTTAGCCTTTGAGAGGGCTACTCCAATGGGTGCGATCGCGCAAATCATCCAAGCCGCCGTAGACGTGGGAATTGCTAAAGCCGCAGTCCGTGACACCATCCACTTTGTTCGCAACTATACCCGCCCTTGGGTTGACAGCAATTTAGAAAAAGGCTACGAAGATCCGCTGACACTGTACAACTTAGGCAATGTCCAAATTCAGGTTCACGCTTCTGAAGCATTGCTGCGTCGTGCAGGCGAATTTCTTGACATCGCCAACGAGTCAGGCTTAGAAGAACCCAAAGTAGTTGAAGCATCGATCGCAGTTGCCGAAGCCAAAGCCTTAGCCACCGAAGCAGCATTACTCGCTACCAACAAATTGTTTGAACTAGCAGGTACTAAGTCCACATTGGAAGAATTCAACTACAATCGCCACTGGCGAAATGCCCGCGCTCACACACTCCACGATCCCGTGCGTTGGAAATACTACGCTGTTGGTAACTACTTCCTAAATGGTGTCTATCCCCCGCGCCACCCTTGGTTGTAATTGCAGCATTCTCTACTGGGGTGAAGCTTTCAGAATTAACATTTTCCAGAATGCTTTACCCAGGGTAAATCCAACATTATTTAAGTTGATCCTATGAGCGTTGCAAACCCAACCCAGAGGCGGAGCATTTGGAAAAGCCAGCCATTTAAGGGACTGCTTTTCATTGCTATAATTGCTGTCATTAGCTATATTTTTGAACTCATATTTGGTCAAATTATTCAGCTGAATGTGGGCACAAAGTTGACTTACATCACGATATGCTTCGTCTGGTGGTGGCATCTAGGTTTTTCGCTCAACGGCTATCCAGGTTCTTGCACATCTGAAAATTGAGATACAGATGTTACCTGAGACATACTGTTTATCTGTTGGACATTTGCATCACTATTGATTGCAGGAATTTTAGGGGTTTGGGCGATGGTTGTTACCGAGGAATTTTCCCCAAAATTGGCAGTCCTAGCCACTAAATTCCTGTCTTTAGCATGGGCTGATGTGCTGGCTAGCAAAGTAGCCCCCAAAACCATCGATTCTATGAACAAATTATGAAATGAACGATTGAACATTTCCACCACTCCTCATATTTTTGGTTTGAAAAATTTAGTGAAAGCCATCAGACATTTCAGTGACTTGTCAATCTCAAAAAAATTATGACTATCCCTGATAATGTTGAATTAATTTAACACTCAAAAATTTTCACTAATATTGCTACACTTCGAGATATAACCAGATATATAAGTTAATTTATGGTATTTTTATCTGCATATTTCAGTGTAGAAAAGACTTGCTTTCAAACAAATAGATTCCTTGCAACAGCTAGTCTATTTGCCAAGAGAATATCTATCTGTAAAAATATTCCAGTTCTACAGATGATTTTATAGGCAATTAGCTACAAACTACTATATAACCATCAGGTTTAAGTAGATTAATGTCTTTAAATTAATAATATTGCATATATATTCTATAAATACAAGTAATATATAAAGTTTTTTGCCAAACTTTTATTAGACTTTCTTCTCAGTAAAATATTTTTTATATCGCACTATCAACTTATATAATTTAGCAAAAGTTATTTTATTTTTGCTTGCCTTATTAGTTAGTATATGCAATAGTTATTTTATAATAAATAGGTTTATAAAACTATTTTAGCTCCAAAATTATTCCAGCCAATTTTATAGTTACTTCTCACAATAAGTTAGTAGGAGAAGTCGTAAAGTATGCAATTAATCGAAACGAAAGAGTCTCAAAATTATCTCGATATAGCTAAATCTTTAGCAAAAGAATTTGACCAGACTGCTGTCGAGCGGGATGCTAAAGGGGGAACGCCAAAGCATGAGCGCGCTCGCTTGCGCCAAAGCAACTTGCTGAAACTAATCGTACCCACAGAGTATGGTGGTTTAGGGCAAAGCTGGATTACCATTCTGCAAATTACCCGTGAGTTTGCCAAGGTTGATAGTTCCATTGCTCACGTCTTTTCTTATCACCATCTAGGTGTAGTAATTCCTCATATTTTTGGTTCGGCAGAGCAAAAACAGCAATATTACTCAGAAACTATTCAGAATAATTGGTTTTGGTGCAATGCCCTCAACCCTTTAGATAAAAGAGCTACTCTGACACCAGAAAATGATTATTTCCGTCTGAACGGGATTAAAAGCTTTTGCTCTGGCTCTCAAGACTCAGATATATTGCCGATCGGTGCTATTCATCAAGAAACTGGTGAATTGAATATTTTGATAATTCCTACTCAACGGCAAGGCGTTACTGTGCATGATGATTGGGATAATATCGGGCAACGTCAAACAGATAGTGGTAGTGTTACTTTTGAGAATGTGTTGGTGTACCCTGACGAAATTCTTGGTAGTAGAGACAAACTCAGTCAACCCTTCAACACTATTCGCGCCTGCTTAACTCAATTGAATCTTGCTAATATCTATCTGGGAATTGCACAGGGAGCATTTGAAGCTGCTAAAACATATACTTCCACTAATACAAAACCTTGGCTGACATCAGGTGTAGAGAGTGCAACCCAAGATCCTCACATCCTTCAACACTATGGCAAAATCTGGGTTGAACTCCAAGCAGCTAAGAGCTTGACTGAGCAAGCTGGAGAATTACTACAAGCGGCTTGGGAAAAAGAATGGTTACTCACCGCCGAACAACGTGGGGAATGTGCGCTTTGCGTCGCTACTGCCAAAGTTGCAGCGACTAAAGTCGGTTTAGACATTACCAACCGCATTTTTGAAGTTATGGGCGCACGCGCTACTACGGCAAAGTACGGCTTTGATCGCTATTGGCGTAATCTCCGCACGTTCACTCTCCACGATCCGGTAGATTACAAAATTCAAGAGATCGGAAATTGGGCGTTAAATGATGAACTACCAAAACCTAATTTTTATTCATAGATAATTGGTCTTTCAAGACGCGATAAATCGCGTCTCTACATTAGGGTTTTGGTATTGAGTTGTATCGATTATTTCACCAAGACTTCGGCGTGAATGCTATTTCTCTGGGCGAAATCATCCCATAATTCAGCAACGCCTAATTTATTTGTTAGAAATCCTTTATTCAGCGATTAAGGTTTTGAGAGCGTCTTGAGCATCAGCGTTTTGTGGATCTATTTTTAATGCTTGCTGAAAAACTGCCGCAGCCTCTTGTTTTGAGCCATCACCAGATTCGCCATAGGAAATCTCTCGGCCAAGTTTGATGTAAAGTTCAGCCATTTTGCGACGTGGAATCATATTCGCTAGCGGCTGATAAAAAGCCATGACAGCAGTAAAGCCTTTTTGCTTATAAAGTGCCAAATTGATATTTGAGCAGGTGTCATAACTGCCTTCACCAGTTTTTACCACCTTTTGGCAGATTGCCAAAGCTTCATCTAGATTGTCCTGTTTAGCTAGTGCTTCAGTTAGTTTACTGTAATAATAATCTGTAGATTCTTTGGCAACAGCTTGGCGGTAAAGAGCGATCGCTTCATCTGGTTTTTGTTGTGTCATCAGGACATCGGCCAGTTCCATATATGTTGAAGCGTCAGGCTCAATTTTAATTAGTTGGCGGTAGGCTGCGATCGCCTCGTTCGTAAAGCCCCGCTCTAATGATAGTTCAGCCAACTTTTTATAAAAAACCTTATTATTGGGGTCATCTTTACTTATTTGGCGATAGATAGCTACTGCTTCTGAATATTCCAAGATTTCACCCAGCTTCTCATAAGCGTTGTCAGACCAAAGATAACCATTCTCATCAAGTTTAATGGCTTCGCGGTAAGCTGCGATCGCTTCTTCTCGTTTACCTATTTTGAAAAGAGTATCGGCTAAATAGTAGTAATTATTGGAATCAGGATTGAGTTTAACTGCCTGACGGTAAGCCACTAATGCTTGCTCTATACTGCCAACTTCCTGCAATTTCCTGGCTAAAATAATGTAGTTACTATCATTTTTAGGATCAAGTTTGACAGCTTGACTCAGAGCAGCGATCGCTTCTGTGGTTCGTCCCTTTTCTGCGAGAAAATTCCCTAATTTGAGGTAAATTGCCGCATCAGGAGTTAACTGTAATGCTTGATGATAGGTAGCGATCGTCTCTGCAATCTTGCCTTGCTTAGATAGGACATCTGCCAGCTTCACGTAAGCATAACTGTTTTTGCGATCGCGTTCAATGAAACTCCGCCAAATATTAGCGGCTTCTTGATAATTTTTCACTTCTTCAGCAGATGTCGCTTTTTGTTCCAACTCCTCTACCGTTTGTGCCACACTGATTTGAGGAATTAAAGCCAAACCTAAACTCAACAATAACGGCAATATTTTCAGGTTTACCATAGACTTTCAGCTTAAAATAACTAAGTCTATCTTAAAACCAAGCTTAATCTCAGTATTTAAGTTTGTAACCCGTAAAACTTACCATACTGGGTAAATCAGGCAAAAATATGGCTACGAAAATTCCTGTCACAGTGATTACAGGCTTCTTAGGTAGTGGAAAAACGAGCCTAATTCGCCACCTGCTACAAAACAACCAAGGACGCCGCATTGCTGTTGTAGTCAATGAATTTGGCGAACTCGGTATTGATGGCGAATTATTAAAATCCTGTCAAATTTGCCCGGAAGATGGTGAGGGAGACACTAATATCTTTGAATTGACCAACGGTTGCTTATGCTGCACCGTGCAGGAAGAGTTTTACCCGATGATGCAAGAGTTAATCAAGCGGCGAGATAGCATCGACTGCATTTTGATTGAAACCTCTGGTTTAGCTTTACCAAAACCGCTGGTGAAGGCTTTTCGCTGGCAGGAAATTCGCAATGCTGCCACTGTGGATGCAGTGATTACGGTGGTGGATTGTGCGGCGGTTGCAGCCGGGACATTTGCTAGCGATCCAGAAGCGATCGCAGCCCAGCGGCAAGCAGATGATAATCTAGAACACGAAACACCCTTGCAAGAACTGTTTGAAGACCAACTTGCTTGTGCAGACTTAGTGGTGTTAAATAAAATTGACTTGGTAGATGCCGAAACAAAAGCCAGAGTTGAGGAATTGATTAAGCAAGAGTTGCCCAGAGTGGTGAAAATTGTCGAGAGCGACCGTTCTCAACTAGACGCATCTATATTATTAGGATTCCAAGCCGCAGTCGAAGACAATTTAGATTCTCGTCCTAGTCATCATGATACTGAAGAAGACCACAATCATGATGAAGAAATTACCTCAGCTAATTTAATTTTGGATCGTACCTTTGACCCCGAAAAGCTACAACAGCAGTTACAAACATTGGTACAACAACAAGAAATTTACCGGATTAAAGGCTTTGTCGCAGTGCCTAATAAATCCATGCGCTTAGTGATGCAAGGCGTGGGAACCCGATTTGATAAATTTTACGATCGCCCCTGGAAACCAGAAGAGGCTAGGCAAACGCGCTTAGTTTTCATCGGTCGTGATTTGAAGTCTTCAGAAATCGAATCACAACTTGTAGCTTTATAAGTATACTCAGATCCCCGACTTATTAAATAAGTCGGGGATCTATCTTCTGAGAGTTACTAGTTATGAATAATTAGTTAATTCAAAACAAAAACACTTCCCTTTACAAAAATATGACAATCTCTCAATTATTTAATATTGCCAACCTTTTCGTATTACCATTTTGGGCGTTGATGATTTTATTGCCAAACTGGAAAGTTACACGACAGATAATGTCATCATATCTACCCTTTGTGCTGTTAGCAGGGACGTATTTGTATTTGTTTATCAACAGCATTACGCCAGAAAATGCTCAAGCTTTATCTAATCCCCAATTAACTGATATTGCCCGCTTTTTTGCAGATGAAACAGCTGCGGCAACGGGTTGGATTCATTTTTTAGTGATGGATTTATTTGTCGGTCGCTGGATTTATTGGGAAGGGCAAAAAACAGGTGTTTGGACAATTCACTCTCTGGCTTTATCTTTGTTTGCTGGGCCTTTGGGATTACTGTCTCACATCTTGACTGACTGGATTACTAAGACATTTTTCCCGAAGTTTCAGCAGAATGAAACGGCGACAGTAGCAGAACAAGAAATATCATCAACTGGTAGATAGTAGTAGGGGCGCAAAGTTGTGCGCCCCTACTATTGATAATTGGTAATAGTTTATAACCAATTACCTGATTTTAAAATCATTAACTGTTGTCGTGTCTATAGTCGGCATCTAACCAACAGCGTGGTAGAACTTCACCAGAAGGAAAAACAAGATTTTCTTTTTTAAAAGTATCAGGTGGCTGTTCTTCTTCACCTTCTTGTTCTCGTCCGTGAACGACATCACTATTTGGGTCAAGCAATTCTTGAATTTCCAGAATTTTTACCAATTCGCCAGAATCTTTGATTTGTAAAAGCATAGAAATTGCCTCAATAAGTTTGCATGAAAATTGGAAGCGAGTTTCAAGATCAACTCACTCACATCTCAACCAGATTAGAAGGTCAAGATCCCTTAATTGTTAAAGGAAATTTTTACCAGATATGCATAAATAAATTACACAACATTTATCTATGTGTATCTGTGGTTTTTATTTTATAAAGTTGATACAGCAAAAAATCCTCAATTCAGTATCTCAACTTGAATCAGGGAATACTGACTGAGAAAACTGTTCAATTCAAATAATTTTGGTTTCAGCAATTAGATTTCGCGGAGATATTTTTCCAAAATATCTACTAAAGTGACCTGGCATTGCAGTGGTAGTAAATCGATTAAAGGAAGTTCCCTTTTACCGCCGCCAATTTTTACTGGAATTGATTCCAATACTTTTATAACTTGGTCTTCACTTACATTGTTGGAAGTAATTAAGGGATACAACTGTTCAGCAACAAGCGTATGCAGTTTGGCATTAGATAAATAAAGATGCCATTTGGCAATGTCTATGTAGACATTTTCGCCAATTTCAGCTGCTAGGGCTTCCAGTAGCTCTGTGGTGTTAGTCTTAGCCATAAAAATAACCCTACATTAAGAAAAAGTGCGAAATATCAGGCTTTTTTACATTATCGCTCAATTAACAGGCTGATTCTACTACCACAGGTTACAATCGCCCCAGCATCAGGAGTCCATCTTCAGGTGGATTTGGGTGGAGTTTCGCTGTAGTTAGCGATCGCACTAATATAAATCAGATGCACTAATACTATTCCTGTCCAACTTGCAGTAAACAACGGCAGCCAGTCCCAGGTAGTGTTTTTCAAGATGTGAAAAAACCATAACCCAGAATTAATCGTAGCAGCGATCGCTACATGGGTGGCAAAATTCATCCGGTCATCGATCTTGCGGTAATCAGGGTCTTTGCGATCGGGTTTGCGAGGCCAACGAGGAGGCATAAATATTTGTTACAGATTTAAATACACCCTATTCATTCTAAGGTTTTTATGGCATTGGTTGCTATTAGACTCCTAGAACCAGTCATCATCGAATTAAAAGTCAAGCGCAGCTAGGTCAAATCCGATGACTATCTTTGGGCAAATAGACTCTGATCTCCTCTATCGCGATAGTGACGGCAAACCAATGGCAGAAAACACAGAACAGTATCGCTAGATTGTCTTAATTAAGGAGAATTTGGAGATTCTGTTTGCTAATAAGATTAACGAGTAGGGATGAGGGAGAAGAATTAAGAACCAATACCCAATCTCCAATGCATGATTCATCAACCTGGTGGATGACCTTTTAATCTTTCTTAGTTAAAAATGATTCATCTTTATGATAGAGGGAGCAAATAGATCCACTTGTGAACATGGAAAGAACCTTTAGAGGTGGATGAAAATGGCTAAGGCAAACCCAGTTGAAATACAAAAACACTTGAAAGGTGTTGACTATCCCGCGAATAAGCAAGAATTAACTAAGCACGCTAAAAAGCAAGGAGCAGATAAAGAGATTCTGTCTCTGTTAGAGAAACTGCCAGATGATGAAGAGTTTGAAAGCCCAGCCGATCTCAACAAAGCTATAGGTGAGATAATCTAGGCTATTGTTCTGGCGGGGAATAATCTCCTGATTTCCCGCCACTCTTACTTATTAAACGAATTGATTCAATTTGAATCGACTTTTCTAAAGCTTTTGCCATATCGTATAAAGTCAGAGCAGCAACAGAAACGGCGGTTAAGGCTTCCATTTCTACACCAGTTTCAGCTTTGGTTTTGACTGTGGCTTGAATTTGATAACCAGGTAGATGCGGAACGGGTATAATCTCGACTGCGATTTTTTGCAAAGGCAACGGATGACACAGAGGAATTAAAGTCGCTGTTTGCTTGGCTGCCATAATCCCAGCCAATCTTGCAGTTGCCAACACATCCCCTTTTGGCACATTTCCGGCTTGAATGGCAGCGAAGGTGGCTGGCAGCATCCGCACATTGGCCGCTGCTACTGCTTGGCGGATGGTGGGTGCTTTGCCAGACACATCCACCATCTGTGCCTGTCCTTGGGGATCTAGATGGGTTAAGTTCGCAAAATTAGATGGAAAATTATCTTGCGTCATTTGTTAGAACGTGTTAATATAGATTGTCGGTGAGGGCGTGTAGCTCAGTGGACTAGAGCACGTGGCTACGGACCACGGTGTCGGGGGTTCGAATCCCTCCTCGCCCGTTTTTGAATTTTAAGAGTTGAAAGTTGGGAGTGAGGAAGTTTAATTCCTCACTCCTAACTTTTAGTTTTTAAGGCGTAGGCATCTGGAGCTAGACCTAGTGCAAAGCGCAGGGAGTTGGATAGATTTTTGCTCGAATGGGTGAGGAAGAGGACAAGTGCTATAGAAGTGATCGCAGCACCATAGCCAAACATATCGCGGTAGCCTACAAGTTCGGCGATGATACCCAGAAGAGGAGCAGCGATCGCAATCCCCAGGTCAAGTCCAGCTATGCATATAGCAAAAATTTTCCCCCGTTCTTGCGGCAGTGAGCGGTCTGCCATCATAGTGATCATCATCGAGATCAGTGTACCACCACCAGCACCTTCAGCGATCGCAGCCAGTAAGAAAACGATCGCACTTTCAGCCTGCCACAGTAGGATTAACGCTAAAACGTAGCAAAAAATCCCAAAGGTAATAAACAAACCACGACCAAAGCGATCGCTTGCCTTACCAGCAAACACCCTGATACTAAAACTAGAAATTGCCGCTGCTGTAAAAAATAGTCCGCCATTGAAGTCCACTTCAGTGGATTTGACGAACAACGACACAAAGGTATGTACAGCACCGAGGGACAAACCAACCAGCAACATAACTATAGTTGGAACTCTCACCCGTGGACTGACCAAAATTTGCCAAAAGTTGCGTAGGCGTAGCCCGTCGTAGACATCCTCTTCCTCAGTTTGCTCTTGCGTTTGCACTGGCGGATTCGTAACTTGGACAATTCCCAAGAGGGCGACAAAACCCAATTCAGCGGATAACAGAAATAATATCCCGTAACCACTTGTAGCTTCTAAATACCCTCCCAAGGCAGGGCCAATTGCTAAACCAATGGGAGTTGCTAGGGTCATGTAACCAATGATTTCACCACGAGTTTCGGTGGGAGCTAAATCTGCGACTAAGGCACTGTAGCCAGTGGTAAAAGCAGCAACACTGATGCCGTGAAAAATCCGCACTAGGATCAATAGCCCAAGTGATTGGGTTGCCAAATAACCAAAGGGTGCGATCGCAGCTACTATCGTACCAATCAACAAGACAATTTTTCGACCACGTTCATCGGCTAACCGTCCTAATATCGGGCGAGATAGCAATAACCCAATGGCGAAACTGCCCATCACAATCCCAATTTCTTGCTTGCTTGCGCCCACATCATCAATGTAAAGCGGTAGGGTTGGTAAGAGCGAAGACAGACTCGACCAGAATAATAAACCTGCCGTAAACAAAACCAGCAGGTTGCGCCGTAATTCGGCATCAAAGGTATTAAATGCTTTCAAGGTAGATGCAATTTGATGAGTTTTTTGTTACTTGTCATTTGTCATTTGTCTAGAGTCAACCAATATTATTTACTTCTAACTATTTACTAATGACAAATGACCAATTGACCAATGATCAATGACCAATGACCAATGACAAATCAATACCATTGTTACCTTAGTTAACCTTTTTTGCTACCACCTCTCGCACACGATAGATAGGCCTTCCTTGGGATTCATGATATGTACGCATAAGCAATTCTGCCAAAAGACCGAAGCAAAACAACTGCACTCCAGTTACTAGCAGGAGAACTGCTAAAATCAGCAAAGGGCGATTGCCAATCATCTCACCTAAAGCCAATTTGACGAAAGTCAAGTAAATTCCGATCGCTGTTCCTGAAACCATTGAAATCAAGCCTAACAGCCCAAAAACGTGCATCGGGCGAGTCAGGAATCTTTTCATAAACAGAATGGTTAACAAATCCATCAACACCCGGAATGTCCGCCAAATCCCATATTTACTGCGACCAAAGCGCCGGGCATGATGACGTACAGGTATTTCGGTAATTCTAGCTCCTTCGATGTACGCCAAAGCAGGTAAAAATCGGTGTAATTCCCCGTAGAGGTTCATATCTGCCAGCAGTTCTGCACGATAGGCTTTCAGCGAACAGCCATAGTCATGAATATTCACGCTAGTGGTGCGGCGAATTAGCCAATTGGCAATTTTAGAAGGAAGTAACCGATTTACGGCGCCATCTTGGCGTTTTTGCCGCCAACCACTCACCAAATCGTAACCCTCATCCAGCTTTGCTAATAACATGGGGATATCAGCCGGATCATTTTGGAGATCAGCATCCAAAGTGACGATCGCTTTACCGACTGCATAATAAAATCCAGCAGCCATCGCCGCAGTTTGTCCGTAGTTGCGACGCAAAATCACCACCTTTAAATCAGAACGGATTTGCGCCTCTTCTTTGAGAAATTCCGCAGAACCATCTGTAGAACCATCATCCACACAAATGATTTCATAATTTATCTGACTAGAGGATAAAGTAGATGCGATCGCTTCTAGTAAAAGCGGCAAACTTTCCACCTCATCATGTATCGGCAGCACCACTGAAACATCTGGGATAATTGCTGAAATAGCCCCATTCTCCTCAGTTAATCCTTGATCAACCAACCCACTCCTCATATACCTGTGCGTCCTCAGCGTTTCTGTGGTTCGTAACTCTTGATAACTCTACCAGCACCTCGCAGCTGCTGATAGTACGACTGACTAACTGCATCTCCCTGTTCCGAGAGAATATTAATCCCAATTCCATCCCGTCCTTGATCTTTCCCAGAACTATGGATGTAATAACCATCCGTCAAATAAAGGGCGACATGAGTGGCTTTTTGGCTAGTTCCAAAAAATACTAGATCCCCGGCTACTAATTCTGCAACAGTGATTGGTTGGGTAAATCCTTCCTGTTGATAGGCATCTCTAGGTAGCCAAATACCCACCGAAGCAAACGCCGCCTGCATCAACCCAGAACAATCATAATTTGGCCCAACTGTACCACCCCAAAGGTAAGAATTTGATTGTTGCATCGCTTTTTGGGTAAAGGCAATGACCTCTACTAGGAGTTTTTTAATTTCAGATTCAGAAAATGTTGCAGCCTGATAAGGTACAGTAGCAGATTGTAATGAATCAAAATCTGAAAAGGATACCCATCCAGGATAATCATCTTCACACAAATACACCTCAACCGCTGAATTTTGATGATTTGATGTTACCCATAAATGTCGCCCAGATGCGGCTTGAGTTGCTAAACGCGTACATTCAGGAGAATCATATAAATTCAAGTCAGCTAAACACTGATACTCCCCTGATTTTGGATTTTGGATTTTGGATTTTAGATTAAGGGACATTATTAGAGAATGATTTTTTTTAATAGAGACGAACAACTCGAAAATATTGGTAATGGCATTTTAGATGCAACTTGGGCAGCATTTGGCACCTTAGCCCGGAATCAAATTGCCCTGACTTGGGTTGTTTACGATCCCCCAGTGCTAGTAAATACTGGTGGGGCGCTGACTCCCAACGCTTTTTGGGATCATCCAGTTCGTGGTTTCACTTATCGCGGTGTTGAACGGATTTATCCCGCCAGTGTAGTCAAGCTATTTTACCTGGTGGCGGTAAATGAATGGCTAGAAAAAGGCATGAGTCAAACCTCCAAAGAGTTGGAACGCGCCTTGCGGGATATGATTGTCGATTCTAGTAATGATGCTACCAGCTTGGTTGTGGATATCCTGAGTGGCACTACATCAGGGCCAGAGTTACCAACCGGGCCCTTTGAAACCTGGAAATATCAGCGTAATATTGTTAACCGCTATTACCAATCTTTGGGTTGGGAAGAATTGGAGACGATTAACGTCTGTCAAAAAACTTGGAGTGATGGCGCTTATGGACGAGAACGGGCATTTGTGGGAGAGTTACTGGAAAATCGCAATATGTTGACCACAAATGCGATCGCTAGGTTACTGCATAGTATTGTAGGTGGAGTGGCAGTTTCAAGTGGGCGATCGCAAGCCATGATGGCTTTACTCAAACGGACTCTCAACGATTTGCCCACTGACAGAGAGGAAGATCAGGTAGTAGGTTTTTTAGGCGGTGGACTCCCTGAAAATGCTCAAATTTGGTCAAAGGCAGGTTGGACAAGTCAAGTTCACCATGATGCCGCGTATATTGAGTTACCAGAACAGCGCCCTTACCTCTTAGTGGTATTTACTGAAGGTAAAGCGCAGGCTAAGAGTCGGGATATTTTACCCTTTGTTTCTAAACTAGTTGCCGAAGCGATCGCTAGTCTATAGCAATCCTAAATCATTCGCGAACAACAAGATCCCTGACTTCTTGAAGAAGTCGGGGATCTGAATATGACGATTTTACAAATCAGATAGGATTGCTATCTTTCAACTTAAATTCGTCAAACTTTAATACTTCCGAATCAGGCTTGCGAGTATCAAAACGATAACTACTTATCGTACCCGTCCCCGTATCAAAGATACTGAAAACTGTAATATCATTACTCGCAATATAAGGCATCGGCTTGCCATCTTCACCCAGCAAGGGGGCAATTGTTGGCACTACAGGTTCTAACCCATTGGGATCGCCAACCTTAACGTAATCCTCTTGATATCCAATTGGCACTTCTCGCTTTCTATCACCCCAAGCAGCACCGTAAGTATTGCCCACATTAGATGTTTCTAGAAAGTGCATTCCCCTGGGACTAATAAAGCGATTCCACAAATGAGAATGCCCATAGAAGACCAATTGCACATTAGCCGCTTCCAGTATTGGGACAACATCGCGAATAATATAATCTGCATCTTTGGGATACTCGTAACGCACTGCTTTGATATTATTGCTATCCCGTTCAATTATCTGTACTGGTTCTGTATAAGCGGGAACTATATTATCACCCAAAGTGTGGGGCGGATGATGAAACATCACAACTTTGTATTTTGCTTGTTTAAACTCAGGGCTGTTAAGTTCTGCCTCTAGCCAATTGTACTGCTTGCTGCCTTTGGCAATTGGCTCATAAATCAGCTGTCCATAACCCCAATTTTCAGAATTATTTAAATCCTTTTTGGCTTCCTGATATCTCCCCCGACGCTTTCCATCTAAGTTGGGAGTCCGCCACATATTCGTAATGTACAGTACCACCAAACGCACATCACCAAAACTGACTGCATAATACCTTTTTCCACCCTCTTTACTTTTTGGTAAAGAGAAAATCTCTTCGTAGGTATTAGTATTAAAAGAATTATCTATTAAAGACTTGTCCCGGTAGATTTTTTGAGCAACTGCCCGAGGAATTGTATCATCAAATTCACCATCTAAACTTTCCGTCCTGGCAAAACGCCCCATTACCTCATGATTGCCAATGCAAGTAAACATGGGTGCATGTTGAATTATTTGGCCACCAGTGTAGGTTGTCTTAACGTTGTTGTGCGTCATTTCATATTTAGCACGACCTTGTAAGCCGGGAAACAACGCACCACCATTATGATCATCAAACCATTCTGAGGCGCGATCGCTAACATTGACCAAATCACCGGCAAACCACACTCCATCAACTCGTCCAACTGTTTCTACCACCTTTTGTAGATTTGCCGCTGTCATTGGCTTTAATTGATGATCTGAGGTGAGTAAAATTTTTAATGGTGTATCCGGTTTTGGAGTAGCTGTGAGGGTAAAAACATCACTTTTAACACTCTCGCCGTCTTCTCGTACACTCGTGACCCGATAGTTCACCCGCACATCAGGAGTTAATCCAGTTACCTCAGCCTCATGTCGCCAAATGTCACGCTGAACAGGTTTTTGATAAACTTGGGCGTTTTTGGTTTGGTTTGCAACTTTTGAATCCTGGTCTTCACGCGTGCGAGTGAGTTTGGTAATATTTGCCTTAGCAGTTTGTTTGAGATTTTCCCCGTAAGTTACTGTGTGATTAACACCAGCAAACTCAGTAAACCAAACTACTCGCACTGAGGTTTCAGTTGGCAATTGCAAAAATGGGTCGGTGAGTAGTTGGGGTGCTGATGTCATAATTGTTTGCCCAAATGAACGCACACTTACCAGAGTAAAGCATATAACAAGCACAAGCATAGCCACTGTGGAGATTTTACGACCGCTTAAGAGTTTGAGCTTGAGTAACATGAGGAACCTTTAATGTAACAAGGACAATGCACCATGAGGAAATTGTAAAAGTTCTATACCCAAGTGCAGCAACTTTGCTTTTATTGCAGATGATAATTGTTCAATTAAGTTTTTCTAACGAAAAATGGGTGGTGTGGAGATAGAAAAAGCGATCGCTACCCTTGTGAAATTCCTTCGTGCTAGACTGTAGTCAATATCAAACCTCATCACAACTCCAACGAGATAGCACAAATGAAGTAGTACCAAACACCTGTTGCACCAAGGCAACAAATGTCAACGAAAAATAAACGCAACTAGTTTGACAGGGTTACTTCAGATAGTCATGCATTAAAGATATTGTCATCACTCGTAATCTACATTCAACCGCTTGACAAGTGTCTGCGGCTGAGTTTACTTTGTGTCTAATCTACCCGCAATTGTTGTGAAAACGCGGGTAAAAATTTGCGAATTGAGGTTTGAGAAGAATGCAGAAAAAATCAATATTATTAGCTGAGAATTTAGCCTATGAACTCAGCTTGGACAGAACTTTGTTTCAAAAAGTTCAGGTGAGTATCGAGGCGGGCGATCGCATTGCTTTGGTTGGTAACAACGGTGTAGGAAAATCAACTCTACTAAAAATCCTTGCAAGTAAAATTAGCCCCAAGATAGGCTCAGTTTTGTGTCATGGTGTTGTTTACTATTTGCCACAAATCAGCACTATCAAGCAAGAAATTACAGTAGATACAGTACTTAATTTTTTGATTTCCATCTCTGATGAATGGTGGAAGATTGAGGATATTTTGCAAACCAAATTCCACACCATACTTGACTTATATTTACCAATTACTAACTTGAGTGGTGGGGAAATCACGAAACTATTTCTGGCGATCGGTTTATCTCAACATCCCAACTTGTTATTGCTGGATGAACCAACTAAGTAGGTGGGCGGAAAAATTTACAGCTATGTAACGAAAAGTTAAGTAGTAGAA
>NZ_JABXKQ010000009.1 GCF_017114945.1 Nostoc sp. JL34
TCGTAACCCATTCGACTACACAGCCCCATTCATGATTTTGGGTTGCATCTTATTTGATATCGGCACAATGATGGCAGGTGAAATTGGGTTCGCTATTTGGCGGTTGACCAAAGATTAAAGTGAGTGCCGCTCAACAACTCTCTTCGTCGAGCGGCTTCTTAACTCAACGAGGCATTTGTTTTATGCATTGCAATAATATCCCAAAAATCACAACTAAAGAAACTGAAAATTTGCGATCGCAGTATCCTAGTCTCTCGCATTTAGAAGCCGGGAATATCGCCCAATGGTTGCAAGAGCGCAAAGACCAATTATTTGAAATGGCCCGAGTTTCTGAGAACGAAGCAGACATGACCCGTGTACTTGGTTTGTTGGCTGGGGGGATAGGAGCGGTTTGTTATGCTGTCAACCCACTGGCTGTAGTTGGTGGTTTAATTGGCGGTGCTGCGTGGCTATGGTTTGTTGTCGAACACTCTAACCGCACTAAAGAAATTGCGCCAATACCTTTTGTACGTGGCAACTTTATAGATGCTCTAGCTCGTACTGGGGACTATGATTCTAGAAGCAATTATCAAGCGGATCATCTTGCCAACACTGTTAAATTTCTAGAGCGACACGAGGCTGAAGAGTACGCCTTTCTTCTAGCTGAATTTGAAAATATTGGGCAGTATTTAACCCAAGTTGAACCAGGAAAACGCTTTTATGCTTATCGCTGGATGTTTGGCTGGTTTGGCAAGCTTAAGGGTCGTCAGCTACCCACTTATCAAAGTATGGCTCTCCATTTACAGGATGTGACCATTGACAGCCGGGTGAATCTGTCGGAGATAAGTGCTATCGCACAAGCTCAAACCCAGTTACCACCTACCGTAGATATCAAGCAATTTCAATTACCAATTGTTGATATTCGGGACACTCACCAAGCAGATCATCTTTCTAGACCGGAGGAGTTGCAGCCATCAGCTAGTGGGCTTGCACCAGAGACTATAACTCATCTCCCTCTGGCGAATAGAGCAAACGCACTCATCGCGGCTTTAACGAAAAGTGGTTTTCAAGTAGAAGATATGATGAGTTCTCAGGTAATTGCGATCGCTGGTACTCAACGAGGTGGCAAGGGAACCTTAGCAGCAATCTTAGCAACATTATCTCTAGCTTTAGATTCGGGATTAAATACCCAATACTTTACAGCCGGGGTGGACGTTTACCCCTTTAGTTGCAATCTTATTTCTGCCCTTAAGTACCCGGAAAAAGATGCGGACGGGGCAGATAAACTAGTCGCCCGTGACTTGCTTAAATTTCTTAAAGGCTTAGATGCAAGTGAACCTTACTCACACAAAAACTTACTGTTAGTCATTGATGAAGCAATGCGGTTGCTGTCCTTACTTGATGAGAGCGATCGCACTTGGGCTATCCAATATTTACTTTCTCGCTTCGCCAAGTGTGGCGGTACATTAATCATTGTCTTGCACGGATCTAACTTAACTTCTGTGGTTGGCAAGGCGACAGCAGGACTAGCAGACACCTTTAAGCAATCAGTTAACTTTATTGGTTGTGTAGCTCAGTCTGTCAGCGCTGGCGGATTGCGAAAAATTAATGTTGCCAGTGGCGAATATTTCAAAGCCAACCCTAATAACTTTGCTGAACCTGTTAGCGGTGGCAATTTGGGCATGATTCCAGACTGGTTAAAGATAGAGTTACACCCAGGCAATGGTCAACCAGATCCAGCTAGAACATTACTCAAATTTTTCCCGGAACTGGTGCAGCATCACCAGCCAGCAGTTATGCCCAGAGGGGAGAAAATTGCACCATCAGACGCAGTTAATCAGCTAGAATCCATTTTCTCAAAGCCTACCCAAGAGATTGAATTTGTAGAGATAGAAGAAGAACTGAGTATTTCTCTTGCTGATAAGGAGCAGATTTTAAACATCGTTACTTCAGCCGTGACAACACCAGTCAGCTTTGCCGCGATTAGAAATAGCCGAAAGTGGGGTGAAGAGAAACCTAGTGTTCGGTATTTAAGGGGTGCGCTTGCACAACTTATAGAATCCCAGCAATTGAAGGGTAGTGAGAAGTCAGGCTTTACCGCTTTTTCAGATTAAATCCCCTTGGCGACACACGAATAATTTGACTAATAGACCGATATTCATTCCAGGTAAATTCTCTTTATGGCACGCCCCAAATCCGATAAATCTAATTTGTCAAATCTCACAATTCGCTTAGAATCAAGATATATAAGCGACCTCAATCTTTATGCACAGGCTGTTGGTAAAAATCGCTCGGAGATTCTTCGCTCACTGATTATAGAAGCACTTTCAGCTATTCCTGAACATCAAAGGCTAGTTATGTCTGTTCTTGCCAAATCTCGGCAGGGAGAATTTAACTCAGATATAGCAATAGACATTCAGACCAAATCTGACAGCTTTCTTCAGGACAATGGTGATGGCTAAAAATCAATATCCTCTTTATATTCTCCTTAATTAGTGTCATTTATCTTGAGCGAAAATAATAGCAGTATTGGTTAGGGATAGCTGGACTATCCTTAACCAATACTGTTTATATCAGGAAATTAATTGGCATTAGCTACCGATATTCTCTCTCAAATATTTTTACGATTAATCATTTATATTTCATCATCACTGTAAATTTTTGGCACAAAAGCATAGCTGTTTGATTGGCTAGTTGGTGACGATTTCTCCGATTCCTCCTTAGCTACCGCTTTCTTGCGCTTACTGGTTTTATTTGTTGAAAGAGAAGATTTTTCACTTGTAGAGGGCAATGAACTAGACGACCCATCAGCATTAGAAATCTCTTGTGAGGTCGATTGTTCAGATGATGACGAATTTAAATCTGATGATGAACCAAGCGAATTCTCACCAGATGTATTAGCACTCGTTGTCAAAGCTTTCTTGTGAAAAATCTTCAGACCACTAGCCGCCAGTTCTACCCCGTGACCTTGAAACACATCAGAAACATCGTCATAAGAGTAGCCAGCCTCTAACATCTCTTGAATAGGTTTAGCCAAACTTTTAACTAAATCAGACAGGTTGATAGTTTTAGGAGTAGCTGCCTTCTGCTTGAGACTGGTTTGAATATCTTCTACTTTCGACAAAGGAACAGCTTTCGGTTTGCGAGACATAGCCACCAGTAATAATAAATCACTTCATTGTAAAAAAGTTGTGGTCAGAAAAAGTTTAAGTTTCTTGTCGCAATGTGACGAACATCAACAAAAAAGGGTTTGTATCTTCGTGAGGTAGACTAGTTTAAAAAAGCCGTTACGCACGAATCAACATCCTTACTATCACTAGTATGGGCAGCATTGCCCAATAGACCCTGCCCTCGATTACATCGAGGATATTGCAGAGAGTCAATCGTGGTTCGCCACAGTCTCGTACTCCCCCAGTCTCCCGTTGTGCCCCCTGGATCTGGTTGACCCTAGTCTGTCGTGGGGCATAGGCAAGCAATACGCCGTAACGCGCTACCGCGCTCCTTTCCCTATGGGAAAGCGTCGTGTTTGCTTGTTGGGGGTGTCCCCCAAACCCCCGAAAAGCCGTTCTTTTCAAGGGGTAAATAAGTCAAGAGAGTTCCGGGTTATTCGCCTACCTGCTCGGCGCTCCGCGCCATAGCAGCTACAGCGAATAACCCGGTAAAAAATGAAGAAGCAGATAAATGAACTCCTAACTAGTTATGCAAGCAGACCCCCGCACCAATCTTAGTAATCAACTAGCTGACACATTAAACAATCGGTCAGTAGCACCAGATGAAAAGCGAGAAGTAACCATCACGTTTAGGGCTAGCTATGCTGAAAAAGCGAGGCTAGAGCAACGGTGTACTGGAGTGGTGCAAAGCGACTATATAAGAGCGAGATTATTTGACTACCCTTTACCACATCCTAAATTAGTCATTCCCGAAGCGAACCGACAGGCTATCTATGAGTTAAAGAAGATTGGTAACAACCTGAATCAACAGACTAGGGCTATTAACGAAGCTGTGAAAATTGGTAGCCAACCGTTGACTAACGAGGTGAAATTATATCTGAAAACTCTTGAAGAACTGACAGCACTTTTAGAACAGACTCGCCAATCACTCACTCAAGCATCGGTAGAGGGTTAGCTAAATGATTACCAAAGTTAAAGCTAATAAATCATTTCGCGGGACAACTAAATATGTGCTTGAGAAAGAGAAAGCTAAGATTATTGGCGGGAATATGTATGGTAAAAGTACCAATGAACTGGTCGAGCAGTTTACCCTATCAGCCCACCTTAACCCTCAACTTAAAGACCCCTGCTACCACTTAATGCTTAGTGTACCTCAGACTGATAGAACTCTCAATGATGACGAATTAGCTAATCTATCTCAACGTCACTTTGCGAATATCATTGTGTTGTCACGGCTTCAAGGTGATGAAGCTCAAGTTAAACAGCCTGATAAAAGGATAGCTGACACCAAACTGAACCAGCTAGTTGATGACTTTATAGAAACTGAACTACCAGCTTATGACTTCTTTATAGCGCGGCACTCTGATAAAGAACACGACCACACCCACATCGTTGCATCTAGAGTTAATAATCTAGATGGTAAGTCTATTCGCACTTGGAATAATTACGCCCATTCGGAACACTCCGCCCGACTACTAGGCATCACCGTGCCAAAACGGGAAAATTGTACGCTAAGGCTAAAAGCCTTGTCCAGCAAGCATCTTAGCCCCTCGGTTTTCTACAGCACCCGTGAGCGGCTGTTTACCCTCAATTGATTGGTGCAGAGTACTACCAATACTCTGCACCATCTCCCAAGACTAATTCGAGTCAAAAGTGATAAATGCAGGTATGCCATTTGCTCAAAACAAATAATTTTTATAGCGTTGAGGTTAGCATCAGTTCCTTAGAGTACAATTTTCCCGTTTTGGCACAGTGATGCCTACATACGTAAAAGTCAAATCATCTGCTGTTTTACAGTAGTGGTATGTCAACAAAAAGGGAATTTGATTATGGCGATATATAAAGACGAAGGCGACGTTATTGAGATCACTCTTCCTCATTTGCGCTCTCTTAGTAATTTTATTTAAAAATGGCGGAAACCAATATATAGTAGAGTTTCCCGACCATCTTGCAGGTTTTTACACATATCTCGGCTCAATAGCATTTTTGTATTATAGAATGTCAAACAAAGTTTACCTTGTTTCTGCTTGTTTAATTAAGAAGGAAGCAAAATCAGCTTGTTCATTAAGTCTTTTGTTGACGTAATTTTTAATTTCCGAATAAATATTTTTTTGTAAAAGTTCTGAACTTAATTGTTCATTAATGTCTTTTTCCACATCGTTACGCTTCTCGCTTATTAAATTAGTTATCTGATCGTTATCCAAGAAAAAAATTCGTAATTTTATAGGTAGAGGGGTTGTTCTTAATAAATTTTCAAAAATACCTTTTATGTTGTCGTATTTATCTTTGATATAACTCAATGCCTGATCTCGTTTTACTACAATTCCTGCTATTGCTAAAGCCTCTACTAATATAGGCACTATAGTAACACTATCAATAGCTATAATAATAATAACAATGGAAATAAAGAAGAATAATGTAGATATTAATACAGGTAAAGTGGCATAAACTTTTTTAGATATCTTTTCTATTAGCAAACTATTCATTTCTAAATAAAAATTAACATCATTATTATCTGGATTTATAGATATATCAAATATTCTGTTTGGTATGTTATGCCTGTCACATAACTCATCAGTAGATTTTTGAATTTCTTCTCCTAAATGTTCTATCAATTTTTGAGTTTCTATTTCGGAAAAATTATTTTCTTTGTCTAAATCATTCTTGATTTCTATTTGAATTTTTTCTTCTATAGCGGCAATTGTTTGAATTTCTCCATCTCTCCACTTCTCAATACAGCTTTTCAGAATGTTCAAAGTTTTCTCAGTTAGTGACTTTGCTGAATTCTTTGAAAATTTTTGTATAGCTTTTTTTATAATAGAATCCAGCTTTTCTGGTTCATCAATAAATTCTTTTACTTCTTTTCTAAAAAGATCGATTTTGAAATCAATACGTCCTAATATTGCAAGTCCTTTAGCTACAGATAATTCTGGTTCTAAGCCACGTATGACTTCCGATTGAGGAAATTCTTCTTCGCAAATCTCACGAGTAAACGACATATGAGACCCACCACCAGTCATGAATATTATTTCTGGTGATTGAATTTCCTTCTTGCATTCTTGTAGTGCATCGGTAAAAGCTTGTTTCCAGGTTCTGCCCTTTAATTGATCAATGGGGGAAATTAAGGGGTTGTTTAATATCTCTTCCATATCCTTTTTATTAAAACTAACTTCAAAGTATAACTTTCCTCCATTGGGTTTATTTATTTTCTTTTCTTTTTCAATTGAGGTATTATTATCACTTTCTCTTGAAAAATACTCTTCTTTAGCTGTACGACATGTCAATAAACACTGTAATTTTAAAGGAATATTAGATTGGAACAACCTATTGAATTCTTCTCTCTCTTCAGGTGACAGACGTTCTAATGTTTTATTAAAAATTAATTCGTCTATTAGGCTACCTCCTAGATTGTTATATCCAAGCTCCAGAGGAAATTCTACAGAGTTTTTTATAATAGTAAAGTCAGTAGTTGATGAACCTATATCAATAATTAGTAAATTATTTAGTAAATTATCAGGTGATTTGGTAAGTGATTTTTGCAACTTTCCAGTTTCTTTTGCTTCTAGAAAAGCAGCTCTTGACTCAGGTCTAACCTTGACGTTAGTCATTCCTGCATCTTGTAAAATTTCCTCATATTCTTTAATTAAACTTTCTTCATTCCACCCTGATGGATGTCCTACAAAGAAATGTGTGTTTGTATCTAGTTTAGCTTTACCTTCTTTTTTTAAAATATTTAAACATTCTCCAACAAAAAATTTGAGTGATTCTGTCTTACTTTTCTTAAAATCGGGGGTTTTAAAATGAATATATAAATTATCAATACCATTGTTCTGAATATAAGCATCTTCACCTATGACAATATCACCAGTGTTAGAGAAAGTAACTGCTGTAATAATACTTCTCTTTCCATAAATCTCTGCTACTCGAGGTTCATAAGAGGAAGATAAATTTGTGATTGCAATAGCACTTTCTCCATGTCCTAAATCAAATCCTATAATCTCTAAATTTTTATCATCTTTATATTTACGTATATTTTTTACTATGCTTTTTAACTTTTGGTGATAATTAAAAATAGGAAAAATGTCAATGCCGTGCATGGATGAAATTTTATCTGGAATTTTACTGTCATCAAGACGTACTGGGAAAATGAAGAAATCAGTTGATGGTTTTTTATTTTTCACATCAAGTGCTATGTCTATTTCTTTTTGTACATATCCATTAATTTTAGTTGTTGACTGTGATGAAATTAGAGCAATAAAAAACATAACGTTATTTATTGCTTCTGGAATTGTCATTTTCCACCTTTCTCCTAAATTAAGAGATCGGTCGTCGAACCAAACACTAATTCCCTCACTTTCAAAATCTTTGCAAAGCTTTTCAGCTTCTACTAAATTCTCACGAGCATAACTGATAAATACGTCACATTTACGAGATTCCATCATATTTTGCTAGAAAATTAATTATCTAAGGGAATAACAATTATACATAATTTCAGTTTGGATACTTTACTCCTACTTACACCTATTTTAGCAAGTAGAACGAGGTGAAAAAACCAAACTGTGTAAAGATAAGTAAATACGTGTAATGTGTATACCAAAGGAATGCGGAACTATTAAAAACTTTGAAAGCTATGCAGGACAAGTGTTTTCAGACCATCTTGCATATTTTTACACATATCTCGGCTCAATACCATAATGAGGTATATGGTCAACTTACACTAACAAGCTACAAAGCGAGAAATGGAGATTCCGCCAAAATTCCTGAACTAACGCATTAATAAATCTTATCGTAACTTTTCCAGTGCAAGGAATGGTAAACAGCAGGTGTTATGAAGGGAAACATTGCAACTGCTAGAGGATGATAAATCTTGCAATAATTACAGTAAGTACCAATGTCAGATAAAACGGATATACGGAAAACGAGAGACTAGAAGAAAATAACAAATTGACCACATTCATTCCTTTCGGCGGCTTCAAGACGAAGAGTTTATCTGTTGCAACTTCGCCAGAATGTAGCTCTTTTACAAAATTGTTGTATATCTCACGAAAGTTTCTCTCTTGACCTAAGTAGTAACAATCCAGCAGAAAGAAAAGTACTATTGGTATCAGAGCTATCAAAGCGTAATTTGGCTTGTTCTTGTCTGCAATCACCACCAGAATCGCTGAGACTAAAGAGACGCACCAAGTTTTGCAGTTGGCACTGTTAGTTGCCATACGCATGATAATTCCCTGCAAAATGTTCAGGTAACTTTGCACGGCGTTGGAATCCGGCGTTACCTTACTTGGTTGTGACTGCTGACCAGAGTTACTCACTTATCTTCCAATTGCTATTGCTGCACTTTCAATCCACTTACTAAAGTTATTGTACCCGTCATCGCGTACCCAGTTGTAAGTAGGATAAATTTGGGAAAGAAGTACGTTTTGACCATTGAGTATAGTAGAAAAATTGTCAAACGGATTTCCCCCATAAAAATCAGTGTGCCCGTTAATGCTACGAATGTTGTGTATGTAAATACCTATCATTCTGTGACCCCGTTCATAACTTTCCTGTATTTCATAGTTCACCCAAAGTCGTGTGCTTGTTTCAATTGAATTGCACTGACTGGTGTGCCACTTAATACCTCATACAACACATACACCAAAGTCCCATGCCCCTCTGGCTGTAAGGCATCAATTGCCCAAATCAAACCGCCATGTTCATCGGCTGTGGCAGCTAATTTCGAGTGCGTATGTGCAATCGTTCCACCCAACAGTGCCAGAAATTGACGGTATAGCTTGCCTACGTTCCGCTCATTAATTTCGATCCCACGCTGGTTTAACTTTTCTTGGATCTCAATTAACTGTTGATGTTCATGTTCATGTTGCCAACCTATGAATGCCAGCACATCTAAACCATAAGTACTACTAGGCAAGCTATACTTTAATACGCCACTTGCGTAGTAGTGTTTATTAAAGTGCGTACAGAGCCGATTCTTACATTCTTTGCTTTTACCTGCTACAAACACTGCTCCACTCATGGTTTGAACGGTTTTACGCATGTGCCAGGCTCTGCGGTTAACTAAATTATTGTCACAATGGATATACTTATCTAACTCACATTCCACAATTATACGTTGGGCATCAGGAAAACTTCGTTGTGGGCGATGACGTGGCTTCTTTACTATCACGCTTCTTTTGCTGCTGGTAGATTCCTTTTTCAGCTTACCTGCTTTACATACCGATTAGACAGCTAGGGGTATTAGCTTCATTTCATGCCTAGTACTCGGAACATGATCCAGCGCGAAAGTATCTAGGTAGACGTTGTTGGGCTGCGTGTAACCTTTCCTCTGCATGATCTCGCGCTGCAACCACTGCGCGAACATCGCACCCCCATCAGCCGCTCCAAAACTTAGAACAATGTGTGTTGTACCATATTTACTTACAATCTGTTTAATTGTGTCTTCTTTAGTCATGAGTTTACTTTAAATAACTTGTGAACTTTAACACAATTTTTTCTGTAACTTTATTTATAAATTTAAGAATCAAACTTATATGATTTTAACAAAAACATATATCTAAAATTCTTATATAAAGATGATTATAAGCAGGTATATAAATAATTAAATTGTAGAGTTAAGACTTAGCTAATTATGATGAAATTATATGAATACGACTTTGCGTTCTCTTTTGCTGGTGAAGACCGAGAGTACGTTGAAGCAGTTGCAAAGACCCTCAAAAGTTTTAATATTAAAGTTTTCTATGATGTATTTGAGCAGGTTAATCTTTGGGGTAAGGACTTGTACATCCACTTGGATGAAGTTTACCGTAACAAAGCACGTTTTTGCGTTATATTCATTTCGGAAAATTATCGAAGGAAGAATTGGACTAATCATGAGCGGGAGAGCGCTCAGGCTCGTGCATTTCAGAAAAATGAAGAGTATATTCTTCCTGCCCGATTTGATAGTACAGAAATTCCAGGTGTTCGTTCAACAGTAGGTTATATCAATCTACTAGAATTAACACCACAACAATTTGCTCAGATTCTCATAGAGAAGCTTAAAATTGCTCATTCAGATGCTTTAGACGTTCCTAAATCTATTCCGAAAGCTAGCCGAGCAAAAGGTGCTGTGAAAGTATCTGATGTCAACAAACCGAAACCTCATCAAATGACTATTGTCCAGCAAGGTGGTGCATTAGATAGTTCTAAAGATTCAAGACCTAAAACAAAAACTGTAAATCTCACTCTTGAGGGAATTAGTCAGTTATTTAACGATAAACCTGTAGTCTATAAAATTTTAACTGAAGGAGGGAAAAACAATTATACAGGGGTAGCAAAGAAGGGAAAAGTTTACACGACTATTCAAAAGCATCTACAAAGTGGAAAAAATTATGTACCTGGGTGCAAAGTTCAAATTGAGCGGATGAGTAGTATCCAGGAAGCTCAACAGAAAGCGAAAAGAATTATAAAAAGAAGTCGTCCTAAGTATAACAAGCCAATCAAATAATTATCAGCAATTCCAAATTCAAATTTTGACAACGGGTACAGTCTAGCTTGAGGATAAAGGAGTATTTCTTCAAAGGCATCAAGATGGAGCCAATGACACTGAGTTTTGGAGTAATGCTGGGGTTTCTTCAACGAGCGATCGCTAAATCAACTACATTGCCTTTAAGCGCAAAGTCTTGGAAATCTTTTAAAAAACCGCTTGCTCGTCTTCTTGCTCTTACCATATTTTTTGTTGGTACTATCTGGAAGTTTGTTGTATTTTTGTAAAAATGGCATCACGTGCCGGAGTATATAAAACTGATTGTGGTAAATATTGGTATCTTACCAGCCGAAGATCCATGTATTTGATAAAGTTATATTTTGCATAGAAAAGTGGCAGAATGCAGTTATACAATGGCATCTGCTGCTAGTACATGAGCATCAATGTAAGTGAATTGACTATTAATTGAGAAAATCTCTAGTTAGCTTATTATTTAGGCTTATAGATTCATGCAGCATTACACATTTGAGCCATTACGTGTAATTAGTGCCTATATATATTGATCTAACGCGATCGCTTTTTTGGCATTGAGCCGACAACCGTGTAATTTGGGTTTCTTGAGAGAATGTACTCTACTAATAACAAACAAGCCTGTCTTGAGATCACAACAGACATTAGATAAGCTTGTAATTAATTTAGCTTTAGATTACTGAGACGCAAAGACCGTGTAAAAGTGGTCAATTGATAGCTACAAATGTATTTTTGTAATTAATTACATTTGTATTAATACTCTTTTGTGCATTTGTAAATTTGTAATTTAGGGATTAAGCTTGGTATTGTTAATTTCTGGAATTTGTCATAACCTAATGAATTACATTTTTACAAAAACACATTTATGAAAATTGCAGTTTTGAACCAGAAGGGGGGCAGTGGTAAAACCACAGTATCTATCCATTTGGCTCATGCTTTTTCTATGAGAGGGTATCGAGTATTACTTGTTGATACTGACCCTCAAGGCTCAACCCGTGACTGGGCAGCAGCACGTAATGGTGAGGCTCCATTTAGCGTTATTGGTTTGGATCGCCCTATCTTGCATAAAGAATTGCCCAAACTAGCGCAGGGGTATGATTTTGTTTTCATTGATGGTGCGCCAAGAGTTTCTGACTTAACCAGATCAGCAATCATGGCAGTGGATTTTGTGCTGGTTCCTGTACAACCATCTCCTTTGGATGTGTGGGCGGTGCATGAGGTAGTAGAACTAGTACAAGAGGCCACTATATATAAGCCAGACCTAACAGCAGCATTTCTAATCAACAGAAAGATAGTGAACACTGCTCTTGGGCGAGAGGTAACTGAAGTTTTAGGAGAATACCCCTTTCCAGTGTTAAAAGCACAGATAAGTCAAAGGGTAGCATTTGCTGAGTGTTTGAACATTGGGAGTACTGTTTTGGAGGCTGCCCCGAAAAGTGCTGCCAGTGATGAAGTACGAGCTGTTGTTGAGGAAATATTAGAAGCAAGAGAGGAAACGAATCATGGCAGAAGTTAAAAAATCACAAAAACTAAGCTTGAGGCCAGGTGTTCAGAAAACGCCTGTAAAAGATGAAGCAGCAGCGTGGGTGGAAAGTCGTAATGGTGCTGAAACGCCTAGTACTACAGGGACAGAAGAAGTTAACAACGGCAAAAGCAAGCGAGTTACTTTTGAAGTTACAGAGGCACAGCACCAGGAGATTAAAATCCGTGCTACCAAAAAAGGTATGACCATTAAGGAATATATGATTGCTCTAGTTGAGGAGGAGCTAAAAAGCTAATGTAATAAAGTAATTTATTACATTTGTATTTAATTACATTATTACATTATTACAACTGTTTGGAGATTTCAGATGCAGTTGGCTCTCGTTGGGGTTTGAGTTATGAGTGATTTAACGGTTAATGATGGTTCATATCAGCAGTTGTTAGATCGCATTGGTGAGTGTTTGGCGTTGGGGCGACAACGGGCTTTTGAGCAGGTTAATTCAGTTTTAGTGGAAACTTACTGGCAGATTGGGCGTTATATTGTCGAGTTTGAGCAAGCGGGCAAGGAACGGGCAGAATATGGCAGTAAGTTGTTACAGGTGCTTTCACGAGATTTGAAAGCGGCGTATGGTAAGGGGTTTAGCCGTTCTAATTTGCAGTATATGCGTCTGTTTTATTTGAACTATGAGAATTGCCAAACACTGTCTGGCAAATTGAGTTGGTCGCACTATACGGAGCTTTTAGCTATTTCCGATGATTTGGCGCGGTCATTTTATGAGCAGCAGTGCATCCAAGATCGTTGGAGTGTGCGGGAGTTGAAACGCCAGAAGGATTCGGCTTTGTTTGAGCGGGTGGCGTTGAGTAAGGATCGGGCAGAGATTTTGGCACTGGCTAAGGATGGGCAACGGATCGAGTCGGCGCGGGATGTGGTCAAAGATCCTTATGTGTTCGAGTTTTTGGATTTACCAGACCGCAATTATCGTGAGAGTGAGTTAGAAAATCGTTTAATTGCTGAGTTGGAGAAGTTTCTACTTGAGTTGGGCAAGGGGTTTGCATTTATTGGGCAGCAATACCGAATTACGTTAAACAACACGCATTTTTTTGTGGATTTGGTGTTTTATCATCGCATTCTCAAGTGTTTTGTCTTAATCGATCTGAAGACGCAAGCGGTGAGTCATCAGGATATTGGACAGATGAATATGTATCTAAATTATTTTCGCGCTGAGGAGAATATGAAGGATGACAACGAGCCGATAGGGATTGTGTTGGCGCGAGATAAGGATGAGATTTTGGTTGAGTATGCAACGGGTGGTATTTCTAATCAGCTTTTTGTGTCAAGATATCAACTTTATTTGCCAGATCCGGAGGTTTTAAAGCAGGAGTTAAGGCGGCTTTTGGAGGTAAATGATGGCTGATGTTCCCTGCCCCCTCTCAAGAGATGTCGTCTAACTATTAAATCCCGACATAAAGCGCGATCGCACCTCGGTTCTGTGAGAGATAAATTGTTAACAGGTTTTCAGTTCTCTTAGAAACCGAGGCGTAAATATAACATAGGGAAGTCAAGGATATCGCTCTTTTCAGTCCTGTGCAATTCCCACAGGACTGAAAAGAGTGATTGCTACACTTAATCTTCATCCTTTAGTTCGGGTAAAATCTTGTCGAGCCTGTCGTTAGCGTCTTTGGCAAGCTGAATACATCGCACACTTGCAGCCATTCCACCAGCGGCGGTAACGGTTCCTTCTGAAACTTTACCTGATAGCATAAGTCCACCTCCTACAACGCTAATACAGGCAGATAATGCAGTTGCAATTAGTGCGAGATTAAAACTGCAACGGGCTTGGCGCAAGCGTTCTTGAGTAATGCTAAATTCTATTTCTGAATTGGGGTTATGCATTTTGGTGGCAGGTTGCATTTGAACTGGGGTTGTTTGAGTGGTCTGGTTTTTTTCGGTCAGAGGTATGTTGCTCATAGTACATATGCAGTACGTGATGTTCACTCTTCCATCATCACCCAAAAATACTGAAACCCTGATTGTACAATGGTTTTGTTGTGATTTTATTTTGATTGTCCTATGCTTAACCTTTGATTGCATAGATAATCGAGCCTAAAATCTCTAGCGAAAGCATGAACAAAAAGAGGATACTCATCAAAGCCACTCCTAATGGTGTAGCAAAGGCTGAAAATGCTCTTCTTCAGCTAGGACTTGGATCAAAGGCTAACTTCGTAAAGGTTAAACTTTTAGGTCGCAGTACAGTTACAAAGTTTTTCCAATGCCAGCCGATTCAATATGATTCTTTCGAGAGGATATGCAATGAATTGGGTTTACCTTGGCGAGAGATTGCTAATTTAACTGAACTATCAGATGACATTCCACTTGAACCAGCCAAGGATATGCAGAACATCAGTATTGATGTTCTAGTGCAAGAGGTACGTGAAAATATAAAACCCAACCTCCAAGAACGCTGCGGCACGATGCGCGTGCTGGATATGACACAGCCCATTGGGTTAGGTGACATTTACACTAATATCAATATTTTAGAGAAAATTACTGGGCGTACACGGGTAGATATTGATGAACTGCTGCAAAACTTTAATAGTACAGAGTTAGGTGAATTTGAGCGTATTGGACTGGGTAAAGTTAAAGAAAAGCGCGTTCCCGGATTAGAGGTGGTAAAACGTCACTCCAAGCTGATGATTTTAGGTAAACCAGGCGCGGGAAAAACAACTTTTTTGAAGTATTTAGCTATCCAATGTATTAATGGAGAGTTTCAAGCAAATAAAATTCCCATTTTTATTCCTCGGATTAATGAAAAATTCTGTTCTGTAGAAACCCGCTATAAACCTGCTACTGTTCGAGCATTCTACCTCTTCCTCGACCTCGACCTCGACCACGCCCGCTCACTCGACCTCGACCTCGACCTCGACCTCGACCTCGACCTCGACCTCGACCACGCCCGCTCACTCGACCTCGACCTCGACCTCGACCTCTCCCTCTCCCTTGACCTCTCCCTCGACCTCGATCTCGACCTCGACCGCCCCCTCTCTCTTGACCTCTCTCTTGACCTCGACCTCTCCCTCTCCCTCTTCCTCTCCCTCTCCCTCTCTCTCTCCCTCTCCCTCTCCCGAACCCTCGACCTCGACCATGACATCGAATTAAAGCGATCGCTACAACAACTCAAAGACCAACTGCCCGATCCAATGGAAGATAGGGAAGTATTCAAGCATTGGTGGAGGCAAAATGGTCAAGCTTGGGCTGAACAACTCAGAACCGTGATGATTAAGCATCGTAATATTGGGCATGACTGGCAGTTTAGCGATACTCAGAAGCAACTATTGAAGCAGTACTACGATGCAAACAAGCTACTAGTTGATTGTCTCAAGAGTGATTGTTATATAAGCCGTGAAGTGCGGCAAAAGATTGAGGATACATTGCTATTGCCAGTAAGTTGAAACATAACGCGAAACTCCGATCGCACTTCATGCGGGCGCTCCGTGCCGACGACATTTCATAAATCACCCCAATCAAAATTCAGGAAGCGTCGAGCATTCAGCTTGGTATATTTCTCCGTGTGCTTAATATCGCGGTGTCCGAGGAAGTCTTGGATTTCCCTAGTGTTGTAACCCTGATTCACCAGATAGTAACCACAAGCATGGCGCATCATGTGACAGTGAACTTTGATATCAAGCCCTGCCTGTGCCGCCAATCGCCCAAGCAGCTTTCGCACCGCATCAGTAGACATCACCTCACCGCGCTCAGAAACGAAAATATATTTGCTATCTGGCAGCATCTCTCTGAGTTCTTTAAGCAAAGTTAACTCATCATCTCTCAAGGGATGAACCCCTGAGTCACTACCTTTTTCCCTGGTGATGAAAATCTGACGTTCGGCCCACATCAGTGCATCCCATCTTAAACCGCACTTAGCCCCTACAGCTTCCCCTACCCTCAGACCGTGGCGAAACATGAGCAGCATCAGTGTATAATCACGGTGAGAATAACGAGCTTTGCGCTCAAGTGCGGCATCGAGTATAGATCGCACTTCGCTCGGTGTCAGGTATTCTCTAGACCTGTAATGCTTGTTAGGTAGACGAGTTGGGGGTGGCAACCTCATTGATTATTGGTGGTAGTGTCCGGTGTACGCGCTCTATTATGGACAGTCTACTACGCCAAGATGCCTATTATTTCGTTAACAGACCAGCTACAGCTAATTTATTGAGAATAGTTGTCATTTACTGAGACGTCCGCTTTTTCCAGTCGAATCCCTATCGAAATCCGGTGCGGTGCATCCACTTTTAGAGTTCAAATACCTTAGACATAAGAATTGCTAGCCCTCCCAGAGTGCTTTGAAAGCAGGGTGGTTTCATACGAGGAAAGAAAAATACATAAGTCTTGATTTATCGTTTTGTAGCATGGCTTTTTACCCCTCTCCAAACCTCTCCCCGAAAGGTCGAGAGGCTTTGAAACCCAGTTTTTGTTTTTTCTCTGCTTGTATGAAACCACCCTGCTCCCAGAATGCTTTGAAAGGGGTTCAAAATTATCATCAACGACATTCAATGATTTCGTCTCGAACTTCGGCAGAAATTTTCTGGTCACGGGGGTAAGTGAGCAGTCGATCTCGCCTATCGCTTTCTCAGTAGGGATTTAAGTAAACACGGTCATGATTTCTCTAATCATTTCGTTGTAGTCGTCACCGTAACGAGCGATTTCGTAGCATCCCAAGGGGTTTTTCAAGGTATTGAGCAAGCATTTGTTGCAATAAGTACAAGGTCGATCTGAAATATCTTTTCCTTGGGCAAATTTCTGAACTAGGTCGTTATTGGCTACTAGAGGACGGGCGATACTTACTGCATCGCAAAATTCTTCACTAATGGCTTTGCGAATATATGATGCTTGCTGAAATCCCCCCGTGCAGATTACCGGAATCTTGACATTTTTCTTAATTGAGCGCGCATATCCAAGATTTCTGCCTTGATAAGTTTCTAAGAGTTGTTGTACCTTCTCTAGAGAGACAAACCTGCTAAAATCAGGACACAATTCGGCTGCTTTAACAGGCGCTCCTTGTATAAGATTTCCTTCTCGACGATATACCTTTCGCGGAATTCTATACCACAACCACTCAAAAATTTTATGCAGGACTGGATAGCGGAATAAAAGATAGTTGCGGAAAGTTAGATTGCCACTGGAGAGCATTGTATCGTAGCTGTTGCTGGCTTTATCTGTGGCATACTTGCCTCCAAGGGGAAACGTCCCCGGTGGATTTAAGGGATGGGGAAAGAGACTGCCAACTGAAACGTGAATGGCATCGACTCCCGCTTCTTCGAGCCACTGGCAAATTTGAACGGTCTCTTCTAATTTATTTCCTGGTTTTTCCCAAGGAATGACCGCATTATTGAAGTCTTCGGCACTGATTTTGACCTGGAAGTGAAATTTGTCTCCTACTTCCTGGCGAACTGCTTCGATAATTTCTAGTAGGAAACGAGCGCGATTTCTTAGCGAACCACCAAACTCATCTGTGCGATCGTTGATTCCTGAACTGAGAAATTGCGTGATTAAATAGCCGTTCGCTCCATGCAATTCTACGCCATCTAGCCCCGCTTCTTGAGCACGTTTAGCCCCTTTGCCAAACGCTTGCACTACCTGCCAAATTTCATCCTTGCTCATTGCTCGACACTCCAATCCGTGGAAAGATTCGGTATGGCTGGTCGAACTCTGGCGTATATAGTCGTTCTCAATGCCCTGGATGTCCTGCTGGCGACCTGAATGACTCAGTTGCATAATAAATTTGCAGCCATATTCGTGGACTTTTTCGCCTACTTGGTGCCAGAAGGAAATGCGATCGTCGCAGTGAATCGTCGCGTAATTGGGAACGATTCGTCCTTTGATAGTGACGGGAACGAAAGAAGAAACAATCGCACCGACACCGCCTCGTGCAAATTTTTCTTCCCAATTGATTCGTGCTTGGTTTCCTGAACCATCATAGTTATCGAATCTTCCAGAGATATTTGAGCGAAAGATACGATTTTTGATGGTCAGATGGCGGAACTCTAGCGGTTGAAAAATAATATCGTTTTGCATAAGCGTTTTATTGGCTTGCTATGCTTTTAATTTGACAGAATGCACAAAAAATTCTCTCTATATCTGTATTTAATACAGACTCGAATAGCAGGAAGAAAACGTGAAACCTTACACTTGAATAGGTATAGGGGTATGAGAGTGTAGGAGGAAACCTTGTCGCTTATTAACTCGCTCTTTTCTTAATTTTAAATCTAATTCTTTCTTCTACATCCTTACACCCAAAAGGAAGACCCCAACTTATGACCGCAGACATTCGATAATTTCTTCGCTGACTTTTTTACTTCTCCAATAACTTCCGTGAGCATCACCACCATGTAACAAAGCTAAAACTGTTTGACTAAAAGGTTCTGTAAGGTAGTCAAATAATCCTGCTTCGTGAGTAATTAAATCCTGAACATCAAGGAATTTGCTATTGGGATCAACCAAGTCAATGATGATTTCCTTTAAGGGATAAGCTATTGGATCTCCCGGATGAATAAAGTTTTTCCAAGGTAACTTCTGTTTACCATTATTTCCATACAGATTTTTCAGTAGCTCTTGCAGCCGTGGCGTGATGTCGTGCTGGCTTTTTGATGTAGGGTCAATTGTATTTGTGGCTTTTACTACATCAATAAGGCTAAAGATTGCAATGGGTGAACCCATTGTATGAACGCTAGCAAGCCGAATGCCTTTGAGTGGATCTTCTTTTCCCCCAGGTACTCCAAAAATGATGTCACGAATTGCCATAACATCATTTTGGCCTGGTGCATTTACAGCATCCCATCGAGCAGCAAACAAAATATCGAATAGAATCACAGTCCCCCAGCTATGAGTGACTAAGTGGAGTTGATCATCTGGTTGAAAACCCGTTAACTGGTCAACAGCTTGTTTTTTTAACTGCTCAACAACTTGAGCGCCGATAAAACGACTGATATAAAGTGCAGCATCTCCAGCAAATTGCAGAAGTTGCTTTTCACGAAATGTTTGAAACCACATTTGTTTCCATAAGGGTGATTGTTGAAGCTTTGTTAGAACGTCACATTCCGCTTGTTTAATTACATCACCCCAAAAAAGTGGTATAAACTTAAGATTTATAGCTTCAACAAGGCGAGACTGTTTTATTAGACTAATTAAATCATCGGCATAGCTAGGTTTTTCACGAATGTCATGAGTATTAACTCCATGAACAAACATAATATAATGAGTGGACATAAGTTTAATCCTCAAATTTAAATTACTTAAAGAATCTTGTTGCTAAAAGTTAAAAAATATAGAAGGTAACGCCATCTATATTTAAATCATTACTGGTCTTTAGTACCTGTTAATCAAAGTGTTGATTTATTAAAAATTAAACCAGGTTTCAGTATATTTTCTAAAATTAGAGAATTTCAATAATAATTAGAAAAGCTGATATTTATGTAAACAAACTTTTTCCAATAGGGGAGGAAATACATAGGTAGTAACCCACCTACATTTATCAGGATAAATTTATTCCTTAATTAGAGACAACATTTTAGTTTAAGTCCCCCTTCTTCAGGACGATATTGCAACTATAAATGTACGTCTTATGGCTGAGGTTATAATTTGAAAATGCAAAGCAGCCATTAGCGATTTCTGTTCTTTGAAATATGTGACTTAAAGGAAAAGATTGCCGTTTTTTAAAGTAAAAGCTTGCCGCAGTAAAGGCTGAAAGCCTTATTATTTCATTAATCCTGAATTATTTGTCGAATCTCATTCAAGAATAAGTTTGCCGCAAGTCCCACGCTAAATGTAGGCTTTGGGAGCATTTTTATGCTTTGCGATCGCACTCTTGCAAAACGGGTATTTGACCACAAAACCAGTCAGGCGATAGGTTCGGCAAGCTTATCCTTTAATTTCCGGCAATCTTTTCCTTTAAGTCACAAAATAAACATTTTTACGTTGTAGTAATTTTCACTTTATGGACTAAACCACAAACTCGGTAAACTGTTTGTACTAAGAGGATGTTTTAAAAGTAGGGAGATGTTGTAAAAAAACTTACAAGGCTTATGCTGAAATTTTCAGACGTCAGCACCTCGTGAACAAATGTCAAGAAGACCGCCTAACCGCCCCAAAACCTTAATTTGACGTGAGCGCTAGTCAGGGCTGACTCAATACTGCAAATACTTATTTATTCAGGGGGCCACACAACGGCTCTAACCCCCATAATGGCGTTGACTGATAAAACTTTAAAGCGGTTTTACTCACCCGTTTTTAACTTTGGTTTTGGTTTTGGTAATGGTTTGGTACGCGGCACAGAGGTATTATCCTGACTAGTCGCTTTTGACTTACCTTTCTTTGGTGCAGGTGGTGCTGCTGCTCTTTGCGCTTTCTTAGCTGCAAGTTGCACTGTGGCTTTATCCTCCTTAGACGCTTTGAGAAATCTCGGTGCAGCTTCTTGTGGTAGCGCAGTCAGTGCAACAAAACCGAAGACATCACGCCCTGGCAGAAATTTCGCCTTGACTGTCACAAAAACTGCGCGTCCAAGCTCCTCTTTAGCCACCTTGGGATTAAATCTGAAGGGTCGGACGGGTGCATCCTTCCATAGCAAGGGTATATGACTTGCCTTCATGAATTTCACCTTTCGGGCAGGCTCGGACTGCTTAATAAATTCGAGTCTTTCATTAGAGAAATTTCGGAACACCGAGATACAGGGAGTAGAGCAGACAGGAATGAACTGCCATAATCCTGATAATTTAAACTCCAGGTCTTCTAACTCCCCTGAGACTGTTTTATCAAATCGCCCTCTGTCAAAGCCCACTAACTGAAAAGCGATGCGATGCGGTTGCTCTTTGCGTGGAAAGTGAATTGCCTTTGGATAAACAACCAAACGCTGATTATGGTTGCCAGTATTTTCTATTTCCTTCTTGAGAGCGTTTAATACATCCCATTGTCGCTTCGAGTAGTAAAGTGGGTATTCATAGCTACCGATAGTAACAGTGCTTTGTCCATCTGAACTGAAGTTGATATCCCCAGTAATTACCCCAACAGCTTGAAATATTGCTGTTGTCGATTCAACATCTGTTTCTGTTGACGTATCAACATTTACTTGCTCTTCATCCGATGGAGTTTCAACTGTCGGTACTGCTTGGGTTGACTCAAGCGAGGTAAATTCAGCAGATGCCATGATTATTGTTAATAGGAGAGAAATCGCGGTCTAATTCAATCTTAATTGTCTATCAAGTGTCTACATGACTGGCGGCATTGTCGATGCTGCCAAATTCCCTAATCGGGTTTTACATCGGTGACAATAACTGTTAACTGATTTAACGCAAATGATGCAGAAATTTTATCCAATCACTCCTGAAGATTTCTAATTGACATAATTGACATTTATTGCCTCGATAGTCAATTGTTGCGCTACAGAAATATGAAGACATTAGTTGAACGCTCTTAATGATTCCGACTTGCCACTTGCGAACACTGTCGTTGAAAAACTCAACTTTATCCCCAACTTTCAATTCCGGGCAAGATAATTCGCTTTCTCGTGTATTTATCAATTCACCATCTTGTCGAGGAGAAAACCCAGCTACAGGATGGCTGTCCAGGCTGTCCACTCCGTTTTCGACAAGATTTACTTCCTGGACAGGCTCAAACCCAGCCACAGTAAGACTGTCCAGGTTGTCCACAAAGTCATTGGAGACTGAAGGGTTATCAGTTAAATTGACAAATTGATTAACTGCACAATCAGAATTTAACTCATCTTTTTTTTGCAATGCTAATTCTTGGGGGGGGACAATTGGACAGGGTGGACAGCCCTGCTGTATAAGGCTTTCAGCCTGTCCAGAGTCCAATTGAGGGGTATTTAGTGGGTGGACAGGGTGGACAGGTAAGCTGTGTAAGGGTTCTGGCGTTTTGGTGGGGTGAAAAAACTCCTCGAATTCTTCTATTCCCCCTTCAAGGCATTTATCTTTAAAGCAATACCAAAATTCCGAAGAAGATTGTGAGCTATCCGGTGGCCCCTCCGGTACTTTCATCTCAAAGACCCCAGCCAGTGGTTCAATGAATGCAAAGTGGGACTGAATTCTTTCACGCTTTCCGTTGACCGTGGGTGTCCAGCTACGTTCCTTGAAGTTGTGGGGCAAGACTGTTTTTAAATGGCTAATAAATTTGGACATCCCCAAAGGAGCATAACCATGTTCCCGGCAGTAAAGTACATACCAACTGTGTAAACGACTTTGTGGGATAAATGTTTCGGTCGATGAGGGGCGTAAGCACAAGTCCACAAAGGATTTGGTCGAGTCCCCGTACAAAGATGCCTCTAGCGCCAGATTCTTTGCCCGATCCGAACTTGGTGGCGATAACAAAATGCGATCGCGTTCTGCTCGTGGCATCGCTAAAGCCCAAGAAATTATGTCCGACTTCACCTCTTGTAGCTTCAGCCACAAGTCTGGGTCAGGGGTTATATCTCGGTTTTTGACTGGGATTGGGTAAGCTCGACGCATCCAGCCGTCGCCAGCATTTTCGATTTGTAGATGACTTACAGAGGCAATCCAAAACCGAATGTACCACTGGATTGAATAAGCTACTGGATTGAATAAAGCGCGTCCGCTCATTGGCCCATTGTCAACTAATTCGTAAAAAGCTCGGACTCCTTCGGCATAACCTCCTACGTCAGGGAATCCAAATATCCGCTTTCCACTTAAATATTGATGCCGTCCTTCAGGTGTAGAAATATCCGCAAAATGTGTGGCGCTACTAGAGCCGGACTCGCCAAATAAACTACTCCAAAACCTTCCCAATGTCCCCTTGCCCCCACCACTTAAGCCAATTAAGTGGGGAAACCGACCATAAGGGGCAGTTGGGTCTAAAAACATACTTGTGAACGCCCGAATCACTTCAACCAATTCTGACCCAAAGCTCTCATTTAGAAATTTCAGAAAAACTTCTGGGCATGGTTTGTTGGCCTCGTAATCGTGGGGAATAATATTAGTGAGGTAAAAATCTTTGCGATGAGGCATTTGTTCACCAGTTCGCAAATCAACAACACAATTGTTAAACCCTAATAAATGAGTATTGGTTGGCAGTGGTTCTGCTGGTTCTAAGCGACTGCGGCAATATTTAAAGGCAGATTCCTTGTGTGCGTTAGTTTCGTAAGGCTTGGTTATTCTCCAACCAAATGTTTTTGTGTAAGAGAGCTTGTAAGCGGATTCTCCAGCGTCAGCGAGGAGCTTGTAAGCTTTATTATCATCTTGGTGTTGCCATAGCAAATTCTCTTGTGACCACTTGTAAAAGGATGAATTTACTACCATCCATTCAGTTTGAGGAAAGATTTTTCGGTAAGCCCAGCCATCAAAAGTACCCGCCGTCACGCAGTTAGAATAGGGTAAATTCATGGCAGTGCATACAGGCAAGTAAAATGCCTCTGGGTCTGCTGGGTCAATATCTATTTTGGAATTAGATAAATCCGTAACTTCTTTTTCAATAGTTTCGGATTCTGCCAAATCTTGCGATCGCTGCGCTACGGCCGCGTGAATCTCCTGCTCTAACCGACGGATAAATTCTGGTGTTTCCATCTGCCCCAAGATTTCTTTGATGTCACTTGATTTATATGGTAAATCGGGGCAGATGTCGTGAGGGTTAATTCCAATAAATGCAATTCCTACCTCGGCTGCACATTCAGAACACGTCTGGAGTTTCTTTAGCCCAGTGTCATCGGGGTCATGCAGAAAAACAATTAATCCTATGCCTGCTTCAATTGCGCGTTGATATTCTCTTGTGATAGTCTTTTTATCCCATCCACTGCCTTGGAACGTAATCCCAGCAAGACCATGCTTTCGACCAACTTCTACGCATCCCTCGCCTTCATGCTGGAGTAGTGCTGGGGTGACATTTACTGATTTAGCACAGGCTAAAGCTTCATCAATGCGATATGCTCCCCAAGGCAAATCGCCTTTTTTCATTTGGGGTGTGCCATCAAGTCGCCTATGCCATTGCCGAAAGGTCTTGCTGTAACCTTTCTCCTTATTGGCATCTGGCCACTGGTAGCGAACCACCCATTGCGACTCTGAGTAAGGATAAATTGTTTCGGTGGCATTGCCCTCAACATCTTTTGGTGGTCTACTCGTTAATTTTTTCGGTTGGGGAATATCTGTTACAGTAGAGGTCAACATCACCAAACCTAATTCACCATCTGGAATTGGCGCACTTTTGGGCAAGATTCTCTTGGGCTTTGCTGCCAAACGGTTTAGGGATGGAGTGTAATTAGCCCCTGTCCTTTCTGCTAGAACTTCAGCCCAAGGTTTAATCGCCTCTCTGACGTGTTTGCACTCACAACCGTTAAAGCATCTGTACTTCCCGGTTTCTGGGACAATAGATAAGTCATTCCCGCCACAAACTGGACAAATAAACTTATCTTTAGCTTTGGACGGCTCTAGCTGGTCTTGAAAATTTCGGATGTCGAAGGAGGCGAACGCCCCTGGCATAGCGGAACCGCCAACGGACTCTTGTCCTGTTAATTGGGCTACCATTGTGAAATCCTTGTGAGGTAAATTGTGTGGGCTTTACCTCCCCTGAAGATTCACCAAAATTTTAATCAAATTTCTCGTTAAACCCGTTGTAGGAAGTTGTAAGAAGTACTAGGAACTGATAACATTAGGTTATAAAGAAATTTAATAGAAAAAAACTACGGGGTGTCTTCTAAGACTGTTAAACAACTTGCAGCAAACAAGTTGAGTCTTGGGGAGGCATTCTTTTCTTATGTATATCTGGTGACATGACACTTAGAAAAGATGGACTAAGGGTATAGTCTTATTACATAGTAAATTATCTCAGGCAAAAAAAATAATAAATATCTCAGCTTTATAAAATAAAACAATTTATCTATTTTCCTCAAGCCAAGACATAGCAAAGCTTTTACAAGTTTTTAACTAACATTAGAAACCAGATAAATACCCCACTATATTAATACTAGTAGTGTGACTAAAAATAATTCAATTTGTTGATACTGCTTCAACTTGACCTTAATCTAAGATTTTGACTGACTTAATACCTTGGCTGCATTTTGTCACTAACAGCCATCTTTTAGCCTCTGGTTCTAACGTGGGCATGATTCTCCAGTTGAAAACATCTGCCCAAGTTTCGATCCCGTGAGTGTTTGCAAAACTGACTTCAAGTTCCTTGAACCGTACCCAATCGCGATCGCTGATAGCTGTCAAAACCGGGATAAATGTACTTAGTGGCATTAGAGTTGCTGTTTCAGTCAACATACCTGTTTTTATCTATAGCCTTTGAAAGCAATTCTACACCTAATACGCTAGTACGCAATTATCCTTGTGAATGCTGCTTATCCAAAAATTCCTGGACTAGCTCACAGATCACGGTGTCCATTGTCCGATTATTTTTAACGCACCACAGCTTAAATTCTGTATGCATATCCTTTGGCATCCTTGCTCTAAGATGTGCCACTTCATCTGGTTTATCCCCTTTAGGTCTACCCACAATTACGCAATTACTCATAAACTCTACTTTTAGATTATCTACTTATAATCAGTAATTTTCATTTTTGCGTACTAGAGTTATAGCGTAATAGAGTAATTTAGTGTTATAGTGTGGCTATGGCATAAATGCCACGGTTTGACGAAGCCTGTATCAGATGGTTGAAACGGCAGAGTTACTTAATTAGCCACCACGCAAAAGCAGAGAAGGCAAAAGCGCCAACGGCAGACAAGATACACGTATTCTTGGCGACTTTAGCCTGCAAATTTATTTTGAGGAGAATTTATGCGAGTAACAATCAGGCAATCTCTACACCCATTTATCAGCAATAAAGCGCAGGAATTAGGCATTAATGACTATGCAGAGGTAGTTAACTTCCTTTTACTTCAGATTTTGCAAAATTCGATGCTGTCACAGACTCAGGCTACTGGGAGCCAAGATACTCAGTAGTGTTTCATAGATACGTTTCATGAAACAGTTTCAACGGTTGCATCAATGTTTCAGCCTCACAACAACCGTGAAACGCTACTTACACGAGCCAGAAACATGAAACATGAAACATGAAACGTTGGTTGATGATGACTACTTTTGCTTGTGACAGTGACGATAAAAAGTTGAGGGTAAAACGATATGTCAAGACCTAAAAAACAACCAACATCTATAAGTGCGAATGCACCCAACACAAACGAGCCTGAAACTATAACAGAGAAAGCATCAATGCCATCAAAAAAGGTAATTCATTTGATGCTAGATGCTGGACGCTCCAGTATTAAATATCAGGCTTTCGTTAATAACGAAACTGGCACAACACCAGTGATGAAGACCGAATCTTTAGTGTGTTGTGTGCCATCAGTGCCATTTGGAGAATTAGGAGCTTTCAGCCTAAGCCGAGGCAAAGATGAAAACAACAAAGATGTTGTAGAGCATTGGGTCGTTGGTAGCTCCGCCAGACTGCAAGGCAAAGAATATATAGCGATGAGTGATTCCGAGAATCACAAAGTACACTACTTCCCCATCCTTGCATTAGGCGCAATCGCATCTCTGCCGAATCTGCTTGAGTTGTCCACGGGTACAAGCGCCAAGCGTAGAACCTTGCATATTCGTTTATCAACCCTCTCGCTAGCTTCCCCATTAGAACTAAAAAAAGCCATTGAACAATGCAAGTGGATAACCGTAGATGGTGTTAGATACCGTTTGTGTTTTTCTAAACTTGGCTTTCTGGGATTTCCAGAGGGGTATGGCGCGTCACTTTGGGCAAGCGAACGCTTTGACGATAAACAGTTCCATACTTTTGATATTGGATATGGTACAGCCACAATCAGCGAATACAGTAATCAAGGCTTATTACCAAAACGGGTAACTTGTAGTCCAAATGGTGGCGGTGGTGTTGCCACACTAATCAAAGAATTCTCCAGAGCATTGAGCAACACCGATTCTTCTAAAATGATTCGCCCCTCCCAACTGCGCGAGATTTTAGAAACTGCAACCGTTGGTGATAACGGCATAAGTGCGATTGCACCTGATGGTGAAGACATTGGGACTGAGTTAGAGAACGCGATTCATTCATGGATGAAAGATTCTCCCTTGGCTTATGCCCTAGATGACATATCCGTGAAAGCCAGACGCAGCAAAGTAACTTTGTGTGGCGGTGCATTTGCGATCCCACCTGTGCAGATGTTGATCAAAGAAAGATTACTTAAATCTTGTATTCCAGAAAGTAATTTGTTGATTCCAGAAAATCCGGGAACCGTTGCTTTATCAGAAATGAAAAAACTTTACTTAGGAGAAACGAGTGATGTTAAACAAGCGGCTTAATTACAACGTCCCTCAAGACTTAACTCCAGCCATCAGAATGCTTGCAGAAATGGATGGTACAACCCCCGCTTACTGGCTGAGAAAAGCTCTAGAGAAAGTAGTTTCGGAAAGATTTTCTGTCAATAGCAATCATCAAATCAACTTAGGGGATTTGGAGGCGATAAGAGGTGAATAATATCAAGTTTAACTTTCAAGCGAGGTGCGAAATGAATAGCAATGTTAGCACAGAAGAAATAGTCATCGTTCTGGCTGGTGTTGAGCAAACTTTAAGGTTGATTCAAGCTACCCCCGAATACAGGAGGCTGCAAACATCGAAGCATTTTACTACATCAAATGACTTGGTTTTGAATGATGCCATTCAATCAATTTCTGAAGTTTTAGATGGCATTGAAAAAGTACAACTTGCTAACAGTTCTGATGAGTATTAATTGTGCGAACGCTTGCCCGGACAAGAAAAGCGTTCGCCCAGTTGTGACTTATATCAGGGATGAAATCAGTACACACATTCAAGGATATCAAAATGGCGCACCCCGTAGGATATTACTCTCTCTCTCACGACAACGTACTAATTAAAGATATGTGTGAGACATGGGGGGAAGGACTAGAAAAGATGAGCGAATCAGACACGCTCTGGTTAATTGCAAAAATCGCACATGAAGCATGGCTAGAGTGTGATTCTAGTGATGCTCCATCGGATGAGGCTTCTTCAGTATGGAAGCGGCTGTATGAGCTAAAGCAATGGGAGAAGTTTGCACTAATCAGCGCAATGGCACAGTGAGATGTACAAGAAGCAATTGTATTTAGCCTTGGTTGGTGTCGGGGTCTGCTTCTTGCCTGTAATTATCCCCTTAGTACCCAAGTTGGGGGCTTATGCAGAAGCCGAAAGATTAAAAGCCACCGAAGGATTAGAACGTCAGCGCATAGAAGAACGGGCAAAAACCAGCGATGCCTTATACGAGGCGGGAGTCATGCCCACAACTCGAAAACTAAGAATCACGAATTACTTAGATAGCGCTAAACGCAATCCCAGACCAGACACAACCCTTTATCAAAATGATGAGATTATTGATGTCTTTGACGCAACGGGTAGGTGTATTGGGCTAATTGAAGAAGGAATTTGGAAGTGGAAGCACAAAGCCAAAGGGATTTGTAAAAGCGTTCAAAATATCAAACCAGTAAGGAGGAAGTAATGGCGTTAGGAACATCTGGTGCAGAAAGTAATAGCACTGGTAACAGCGATGGTAAACCCAAGGGTAAGAAGCGAACGCTTGGTGAAATCATTGATTTTTGCGCCAAAGCTGTTGTGATGATTGTTGGCTTACCCATTAGGGCAGCCGCCGCGATTGTCAATCAGTTTGTTGCTAACGGTGGCGCGGGTCGTGCATTAGTTGGCGGGATTTTATTTATTGGCGGTTCTGTAATTAGTGCTGATTCAACTTGGCAATTAATCTTTACTGGGCCCCCTGTTTGTCCTTGGTTTGAGCCGGCTTGGAATTGGCTAAATGTGCCGTTTGCACTGTTCAACCCCTTGTTTTATTTGGCATTTATGGTTTCTGTAGGTGTTCAAGTAATCGAAGCCCACGCCCTACGCGGTAAAAACCCAGATTCAGCTAGGCGGGAACTTCAAGACCATATCATTTATGAGCTTGAAACCAAGCCTAGTGGCAAGATTGACCTTGTTGGTGAGCTTTGGAAGGATTATAAGACCGCAGGTACACGCGATCGCTCTAGCGCTGGGTTAGTTGTGATTGCGGTTTGGGCATTCGATATTGTCACCACCTTTGCGGCTCGTAACCCATTCGACTACACAGCCCCATTCATGATTTTGGGTTGCATCTTATTTAACATCGGCACAATGATGGCGGGTGAAATTGGGTTCGCTATTTGGCGGTTGACCAAAGATTAAAGTGAGCGCCGCTTAATAACTCTTGAGTGGAGCGGCACTCACTACTCAACAGGGCATTTCTTTTATGCAAAGTAACAATATCCCAAAAATTACAACTAAAGAAACTGAATATTTGCGCGAGCAATATCCTAGCTTGTCTCACTTGGAAGCTGGAAATATCGCCCAATGGCTGCAAGAGAGAAAAGATGGATTATTTGAAATGGCACGGGCATCTGAGAATGAAGCAGACATGACCCGTGTACTTGGTTTGCTGGCTTCTGGGATCGGAGCGGTTTGTTATGCGGTCAACCCACTGGCACTAGTTGGTGGTTTAATTGGTGGTGCTGCGTGGTTATGGTTTATTGTCGAACATTCTAACAGAACCAAGGAGATTGCCCCCTTGCCTTTTGTGCGCGGTAACTTTATAGACGCTCTAGCTCTTTTGGGAGATTATGATGCTAGGAGCAATTATCAAGCGGATCATCTTGCCAATACTGTTAAATTCCTAGAACGACAATCAGCAGAAGAGTACACCTTTCTTCATGCTGAGTTTGAAAATATTGTCCAATATTTAACCCAAGTTGAACCAGGAAAACGTTTTTACGCTTATCGCTGGATGTTTGGTTGGTTTGGCAAGCTCAAGGGCCGTCAGCTACCGACTTATGAAAGCATGGCTCTAACCTGACAAGCGTAGTCGGTAAAGCTACGGCTGGGCTGGCAGATACCTTTAAGCAATCGGTTAACTTTATTGGCTGCGTAGCTCAAGCGGTTAGCGCTGGTGGTCTACGCAAAATGAATGTTGCTAGTGGAGAATATTTCAAAGCCAACCCTAACAACTTTGGAGAACCCGTTAGCGGTGGCAATCTGGGCATGATTCCCGAATGGCTAAAGACCCATTTGCACCCAGGCAATGGGCAACCAGATCCAGCAAGAACATTACTTCAGTTCTTCCCAGAATTAGTTCAACAGCATGAAAGGGCAGTCATACCAAGAGGGGAGAAAATTGCGCCATCAGACGCAGTTAATCACCTGGAGTCCATTTTTTCAAAGCCTTATCAAGAGCAAGAGGTGGAATTTCTGGAAGTAGAATCCATTAGTGTTTCTGAGGCTGATTTAGAACAGATTGTGGCAATTGTTGCGGCTACTGCTAGTCCTCCAGCTTCTTTTGCCGCTATCAGAAACAGCCGCAAGTGGGGCGAAGAGAAAAAGAGTGTTCTTTCTTTACTTAAGGAATGCCTTATCACAATTGATTGACACTAAGCAATTGTGCGGAAATGAAAAAGATGGCTTCAGTGTAACGAATATTAACCAGTAATATTCGTTACACTGCCCGTTGAGTTCCGGTCAAGTTCCTGTCGAGTTCCGGTATTCTTACATCTTCAAATACTGTTGAAAAATAGAGTCTTTTTATTTCTCCAGTAAGATTTAATTTTTTCTAAACATTTTCCAAAATGTGGAAGCATGAGAAGTTTAAAAATGAGCGATAAATTAACCACAGCATTACAAAAATTAGCCATAAGTCCAGTTAAAGCAGACAGGATGGCTATTTGTAGATTGGAAAAAGAGTACGGCGCTTCTTTCTCAGAAATCGTTGGTGAACTCGAAGATTATGCCATCGTTCACCAATCTATTCAAGACGAAAGAGCTAAACCCAGAAATCAGTTAATTATCGTTTGCTGTTATGGCTGTCTTTGGGGCGCAGTGATCGGAATTGCGACGTTATTTATTAAGCCCAGCGTTACTGTAGCAGCGATTGGGTTGGGTTTTACGGCTGGAGTGTCTGGTAAATTGTTGGTTCAAAAAGGGGAATAAATCGAAGTAGGTGAAGATGGTTTTTAATTATTTAGCTGAACTCTTAGATTCATTGGAGTAAATATGTCTTGGTCGAAATCTATTTCTCTTGATGTTGCTAATAAGCTTTTTGACGTAATTGGGGTTTCTTTTGAGCAGAACGAATTAGAGGGCGGTTACATCGCTAAACATGAAAGTAAAACCTTAAGAAGAGCAACCTTAACCGCTTGCTGTATCGCTGTTTTAACTGACTGGGTAACAATTAAAGAGGATTAATTTGACTGTAGACGGATAAGGGATAATACAGCGAATGTGAATTCCTGGCAGAGCCATTGTTAAGGTCAGACTACGCTTTTCTAACAAAGGTGTAGTCTACAGCGAAAATAAATTAGTCGATGTCAAGCGATCTCTGAAGACATTGTGGACATTGGCAACGTCTGCCGTAGGAATCGCACTTATACTAATATTTTCTCAATTTCTTTTAGGATCTCAGCTAAAAAAGGAGCATCTGATTTAACGATATTATCCTCACTCCCATCATGTTTATGATGAGGGAAAGTAATCAGATTTAATTTTCGGTGATGTTGTGTATTGTCATAGCGAAAAATTAGATTATTCTCTGAATTCATATATTGATAACTATACATTTTTCTATCTAGGGATATTTCAACATAAACAAATTCCCTCAAATGCAGCAAGGAGTTATCTTTAAATTCGAGTTTGGCTCTGATAAAACCTTCGTATATTCCTCTTTTTTCAGTTTTTAAATGAAATAATTGGACTACTTTTGAGGATTCCATTAAAATTTGAACTTGCTGAAAATAATCTTCAATCAACAAAATCAATCTCCTCTATTGACTCTTTTGTTTGGTGTAAATGTGCCAGCATTCGAGCTTCTCCAATCCACTCATCAAAGTCAAAACTATGAGATAATTCATCATTATTAAACTGAGTGATAAATTCCTCAGTTGATAATTTATATTTCGTTTCAAATTCCTGAATCCGTTCTTCTGTTCTTTTGATTCCTGCTGTCACACTCTGTAATCTTTCTGACAAAGCACTTTGAATAATGCGTCTGAGGGAATCTGGATCTTTTGACCGGAGTTTGAGTTCAGCCATTATTTTTCCTCTCTTGCTACTGTTGAATTCACAAAGTAACCCTTGAATGAGCAGTTGTTATTGTATATGGAAATGGAAAATAATCTGTGAGCAATAGCACTTTTTCGATTCCACAAGTTAGTCCATCACTTAAAACAGTTATCAGTCAAGTCGTAAAGTCCTTGGGTTTTAACTGGTGACTGATAACTGTTTACTATTAAAAGCCATCGCCCATCCAAAACGAATCTCTCAATAGAAACCTTGTACTATTATTTCTTTTCTTACCTGCTTGTACACGCCCTTTTGTACCTTGTGTCACCTCCGATTCTGACTCTTGCTTGCCGGAGTTAACCATTTGCATCAAGTGCTGATTGAGATAACTTTGCGCCGAGATATACAGACTTTCCCAAATCTCTTGATTGCGGCTGATTTTTGTCCCGACTGTATTTCCTGCTGTTTTCTCCGATACTAAGTATTTGCGGAAGTAGTTAGTCCACAGGTGTTGGAGAAAATCTTCGGCGAATTCGTTAAACGGCAGAATCCATTTATAGTCTTTATCCAGAAATACCCGATAGGACGCAATTATCGGTAGTGCCAAGTCGGTTGGCGCACCAAACCCAAATGAATACTTGCTGTCCGGCAACAACGTTGTTTTACGTATATCTATTGATGCTAAATCGTTCACACCCTTTCTTCTGGGGTTGCTGATATGTTCTTGGATTATTTCGTAAAGTCTTTGCTCTATCCACAAGGCTTGAGATAGCAGAGGCAGTAAGGCGGTTAACCGTTCCCTTTCTGTGTCTGTGATGTTAGATGGAATACTCATACCTGCTGGATGCTTGGCTCGTTTATTGCCGTCGGGATTGTATTTATTTCTGTCGAGGCAGTAAAGGAGCTTGAGCAAGTGGGTGACATTACACTGGGCATTTCTAAGAGCGCCGCTTTGATTCTGGTAATAGGCAATGCGGAATTTCCTATCTTCTTTCTGTTCTAACTGGGCTAAA
>NZ_JABXKQ010000127.1 GCF_017114945.1 Nostoc sp. JL34
CTGCAACCTCAACATGCAGCATATATGGGAACAGTAGCCCAAGGCTTCTTACCATTACCAGGAGATACATCACTGTGGATTGAAATCTCTCCTGGTATCGAAATTAATAAGATTACGGATATAGCCCTGAAATCTGCCTCTGTCCGTCCAGGAGTGCAAGTAGTTGAACGACTGTATGGACTATTGGAAGTTCATTCTAGCTCCCAAGGCGAAACGCGAGCCGCTGGTCAAGCCATTTTGGCGTTCTTGGGAGTCCGAAGAGAGGAATGTCTCAAACCGCGTGTTATTTCTAGTCAGATTATCCGCAACATTGATGCTTATCAAACACAACTCATTAATCGCACACGCCGGGGACAGCTACTACTAGCAGGACAAACACTATATGTATTAGAGGTGGAGCCTGCTGCTTATGCCGCACTGGCTGCTAATGAAGCGGAAAAAGCAGCGAGGATTAACATTCTTGAAGTTCAAGCTGTAGGTAGCTTTGGACGGCTTTACTTAGGTGGACAAGAACAGGATATTCTAGCAGGGGCGGCGGGAGCATTAACGGCCATTGAAAGTGTCGCTGGCCGGGTAAATTCTTTGGGTGGGCGTCAGGAGTAAAGGAGAGAAAATGGTAAATCGAGAGCATCTAACTTTACTCAAAGCAGGTGCAGTTAGATGGATTGAGTGGAGAAAGAAAAATCCCCAAATTGAACCAGACCTCAGCGGTGCGAATCTGCAAGGCGATAACCTCAGAGGCGCAAACCTCCAGAAGGTAAACTTGAGAAGGGTAGATTTAGGCAGTGCTTTACTGGTGCGAGCAAACCTTAGTGGTGCTGACCTCAGTAGTGCCAACCTCTACAAAGCCTTCCTGAATGAAGCTAACCTGAGTGCAGCTAACTTCAGTGTTGCTAACTTGAGTGGCGCTATACTTACACAGGCAGATTTGAGTCATGCCAATTTAATTGGAGCTGACTTGAGTGGGGTGGATCTTAGAGGCGCTGCGATCGCATCTGCTAATCTGATTGGTACTGACTTAAGAGGCGCTAACTTGAGAGATGCAGATTTGGGTGCAGCAAAGCTAATGCGGACTAACCTTTCTTTTGCCAATCTCATTGAAGCTAACTTGATAGCGGCTGACCTCAGTGAAGCAAACTTGTATAAGGCGGAAGCGTTGGGGGCTTATCTTTACAAAGCTGACCTACACAAAGCTAATTTGAACAAAGCTCACTTAAGTGGTGCATACCTGTTGCGGGCTAACCTCAGTGAAGCTGACTTGAGTCAAGCTGACTTGAGTTGGACTAACCTTAGAGACGCGAATTTGGCAGGGGCGAATTTTAGAGGAGCTAACCTTAGAGGAGCTGACCTTAGAGGAGCTAACCTCAGTGGGGTAAATCTTCAAGAAGCAATTATGCCTGATGCTTCAAGGCACAATTAGTTTATCCCACATTCTGCCAGTGCGTAGGCGTAGCCCGCCGCAGGCATCGTAAATGCTGTATTTTGGAAGCATGACAGCTTTACCATTAGATATTAGATAGAGCAAGCTTTTCGTGGGGTTTGACGATGGATACATTTTCCAGAACCACGATCTTTCAACTTGCTATGATATTATAGGAAATGCGCTAAGATTTCCCTGACTTCACGGCATTTGAATATAGAATATATAGTCAAATGTCTGAGTAAATAGCTGGAGAGGTGTCCGAGCGGTTCATGGTGACGCACTCGAAATGCGTTTTGGGGAAACCCAACGGGGGTTCGAATCCCCCCCTCTCCGTTTAAAAAGATTACTGAAAAACTAGTATACCGTCGCGGAAGTTTGCCCATCTTTAACAACTTGCTCAAGCAACTTGTTGTCTGGTTAATTGAGATGGTAGCTGGATTTACGGCGTCCTGTACTAGACAAAACCGATGGTTTTTGGCTTAATAGCTGAAATGTATCATTATTTGCAAGTGAGATAGGATTATACTTCAGTATTTATTTAAGTATATATTTTAAAATAGCAATAAAATATACACTAATAGCACAGAATTTTGGGATAAACTAATGCCATCGTGTGAGGAGTGAACGATGGTAAATCGCAGTTTGGGGCGAGTATTCTCATTTAGTGTTATCAGCATTTGTTTATATCTGGGTATTAGTATAGGAGTCATTATCCGGCTTGGGCAATCACAACGATTAAACGCTGCTACTAAACCTACCGAGTCTGTACAATTTCCATTAACTATCCCTGAACTTACGCCATCAACAACAGAACAACAAACCTTTCCAAATACTATTACCATCAAAGCCGTTGGAGATATTATTCCCGGCACTAATTTTCCTAATCATAGATTACCTCGCTTTCGAGAGCAATTATTACCAAAATCAGTGAGAACTCACTTGCAAGGATCTGATATCTTGTTTGGTAATTTTGAAAGTAGCCTAACTAATTATCCCTATACTGCTAAAGATATTAGTCGAGGACAAGTCTTTGCCTTTCGCTCTCCACCTGCATACGCCCAGCTATTTGCTAAGGCTGGTTTTAATGTGTTCAATATGGCGAATAACCATGCAATGGACTTTGGCTCGGTAGGGTTCAAAGATACAATGAAAAATCTTCAGGCTGTGGGCATTGCAACATTAGGTCATAAAAATCAAATTCTTTATTTGGAAGCTAACAATATCCCCGTAGCTATGATTGGGTTTTCTCCTTATGAAATGTATAATTCCATTCATAATTTAGCAGCAGCTAAAGCACTCGTAGCAGAAGCCAAAAATAAAGCCAATATTGTAGTAGTATCGATGCACGCTGGAGCGGAAGGAACGGGGGCACTACACGTTAAGAATCAAACAGAGTTTTTTTATGGAGAAAACCGAGGGAATTCGATCAAGTTTGCTCGAAACATGATTGATGCCGGAGCAGACTTAGTGCTAGGACATGGGCCTCACGTTCCCAGAGCTATGGAAATTTATCAGGGAAAAATTATTGCTTATTCTTTAGGGAACTTTTTGGGATATCGGACTTTATCTACAAATGCCCAAACAGGTGATTCAATGATTTTAGAAGTCAAACTCAACTCAGCAGGAGATTTGGTATCAAGTAAAATTATCCCCGTTCGGATGGATCGGCAGGGAATTCCTCATATTGATCAGAGTTTTCAGACTGTAAAACTTATGCGTTATTTAAATAATCAAGCTTTTCCCAAGAATCCGGTGAAGATTAATAAGAAGGGGGAATTGATTGTACAGAATAAACTTAATCCTTCCTAAAATAATTCGTAATTCATAATTAGCTAATAGGAGTCAGCGCTGTGCTGAACTCACCGCGCTGCTTCACCAAAATCCCAAATTGAAAATATAAAATTGACTAGTACAACATGGCGGAAATAAACCAATCATTCCAAATCAACGAAACTTTATGCTGTATTCATTTTTAATTTTTAATTTTTAATTTTTAATTCCGCCTTGCGGTACTAGTTATTGTCATCTTGTGGCTTTTCCTCGAACTTCTGAATATTCTGGGGTTGGCTATTAGTCGGTGAATTTTGCTTTTCCAGTGTTGGTACTACCACAGCAGAAGGATCTGATTGTTTGGATTCCTTTGGTGGCGCTGCTGGTATAACCACAGGGTTTGACGGACTTACGAGTTGAGGGGAGGCAGGATTTTGACTAGAAGCGGGTAAGTTCTTTTGTGGGAATGGTAATGGTGCGGGGGAAGCATTCCGCTCATCTCGGAATACCCGTAGTTTTTCCACTACCGAGGGCGTGGGTGAAACGCTAGGTGAAGGTGTAGATTGTTCGGAATCACCGCGTTGCGATTCTCTTGTAGGGCTACTGGTAGATTTTTCTTGAGAAGAACGACGATTGCGGCGACGCTGCTTGGAATTAGAGACAGGTGCTGTTTCGGTTCTTGAGGTAGTGTTAGTCTCTTCACCTCTGGGTGAAGATGTACTATCAAAATTAGGTGCTTTCGCGCCTGATTCTTGAGTTGGCTTTTCAACAAGTGGCTTGGCGGTGGGCTGCTGCTGAAATTTGGCTAATATACTGGCTATCCCAAAACCTGCTGTAGCAGCAACTAGGGCTACACCCATACCAATAAATACTTTAGATGACCCCAGCTTTTTAGCCAGTACAGTTTCCTTAGCCATACCTGGGTTGGGCTGCGCCAGCACAGATGGTCTATGAATAGAATTTTGGGCTGTTTTTCCAATTAAAGTTGCTGCCTGCTGGGCAGATAGATTGACAGTTGGCACTGCATAAGTGGATAAAACTTGCGATGTCCCATTCATCCCATTTCCAGGTAGCAATTGCAGCCACTCAGCAACTGTCGCTGGCCGAAAACGAGACTCTACCGCCATACCGCGCATTACCGCTTGGTTGACAGCAGCACTCAAGTGTGGTTGCAGTTCGCGGGGGGAAGGCATTTGTTCGCGATCGCGCAATAATGCTGGCATGGGAACTTGAGCTGTCAATAGTGCATACAAGGTTGCCGCTAAACCATAAACATCCGTGGCGGGTGTACGCGCCGCTTGCGTCATATACTGCTCAATCGGAGAATAACCCTCAGAAACCAAACCTGTGTGAGTCTGCCTGACACCGCCATTAAATTCCCTGGCAATGCCAAAATCAATTAGTATTACTTCTTGTGTTCCTTGACGAAGAATAATATTATCCGGTTTGACATCGCGGTGTAACAAGCCGTTGTTATGTACTACCTGCAACGCTGCCCCAATTTGCCGGATGTAATGAATTGCTGTGGCTTCAGGCAAAGTTATCCCTGGTAATACAAATGCGTCTCCCAAGGTTTCACCAGGAATGTATTCCATCACCATATAAGGCAGTCCAGCTTCCACAAAAAAGTCACTAACTCGGACTATATTTGGGTGAATACACGTAGCTAATCGTCTGGCTTCATCTTGGAATTGGCGCTCGAATTTGGCAAAATCAGGATGTTGTCGCAGCCGTTCATTGATGGTTTTCATCACCACCTCCTGACCCAAGTAGTGATGTGTAGCTTTAAAGGTAATGCCAAAGCCACCCCGCCCTATTTCTTGAATTAGGGTATATTTTCCATCCTGCAAAATTGTGCCTGCTAACATAAAGAGTCCTGAGTCCTGAGTGAGCAGATAAGTACCGAGTCCTGAGTTTTGAGGGATTTCCCAAAAATTTTCCCATATTTTTATCGGGCAGGGTTCTTGCCTGTCTATTTTACGGGATGTAGTTGTTGGAATTCCTGAAGTGAGAAAGACCTCCCCACGATCGCAACAGTTTTATCTTTCTCATAGGATAGCGCGGGAGTGCGGCAAGCTTAAAGCGGAAGACGGGTTAAGAGGATCTTTGAAAAGTTTTGGGCGATTGGAAATCGCGGCTACACAAGCAAAGTCCGCCTGCGCGGACTAACACAAAATCAAACTCTTTAACCCACGTAGGTGGGTTTTGTCTGTGTAGCCGTGATTTCGAATCGCCAAGGTTTCTAGTCGCCAAGGCTAGTAATAATTTAGACTTTTCAAACACCCTCTAAGGCTATTTTTTAGGTTTTATAGAAAAGTAGGCTAAAGTTTAGTGTCAAAACAGAATTCAGGAGTCAGAATTCAGAATTCAGAATGAATGATGTACAACTGGCAAATTTTGGGAAATTTCTGTTTAAACTCACTAGAATTTTGCTTAGTTTTGGATTTTAGATGTCTCTGAAATCTAAAATCCAAAATCTAAAATCCAAAATTATTACAGTTGCCGCACTAATGGCTGACCATCTTTGACTTCGCCAATTAAAACTAAATCGACACAGTTTACAAAGATCCCATTTTCCAGAACGCCGGGAATGTTATTCAATGTCTTTTCTAGTCCGGCTGGATCTTCGATGGAGTCAAATCTGACATCTAAGACAAAGTTCCCTTGGTCGGTGATTACTGGCCCAGCTTTTTTTACACCCATGCGAAGTTCTGGTTTACCACCGAGTTTTTTGATGGCATTGGTGACAGGGGTAATTGCCATTGGAATCACTTCCACAGGCACAGCGAAAGTAGAACCTAAGCGGTCTACTAACTTGCCACTGTCTACCACGACAATGAACTGTTCTGCTAGGTAGTCTACGACTTTTTCGCGGGTATGTGCTGCACCACCGCCTTTAATCAAATTCTTCTGCGGATCGACTTCATCTGCGCCATCAATGGCAATATCGATGTGGTCAATAGCATCCAAGGTGGCGAGAGGAACACCGTACTGCTTTGCCAGCACTTCTGACTGAAACGAGGTAGGTATACCAATGATATCTTTGAGTTCACCAGACTTGAGGCGATCGCCCAAAAACTGAATCGTATATGCTGTAGTTGACCCCGTACCCAACCCCACAATGGAACCCGACTTGACTAAGGCCGCGGCGGCTTTGCCAACTTCTTGCTTCATCAACTTGACGGGATCTGCTGCTGCTGTCATTCCCAAAACTCCTGAAAAACTGACTATAGTCCATAGTAGTGGGCAGATAACGCCAAAAGATGAAAGGTAAAAAACAAGTTTTTGCTGATTTCTACCCCCTTGATTATGAAAACCAGCTAACATCACTACGTAGCTACGCAACATTACCCAGCCTAAATTCGTCATTGACTGAGACTAAATTTTGCGTTCACCTCAGTAACGTAGTTTTTTCAATTCCCGTTAGCAGCTAAAAGTGGTTATCATGATGCGTCAGCTTTCAATTACTCTATCTTTAATGGCACTACTGCAAAGCTTGCCAGCAATTGCTCAAGTACCAGAATCTACTTCTGGAACACCAGCTGATTCCATTCAACAGGTAACTGCTGCCAAATGGATGACAAACTTTCCCGATGGCAAGTTTTATCCAGAAAGGTTACTGAGTCGGGCAGAATTAGCGTCGATTATGGTAAAAGCATTTCGGTTAGATAAAAGAGAAGCTGTTAACAAAGGAAATTTAACTATTCCAGATGTTCCTCGTTCTTATTGGGCATTTAATGATATACAGACAGTTCTAAAAACTGACATCATGAAAGGCTATCGAGGCGATGAATTCTTCCCTAACCAAAAGGTGACAAGGGCAGAAGCTCTGGCGATTTTTGCTCAGGCTTATGGTGTATTTCAATTTCCTGATGCTGCTGTGAATGAGATTCTGGCTTCACATCCAGATGAAAAGTCTATCCCAACTTGGGCTAGAAAAGCGATCGCTACAGTAGCTACCGAGGGATTTCTTAACACAGATGCTCAAGGTAATATTTCCCCTTTAAAACCTGTTACCCGTGGGGATATGGCTTATGTCTTGAGTAAATATTTGCAACGACAACAGCGACAACCCGAAACACCAGAAGTTCCAATTATTCCCAATAACCCACAATCACCTTAGCTAGACTTTTTCTAGCCAACGGACTTAAAATCAGTTTTGACCCTGACTTCTATACTTGTCTCGAATCTGGCGAAGATATAAGGAATTAGACTGTGTTGGTTGCTGCAAGCCATAATTACCATAATTAGATTGTGGTGGTTGCGTCGGTTGCTGCAAGCCATAATTCCCATATCCCGTAGGGTTTGTGGGTGTAACAACACCTTGACTCTGGCTAGAGTAAGGTGCAATATTACTTGGTGCGATAGAGGTGGCTGGGGGCGTCACTGGTGCTAAATTAGGCACTACCTGACCGTTATTTAAATTACCGTAGGGATTTTGCGGTAAGTTTGTACCCGTTGACGGATAACCTGTACCAGTATTTAAGCCATTGTTAGGCAATACCTGACCGTTATTTAAATTACCGTAGGGATTTTGCGGTAAGTTTGCACCCGTTGATGGATAACCTGTACCAGTATTTAAGCCATTATTAGGCAATACCTGACCGTTATTTAAATTACCGTAGGGATTTTGAGGTAAGTTTGTACCCGTTGATGTGTAGCCTGTCCCAGGAGTTAACCCAGTATTTTGTAGAGAATTCTGACTGGATAAGCTGTTGATGGGTGGCATTAGGGTTGTGCCTGAGTCAGAGACTTGCCCCAAGGTATTTGTCTGAGTTGGAGTGATACCATTGAAGCTAGATAATCTCTGGTTTGTCGATTGGTTCAGCGCCGCTTCAAGTGGGCTGATAGAGAGAGAATTTTGATTCTTGTTGGTTTTATTAGTCGATCCAATACCCTGGCTAGAGGATGTTTGTTCCCCTTGTGTTGGTTCTGACGCCCCAGTTAAGGTCTTGAGACCTAGAAACGGGTTATTACTATTAACCGTCCCAGTACGCAATAAATTTTCTGTTTGTACAACAAAGGGATTTTTCAGGGCTGGGGAGGTGTCGCTATTAACGCCTAAACCAGGATTTAATTTGGTATCACTAGCAGACTTTTGTTTGTTAACTACATCCTCTAATAAGCCTGTGCTATTTTTTGCCTCAGTCTTTTCCTTAGGCGTATTTGCCGTTGATGAGAGAGTTGCTTGCTCAAAATCATTAAACAAAACTGGCAGGTTATCAATATCCGCTGCAATGGCTCTGTTTTCTGCTGACAGGGAGGAATCAGCAGGCTTTTGTGAAATGATTGGGTTTTTTTGCTTCTTATAAACGAAAATATCTGGGTTTGACCAGTATTCCCAGGTTATTAGCCCTACTACAGATAAAAAAATTGCAGATCCCCAAAAAGCAGGTCGCCCTAGATTTGATAACCTGGCTCTGAGATAGCGTAAGTAGGCGGGAGGATAATGACGATGTGGCATAGGATTGGTTATTTAAATTTACTATAAATTGGTAAAATTTGATGGCATAAGCGTTGCTGTTTGATGCTTTTGCTTCCCTCAGAAGGAAATATCTCAACTGAAATTCGATTGTGATTTCATCCTAACTTCTCAAGAAATTATTAGTCATTCAGCAAGTCAAAAATTTACTATTTGCTTATTATAGACCAAACCGTTTAGTCTATAAATGACGACTTAGCCAATTATCCCCTTTTGAGTTGCATAATCCTCAATAAAGACGCTCTTACACGGCAGAGGCGGGGATGCAATTTGAATGATTATTAGCCTATCAGATCAAATTTTACTTAAAGGTAAGAATTCAGAATTAAGAAAACATTGATACTTAAACTTAATAATTTGATTAAAATCAAGCGTGCTAGAGCTTCTCGATTTGCCAATTTTTCTAACTCTTAAACCTAAAGTGGTGTAATCCAATAAGTAATGCCTCGAATAGCTTGTTTTTTAAAACCAAATAGAGGTAAATTTTCTTCAGTTAAACCTATATAAGTCCAATGGGGGACATCATTTTGTACAGTCTGAAACCAACCATTTTGATTGAGAGCTTTTCTCTGTTTTTGATTAGATACGCGTAAATCAATTGCTAATCCCCAGAGATGTTGTGAAGTTCCGGGAGGTGCAACTAAACCGAGAATTTTTGTTTCTTTCCCTTGTTGAACTTTTGCTAAAACTTCATTGTTGGCATATTTGTGCCAAAATATTAAATTCGTGTTAAACGTGCGAGTACAATCACCAGAACCATAACCAGATTTGAGCGATATCTGTTGCTGGATTCGCGCTTTATTTAAAGCGTCAGCCGCCGACTTTTGTAAATAACAGTCGTTAGTTCCATCAACATGACCCATTGTTAAAGTAGCTTGAAACTCTTGGGTTTCTTGTTCATTAGCAAAGATATCCTTTTGCGGTAGTTTAATCCCGACATCTGGATTTACAAAGACTGCGCCGTATGTTCGCAGCAAAGTATATTCATAAGTGGCAGGCTGGGGAATTGTAGGTAACTTTCTAGCGATCGCAGATAAAAAACGCTCTTGAGCGTTTAATTTTGGGTTGGGAATAAATGGTTCTGATATTATCTCTTTAGGGGTATCTGTACAAGGTAATGAATTATTACTCAAGCATCCGTTTAATGGTTGGGCAGTTCTAGCCAATTTGTGATGGGTAATCTCATTACTAGCTACTAAGATAAAAATCATCAATATAACTATACTGAGAAAAGTTGCTTTTCTGATAAATCTAGTAATATTTGGTTTATTCCTGATATTGAGCTTCATTTTTTAAATAATTACTTGGTTGATTCAAGAGTAAAAGTAATGAGCTTCTGACAAATATCTGTTATTGATAAGTGAAAATCACAGATAATAGAGATAAATATAGATAATTAATTGATGTTGCTCCTAGCTCTATACAACTTGTGTAAGATAGCTAAATATATACTAGTCATCAATTAATTTGTGTCAATGGCTAACCATGTGAACAATAGCTGCGACCAATCATCCGTAAAGTTGTCACAAATTTTAAAAGAGAATATATTTTTTAATTAATACTCAAGTTTAAAAATAGAAACTTGTCTCTGATTGAGTACTAGTAAGTTTGATAACTTTTTTATCAGAAAGATACATCCATGAAATCACTGGAACAGTTAAAATTGAAAAGACCTCTAAGCTTGCTGATCCTGTAAGTATGACCATGCACAATTCCGTTGAATTCCAAGACGCTTTTGATGTCATAGTCGTCGGTGCAGGTCACTCCGGTTGCGAAGCAGCTCTCGCCTCTGCACGCCTCGGTTGTCGTACCCTGCTATTGACGCTCAACTTGGATAAAATTGCTTGGCAACCTTGTAACCCGGCGGTGGGCGGCCCGGCCAAATCCCAGTTGACTCATGAGGTAGATGCACTCGGCGGAGAAATTGGTAAAGTAGCAGACCGCACCTACCTGCAAAAACGCATCCTCAACTCTTCACGAGGGCCTGCTGTTTGGGCATTACGTGCCCAGACGGACAAGCGCGAATATGCAGCGGTGATGAAAACTATTGTTGAGAACCAAGAAAACTTGACAATCCGCGAAAGTATGGCAACAGATTTGGTGCTGGGCGCTAACGGTGAAGTCATCGGCGTTGAAACTTATTTTGGTGTAGGGTTCCAATGCAAAGCAGTCATCTTGACAACTGGCACCTTCCTCGGAGGTAAAATTTGGGTTGGTAACAAATCAATGCCAGCCGGACGGGCTGGGGAATTTGCGGCTGAAGGATTGACACAAACCCTAAATCGCCTGGGATTTGAAACCGGAAGACTTAAAACTGGGACTCCAGCCCGGGTAGACAAGCGATCAGTGGATTATAGTAAAATGCTCATCCAGCCAGGGGATGAAGATGTGCGCTGGTTTAGCTTTGACCCAGAGGCGTGGGTAGAACGGGAACAGATGCCTTGCTACATCACCCGCACAACTGCCGAAACTCATCGTCTGATTCAGGATAATTTGCACTTGTCACCAGTTTATGGCGGTTGGGTGGAAGCCAAAGGGCCGCGCTATTGTCCCAGTATTGAAGATAAGATTGTGCGCTTTGCTGATAAGGAAAGCCATCAAATCTTTATTGAACCAGAAGGAAGGGATATACCCGAACTTTATATTCAAGGGTTTTCTACAGGGTTGCCAGAAAATTTGCAACTGCAAATGTTGCGGACTCTCCCTGGTTTGGAAAAATGTGTAATGCTGCGTCCCGCCTACGCTGTGGAATATGACTATTTACCCGCAACTCAGTGTTATCCCACACTGATGACTAAGAAGATTGCGGGGCTGTTTTGTGCAGGGCAGATTAACGGTACTACAGGTTATGAAGAAGCCGCAGCTCAAGGGCTGGTGGCGGGAATTAATGCAGCTCGATTTGTTCGCTCTCAAGAAATGATTGTCTTTGCCCGTGAGCAAAGTTACATTGGGACGCTAGTTGATGACCTGTGTACAAAAGACCTGCGGGAACCTTATCGAATGCTTACCAGTAGGTCAGAATACCGATTACTATTGCGTTCTGACAATGCCGACCAACGCCTGACACCTTTGGGAAGGGAAATTGGTTTAATTGACGATCGCCGCTGGGATCTATTTACCCAAAAACAAACGAATATTACTACAGAAAAACAAAGATTGCAAGCCACACGAGTCAAAGAACATGATGAAATGGGAATAGCGATCGCATCTAATACCCAACAAGCAATTAAAGGTTCAATTACCCTCAACGACTTACTGCGGCGTCCGGGATTCCATTACGTTGACCTGGACAGGTTTGGACTGGGAAACCCCAACCTCAACCGCGCCGAGAAAGAAGGCGCAGAAATTGATATCAAGTATTCTGGCTATCTCGCTAGGCAACAAAGTCAGATTGACCAAATTGCCCGCCAAGCGCACCGCCAGTTACCTGGGGATTTGGACTACACAACAATTGATACTCTTTCTAAAGAGGCACGGGAAAAGCTGACTCACGTAAAACCACTCACTCTTGGTCAAGCTGCACGTATAGGTGGTGTAAACCCAGCGGATATTAATGCCTTATTATTATATCTAGAATTGCGTAGAACCAAGAGCCAGTCTGAATTTCCAGCGTTAGCCTAACACAAACTTGATAAAGACTGAGTATAGTAGTAGGGAGAGAGATTGGTATGATAGATGACATAAATATTAGTAGTGGCATCATCAACAATCCTCAGATTAAAGTTGAGTTTGATACCAACACTCAATCAACTCGTCTCCATAAGACAGGAGATTGGATGTTTAATCAAAGAAGGGAACTCTTAACAGTTTTTCCTATTTCCTGTTCCCTATCCGGGAGTAAGAATACCCCCACTTCTATCAAGTGGCATATTTCAGGTGGGGTATAAATCCTCATCTGAAAACCCGTGTTCCCTGTTGCCCGTTCCCTGTTCCCTCTTTAATAATAATCCTCATTTCCAGGCAGTAGGGGCGGCGTTTCCCCGTCCTAGCAACAACCCAGAACGTCTATGTTACAAGAAGCCAGCACCCGTCTCATAGTACCGGAACCATCAGAAGACTTAATCGCCAACGAGCCTTGGTCGATAGAAAACTATGCTGATGGCCTAATGGATGAACTCTTTGCCGATATCGACTACATTCTGGATGTTAGTGGTAATCTGCCTTCTCAAACCGTTAGGCACAGTAGTCAGAAAAAATCGAGCCATTCTGTTGCTGGAGTTTCTTCCCAAGCTCAACGCCAGTCGTCTTCAGAATATGTGCCTCTGCAAACAGTTACGATCCCGCAGATTATTTTACCAAACACACTGAATCAGCCAGTACAGTCAGTTGCTCAAGATAAGCACAAGCAATTGAGTACCGTTGTGTTTGACACCGGCACTGTGAAATCAGTTAGTAGAAAGCGTCAAAAAACTAGTCTTACCTTGGGCAAACTGCTGATTGTAGGAACAACTTTAGGCGTGGCGATCGCTGGTATTATCTATCTGGTACAGTCTGGAGTCGTATATCTTTTAAATACCAAATTGCCTGAGTCAGCGCTGATAGTGCCACAACCACAGTCGCAGTTGCCCGTAAAAACAGAAATTGAGGCAGAGTTGGTTGACTACATGCTGGGAGCACTGGCAGTTATAGATAAGCAAGAAGCAACACCCAATCAAAAATCTTTCAAATCGGGCTTCTCCAGTCAGGTAAATACTAACCAAATTGCCTTTGCTCGTGAGCAAACAAGTGGTAACCTACCAGGACTTCCACTTCTAGCTAACAATACACCACCAGCGCCTAACCGTTCTGGAAGCGTTGTTGAGCGCATCTACGTTCCCGTTTATCAAGCGCCATCGCCAATGCGCTACGCCCTCCCAGCTATTCCTGGGACTCCCACACTACCACAAGTTGCCAGTGCGTTACGGGTATCTCAACCTAATGTTGTGAAAACGGCCCTGAATACAGTGCGACAAGCTGCCAAGCCTGTAACCGTCAACATGTTAGCTGCGGCTGTACGAGCCGAACTCAAACCTGTGGCGGCGAAAACTGCACCCATTAGCGTGCGCCAAACACCCAAACCTCTGCCAGCATTACCAGTAGTTCCATTGCGTGCTGCACTCGCACCAGAGTCAGAACCAACTATTACCCAGGAACAAGTATATCCGGCAACTGCGATCGCAGAGGCTCCCAGTAATACCTTAGAAGGATTACTAGAGTTGGGCAACAAATCTGCCGCTTTGTTTAAAATCGATGGTGTGACTCGCCGCATCAATATGGGTGAAAGCATTGGCTCAAGCGGTTGGACACTTGTAGATGTTAGTAATGGCGAAGCTGTCATCCGGCGTAACGGCGAAGTGCGATCGATTTACGCAGGGCAGAAATTGTAAAAGTTTTTCTGTCGCAACTCTTCCACTCATCAAAATATTGCAATGATAAACTCTAAGTTGCACATTGCATCATCTCATAATTTACCTAAATATACCGTTTAACAAAATAGCTGATACAGATACATAAGTAGGGGTGTAAACCTGTACGCCCCTACAGCCGATTTATGTGTTGCAAAAATTTTGGAAAAAGGCATTAATATCTTGGAAGTTACAAAATTATACTTCTTCTAGCTCAGAAGTAACTTTAATTTTTAACGGTTCGGCAAACCCTTTCATATCAGGAACTCGCCATTTGAATCCGGCAAAATTGTTAGCATTGACAGCAAGCTCACTTCTCCCTCTAGCAGACTCTAGTAACCATTGAGTGAAGGTTACTTCTTTGAGAATTTGCCGATTGATATCGGTAAATTTTGCACTTTCAATGCCAACTTTTATAAATATTATTGCTAAATCTTTATTAAAATAATTGTTGACTAAATCATCTAGTAATTACATAGCTTTGTCCTATGAAAAAATATTTCCATAAGCCCAAATTATTATAAGATCCTCGACTTATTTAATAAGTCGAGGATCTTATCTAGGTGTTAACAAATGGTTAACCTTTTTCTACAATTTTGGCATGTCCAGCAAAAACAAAATGCTCATCTCTGTTTCCTTTACTTTTATCAGGCCACTTAACCCAATAATGGCTTTCTTCAAAATGGGCATCTAAAATTGGGTAATTTCCTGGTTCAATCTCGAATAGAGATTCTTTGGGTAGCTCTGATGACTGTTCTGTAGAAGGTTTTAAGAAAGTTTTTTCTGTAATTTCTAGAATGTACTTTTTATCATGTTTAGTTTGACGGGGATCGGAGTCACCAATTAATCCATCTTTAATCGCTTCAGCCATTTTTTCAGCATCAAAGCGATCCATATCTTTTTTATTATCACAAAAGCAGCACTCAATTAAAATAGCTGGCATTTGTGTATTTTTGAGAACAAATAAGCCTCTACTTTTAACCTCTCTATCTCTGAATCCAAGTTTAACAATCTCTTTAAGAACTGATTGAGCAATACCTTTGGATGTATTACTAATGGCGAAAACTTCTGTGCCATCTGCTATCCCATTAAATTTATTAAAATGAATGGAGACAAAGACATTAACGTTATTGGCATTCGCTTTATCGGTTCGTTGTCTAAGAGAATTGTTTACACTGCTAGCGCTTGTAGGAGTGCAATCAATAACGGTATGTCCTGCTGCTTTTAGCTTTTGGATCAATTTTGTACCAACTGCTTTAGTTAAAACATCTTCTTGTTGAATGCCTGTTGCCCCTGTATCTGGTGGGCAATTGTGTCCAATATCAATACCAAATTTCATAGAATTTATCTCCTTTTTATAGTTTGAGAAGTACGCATTAACTTATCTACACTGTATTAATTATTAACCCGAATGCGATCGCTCTGCCGGTGAGAAAAGGTGAGTTGTTAGTGTAAAAAAATGTAACGGTCAACGGAAAAATTTCATTGAAAAGAGAAATTACATAAGTTCAACCTATAAATTAAGCAGGCTGATCCATGACGGCACAAGAGGCGCTGAATTTAGTCGATACTCTTCTCTTTTATGGTCTACCTTTGGATAAAGGCTTAATAACGTTCAATCTGTAGTTTTGCTGGAAAGTTGGCTGGGACGCACCTATGCGGAAATTGCGGTGCAGATAAGTTATAAAGACGACTATATCAAACAAGTCGGTTCTCAGTTGTGGCGATCGCTTTCTCAGGCAGTTGGTGAAGACGTTTGTAAAAAAAATATCCAATCTGTTTTGCGTCGCTACCAGCAGTCTCAAAGCTATGAAAAATCAATGAGCGATCGCCACTATAGCTACTTATCTGGTAATTTAATTAGATATCATGCTCATGAATCTGATGAATCTCGGATCTTAATTTCTACATCTCCTATCATTGATTCTGCTTCTGCGAAAGCTTTTGCTAAATCTTCAATAGAACTCTTCCCTGCACTGAATCTTATTGTTTCAGCTTTTAAGTGTCTTTGGGCTTGACGAAATCCGTTACCTTTTCGTCCCACACCTGTCGTATTAATAATTCCTACAGAAGCTGCGCTGATTGCAGCAAAAACTTTTGTCCGAAAGGTTCCAAGTTCTTGAACAAAAGTAGCAACAATCAAAGACGAGAGTATGGAAGTTACTCCCAAGGTTATGAAAATCGAGTGCAATATTACTGCATCTCGATGCCATCTTTGAATTTGCTTCTCAATTTCTGGCGGTATTTCTAACATGATAAAACTTAATTATTGATTGAAGTTATGCCCTCTCAAGTTCCAGAAAAATAAAGCATAAATTGACAAATGAATTGTCAGCACTCTATTTTTGAAAAAGTTTAGACATAACAATTTTTAGGATATTTCCTTGTTTCCTGCCTTGTCGGTGAGAAAAAGTGAGTATTTACTGTAAATAACTGTAAATTTTTGTCTAATTCTCTCATAAAGCAGTGAAATACCACGAAGTTTAACCAATAGAATTAGAAAACCAGGTTGATCGTGAAAAGTTAGAAGATGGTCATGAATTTCCCTATCTAAAGAAGGTTAACATAAATAAATTTTAATGTTAATATTACGATTTATGTTGATTATAGTTGCACAGAAATTGCTATTTGGAAACCTACATCTTACACATATCTTGCTTAAGCAAGATAACTTTGACTAAAAAAGAAAGTTAGTTTGCTAATTGATGTAATTGTCAACCCGATCAATATGAAACGACCTAAATATTTTCAAAATAATTCTAAAAACTCTTTAAGAGAAAAGTATCATCTTTACAAAGGCGAAAAATTAAGCTGGCTTCAAGTAACTCTTCGGCTTGAAAGGTCAATTATTTCTATCATTCTTCCTTGGGTACTTTTTTGTACTCTTTATGGTACTTTAATATCATTTCTCTATCATTTGGGATTACCAATAGCATTTTCAGATTCCAATAGTATTCTGACTAATGCTGTTTTAAGTTTTAATATTGGTTTTACATTACTATTAGTTTTTCGGACGAATACAGCCCATGATAGATTTTGGGAAGGTCGTCAACTATGGGGAGCTTTAGTTAATACATCTCGTAACTTAACTCGTGGGATTTGGATAATAGTTAAAGAAAAGACACCTGAAGATAGAGTAGAGAAAGAGGCAATAGTTCGGTTAGTAACTGCTTTTGCAGTTGCAATGAAGTTACATCTTAGATCAGTACCTTTAGACACTGAGTTAGCATCCTTAATGTCTGAAAAACAATATTTACAACTCCAAGACACTAATCATCCCCCACTACAAATTGCCTACTGGATAGGAGATTACTTGCAATATCAGCATGACCGGAATTGTCTAAATGTCTATCAACTGACTACTTTACATAACTGCGTAGATGATTTAGTAGATATTTTAGGTGGTTGCGAACGCATTTTAAAAACGCCACTGCCTTTGATATATACTATTAAACTCAGGCAACTATTATTAATTTTTTGTCTGATATTACCTTTGGAAATTGTTAGTCTTTTAAATTGGTGGACTGGTATAGTAATGGCTTTTGTAAGTTTTACACTATTAAGTATTGAACAAATTGGCTCAGAAATCGAAGAACCTTTTGGGCTTGATCCCAATGACTTACCTTTAAATACGATTTGCAATACAATCTCAAACAATGTGGAAGAATTAATCAGGCTTGCTTCTAACAATGTTCGTTATTATTAAATCTATAAACTAGTTTTCCCAGATAAATTACTGATGAGATGGGAGAAAATTTTCCTTTATTAATCATAGATAATACTTGGCTTAAAAATGCAATAGCTTAATAAATGTTTCGCCAAGCTTTTACCGTCCCTTTACCAATTTTGCTATCAATAGTTTGACCTCCTTCCAAGACTAGTCTGATATCTAAGTTTTCATCTGGAGCATTTTTCAAAGCAGTGGCTAATTCTCTACTGACAGCAAACGAGCCAGTTGAACCGTCTAATTTAAAAACTTTTTCCCTCACCTTGAGCAACAGTTTATCAACTTTTTTGGTAGTGACAAATCTAAGAAAATCAGGTCTAGGATACAGATGACCTGCGGTGTAAAAAGAAGAACTTGCTTGACCAGAATTGACTGTAACCAGGACTCGAATGCTCGAAGGAGTCCACAAACTAATAACTTGGTTTGATCCCTCACGGTACAAATAGCCACCTAATGAGTTGCGGTCGAAAACCCCAAGAAACTCCCCTTCAAAGGGGTCAACAATTCTCACAGCTTTCGACCAAGGAACGTTCATATCGGGGGACAGTCCTGCTGATTTCACCACTGGCAAATCGCTTGATGCTTGGGCAAGGTTAACTACCTCTTGAACAGTGAAAGCAGCAGCAAGTTGAGGGGAAATTATAGCCAAGCTAGCCCCAAAAAGAAGAACTGAAATTGTCTGCGGTAACTTGATCATGAGTTAAGAGTACAATCTTCAAAAAGAATAATCAGATAACCCTTATTAGTCATCCCCCGCAAGACTTTTGTTTGTCAGGACGCTTGGACAATTGAGCAAATCCCTGTGTCTTGGGGCAATGTCTTTTTACTTGCTGCATTCTTTATGAAATGCTTTGGATAGTTTTTCGGCCCATCCCAGAAGATTTGTTGATGGCGCTGGTAAGTCCAGGGACATTTACCAATCTCAAAGGGGTAATAAGTTGTTGAGAATAAGTCAAGGTATATTAAGTAATGTAACAAATCTTGAGATTAGTTCGTAGTCAGGGCTACCCTGCGGGAACACTTCGCGAACAGCCCTCAAATGAGGACTAAAGTCCTCACTACAAACCTTGAATTATTCACGCCGCTCTACTTATTTCAACTGGTTCTTACTGTAAAACAGTTTGCCTCACTTCAATCGGTTCACCCGTTAAGCTAAAAGGGCGAACTTCGGTAATTTTTACCTTCACTAACTGCCCTTTGAGTTCTTTGATATTGCCGCTAAAAAAGGTCAAACGATTACCCCCAGTGCGTCCCATTACCTGAGTTTGATCTTTAGGATTTTGGTCTTCTACTAAAACTTCTTCAATGCGTCCAAAGTAACGTTGCGATCGCTCTGCTACTTTCGAGTTTCCTAGATGATTGAGCCGTTGTAGGCGATCGCTTTTAATTTCTTCACTCAGTTGATTGTCCCACAAAGCGGCTGGTGTCCCTGGACGCGGCGAATATGCTGCTGTATTCAACATATCAAAGCCAATATCTTCCACCAGTTTCAGGGTATTTTCAAACTGTGCTTCTGTCTCCCCAGGAAAACCGACAATTACATCGGCACTAATGGAGGCATCTGGCATATACCGCCGAATGGTATCGATAATCCGGCGATATTTCTCATGCGTATAACCCCGCGCCATCGCTTTTAAAAGTTCATTATCCCCAGATTGAAAGGGAATGTGGAAGTGTTCGCACACCTTGGGCAACTCAGCACAAGCCTGAATTAATCTCTCAGTAAAATAACGGGGATGACTAGTAGCAAATCTTAGCCTTTCAATCCCCGGCACATCATGGACGTAATAAAGTAAATCTGTAAAGTTGTGCAGATGCCGACCTTCTGGTGTGACTCCAGGTAAATCTCTGCCGTAAGCATCAATATTTTGACCGAGTAGAGTAATTTCTTTGTAACCTTGCCGTCCTAATTCCTCCATTTCAGCCCGGATAGCTGACGGCGTGCGAGATTGTTCGATACCGCGCACATTGGGAACTACGCAATAAGTGCAGCGCTCGTTACAGCCGTAAATCACATTCACCCAAGCTGTCACTGTACTATCTCGTCGCGGTTGGGTGATATCTTCAATAATGTGAACTGCTTCAGTTGCTACAACTTGGTTGCCCTCAAATACTGACTCCAATAAATCTTTCAGACGGTTGGCATGTTGTGGCCCCATTACCAAATCTAATTCTGGCACTCGCCGCAACAGCGCTTCTCCTTCTTGCTGGGCAACACAACCAGCAACAATGAGGGTTAAATCAGGCTGCTCATGTTTACGCTTTGCTTGTCTGCCGAGGTAAGAATATACCTTTTGTTCAGCATTATCCCGAATTGTGCAGGTATTGTAGAGAATCACATCTGCATGATTCGGGTCTTGACACCACTCAAAGCCCATATCTTCCAAAACGCCAGCCATGCGCTCTGAGTCAGCTTTATTCATCTGACAACCGAAAGTAGTGATGTGGTATTGGCGTTTAGAAGTGGTCATGGGCAATTCTGCTGAATCAGCGTAATGTTATGTAAGGTTTATTTCTATTCTATAACGCTCTTAACCAGCTTCAGGAATGCTGAGTAACTCTTGAGAGAAACGGGCGGGTTGAAATAATTTCAATATAAAAACTTAAAAAATTTACAAGCTGCAAGCATTAGCGGTGATGAAATTCAACTTCTGTTTCCAGAATCTTGATGTCATAGTTGCCAAAGAAATCTCTTGCTGATCATTAGGGTATGTGAACCGCGAATAGTAGACTGTCAAGATTGATTTAGGGAGAGGGTTTGTAGAAATGCTACTACAAACCACTTTCACAAGTTAATTTACGGTTACTCAATAGTAGTACTTAGTTATAAAAAATGCTTTTTTGGTTCAGATAGCTTAGGTATATGATCAATTGCGTTTGTGCAAACCATCAAGATTTTTTGACAGTCAAACTCATCTTAAGCGATCGCTAATTTGTCTCCAGGGGCAACAATGCCATTCGCTGTAAGACTGTTGGCTTGCTGATAAGCTATAACAGCCTTTTTAGTACCTGGGCCAAAAATACCATCTGGCGATCCTGGATCGAATTCTGGGTGACTTGAGTCTTGGGCAACTTTTTTTAAAGCCTGCTGCAACTTTTTCACCTTAGGGCCAATGCAACCTTGCTGAAGTGAAACAGCAGGAACGGTTAAAGCCTGGAGACGATCTAAAGCACCGTTGAATCTATTACGATCTACATCACCTGATATACCAGGAAAACCTTTTTTATCCCCGTCGTACTGGTGGAAAGTATGCAAATTCCAACCGCCTGGAATACTAGGAGTACCTGGGTTGTAATTTGCTATCCACAGGTCATAGTCAGCAAAATGTGAAGTATTCCCCAACTGATCTCGCCAAAAATAATATCCTGTGTATATTATCGGCTTGTAACCTGTAGTAACTTCCACCGCAGTTAAGACCTTGGAAACTCGGTCTAACCTCTGTGTCAAAGTCAAGTCACTCCAATGATCGTGCTTCTGTTCTCTATCTTTATAATCTGGCTCAATGTCTACGACTGGGGGGAGATCACCTGGTTCTATCTCTAGAGCTTGAGCAAACATTTTTACCTGCGGGTCAACCTCTTCAGAAGGACGAAAGAAGAGATATGCTCCACGAATAATACCAGCTTTCTTAATGGCAGGCCAATAAGAAGCAAACTGAGTATCTTGCTTATAGGTTCCGTAGTTCACTCTAGCAAAAGCAAAGTGAATACCTTGACTTTTCACTTTTTCCCAATCAATATTCTCACTGAATTGAGCAACGTCAATACCTTCAACTGACATAGCTTGTCTGTCCTTGTATGTAAAAGTACTTGGCTAGCTACAATGTCATGTCGGCTGTTTTCGGAAATCTTCTATGAAGCAAGTAAAATCTTTACAAGTTGTAAATATCTGTCTAAGTGGTATTACAACTTAGCGGTGATGAAATTCAACTTCTGTTTCCAGAATCTTAATATCATAGTTGCCAAAGAAATCGTGACCTAGTAGACCGATGCTTGCTTTTGGTGCGATCGCTACCTGAAGATTATGGGCTGTAACTCCACCTACTGCAATAGATTTTACCTTACTGGTTGGAAATTCTACTTCGCTACCATCGGCAATTTGGGCTTGCATTGTACCTGTAGCCTGGAGTTTAAGTGTATTCGCCATACCTTGAGTGATAATGGTTCCACTAGCACCTGTATCTACAATCATTTCAAAGGTTTTTTTGTCGTTGAAGGTGACATCAATCACAGGAGTTCCACCAAAGCGGCGTTTGATTGAGACTCGAAAAACTCTGTTGTCTGAAGGTGCGGCTATTATATTTCCACAAAGCCTTCCCAATCCAACGGTTTTACCAGAGGAGGTTATCATGTAACACGCTCCTGGATCGTCTGCTGTTGCCCGATGAGAGAATGCTAAAAACATCAGCGTCAGCATGAGGGCGTAAGCGTAGACCGTCGTAGACATCGCAACTAGATTAACGCTTGTAATCCAACACCTGAAAGCATTCTTCATCTTATATCGATCTCCAATTTTTTTGATATTTATTGATAGCTAAATTACTCATAATTGCTGCAAAAATTGCTTAAAAAAACTCAAGTCATTAATGCAAAAACGCAATTTAATGCAAATTGTAATCCAACACTTTTTTAAATATATCGTGTTATTCAGTCTATAATTTTTGTCTATATACTCGGTCTAGGATATCCACACAAATTTCTTACTTTCAAGATAGTTAGTGAGATTTTTTCTGTTTGTATTTATATATCTCTATCAGATAAAATTACATCTTACTCAAGATATTTTACCTAGAATTACTGATTGATAAATTAAAGATTAAGTAAAGACATGATAAAAATACTTAGAGCAGATTAAATCTGGCAGACTAAGAAGTTAAATAAGAGAAATTTGTTAGCTTATGCCAGAGTTGTTGCTGCGTGTACAGCAGTTGCGATCGCATTTTTTATAGCAATATCTCTTTGTTCTAAGATGATATTTTCGCTATCAGTACGTGAAGCAACTACACCGCAAATAGCAGCAGCAGCAAAATTATACACTCCTGCCATTTTGAATAGTGTGCCGCATTCCATCTCGTAATTCAAGATATTTAAGCGCCGATATTCTTCTGTGATGCCATGCAGCGATCGCATTAAATACGGGTTTGCGGAATCAGTGCGTTCTTGTCCTTCGTAAAAAGTATCAACTGATGCCGTAATTCCTATGTAATGTTCAATCTCTAATTCTCGCGCTGCTTGAACTAAAGCGACTGTCAGAAAAGGATCGGCGGCGGCTGGATACTCTACAGGTGCAATGTCATTAGCTGCACCTTGGCGACACAATGCTGCACTGCTAATAACAACGCTACCAACGGTTATATGGGGTTGAATGGAACCGCAAGTTCCAATGCGAATAATTTGCCTGATTCCTACTTGTATTAGCTCATTAACAACAATACTTAATGAAGGCGCACCCATACCACTTGTAGCTGATAAGACACTGCGACCATTTGGTAAGTATCCTACATAGCTATTGAGTCCGCGATTTTCTGACAACAAGCGGACATCTTGTAAATAAGTTTGGGAAATTAGGTGCGATCGCTCTGGATCGCCAGATAATAAAGCAATGCTGGGAGGCGATGAACCTAAATCATCTTGTCCAAAGCCAATGTGATAAAAGCGTTTATTTGGCATCCAATTTTGTATTTTAAATGAAATGTATTGCCACTTGCTCCACTTGCGGTATCCCCAAATGGAGCAGTTAGTGTGGGTTAGGAGTAAGTGCGTGAAGCGCACGAGGTTTCAGCTTTTAAATGCGTAAGTCCTGCTTTACCTAAAATCTCCTCCTTCCCATATCTGAAGTTGTCTTTCAACCGCAACTATGCAATTGAGATATTTGGGTGGATAGAGAAAATGATCGTAAGCTAATGCCATCTGTCTAGCAGCTTCACTCTAACCTTCTAAGGACTGCGGAGTTTGCAAAAGTTGAGGGGATGAGTATCCCTACTCATCCCCCTCGGTTTTAAATGCTGACTAGGTTAACTTCTGAACCTATTTCTAATGACTATTACATAATCATCTGCTGTAAGTCAATCAAAATTCATCACAGTTTTGACAGTACCAAACTTCATCAAAACTTCCCCATAAAACAGAATATTGCCCACATCTTGGGCAATACTTAGGTTCATCAGCATCGTAATCATCTGTTGGATCGTAGTCGTCATCTGTCTCTACTAGTTGACTTGATTTTTGTGCAGAAAGTTTTACATAAACTGGGTAATCGTCAGTCATAGTTTTGCGATCGCTCTTGATAATTCCCGAAACAAAAGGTTGGCAACCTTTGACATCAGCTTATTTTGCAAGTGCTTACCGTTGAGTAACTGTTTACCAGAACCGTCAACATTATTTTTGAGTGTTTCCTTATAAACAGCAATCTCGTTATTTATGGGATTATCGGGCAGCCGCCCGTCAACCTCAACCTTTGTGATCACGTGTTGCCAGAAGTTCATGCGACAGAGGGCGCTGCCGGCTCCTTTCTCAACTAGCTTATCGCCGGATTGCTCTAGGACGGTTCCCATACCCAGCCTAAGTTTAAAAGCATCACGCGAGCGGTTGCGCTTGACCCTTTTCACATCACCGGGTAGGAATTTCACCACAGATTTACCATTCTCGCGGGTGACTTGTTTTTTCTTAACTTCCCTCACTTCCCTCTCAATCAACGGTTTTCCATCGCTACTGAGAAAAGCCTCAAACGGATAGATCCGACTCAGCAGCCTGGCCCGAATCCTCAGTCCAAAGGTGAACTGATCGAAAATCTGGTTATAGGTTTTGAACTGCTCATCATTGACCAGCGACTTGAGTTTAGTTTCTAGTCGCTGCTCCTCGATGTCGATATCGCAAAGCCAGTCAGCATGAAGTCTGACAGATGGATCTATCTCTAGCCCAAATTGCACCGCCGCCGACTCCCGGTAAATCTTTGATATAGATTTGTAACTCTGTGGGTGTACCTCTAGCTCCCTCTCTGCTAACCAACCCCATAACGGCGGAACGTTACCTAATTTAGTGCTTCGACTTTCACTGTGTGCCTTTTCTGGAAATTGCCACGCTAAAACCTGGCGAGTGTAGTTAACGATCGGTGATTGAACACGGGCAAGATGTTCGAGTTGCTGTACCAGTTCGCGCAGCTCATCAATGATCTGCGGACGGTGCATTAGAAACTGGCGTGGGTTAAGTTCACCAGATTCTAGATAATTTTCTTGATCCACACCGTAAGCAGCCATAGCTAAAGCGTCAGCCTCATCAGATTTATTGGGTAAGTTTTTACCACCGCGATAACGCCTCAGTTCAATATGACCAACCCAAAGGATCTTAATTTCTAAGCTTTCCAGGATTCTCGCCCAAAGCCTTGAGTAATGATTCCCTGTTGGCTCAAGGATTGCCACATCAGGCTTATTCTCTATTACATAATCAGCGAAATCAAAAGCTGATTTATGCTTGCTTTTACGCTTCGGACTGGAGTAAAAACTAGGGAATAAAGTATTAGCTTTAGTTCGGCTTTTTTGCCAATAGGTCTTCAATCCACCTACGGGGTATTGTGTTAAAATATGACAAGTTACGCTTGACTTACTAACATCAACTCCCAAGGATCTAATCGATTTAATTGTCATGGTTCAGTTTGCTAATTGGGGTTATTTAGAATTCGTGTTCCTACCACGAATATTGAAAAGCCCAGTTTGACGCTTGAATCCCCTAACACCCCATACAAGAGGGGCGCGATTCACTCTTAACGCTGGGTTTAACCCGGTAGCTCTAGAGAAGGTGCGCTTGAAGCTGCAAACACCCCACAGAATGGGTGTGCAATTCAGTATTAACGCCCCACTCCCTAGAAACAGTGGGGCGGATTGCTTTGGACACAACCCGCGACGGTGGCATCGTTGCCACCGTTTCGGCTACTGTGTCAGGTAGCCCGCGCAGATGTGCGCGATCGCAACAATTGCGATTCATCAGGCGGTTATAGGATTTTTCACAGAATCAACTATTTCCTGAATTTCTTCTTCTGATAATTGACGGTATTGCTCGTTAGCTGTTGACCCTACATAGTGCTGCCATATTTCTATAGTTTCCCCAGTTGTTTTGGCAATAATTTGTATAGCTATTCCCATAGCTAAAGTGTTTAGTACAAACAAATCTTTTGGTAAAGTCACGAAGTCATTATTTAGTGGTTTAGTTATTAAACTTTCATCACTCATAAATTTCATCCTCGTTAAATTCGTCCTCATCAAATTCGTCATAACCAACTAAGGAATATGAGTTTTCTGGGTCAATAATGTTAAGAGAATCAACCATTGCACGTCCGGTTAACACATCAAGAACTGAGTAGTTACCGTTCGCCATAGCACTCTCAACTTTTCTCATCTTGAAAGCTCGTTCTAGCTCTGGAGTGCGTAATCTGGGGTCAACGTCCTCAATGGAGTTGATGGGCGGGGGCACTTCCTCCCCTTCGATCCAGCGCTCGTGTTGACTGTTATAAAATTCTCGGTATGCACGGGCGCTAGGTGGCTGTGGTGCAGTTTCAAAAAAATCTGCCAGTTCCTTTTGCCTTTGAAAGCCCTCTGGGCCGCACCATATAAAGTCAACCCACTCATGCTTCATAGAAAAGCCACCGACAGAGGTTGCTTCTGCTGCCACAACATTAGGGTCAGCACCGCGATGGTGAGCAATAATTTGAGCTATGGCATTAGCTTGGATACTACCAAGGCGCTCTAAATCTACAATCCACAGCACCACTTGTTCACCGTCAACTGCGGTCACGCGCTCCAGGGGGAACGGGTCACGCATGGGTATCATCCCGTCTGGAAATAAATCTAAAATTGGCTCATAAGGATTACCGGGTTTGAGTTTCACCCAAGTGTCATGTTTGGTCATGATGTTTTACGAAATCGCTAAAAGTTTCAGTTAAAATCGGTCGTCTTCAACCTGAAATTCGCTATTTTGTTGAGCTTTCAGAAGTTCAACTTGTTTGCTCAACTCTGCATACTCTGCCTTGAGAAGTGCTAATTGTTTCCTCCTGCCTCCAATTTCTTTATCAATTTGGTTCTGTATATGCTCATCATGAATTTGGCGCTCAACACTTTCTATAAGATTCTGTGTCGCAATTTCTTGGTCTTCAAACTCGTCAGCTAGTGCGGTTTTCTCTAATCTGCACGAATTGTAATCGCCCAGATTTAGAGTTCTTTGGTAAGTGATGGTTGTTACTTTCATTTGCTCAAAATGTGATATTTTTGACTTGTTTGAATCGATTTATCAATTGCGATGGCGTAACCGCCCGCTGGAAGTGATCGCGTTCATGAGTAACGCGATCGCAATTGAATTAGCTAACCTTCGGCTTTTCTATAAGTGCAGTGCCATGCTCATTCTTGACGCTAACAGCACTAATCGGGGAGTTTTCAAGGATTGCTACTTCCTTGGGAAAATGCACTGCTAACTCAACCTGCCTCATGTCAAAGCTTCTGTTTACATCGGCATCGCCGCTATCGTGAGTTAAAGTAACTCGGAAATCACCACTCATTTTGTTGACCCCCCGAACTGTTTTCTTAACCGCTCCAACAGCGCTGCCCCCTCCCCATAGCGCTTACCAGTGAAGCCCAACACCTCAGTTACGATCGCACTATCACTTTTTCCACCTCCCAGGCGTTGAATTACCCGCCAAAGTACCCGGTCGTTATCCGAACAATTTTCCTCTAAATCCGCTTCTGGAGCGGGTTTGAGGTCATTTTCAACCCGTTTTTCGGGGTTGATCGCGTTGTCGTAGTAAGGTTGGACTATGGTTGAACCACCGCGAACTGTTGCGGCTTTCATCTCCCTGTATGGCGGGAGTTTTAAGGGCTGATCGTCAAGTAAGCAGTGTGACTGGTCTTGTTTTAACCAGTTAATAAGCTGCTCATTTTTCAGGGATTTGGCGTGGGCTATCGCCTTTTTACCCAGGCGAATACGGAAGAAAGCATCGGCTAAATCTGATTTACCCTCCAGTCCCCAGGCTGCAACCCGGTCATACTGCGAGAGTAAGACTGTGAACCGCCGCGCTTTCCGTCCCCTCCTGGCGTGACGCTCCAGCCACTCACCCGAACTGCCTACTTTTGAAACCAGTTCGGGGTACTCCTCAACGATAATCACGCGCTCAGTGCCGACTAAAGCAGCATCGCCTCGCTCCTCGCGAATTTTCATCTGGTTAGACAAGTCTTCCAGATCCTCAGCCATTCCTTGGTCGATAGCAACCCAGTTCTCACCTTTACCAGTGACCTCAAGCCCTTGCCAGTCGGTCGGTGTGCCCTCACACTCGTAGACGCGAACACGACCACCCACGGTATAGGCGAGGTATTGGGCTAGGGTGCTTTTCCCTGTTCCCATTTCGCCGATAATCATCACCTGTTTACCTTCAATAGCGGCGATGATATCGGTGATGATTTCCAGCGGTTCATCGACCGGAACAGCTGAGGCTTCAATGACTTGAGTTATGGGTGTACCAGCGTAGGGTAGAGCATCATACACTTTGAGCAAGCGTTTAACTCCAGTTTCAAACCCGTCACACAACCAAATACCGAGTTTTAAAGTAGCACGGGTAACATTAACTAAGAATAGTGACACGGAAAACATGACTCTTCCTACTCCCCAGGCACAGTAACGCAGTAAGGTTTTACCGTCTGGCAAGTGCATCTCTACCCAAGTGTGGGCATTGGCAGTTCTGGGAGGCGTGGCAACTTTGATATCTATTAGATCATTTGCCATACTGCACCTCTATTTTCAAGTAAAAAGGTTGCTGGCTTTGCTGTTTGCAAAGTGCAATGATGCCGATGATTAGTGCTGCTAGGGTGAGGATGAGAATCAAAATTTGGTTCATTCCCCATCCTCCGATTCTGTACTCCCTGCTTCCTGCTCCCTTTCCCGAATTGCCTTGCTCGTTTCTGGGTAGGTTTTGCGATCCATCCGCCGAATGGATTCTTGTACTTCTGGTGGTTCCTGCTTGAGTGCTTCTTTAATTGCGATCGCACCATTCAACCACGGACTACGCTCTTGATTCATAACTCACCTCTACTTCAGGGATTTCAGGAGCTGTAATTACTGGTGGATCGATTTCAGAAATTAGGTAAGCAAGTGCTGTATAAGCATCACCCACGGTCAAGTCTGGGTAATATCCTTTTTCTATCAAAGCCTGGTAGTCTGGATGATTGCTAATTTCACTAATTAGTAGTGAGGCTTCAACTATTAGTTCAGAAAGTGTTTTCATCTGCCCCCGCTAATAAGTGATGGTGCAATTTCCCACATGAGATTACCAAGCATTGCATAAGCATCACTAAGGGTGATCTCTGGTTGATAGCCTTTATTTACAAGACTTTGGTAATCAGGATGTGCTTTGATTTCCGAAATTAAACCTGATGTTTCTCCAATGAGTTGCGCTAGTGTTTTCATCCGCCGATCCTTGGATACATGAACGAATTATTAGCTGAACCTTCACGGGCCACCAACTCGGATTCTGGGGTATCGGCGATGATTTCGGCCCAGCCGGTTTTGTCGTTGTTGCGGATATTTTTTTCTGCGATCGCACCCAGTCCCGGACGAGCTTTTTCAAATTCCTCAACTACTTTTTGTTCTTTGGGTGTTAGTGGTTGGTCAGTCATGGTAAGTTTTGGTTAGGTAGGTGACGAAGCAAGCTCCTTAACAGCTTGCTTGGTGTATCAGTGGTTAGACAGTGAGACGCGGTAACAGCGTCCAGAGCCGACCATCATCACTTGACGGTCGGCAAGTCTGACTGCTTTCGAGCGGCTGACTTTCATCATGGGAAACGAGCCATCAGCACTGAGGCTGAACATCTCGTAATTTCTTAAAGAACTCCATTCCACAGCAGTTTTGTCTGATAACCCAGAAAAAGTTACTGGGTTCATGTCTGCGGCAGATGCGGCACTTGGTAAAGATGGCAAGTGTCGCTTTTGTTTGTCTTTTTTGGGCTTATCGTCGGTCTTTGGTGCTGCTTTAGTGCCGTTACTAGTGGCTTCTAGTGTTTCCATAGTCCTTGCATACTAGGGTCATGGTGGGTCTTAAATCCCTGTATAGTCACGCTTAAGTCGCACTTAAATAGGTCTTAAGTGCCACCTCAACCTGTGTATACAGGTGTTTAACTACTGCGATCGCGCCGCAGTCATTTTTGTAAAATGCTTGTCATCACTGGGTTTGAGCGTTTTTTAGTCGGGGTTTACCTCCGTTAATCTTGGGTTTTAGACAGTTTTAGGGTGTTTCCGCGCCGGGGCACGAGGGCAATGGTGCGGGTGTTTGCTCCATGTTTGCCACGCAAGGTGAAGGCGTGGGGGAGCGAGATTACAAAGGCTTTACGTCTGGGTGAGACACTAGCAAATGACCAGTCAAATACCGTCTTTTGCCAAGCCAGGTTACTGGCTGGTCTTTTGTTGTCCTCTAACCAGACATTATGTCTAGACGTGCGATGTTTGTCAAGCGTTCTAGACAACGTGTCTAGAACGTGTATCATGATAAAGAAAAGACCGAGTAGAAGCGAACAGGAAGGAGAATCCCCATTGCGGAGTCTAAGGCTTGAGCTAGACATGTCTCAAGAGGAGTTTGGACGCGCCATTGGAACAACAGCTAGGACTATTAGCCGTTGGGAAGCAGGAGATAGCGTGCCGACTTTTACGGTGACTCAAATGAAAGCTATAGACCGCTTACTGCGATCAAAGGGTAAAACTATTCAAGATTTACCTGATGACTTTGGCCCACCAAAAGGACAGTTGAGCGAAGAGACCTAACTCAAAGTCTAAAAAAACCAAAACCAAAAAGCCACCCAGATGTCGAAGTCGGTGGTGGCTTTCTGATTGAAATCAAACTAATAGTATTATGCCAGAAAATTCATTAAAAAATGCACTTCCTTGGACGGAAGAACACGAAGCATTTTGTTATCAACACCATATTTGCCCTGCTGCCAAATCACTTTGGCAATGGCTAATGAGACAGGGTGTAATCTCTGAAGAAGTCGAGCCAGATTTATCAGAATTCAATGCCACAGTAGCCAAGGCAAGAGGTAAAGGATACTCACATAATTACCTCAAACATATTTTCGATCAGCTAGTAGAACACAGAGTTATCCAAGTCGTTAAACAGTACTCTTGGAAGATATTTAAGTTACTTGTAAGACCTCTCGAATGGTTGAAGCCACCGAGGAAGAAGCGAGAAAAAAACTTACAAAACCATAATTTAAGTTACACTTTAGACCCCTCAAATGATAAGTCTGCCGTGCCGGGTGATATACAGCAGCAGCATTCTAATTCTGATATCAACTTAGAGGCTTTGGCTGAGAACGGTATACATTTTGACTCTGACGAGAAAGAAGTCCTTGAACGCCCAACTAATGAAATTAAGTTGGCAATTTTAATGTTTAACCTCCGTGGTGGATTTGAAAAATCATACAATCCAGAAGGTTTTATTCGTCGGTGTTTGAGACGGAGATGGTGGGAGTCTCCGCGTAATTACAATCTTTTACTTCAAATGTTTGGGAATTCTACAGAGTGGGATGAATTATTCCCCTCTGGTTAATTCATCTGTATAAAAAAACGGCCGATGCAACGGCCGCAAGTTCTATTAGTTCAAAAACATTATGAAACATAATTCTGATGTGCCTGGGCAATTAGCATTATTTGCGATCGCGCCAACAAGTGAAACGAGAACTACCATTCATGATCCTTATTGGGATGAAATACTTGCGCCCCAACAAGCAAAGGAGAATCGCTGGAATCCTGCTGACTTTGGGGAAATCCCCCATAAGGTAGACGAGGATGGACAACTGACAATTTTCTACGAATCACTTGAGCCACCAGACCCAGACGATTATGAAAATCTTGAGGATTACGAGCAAGCCTGGGCTGAGTGGGTAGGTGTCAAGGTTGGCGACTTGGTAAAGCTCTCCTCCACCTGGATGGATAAATGTGCTGCTGCCACCACTGGCAAGTTCAGAAAGGATTACCAATACAAATCTGACAACGAATTAATTTCTGAGGTGATTTGGGTAGACCCATTGAGGGGCCACATTTACGTTGGACGCGGCAATAATAATGCATTGTTTGTTCCCTGCGGTTGCTACACAGTAGAAACTCGTGTTGGGGCGCAGGTCAAAGGTGATACTGTTGCAGCCATCGTAGAAACTCGTGTTGGTGGGCAGGTAGTATTAAATACCGAAAAAGTTGCGCCCCAACACGATGCCCACTGGGTAGAGAAGTACTGGGTTGAACGGTCTGGTAATAAATATTGGTACTACCGTTATTGCTGGATGGTAGGCAGGAAGAAAAACCGTGTCTACCTGGGCAGTGTAAGTAGCATCATCACTAGGCGTAAAAAAGCAGATGTGGAAGTTTGGATCAGGAATGGATTAGCCCCGGTGGAAATTGAAAAGTTAATCCGTCAGCAGCGCAGTCCCCAATCCCCAATCCTTAACTCCTAATACCCAATGCCCAATGCCCAATAAACCTATAAAAAAGCTTATGCTAGCTTCACGCCAGCATAAGACTACATGGCTTCTAGCGTAACGAAAACGCTGTTTATTTTGGGTTTATGCGTCGTCGTCGCTCTCGTCATCGCTATCATCGTCACTGACTATAATGTTCACACCATCAGTCCCAGCTTCAAAGCCAACGATGACAAATGACTCACCATCGCTGTGCTTGAGGGTGACTAGTGCATCGCCAGGAAGGTTTTGCAATTCTTGAATCAATTCTGCGACCGTGGTTTCTTTGATTGCAGTAGGCATATTGTTCTCCAATTTAAGTTTAAAAATGCGATCGCACCAATGGCGATTGCAAGAACTATGAGGTTAGGTGTTATCAACTGACATTAGAGTATCCTCTAAGGCTGTGTTTTCACAAATTTGGGTATAGCTGGTCAACTTCCTCCCATGCCTGGTTAGCAAGATTTTCTAAGGCCATAGCTAAATACAGGGGATGGTCGTACTCGCCCTGCTGCAAGCGCTCGAAGAAAATCTCAATTTGCAGGAATAGGAGTTTGGCATTCATAGAGTTGCGATCGCGTTTTTCATATCGTCTTCACTAACCTCGATGTAAGTAGGTGGGCATAAAAAAACCAGACTATGTAAAGATAAGTAAATACAGAGAATGCATCGACATGAGGTGACTTATATATGGGCGCTCGTTTAAGAGTATTTCTAACTCGTGAGCAAGATCAAACTCTGT
>NZ_JABXKQ010000092.1 GCF_017114945.1 Nostoc sp. JL34
GTGGTGGTAAAGGGTTATTATCAGAATTAGAAAAAACTTTGTGCGATCGCGGTTTGTTAGACAAGGTTACCATTGAACATACAAGCTGCCAAAAATGCTGTGGCAGTGCCCCTAACTGCGTTTTACAGCTTGGTAAAAAGAAATACAAGAATATTCATCCAGATGCGATCGCATCTTTGCTAGAAAGTCACTTAACTTAAGCTTAATAAGCCTTTCTAGCTATTATTAAAATAATACATAACTTTGTAGGGGTAAAAATTTTATCCCTATTTGTTGTTGGTATCGTCTGACAAACGCAGTTGGTACAATTTCAATATTCACTGGCACCAATAGCAGCAGTATGGGCAGACTCAGTAGTGTCAAGACTGAATGGCACTAAGAAAAGCTGTAAAGGATGCGGGGTAAGCAATACAGCATTTAATACCAGAGAACGCAGCAATGGCATAGGTTAGGTTGATGCCGATGAAGAGATGATATACAGTTGCCCAAAAATTTCTGTCGGTAGAAAAAGCTTACTCGTCCGTGAAATACTTTCATGAGAACGAGCAAGCACATACGATAACTACTACTGTGACATTACGAGTACAAATTCTCAAGGAAAAATACAGCCAAAGCCTGGGACTACCGTTTAAAGAACTATTGCCAGAGACTGCAATTAAACAAGTCATCTCTGAGCTAAAAATCAAATACAAAAAGCGGTTATTTGACCCATTGATAACATTATGGGCATTTTTATCTCAGGTTTTGGATACAGACAAAACTTGCCATAACGCTGTAAGTAAAATAATTGCACATTTGGCTGAGTCAGAGGTAGAAATTCCGTCAACGGACACAAGTGCTTACTGTCAACCTAGGGCAAGATTACCAGAAAAATTATTAGAGAAACTTTTCAATTTCTCAGCACAAAGCTTAGAAGAGAAAGTGACAACAGAATATTTATGGTGTGGTCGCAATGTAAAAGTAATAGATGGATCAACTGTCTCGATGCCTGACACTGTAGAGAACCAAAAAGAATACCCCCAACCTAGTACTCAAAAAGAAGGATGTGGGTTTCCAATTGCAAAAATTGGTGTGATATTCAGTTTAATAACAGGAGCTGCCGTTGCTTTGTGCATAGACGTTTTGAACACTCATGACATTAAGTTAGCCAGAAATCTGTACAGTTTTCTTAAACCCAATGATGTGCTTGTAGGGGATAGAGCTTTTTGTGCTTACGCCGATATGTTCACTATCAAAAAGCTTGATTGCGATGCTCTATTCCGTAAGCATCAATCTCGCACAACTACTATGCGAAAAGGTAAAATTGTTGGAGATTGTGACAAATTAGTTACTTGGTATAAGCCTAAAAGTTGTCCAAAAGGTTTGAGTAAAGATGAATTTGATGCTCTACCTAAAAGTATAACTGTGCGAGAGGTTTATTATTACATTGTTATTCCTGGTTTTCGCACTCAACGAGTTAGCTTATACCAATTTAATATGAAGCTGCATATAATAGGGAGAAGCCAACTCCTAAGTTTAAATAGCCATGAGCCGCCCGTTTAAAATTGAAATTGCAGAGAGCGAAGAGGAACTAAAAAAACGCCTACAAACAGCCAACTTGGGAAACCAGAAAGAAAAACTTATTATGTTGTGGTGGCTCAAAAGCGGACAAGTAAAGAAACAGCAAGAAATCGGAAAACGTTTGGCAAGAGATAGTTCAACGGTCACGAGATGGTTGCAGAAGTACAGAACTGATGGGCTGTCAGGCTTATTAGAAATTAAGAAAGCACCAGGAGCAAAACGGAAAATCGATGATGCTGCGATCGCAGCACTTGAGGAGGAGTTAAAAACAGGAAAAGGCTTTAGTAGCTATGGTGCAATAGTTGAGTGGTTAAAAAAAGAACATGGACAAGATATAGAGTATGCAACGGTTTATGCTTGGGTTCGATATCGATTAGGGGCAAAACTAAAAGTGCCTCGCCCTCAAAGCCATAACCAAGACGAGAAATTGGTATCTGAATTTAAAAAAAACTCGGAATCATTCTTAATTGTCTAGAAAAACATCTAGCACCCGGTAAGTGTGTTCGCTACCTGTGCCAGGATGAAACTAGGGTTGGACTCAAAACTCTTACAGGAAAAGTGATTACAGCTTCTGGAGTCAAGCCCACTGTTAAGGTGATATGGCCAAGAGATAACTTTTGGATTTATGGTGCAATTGAACCAAAGACTTGCGATCATTTTCTCTATGAGTACCCAAAACTCAATGGTGAGTGTTTTCAACAGTTCTTAGACTGGCTATCTGTGCAATTAGGCTCGGATTATGCAATTTTACAGATTGATCAAGCGCCTGCTCATACCAGTTCAAAGATCCGTTGGCCGGAGAATATTATTCCTCTGTTTCAACCATCATCATCCCCTGAACTCAATCCCATTGAGAGACTTTGGCAATTCCTGAAAAAACCTCTCAAAAATCAACTTTTCTCTTCTTTACACGCTTTACGCGATCGCATCCAAGAATTATTCGACCAACTTACTTTTGAGCAGGTGATTTCTGCCTCTTCTTATAATTTTATCCTAGAAGCTCTTTTCTATGCAGCTTCATATTAAATTGGTATTAATTACTACTCTTTTAGATAAAGCCACTTATCCTACTCTCAAAATTGTTGGACTTTACGGTAAACGTTGGGATGTTGAACTAGATTTAAGACATCTAAAAACTACCTTGTATATGGATATTTTGCGATGTAAAACACCCTCAATGGTACGCAAGGAAATTTACGTTTTTTTGCTGGCTTATAATCTACTTCGTAGTTTGATGTGGGATGCCGGAACTACTTACACCACTCCTCCATTACGCCTATCTTTGCAAGGTACTCGCCACCATTTAATTAACTTTATTCCCAAATTATTAGCTGCTCACTCAACGAAACGTCTTCAAATTTATCATACTTTACTAAAAGTTATTGCTCACAAGGCTGTTCCAGAACGCCCAGGTCGTAGTGAACCGCGAGTTCGTAAACGTCGCCCAAAAATTTACCCCTTGATGACCAAACCCCGGCATGAGTTACGCAAACAATTGCAAACAGCTTAAACTGCAAGTGTTTCAGCTTTTCTTAGTGCCATTCGTGCATTGTCTATCGTTATAACAATTTATGCCGAATGCTAGATGTTAACTATGAAAATTTATTAACTGTAGTAAAAACTATGAAAATTTCCGAAATATCGACAGAAACTCTGGAAAAAATTTGGTTTTTTCGCGCCGACTTACTTAATACTGGGAAAAGTATAGCTAGACAAAGCTTTAGGTTTTTGATTAAGAAGAAAATGTTTAAACCTGTACCACCCGTGATACCTAAAAAAAGGTGCATTTTGTCAATCAGCAAAAATACTCAAAAAGCTGCTAATAAAAATGATAATCGTAGCAGGGGGGTGGGGTTAGCAAAGGGTAGCTCATTCAGCACTTGCAAGAACTTTAGCGATGAAGGCACTTGCCGTTCAAACCGCCACTTGTGGCGGCGCTCAACACAGCTTGACTAACATAAACTGTTAGAGAGAATTGAACTTAATGAAGAAGGATTGAACTGAATGAATAATAGCCCCATGAACAACAACCCTGCCACCCCTCCTGCACAATGCCCCTTCCGGGGAACCCGCATTGGCGGTGCGCTCGGCTCCAAGCCGCAAGTCGATGATTGGTGGCCGAACCGACTTCAGGTCGAACTGCTTCACCAAAATTTGCCTCAAGCTAACCCACTGCGAGATTTCGATTACAAAGGAGCCTTCGCGAAGCTTGACTTTGAACAGTTGAAGAGCGATATCAAAGCACTGCTGACCGATTCAAAGGACTGGTGGCCCGCCGACTATGGGAATTATGGACCTCAAATGATTCGCATGGCGTGGCACTCAGCAGGCACCTACCGGATCGCGGATGGTCGGGGTGGAGCGAGTCAAGGCATGCAACGCTTCGCACCCATCAATTCGTGGTGGGATAATGGAAACACAGATAAATCACGACGGCTGCTCTGGCCCATCAAGCAGAAATATGGTGCGGCACTAAGCTGGGCTGATCTGATGGTTCTGACGGGCAACTGCGCGCTCGAAATCATGGGGCTTAAGACCTTCGGTTTTGGTGGCGGTCGCATAGATGCCTGGGAGGCGGATCGCTCGACATACTGGGGACCCGAATTCTGGAACGGCGATTCGGTTGACGATGTTAAGGAACACGCTGGTCATCCTGATGAGATGGTCACTCGCACGATTCGGTGGGTTGGGAAACCGAACGAGCAATACTACGACCTTGAGAACCCGCTAGCGGCTTCGCACCAAGCGCTAATTTACGTCAATCCAGAGGGTCCAAACGCTGAGGGCGACCCCTATGGCTCGGCGCGAGACATTCGCGAGACGTTTGCGCGGATGGGCATGAATGACGAAGAAACTGTCGCGCTGATTGCAGGGGGTCATGCCTTTGGCAAAAGTCATGGCATGGTTTCGCCGGACAAGATTGGTCCAGCCCCGGAAGCCGCGCCGATTCAGGCGATGGGTTTGGGGTGGCAGAACCCTGAAGGCACTGGGTTTGCCGAATATACAATGACGAACGGGATCGAAGGATCGTGGACTCCAAATCCAACCCAGTGGGACAACAGTTACTTAACAAATCTTTTTAAATACGATTGGGAACAGACAAAGAGTCCAGCAGGTGCCATTCAGTGGAAGCCGAGCAATCCTGATGCGCCAAAGACACCGGATGCCCATCAACCGGGCGTTGAGCACCCGTTAATGATGATGACTTCGGACATTGCCTTGAAGGTCGATCCGGTCTATTACGAAATCTGTCAGCACTTCTTGGGTGACTTCGATTACTTCAGCGATGCGTTCGCGCGCGCTTGGTATAAGCTGATCCATCGAGACATGGGTCCGAAAACGCGCTATCTTGGTCCGGAAATCCCAGAGGAAGATCTGATCTGGCAAGATCCAATTCCGGCACTGGATCATGATGTCGTTGATGCCGCCGATATCAATTTTCTCAAGGATCAGATTTTAGCGAGTGGACTCTCTGTTTCGGCGCTCGTGTCAGCCGCTTGGGCAGCGGCATCGAGTCACCGCCATTCCGACAAGCGCGGCGGCGCAAATGGGGCGCGCGTTCGCCTCAATCCCCAGAAAGACTGGGAAATGAACCGCCCGCAGGAACTCGGCGAGGTGCTATCGACCCTTGATCGCATTCAGGCGGACTTTAACGGCGCTCAGTCGGGCAACAAAAAAATCTCGATGGCGGATCTTATCGTCCTCGGTGGTTGTGCTGCGATCGAGAAGGCTGCACAAGACGCTGGGTTTTCTGTTGCCGTGCCGTTTACTCCGGGTCGGATGGATACGACTCAGGAGCTGACAGATGTTGAAATGTTTAATTGGTTGAAGCCAGTTTCGGATGGTTTCAGAAACTATCACAATGAGGCTGTTGGCTACAAGGTGAAGCCGGAGCATATCTTCCTGGATCGAGCGCAGCTCCTCACGCTGACTGCGCCTGAATGGACGGTTCTTGTCGGCGGACTTCGCGCGCTCGATCAGAATTGGGATCATTCAAAGCACGGTAGCTTCACTGACCGTCCGGGCGTCTTGACCAATGACTTTTTCTGTGTCCTGACCAGTATGGACTACGAGTGGAAGCCTGTTGACAATCGCGAGATGCTTTTTGACATCTGCGATCGCGAAACCGGTGCAGCGAAGTTCACCGCAACCCGCTGCGATCTCATCTTCGGCTCGAACACCCAACTGCGTCAGATTGCTGAAGTCTATGGCGCTGATGACGGTCACGAGCGGATGGTCAAGGACTTCATCGCAGCCTGGAACAAGGTGATGATGCTTGATCGCTTCGACGTTGGCGCTGAACAGACCCGCTAAAGTCTTGAGCGCTCAACACGCCCGAACTCCACGGGTGTATCGCTGCGCTTTGAAGAACTCACCGTGGATAAGAACGCTGCTTATCCACGGGCAGCACAGATGTAAGGTATCGCGGCTTGTAAATGCTGGTTTATCATTATTCGTTGTTAGACAGACACACATCTCAGTATTATCTCGTAGTTTTTTTCAGAAATCAAATATGATTCCTATATATTTTGCTCTAATTCATTAGAAGTGTAGTAAGTAACCTGAGTTCGGGTTAAGCCAGAAGCTAAAAAGCTTATTCTGTCAGGATTGAATAAAACTGGAATTGATCAAAGCAGGGATAAAAGTGGAATCATTTTGTCAATAATGTTCACAAATGAAACTAATCTCAGCAATATGTCTTATTGACAATAGATGAAAACAGAGCTTTAGACCGAACAACGATAATTCAAGGCTTTTGAGGATTTCTTATCCCGAACTCAGGTTATTTACAAAGGACGAATGACAGATGTTGGTATAGGCTCAGATGGTTTGTTCGCAGTTGATCATCCACGGTGTCCCAAACTGATCGGTCAACATACCAAAGCGCGATGACCAGAACGTTTGCGCGATCGCCATCTTCACCTTGCCGTTTTCTGCTAGAGCGTGAAAAAGCCGTTCTGCCTCAGCGATTTGGGGAACGCTAATTTGTACGTAGAAACCTTGCGGGGTTTCAAAGTATCCTGGTGGGCAGTCAGATCCCATCAGGAGGCGATCATCTAGTTCAAGGCAAGCGTGCATGATTTTGTCCTGCCATTCCGGTGAGACATTTTCGGCAGAAGGTGCTTCTTTGTGTGTCATCATCATAGTTATCTTGCCACCCAGACATTGTTCATAGAACTTGAACGCTGCCTCACAGTTGCCGTTGAACATCAGGTAAGAATTGAGTTGCATTGATTTCTCCTTTTGTAATCGATTCTGCATTTTGATGAGCGGATCGTTCGCATATAAACATCATTTGCGCGGTTGCTGATGACCAAAGAGGCAGGGGAGCAGGGAGCAGGGAGCAAGGGAGAAAGATACTGGAGTTCCCCTGCCACAAGGGTTACAAGCCCCTAAATTTATTTATGGGGTTCTCCCCCCTGCCCCCCGCCCCCTGCCCCTTGTCCTCTTCGCTGACGTTACTCTTGCTGCTGCGTTTCAAGTTGAGCGCGAATGCGGTCTGACTGCTCCCTTAAGGCGGGTGTCAGGACTTCACCAAAATCTTCTGCCTCGAATACGGGACGAATCTCAATCTTGGAGTCTCCTGGCATCGGGTTAGGGCAGCGCTTTACCCAAGCAACTGCCTCTTCCATTGAGTTCACCTGCCACAGCCAGTACCCTGCCACTAGCTCCGGCGCTGGAGTGAAAGGTCCCTGGGTGACGGTGCGATCGCTTCCTGAAAAGTGAACTCGCACCCCTTTTGAGCTAGGATGCAACCCCTCAGCGGCGAGCAAGATACCCGCCCTGGCTAATTCTTCGTTGTACTGCCCCATTTCAGTTAAAAGCTGTTCGCTCGGCATGACCCCAGTTTCGGAGTCTTGGGTTGCTTTGACAAAGACCATGACTTTCATTGTGAAATCTCCTGTTGAATGGTTTTGAGTTAGATTACGTGGGGTTGGGTGTGCTGATTAGCGCAAAGCGCAACTCCGAAGGAACGGCTAATCAGCAGCGACACGTTTGAGTTCATCAATCTCGATCTTCTTCATTTGCAGCATGGTAGTGGTCACTTTTTGAGAGGTTGCCGCGTCGGGGTGGTTGAGTAACTCAATCAGAATGCGAGGAATAATTTGCCAGGAGACGCCGTATTTGTCTTTGAGCCAGCCGCATTGCTGTGCGGTTTCATCCCCACCGGCAGACAATTTTTGCCAGTAATCGTCCACGTCCACCTGGGTATCGCAAAAGATTTGGAAGGAAATCGCCTCGTTAAATTTGAAGGTCGGACCACCGTTGAGTGCTGTGAACGGCTGACCATCAAGTTCAAAGCTGACAGTCATGACAGATCCAGCTGGTTTTCCGTGAATTTCCTGTCCAGCGTCTACATATCGACTGACGTGGACAATTTTGGAATTGCGAAAAATCGACGTATAAAACTGAGCGGCGGCTTCGGCTTGATCATCAAACCATAAACAGGGAGTAATTTTGGAATTGTTTTGCATGAGGGTTCTCCTTGAGTTCAAGCGGTTAAAGACGGTCAAAAGAGGCAGGGGGGCAGGGAGCAGGGAGAAGGGGGGAGGATTGGAAGGAGCTTGCACTCCCACCAATCAAGAACGCCCTGGAAGGGCGGGGCTTGATACCCATGTTCCGCTCTGCTTCACGGCTTTGGGACAGGGATTGCTCCCCCTGCTCCCTGCCCCCTGCCCCTCCGCCTCTTTCTTCGGTCAGGGCTGTGCTGGTAGTCCCGCAACTTCGATGACAGGACGGATTTCGACGGTGCCGACTTTTGCACCTGGGATGCGGGTGGCGATCGCAATGGCTTCATCCAAATCCTGAGCATTAACGAGGAAGAATCCACCCAATTGTTCGCGGGTTTCGGCAAATGGTCCATCGGTCACGAGTGATTTGCCATCACGGACTTGGACACTGGTTGCGGTTGCAACAGGATGGAGTGGAGCCGTCGCCAGAAATTGTCCTTGAGTATGCAAGTCCTGGGCGAGTTGGGCAGATTCCCCATAGCAATGCTCCCGCTCGGTGTCGCTCATGGCGTTTTCGTCCATATAAATCAGCAGCAAATATTTCATTCGGTTGCCTCCTTTGTGATTAAGTCGAACGGGAATTGTCCAAATCGACACCTGAGTGCAAAAATTTTGTCTAGTACAATTGAACTTTATCTCCCTTTATTAGTCAGTCGAACGGCAATTGCTCAAATCGACACCTTGCCCAAAATTTTTTATGTCTTTTTGTCAAAGGTATGGCTTCAATCCCAAAAACAGATGTGGCTCAAGCAATTGCTGCCCTTTATCGAACTGAATGGGGGCGCATTGTCGCTATTCTGATTCGGCTGTTCGGAGATTTTGATATAGCTGAAGAAGCTGCACAGGCAGCATTTACAGCGGCAGTGAATCAGTGGGAAAGCGATGGTATTCCTAATCGTCCCCGTGCCTGGATTATCCGAACTGCCCGGTACAAGGCGATCGATCGCCTCCGACGACGCACGAAACTGACCGAAAAACTGGAGTGGTATGCGGCATCTGGCTTAATTCCATCCACTGAAGAACCAACCTATGACAGTGATGAAATTGGAGACGATCGCCTGCGATTAATCTTTACCTGCTGTCACCCGGCACTGGCAACGGAAACTCAAGTAGCGTTGACCCTCCGAATGTTGGGTGGACTGGAAACCGACGAAATTGCCCGCGCCTTTCTTATACCGACTGCAACAATGGCACAGAGGTTAGTTCGTGCTAAACGCAAAATTCGAGACGCAGGCATTCCTTACAAAGTACCTGAGACGACTGATCTCGCTCCCCGGATAGAGGCAGTCCTGACAGTCATCTATCTCATCTTCAACGAAGGCTATGCCGCAACCAAAGGAGATGCGATCGTGCGGGCTGACCTCTGCATCAAAGCGATTCGCTTGGGGCAACTGGTGCGGCAATTGCTGGCACCCCAACCCCCATCTGAAGTCACAGCACTGGTGGCGCTGATGTTATTGCACGATTCGCGGCGCAATGCGCGTCTAGATGAGGCAGGCGATTTGATTTTGCTAGAAGATCAGGATCGCAGTCGTTGGAACCATCTACAGATTGCTGAGGCGTTACCTCTGGTAGAGGAAGCGTTGCTCTTTGGAACCGGAGTGTATGCCCTGCAAGCGGCGATCGCAGCCCTCCATTGTCAGGCAACCCGCGCCGAAGAAACAGACTGGGCGCAGATCGTGCGGCTCTATGAGGTGTTGGAACGCTTGCAGCCCTCACCCATTGTTACCTTGAACCGAGCAGTGGCGATCGCAATGGCAGATAGTCCTCAAGCCGCATTTGGACTGATTGATAGCCTTGCTCCAGAACTGGACAGCTATCATCTCTTTCATGCCACCCGTGCAGATTTATTCCGGCGTGTTGGAGCATTAGAGGAAGCGACCCAGAGCTATACACGGGCACTAGAATTAGTGACAAATGACAGTGAGCGTCGTTTTCTGGAACGTCGGTTGCGCGAAGTTCAACCTAACATTCAGTCCGGCTAAGGGTTTACAACAGTTTAAAGCGCCAGGCATCCATGATGCCGTTGAAAAAGAAATGAAAAATCTTCTAACAGGGTGAACTTGTAACTTAACAAAAGGCAAAAGAAGACAAGTCGGCTTAGTACTTTAGTACTGTTATAATCCAATCGTTTCATCAAGTTGTGTTAGGGTGCAGCAAATCACCGATCGGCTCTCTGGCACATCCACATCCACCTCAACTGATAGAGGATTCCGACATGGATAACAATCCCAGCATTCTCTCACACGTTTCGATTGGTACTAATGATTTTGAACGAGCGATCGCCTTCTATGATGCTGTGTTGCCAACATTGGGCTGTAAGCGATTTATGGAGCATCCGGGGGCGATCGCCTATGGCAAACAGTATCCCGAATTTTAGGTGGGAACTCCCTTCGACGGGCAACCTGCAACGGTTGGCAATGGAACTCACATTGGTTTTATTGCTCCTACAAAAGAAGCAGTTCACGCCTTCTATGAGGCAGCATTAGCGGCAGGAGGCAAAGACGATGGTGCCCCCGGTGGCAGACCCGACTATAGTGAGCCGTATTACGGCTGCTTTGTGCGCGATCCAGATGGACACAAAATAGAAGCCGCCTTCTGGGATGAGCAGCTTGAGCAGCAACTCAACCAGAACAATGCTTGACCAGAGAGTCACAAACCCTGCTCTTAAGAGACAGGGCTTGTAAGAGAAAGACTAACCATCCTTTCGATACAAGACTAAAAAAGTGTCTAGCTTACAGGCGTTAAAGCCTAAACTGAATTGCCTGGGCGTGGTAGCCCACCAAACGTTAAAAATGCTTCCCAAGTTTTTAACCTCTTAGGCAGCCAGTAGCGATGGGATATACACACCTAGTAATAGGATTTATCGTAAATGTTTGTACCAGTAGTTGACCAAAATAACCGCCCTCTGATGCCAACGACACCTAGTAGAGCCAAGCGTTGGATGAAATCAGGTAAGGCTACACCATTCTTTAAAAAGGGAGTATTCTGTGTCCGATTAAATCAAGAGCCAAGTAATAGAAATACTCAGCCAATTGCCGTTGGAATTGACCGAATGGCAGTAAGCGTGAGGGATTTACTCTTAAATCTAAGATGCATACATATCTAAATATCCAAACTCATGCCGTTGATTGGGTAAAAGACCATGTGGAAGTTCGCCGTAATATGCGACGTGCTAGGCGATTTCGTAATACCCCTTGCCGACAAAATCGCAAGAATCAACTTGTAAACAAACAAAAATTACCACCATCGACTAAAGCTAGGTGGCAATGGAAGTTGCGTATTTGCAAGTGGTTAACATTAATATTTCCAATCTCAACTTTTGTGGTTGAGGATATCAAAGCTAAAACGTGGAAAAATGGACGTAAGTGGAACGTAATGTTTAGCCCTTTAGAAGTTGGGAAAAAGTGGTTCTACTCAGAACTTAAAAGGCTTGCCAACCTGGAAACTCGCACAGGGAACCACACTTACGAGATGCGTCAAAGTTTAGGGTTGAAAAAGTCTAAAAATAAATTGTCCAATAGCTTTTCTGCCCACTGCGTTGATTCATGGGTTCTAGCTAACTGGTTTGTTGGTGGGCATATCAAGCCCGAAAATACAGCATTATTTGAGGTAGTGCCATTAGAATTTCATCGTCGCCAGCTTCACCGATTGCAACACTCTACTGGGCATATCCGCTCTAGGTATGGTAGAACGATTAGTGCGGGATTTAAACGCGGCTCAATAATCAAGCATCCAAAATTTGGATTTTGTTATGTCGGTGGCTGGCAGGAATCTCCAACTAAAAAAAATCCAGGCAGAAAAACAATCAGCTTACATTGCCTAAATACTGGCAAACGATTAACACAGAATGCATTACCAAATGAGTGTAATTTCAAAGGATATTCTTCCTGGAGAGCCACAGCAGTTAAAACTGCCGTTGAGCTTTCCGCCACTGTCTAAAGCCAAGTGGTTTCCAGCCCTATCGGGGATTTTCTTATGACTCATTTTTAGAGGCAAGATAACACTATGGAATTCCATCGAGGTCGCCTGATTGACCATGTTCATCTACGGGTTGCTGATGTTGCTGCCAGCAAATCGCACTTAGGTGCGGTTTGCTTAAGTAATCAACGATAATAAATGTACTCCCGGCTCCTGCTCATCGCCCCACTAATTCTGTTAAAATCGCGTCTTCCAGCACGTAAATTTTGAGGCAGTGCCATGTGTGCAAAGGGATTTGGGCAATCTCAACCTACTAAAATCGATAAACTTATTGAATCTGCGGTGCGTTATTGCCACAAGCGACGCCCAGAAGCCTTAGAGGGTGTTTGAAAAGTTTTGAGTGGTCAAATTTATGCCAATCGCCTCACCATGATCCGGATCATGGCAAGGTAGATAAAGGTCTCTGATGTTTCGGGCAATAATTCATAATCTCTGACCAATCGCCGACACCCCATCAGCCAACCAAAAGTGCGCTCCACCACCCAACGTTTTTTGAGTCAGACAAAACCCTTGGTTTGCTCAGGTCGCAGAACCACTTGCACAATCCAACGGCAAAAGTCCATCACCCACTGCATGAACGGCTTACCATCAAAGCCGCCATCCACCCAAATGGTTGTCAAACGAGATACCTGCTGGTGAGATTGTTTGACTCGTTTAAGAACTTGTTTGCCCCCTTCACGCTCACCGACATTGGCAGACGTGACCAAGATCGGCTGTGACTTTCCCCAAGGTATCGACCGTCATAAATCGCTTGCGTCATGCAAATTTTCTTACCTGCATCAAAGCCTACTTGTTGACTCACCGCCGCCCCACTTTTCTCCACCCAACAGAGTTTCACTTCTTTTGAGCAAACTACAAATCAAGCCATTACACAACACCTTGAAAAGGCTAGTCCTAGATAATACATTAAATTCTTTTGATTCCTGATATCAAGCCTGATTGAGACGCTCTAAATCCTGAAACAATAACTCATCTTATTTGCAGTCAGAGCATTTTCGTTTTAGAAAGTTAATCATGACTCGCACTTTGTTTGGTAAATAGGTTTGACTAGGGTATAAAAGCCATGCAGCTGTCTCGAAATCCGTCGCAGTCACATGATAATTTGGGAATAAGTCAATAAGCTTTCCCTGAGTGATATCTTCGTCAATCAGCCAGTTGGCTAACAGTGCAGGCCCCATACCAGCAAGTGCGCAATCACGAAGTCCTAACGCATTTGATATCACTACATCACCTTCAATAGGTACTTCATTGACTGTCCCATTATTGTCACGGAATAACCACCTTGATCGGAAGTTTGGTAAAGTGAAAAGTAGGCACTTATGGACTCGGAGATCGTCTGGAACGTGCAAGTACTTCTCACGCTCTAGATAGGCAGGGCTAACGCACACTCGATAGCGCGTGTTGAATAACTTTACGCAGATAACACCAATCTGAATGTTTGGCCCGAGACGGATCGCTAAATCCACGCGTTCAGATACTAAATCAAGATTTGTATCTGTTAGTAGTAGTTCAAGTTTGAGATCGGGAAATAAATCCCGAAATTCTGGGAGTAAGGGCACAAGGAATTTATGACCAAACGCTACTGAGGTCGTGACTCTCAAAGTACCGATAGGGCCAACACTGACTGCAAGGGCTTCGTCACGAGCGTGCTCTAGCTCATCTAACAAAGCATCAACACGACACAGGTAGAGATTTCCGGACTCTGTTAGGGTCAAGTGCCGTGTTGTTCGCTGGAATAAGCGTATGCCTAATTCTTCCTCAAGAGAGGCGACGACTCGCGATACAGATGAGGGATCTATGTTGTGGTCTCGGGCGACTGCTGCAAAACTGCCTCGGCGGGCAACTTCAATGAAAATACGTAAGTTTTCCAAATCCATTCTTGTATATTATGCACGAGTGTGATGCAATAGCAACTATTGATACCATTTGATAGATAAAGTAAGCTGATCCCCAAGGAAACAATCATGTCTCTAAAAAGGTGTTTATAAATAAAAAATATGGCTTAGTCGCTATCGTCGTCATCGTCGTCTAAGTAAAGATTACGAATATTATCCTCCAACAAGCGAAACTATGATATACGCCGCTATGACGTATCTAATGTTACGTCGGTTAGCCCACAATCATCGTTGCTCAACTGCTTAAGATTAATTTTATAAACACCCTCTTAGAGGAGCATTGCCCATAGCCTTACAAGAGGCTGGTATAAATACATAGTTTGCAATTAGGTTAGGTTCAACAACATTTGGTATTTTAGATACCTTTGCTGACGAGGGTGCACACCAAGCTCACTTGAGTGGCAAAATTGCAGAAGCCTTAATTTCTCAGGCAGATAAGCTTCTAGCTTCCCCTCCTGATATCAAACAAGTTGAGATCCTGGTATCAAAATTACCATAGATAGAGATTTGATCTCTATTACTAACAGATTCTTGTATATGTGTTCGTTTTGAAGTTGTAGTTGCATTTACAGGAGTGATTATGTCCAGCATTACTTTGTTCGGTACAGATGGTGATGACGTATTCGTTCGCGTAATTACAGAAGTTAGAGAGCTGACTATCTTTGGGCTTGGGGGTAATGATTTAATTTTTGGAGGTGCCAGTAATGATCGGCTGGTTGGAGGAGATGGGGATGATGTTATTCCAGCTCGTGCCGGAGACGATACTCTGCTCGGTGGTAAGGGCGATGATCTCCTCGCTGCTCAAGATGGAAATGACTTCCTTGATGGTGGCGACGGGAACGATAACTTGATTGGAGATAATGGTGACGATACGATCATCACTGGTGATGGTGTTAATACTGTTTTTGCCGGTAATGGTAGAGATGTTATCTTCACATCCGGTACACTGAACACAGTCGCAACAGAAGATGGCAATGACCTTGTGCAAGGTGGTGATGGAGTTGACCTTGCAGACGGTGGAAATGGTGATGATACCCTCTTCGGTGGTGGTGGTGATGATGCGATAGCTGGAGAGGGGGGGAACGATTTCGTCGATGGGGGACTCGGTAACGATATCTTGATTGGAGGAATTGGTAATGATCGGATTTTCGGACGAATAGGAAACGACCAGATCTTCGGCAATGAAGGTAATGACTCTCTCGATGGAAACTCCGGGGATGACTTTATCGATGCTACTTCAGGAGACGATTCCTTAGCTGGTGGTTCGGGGAATGATACTCTTTTGGGGGGTCAGGGCAATGATAAGCTTAATGGAGGAAACGGGAATGATATTCTTACCGGGGTAGAAGCTACTAATCCTGAGTTAGGTTTCGGTTCAGGTGAGTTAGACGTTCTCACTGGTGGTGCAGGTAGAGATGTTTTCGTTCTAGGAAACGAGCTTTCTGTCTTCTACGATAGTAAAGGATTTAGAGACTATGCTCTTATCACTGACTTTTCCAAGAGGGTTGACTCAATCCAGCTTAGAGGGAATATCTCAGACTATCGTTTAGCTGATATAAATAAGGGTTCTGTTACCTCCGGTGCAGGAATATTTTTCGGTGACAATGAGTTGATTGCAGTTCTCAAAGATGTTTCCTCTTCAGCTTTAGATTTAGCGAAAGTTAGTCAGTTTACATTCGTTAGCTAGATATGAAAGAAATGTTAGTGCTTTGTGAATTTTTTAGCTTAATCGGGCAGAAGCCCCACATTCTATCCGTACTTAGATGAATATGGAATGAATGACCGGACGAAAACTGTGCGACCTTTGACCAACTCAAACCTACGATTTGAGTTGGTCAAAGGTCTCTCCGTTTTTGTCTATGTGGATATTGCCGAGGGTTTTGGTGCTTACAGCATCGGTGCAACGCTCAAATGGTCTCAATACTTTTCGGTTAAGAACGCGGTAGCGGGTCTTGTCTGCGACACGCTACGCGAACAAGCGTCTGCTCATCCTCACACCACAACTAAACTTCTGCATCAGGATAGTTAGTTTGGATTTGTTCTACTTCTTTTGCTACTTTTTTTCCAGGCTTCTTGCTCAAAATAATCACTTTTTGTATGAGATGGGCGGCGTACTCTGAGTCTAAAAGTCATCTGCCTCAATATCTCCCATCCCCTCTGTCGGCTAATATGAGTTCCTGTCGCCTCAGTTAGCCAATCTGCCAGACTCGGCGGGCAACTTCAATAAAAATACATAAGTTTTCCAAATCCATTCTTGTATATTATGCACGAGTGTGATGCAATAGCAACTATTGATACCATTTGATAGATAAAGTAAGCTGATCCCCAAGAAAACAATCATGTCTCTAAGGAAATAATTATATGTCTATAGTTGCTGTACTTGGTATGGGTGCGATGGGGTCGCCCATGGCCGCAGCACTCTTAAAGGCAGGTCATGAGGTTAAGGTATGGAACCGAAGTCCAGGTAAGACAGCTCCTCTTGTGGAAATGGGGGCTGAAGCCGCCGATACACCTCGTGCAGCTGTGAAGGAAGCAGACTTTGCTATCTGCATGGTGCGAGATGACGATGCCTCAAGGGATGTATGGTTAAATCCTGATACTGGTGCACTGGCTGGCTTGTCTAAAAACTCCCTAGCTATTGAAAGTTCAACAGTAACTGTTGCTTGGGCACGGGAACTCGCAAAGCGCTTTTCTCAGAACGGAATCACCTTCTTGGATGCACCAGTAGCTGGTTCTCGCCCGCAGGCAAAAGCAGGCCAGTTAATTTACTTTGTTGGTGGTGAAGCCGATGCTGTTGCAAAGGCAGAGCCAGTTTTAAAAGCTATGGGCAACGCGGTACACCATGCTGGGCCAAGTGGGAGCGGAGCAGCTGTCAAACTTGCTGTAAATGCGCTGTTCAGTGTGCAAGTTGCAACTGTAAGCGAGTTGATCGGACTCATGCAACGTTGCGGACTAGATGAAACCAAGGTGATGGACATTGTGTCCTCAACTCCGGTGTGTAGCCCGGCAGCTAAAGCAGCAGCAGGTGGAATACTGGCTCGCAACTTCGCCCCAATGTTTCCTATTGAGCTTGTGGAGAAAGATTTAGGTTATGTGTTCGACACAGCCAAACTAAATGGTGCGTCGGTGCCAATGGCGGAAACAGCTCGGGATGTCTTTACGGAAGCTATCAAGCGAGGTCACGGTGATGAGAATATCACTGCTGTATCTCATCTATATCTATAGCTCCGTAGTTTTGTAGTTGATTTTGGTTTTCATATTCAGGCTAAGTGGGGAACGAAATATGGTGATAGGCAAAATTTACCATTCTCCCTAATTTGTGCAACAACGCCAATTTAAGTTAAGAAATCTGCGTTTTTACTACATATTTACCACTACCCATTTTTGCAATTACTTAGGAGAATTAAAATGACCCAAGTAACAAGTAAAGCTCCAATTAACAAGCTTGACAAACCACAAACAGCTGGTACAAAGGTTTGGGATGTGATTGTTGGTCTATACAATTATCCAACTTTGCTAGTTGCTCATGAACTAAAACTGTTTCCCCTCCTAGCGGAAACACCACGCACTTTAGAAGAGATTTCCCAGAGTCTAAACCTTGCACCACGAGCAGCAGGAACGCTTTTATCTGTATGTGCATCTCTGGATTTTATCGAACTAAAGGATGGATACTACTCCCTTACGAATGTTGCTTCTGAGTATTTACTTGAAACTAACCCTACTTCTTTTTGCGGCTATTTGGATTTGATGATTGCTAATGCCGATTCCTTTTCCTACGTGGGAGTTAAGAAAGCAATTTTGACAGATGCTCCTATTGTTTATGAAGGTGATTCTCTATACGAAGTTCACGAACAAGAAAATAAAGATCAAGTTACGCGCACTTTTACAAAAGCGATGCATTCCATTAGTGTTGCTCCCGCCCTGGCGTGGCCTGAAACTCTAGACCTCTCTAGCAATAAACATCTGCTGGATATTGCTGGGGGTTCTGGTGCTCACAGCATCGGTGCAACTCTCAAGTGGCCTAAATTGAAAGCCACAATTTTGGATATAGCGCCAGTCTGCGAAGTCGCTCAAGAGTATATTGCCGAGTATGGACTGTCAGAGCAAATCACCACTGAAGTTAGGGATATGTGGAATGATCCTTTTCCCTCTGCTGATTTGCATTTTTACTCGCTGATATATCACAATTACGACCTTGAGAAAAACCGTTTTCTGACAAAAAAAAGCTTTGATAGTTTAGAGCCTGGTGGACGCATAATTATTCACCAGTGGCTATTTAACGATCATCGGACAGGGCCATTATCCACTGCGGCGTTCAACGTGATTATGCAGATTTGGTGTGCTGGCGGACAAGAATATTCAGGACTGGAGCTATCTACCATACTGGCAGAGGCAGGGTTTGTTGATATTGAAGTTAAACCGACCTTTGAATATTGGAGTATTGTAACTGCTCGAAAGCCAGAGTAGGCGATCGCTAGAATCACCTATTCAGTAATCAAAGATTATAGCCCTGTGCCTATTGGCAAGCATTACTGGATAAATTGGGTAGCGATAAAGTTTTCTCAACCTTAAAGTCTTACCAACTCCACTCTAGAATTTTTAATTGGGAATTTGAAGATAATGACCAAACTCATAGTTTACGGAACTCCCCTCAGTACTTATGTTCGCACTGTCCGGTTGCTGCTAGAGTCAGCAGGTTTAGATTATACCCTTAAAGGAATCGATATCTTTAATGGAGAAAACCAGTCAGCAGAGTATTTATCCAAACATCCTTTTGGAAAAGTACCGACTCTGGAAGTGGATGGAGAACTGGTTTACGAAACAACAGCAATTACTGAATACCTCAATATAGTGTTTGCTGATCATAAATTCAGCCCATCTGAACCGATCCTCAAAGCGCGGATGCGTCAGATAATAGCGATTATTGATAACTATCTTTATGCTCCTTTTGGAACAATTGTGGTTCAATGCTTGATGCTACCAAGTCAGGGCGGCAAGACAGATTCTGACTTGGTACAAAAGGCTGTAGCGCCTGTACAAAAGTCTGTAGAGGCAATTGAATCGCTTGTTATTGGTAGCCCGTATCTACTTGGTAGCGAACTAAGTATTGCCGATTTCTACGTAATTCCTATCTTCATCTATCTATCACAGACTTCAGAATTTGAGGCAATTACTGCTCAAACTCCGAAACTGCGGAGTTGGTGGGATAAGGTCAGTCAGCTTGAGAATGTGAAAAAAGTGGCCGTATAATTTCAAATGGGGTTGTATGCAACAGCTTACAACCCTTAACTACCTACAATCTGCTGTATTATAGCTAAAATCCAGTCCTATTTTTTATCAAAAGCTGCTCGTAATCATCTGGGATATCTAAGTCGAATCCACCTTCTGAGAAAGGAATTGCTAAAACTTCTCCAAGATATTTTTTAATTATCTGTCTTGCACCATCCGTACCACTGAGTGTGGTTAGTTTTGCAAATAAAGTGCGGTTAAATAATGCAGGAACACCTAAAGTATTTGTATATTGTGAAGCAACGATTGGCTTAAGAGTAGTTTCGTGAACTTCAACAAGTTGATTGATGAGTTGAGGTGAAATAAAAGGTTGATCGCATACCATCAAAACAACAGCTTTTGCTTCTTTGTTGATGAGATTAAGGGCTTTTATACCAACACGAATAGAGCTACTTATTCCCTCACCAAAAAGTGGATTTTCTACAATATGTACTTGTTCTGAGTTAATCTCTGGTTTGATAAGTTCAGAATATGCCCCCAATACAACAATAATTGGGTGGCAAACTGAAGCATTGGCCACTTCAACTATATGCCCAATCAAACTCTGTTCACCGTAACGTAGAAGTTGTTTTGGCGTTCCCATACGAACTGATGCACCAGCAGCAAGAATAATTAGACCGACATCAGACATGTGATTTCCTCTCCATGAATTGAGCCAAGTCTTGCCCTAAGCATTCCACCAGCGCGATTTGCCAGCACTGCTTGAATTTCTGCTACGATTGAGATGCTACTTTGGCGATGATTTCTCCACTTACTTTAAATACAGTAGCCATTACCCCCGACTCTTGCCCATGCAGACATTCAGCAATAAAATCTAGCTGACCTTTGGCTAATTGGTTAGAAAGCGGCTCAATGAGTACCTCAACTACACCATTACAACCAAGACCAAATCCCCAAATAATATCATCGCTGGCAGTAGTATCATAGTTGACAACAACCGGAACTCCATCAGTAAACATCAGGGCTTGGGCTTTTTCAAACACATCACTTTCTAAACAACCACCACTCACACAGCCAATCATTTGCCCTTCTTCAGTCAGCAGCATCCTAGCACCTGGGCGACGATAGACAGAGCCACTAGTTTTGACAACGGTGGCTAGAGCAGTGAGTTCACCTTTCTTTTGACTTTCCTCAAAAGCTGCGAGGATGTTTTGAAGTTCTTTCATGGGTGGTGTAGAGAATGCAGGAGATAGAAGATAGGGAGAAGATATTCGGACTTCTTTATTTTCAGTAAACCACAAACTTTTGAAATCGAACGTAAAAATAAGGGTTTTAGCCATCGTTAATGACGATCTGACAGCACACTTACCCATACTTTATAGGGTTTTCAGTTTAAACAAATTTTCCGCATTCAGATGGTATATTTTTTTTCTATCGACATCGCTCATCGGTGTATTATCTATACCTTCAACTGCTTTGGCAGTGGATTCATACGGATAGTCAATCGCAAACAATATACGGTCGGAACCTAATACTGAAAGCGCGAACGTCAAAGCTGGAGACCAGTTTACCCCACTGGTGGCAACAACAAAGTTATCCATGAAATATTCACTTGGTTTTTTTTGCCGCTTTTTTGCTTGACTCAAATCATCCATTTTTGTCCAAGTTTCATTAGCAAAACGACCGTCGATGCGAGCAAGCCAAAACGGTATACCTTCGCCTAAATGCCCTAGAATAAATTTAAGTTTGGGAAAGCGATCAAATAAACCACTCAAGATTAAACGCATTGCGTGCGTGCTAGTCTCAACAGCAAAGCCCCAACCAGCACCTTCGAGACCGTATGAGAGAAAAGGTTTTATCATGTCTGGAGAAGGTGTTCTCGGATGTAAGTAAATTGGTATATCCAATGCTTGGGCAGCTTCAAATATTATCCAATACTTTGATTGATCCAAATACTCACCGTGAGTGTGGGAATTAATTATTGCACCTTTAAGACCCAGATATTTTACTGCTCTTTCCAACTCGCGGGCGGCTTCATTCGGTGCTTGGGGTGCCACTGCGGCAAGTCCAGCATACCGATTTGGGTAAGCAGAGATGAATTCAGCTAGTTGATCGTTACTCTTTTTGGCAATATCTACAGCTTTGTCGGTACTGAATACTTGAACACCTGGCGACGTGATTGACAGTATTTGCATGTCAATTCCATGTTGATCCATATCACGAATGCGGTTGGCTCCAACATCAGTGAGGCGATCGCGGATCTCTTTAGTTGCAGGGCTATTCAGAAACGGTTTGTACAATTTTTGGAATCCGGGTTCTTTATCCACACTGGTAGCAAGGAGTTTGCGCCACTCATCAAATAATTCTGGTGTTGCAAAAGCCTCTTCAATGGCAATTTTCTTGAAGAAGCTCTTGCTCAACTCAGTAGTTTGGTTGGTAACTTGGGATGCATCTGTTGCCAATGGAGCCACCACCGCACCGATGGACAGATCCATTGCTGTTTTCAAAAAAGCTCGTTTGCTAAAATCCATATTACCTGCTGAAAATTTTGTTCAAGGCATCAAAACCGACTTGAAACACCTGTTCTAGATTCTGCCGTAATTCGGTTTCTTCTTCAGGTAAACATTTAAAGTTTGCCAGCCATTCGATACAAGTGCGATCGCCATCTGTAATTGGTAACAGCCGTATAGTACAAATGTAGTCTTCCATCGGCTTGTTAGGCTCTAGCAGGAAATAAGTGCAGACATATTTTTGATCGTCAAGTCCTAGTAATTGCTCCCGCAGGTTCAGTCCGTCTTCACGATTAAAACTACGGATACAGCCTATTTTGTCGCTAGGCTCACCATTTTCTATATGGCTGTCGATTACAGACGGATACCAATCAGGGAGGCCATTAAAGTCCCGGATTTTCGCCCATACTTGTTCAACCGATGCGTTGATTACAGAACTGGTTGTAACGTTTACTAGCATTTCATTCCTAGACTAACTCTGCTTAAGATGAGTTTAATTGAGGGTAGATTATTGCTGCTAAAGGCTGGCATCAAAGCTCTTTAAGAAATTAGGTAGCCAACTGATTTCTTTAACATTAGAAAATGTGACTAGCCCTACACCTGCGATCAAGAAGATGATACCGGCAATTTTTTGGAGCGAAATCGGGTCTTTAGGAGACTCTAAGATACCTAGATGGCTGACCACTGCTGCCATCACCACCTGACCCAACACAAACAAAACAAAGAAAGTACTAGCTCCCAAACGGGGAATCAAAGTGGTGGTTCCGAAGACTAACAAAGCACTAAAGACACCACTGAGATATAGATGTATGGGAACATTTTTGAATTTTGAAGCGATCGCTAACCCATCTATGTTTGATGTAAAAAGCAAGGTTATTGACAAAGCTATAAAGGTGGTAGCCAGACCCATGAAAAAGAAAGCTATATTGGCTAGAATTGGCGAACCTACATACCGAGCCACAGAGCTATTCATTGGCAGATAAATGGGGGTAATGGCTCCCATCAAGAAGGCACCTAATATAAATACTATAAATTGCATGACTTAGATTTCCTTTTCCTTTGTATTAACTTCAAAAGCCGTAAAGGACGGCTGATTATGATATTTTCAGGACTGGCTTGATCGCCTTGCCCGCTTTAGTATCCACTACAGCTTTGTTGATATCCTGGAAATCATAAACGGTAATCAAACGTTCAAAGGGAAAGCGCCCTTGCTGATTTAATTCCAGTAATGTCGGCAAAAACGTATTTGGTACAGAAGATCCCTGAATAATTCCCCGCAAATTTGCTGCACGTTTAAAAACCTGCGTTGGTGAAAACGGATATTTCTCGCCAAAATGAGGCGCGATCACCATACCGCATTCGCCACCAGTGGCTAAACAGTCAATGGCATCATTGAGCGCTTGTTCATTCCCGGAGGTTTCTAGAGTATAGCGAACACCATGAGGGGCAATCTCTTTGATTCGTTCGGCAACTCTCCCGTCTTTGGCATTTAATACATGGGTTGCACCCAACTCCAGTGCCAGATTTAAGCGTTCTTCCACCACATCAATAGCAATCAATGGCCACGCGCCGACTAGTTTACCTGCCATAATGGCACTCAAACCGACAGCACCAGCACCAAAAACCGCCAGTCCGTCTCTGGGGCCGACTTTAAAGGTATTAAGAATAGAACCCGCACCGGTTTGAACCCCACAGGGAATAGCTGCCAATTTCTCAGCAGCCTGGTTGCTGGTCACTGGCACGACATTGCGCTCCACTGTAATTGAGTGGGTAGCGAAGGAGGACTGCTGAAAAAATGCACCGGAAATCCGCTCTTTGCCCAACTTAATCGTGTGAGAACCATCTAAGCGAGTACCACCAAATCCCAAGGGGATGTGATGATCGCAGAAATAAGGCTGACCCTCCAAACACCCGTGACAAGTACCACACCAGGGATAAGAGATGATTACGCGATCGCCTAGTTTAACTCGGCTAACACCCGACCCCACAGCTTCCACGATCCCTGCACCTTCGTGACCTAACACAATCGGCATTTTCATGAGATTTTGCGCCACAAAATCTGTATGACAGATGCCGCTAGCTTGATTACGAACCAATATTTCGTTGCTGCGTAAGTCATCGAGTTCAATAGTCTCGAATGTAAATTGCCCTTGGGGTTCGTGGATTACAGCAGCAGTTGTCGTTGTGGTCATTTTGCCTCCTGGTTAGCTGTAAAGAAAATTCGTGGGTGATGCGTCTTAAATCGGTATACTATGCAGTCACACTAATTTATCTATGCTTGCTGTAACTTTTATGCGCTTATGGGTAATTGCCGAATCCGTTTGCCTGTGGCCGCAAAAATCGCGTTGCATACCGCAGGTGCGATCGGTGGTGTAGAAATTTCACCCACACCACTAGGTTTTTCGGTGTTTTGCACGATATAAACTTCGACCTTGGGCATTTCATTCATCCGCAGTACGGGATAATCGTGAAAATTACTTTGCTGTACACGACCGTCTTTAAAAGTAATCTCTCCATACAACGCGGCGGATAAGCCATAGACAATACCCGATTCCATTTGGGCCCGCACAGTGTCAGGGTTGACCACAATGCCACAATCAACAGCACAAACTACTCGGTGAACACGGGGTTGTCCGTCGGGGGTGACGGATACTTCGGCAATCTGGGCAACGGTGCTGCCAAATGATTTATGTAGAGCTAGTCCTTGGTGTAAACCGACTGGAAGCTTGCGTCCCCAACCTGCTTTTTCAGCAGCGAGTTCCAAGGTGGTTCGGTGTCGTGGTTGCTCACCCAGCATGGCAAGCCTGAATTCAAGCGGATCTCGGCCGGCGGCGGTGGCCAATTCATCCAAAAAAGACTCGACAACAAAGGCAGTAAAACTGTGACCAACAGAACGCCACCACAGCACTGGCACACCATTATCAACAGGGTGATAGTCTAGCAGTTGGTTGGGAATTGGATAAGGGTGATCTGCCCCTTCAATCGAAAGGTGATCGATGCCTTCATGAATCAATAATTTTTCAAAGGGAGTACCCTTGCCAATTGACTCACCAATCAGTCGATGAGACCATGCAGTAATGTTGCCATCTTTATCAAGCCCGGCAGCAATTTTGCTGTAATGCACTGGTCGATAATAACCGCCACGGATATCGTCTTCCCGTGTCCAGATTACTTTCACCGGCTTGCCAATGGCTTGGGATAGTTGCACGGCTTCTTTGACGTAATCACCGTGTGGATTAGAGCGTCGTCCAAAGGAACCCCCTAGTAAAGTTGTATGAATCTGAACTTGTTCGGGCTTTAGTCCGGTAATTGCACAGGCAGCCTGTTGATCTGTTGTGTGCATCTGTGTGCCTGTCCAGATATCGCAACTGTGCGATCGCACGTCAGCTACACAGTTTAATGGCTCCATCGGTGCATGGGCCAAGTAAGGTGTTTCGTAAACGGCTTGGAGCTTTTTCGCTGCTGCATCAAGTGCGGTTGTGACTTCGCCCGTTTTTCTCACCACTAGCCCTGGACTATTTGCGAGATCAGCATATTTGCTCTGTAAACCTTCAGAGGAAAGCTCAGCATTGGGGCCTTCATTCCATGTGATTGTGAGGGCATCACGCCCTTTTTTAGCAGTCCAGAAGCTATCGGCCACAACTGCTATACCCATAGGTAGCACTACCACATGCTTTACACCTGCAACGGCTTTGGCTGCTTCAGCCTCAAAATGTTGCAAGCGACTGCCAAAAACTGGCGGCCGCGCAATCAGAGCAATCAGCATTCCGGGAACTTGGACATCGATCCCAAATACTGCTTTCCCCTTAACCTTGTCAGCAGTGTCCAAGCGCTTGATTGGCTTACCAATCAGTTTGAATTCACTGGGTTTTTTGAGCGTAACGTTTTCTGGCACTGGCATTTGGGCGGCGCGATCGGCTAATTCTCCAAAAGATAAGCGGCGATCGCTAGCTGGATGTAAAATATAACTTTTTGCAGCAATACAACTTTCCGGTGATACATCCCAGGTTATGGCAGCCGCAGCGATCAACATTTCTCGTGCTGTAGCACCAGCCAACCGCAGTTGATCCCAAGTGGAGCTAATGCTAGTGCTAGCGCCGGTACCTTGATAATTTTTCCATACTGTATGGTCATAATCAGGATGTACGGGGGCAGACTCAATGCGAATTTTGTCCCAATCGGCTTCGAGTTCTTCAACGAGTATCATTGGTAAAGAAGTATAAACCCCTTGCCCCATTTCAACTTTATGGACAATAATCGTCACAGTATTATCCGGCAGAATACGGATAAAGGCGTTGGGCTTTGACAAGGGCTTGGTTGGATTAACTGGAGAGGTTGCGGCCTCCACGCGGCTGGTCAGTGGCAGATAAAACCCAAGAAACAAACCTGCTCCCACTGCGCCAGATGCCTTGAGAAAACTGCGGCGCGTAGTTGTATTGTTTTCCATTCTGACAACCTCCTTAACTTTGCTGGCTCAACAACTCGGAAGCTCTATGAATGGCGGCTCGTATGCTTTGATAAGTACCGCAACGACAAATGTTACCAGACATTGCAGCATCAATATCGGCATCCGTGGGTTGGGGATTTTCAGAAAGCAACGCCGCAGCAGAGAGCATCTGCCCCGACTGACAATATCCACATTGCGGTACATCAAGTTCTATCCAAGCTCGTTGAACTGGGTGATCGCCGATCTCCGACAGTCCTTCTATCGTTAAGATATCTTGATTGATACTTGCCGATACTGGCGTCACACATGAACGAATCGGAATACCGTTGAGATGTACTGTACAAGCACCGCATTGCGCCATCCCACACCCAAATTTAGTCCCATTTAGCCCAAGATGATCCCGAAGCATCCATAGAAGTGGAGTGTCTTCGGTGATATTAACCTCTCTATTTTCTCCGTTCACTTTTAAATTTATAGTTGCCATATTAATTAGTTATTAACCTCTCTTTAACTATCTATACTTTTATTAGGAATTACGCACTGTACAAACGAATTCTGTTGTGTATCAAGGTCAAGAAAATCATTTTTTTATGGTAAATACAGCCGTGCTGTAGGGGAAATTTATATATTACCCCTACAACAGACGTGGTTTTCAAATCATCTATTTAACTTTACCAAAACCGTGAACCATGAATATGCTTTTCCAAACTGTTACTTGTCAATGTGAACTTTTTGGAAAAGCGGTGTGTCACAAGACCCTATAGGACGCATTCGCAACCCAGCTTCAATCAGCGCAAACACGGTCTTTGGTGAATTTATTGCGGTTGATTCAGGATTATCTTGAAAACGAGCGATCGCATCTGGCAGTCTGAGTTCTGGACTAAACAACATATCCAATTTGCCTATTCTATCGAATGCAGATAATGCGTAAGCTGCCACCATATAACTGGAGCCATAAGTATTTTCGAGATAATGGTCTGAACCAAATATCTCGGTTGCAGTATCCGAGAATATCGACCAAATACACGGATGAAGTATATCAGGACATCCTAACTGGCAAGCCAGGTGAATCAAGTAAGTGCATCGTAAATAAGCATCAACTCGGAAGCCATCTGTTGATTGTATATATCCTTCCATACACTGATGAAAGAATGTAACTATATCAGGCACATAGACATGAAGCACTCCGAGATTATCTAATGCATAGATAAAAAATGTTATCTGCGAAGCTTGTGAGGTAGGCGAGAGCGTATGATAAAGCGATACAGCTTGTTTTCCCCAGTCCCTCTTATAAGTTAGATAATCAGGACAATCCAACACGGCAATTGCATTGAGTATGAGCGAGAGCGGAAATAGATAGTAATCCGATCCCTCATGAACTCCATCTGAATCTCGCCTTAATGAATCACTTAACTCCGAATCAAAGATATCTAAAAGAGTCTGAAGATGATTTTGCTCTCCTGTACATACTTGCTCTCTGCAACCGATGATGGCCAAGACGGAAAAAATAATCGCGGAACCTCTACCACGGTAAAATATATCAGAGATAGTTGTAGCCAATTGCAAAGCTTTATCAGTATAGGTATCCCCATTTTCCTGCTGTAATACTAGCAAGTCGGTAAACTCTGCCTGTCCTACGGCCAAGAGCAGATTAGCGAATAGCTGTAATTGCTCATAACGCAGTTTATCGCTGGATAAATCCAATTTCGCTACTTGCTCTAATGCCCTTTCTAGATGCCAACGAACAAGATGTCGATAGGGTTCAAGTTGACCGACCTTCACTAAACTTTCCGTTAATAAAGCACAAGCACGTGCGTACTGCCAAGGTTCACTTGGTAACTGGTTGATAGCGCTTTTAAACTCGTCATGCGATCGCTCTTGAGCAAGGTAACTATTGAACGATACAGCTTCACATCTTGCCAGGATGCCATTAAGCAAATGATGTGCAAATATATTGTAACTACTGTTATTTTTTCGAGATAGCGCAAAACTTATTTTGAGCAACCGATCCGATTTCTCTGGATCAAAGCCTGTTGCTTCCTGTCCGATTCCTAAGCCGTGAACGCACCAGTGCCAAGGGGTTGGAAAAACCCGTCGTTCATTTAGCAGCCCTTTGAAACACTGGCGCTGACCGATTATCTGACTGATTTGCGGCGAAATTTTCGGGAACTGCATAATCTAAAGGTGCTTTTACTGTTGCTGGTTCATGGTTGAAAATCTGGAAATTAGGAACCGGGATGCCGTGGAATTCATCTATCTTTCCTTCGAGCATATCTAGAGTTAAATTAAGCCACTTGATCCCTTCAACGTAAATTGCTAATGGACGTTTTTGGTGATGTGCATTGTCGATCAAAACATCATCGTTGTTCTTGCTGAAGTGGTACGGGGGCATTGCCGCAAAGTGGGTACCCATAAGGAAAACAAAACGTATGAGCCAGTTAGGATCGTTCTGATTTACATCTGAATCTGGATTGTCCAACTTCCAAGCAGCAGTCATCACTTCGCTGAAATGTTTTTCTATCCCACTATATGAAAGTTCGTATGGGTTTTCTTCATCAAAAGCAATCAAAATATGGGGTATTTCTCTGTGGAGTTGGTAGGCAAGATCAAAATACTCACCGTGAATCTTATCATAGTTGCCGAGACTATTATGCCAGGGCTTATTGTCGTACATCGGATCGTCGGCATTAGTATCAACACCGTTCTCATAAAATCCAATAGCGCGCGGATCGAGGAAACGAATCTCTATATCTTCAGCAGTAAACGGAGGGTTTGTGACAGAGAAGTTGTCATATTGTTTCAATAATGGCTCGATATTGCCAATTTTGATATTTTCCGTATTAGTATCGCCCATAACCAGAGAGTGGAACTTCGGCTCTAAAATCGAATGGTAAATTGGATTCTCTCGAAACTCTCTAAGCAGGCGAGGCAAGTTACGCATTCTCTTGCCGTTAATCATAATGTCTTCGCTTTTTAGCAGGCTGTCATTGAAAGTTTTCGGTGCTGTTTCCTGCGCGAGAGCAAGACGCTTTTCAATTTTGGTGAAATAGGATTGCTCCAAAGTAGGCTGTGACATTTTGCGCCGACGCTGACTGTGAATTTTTTCATTCAGCAGCCGGAAGATTACGCAATAGAGTGCGGCTACGATTTGCTTGGACGGATTACACCTTCTGACAAACTGGCTAACTTCGATGCCAGGAACAAAAGTCATGTCGTAAATATATTCGTAGATTGTAGATCCATCCTCTGTTACTGTTTGTTCGCGCTCAATCACGTTCAATACTTGAGGAAAAAGAGGCTTAACTAAGTCTGGCAGATTCATCAAGTATTGAGTCTGACTCTTGGCTTTCGCACAAGGAGGCAACATTACATCGCTGCCTTCTCGTTCCCATTTTGGGGTAATCAGACGTTCACTTAACACCTTACGAACAAATTTTCCACTACCTGATTTTTCTAAAAAGAGGGTCATAGATTCACTCCCTCCATATCCAAATCCTAAAAAATTCTCGTCAGGATTTAAATAATTAGTCAGATCATCTGGAGTTAGATGCTTAACAAGTACATTGCAATATTCAAGGATGTCGCAATGTTGTTGATCTAAACCCAAAATATTAGGCATAACTTCTAATTTACTAGCTTCACGATTGTGTTTTGGTTTGGTTTTTTGAAATGACTGGTTTTGGTGTTTCATAAATCTTTATATGTTATGGATTGCAAGAACCAACGTGCAATTTGATCGTCTGAAGTTAATCCTCAGGCTATCGACCAAATATACATACAATCTACGTTTATGCGATTCCTGAATTGTTTGGAAAAACCTCAAATGTTTATTGAAAAATATTTAGGTTTTTCCCGCCTTATATCCCTCCACTGAATTTAAGTACAAAATTCAGTGGAGGGATATAAGGCGCCAGACTTAAAAACCCTTTTTCTTTAACCAAACCGTATTGAGAAAGTGTAGAAGAAGTGGAAGCGTTGATATGTGAACATGAAAATGCTCGGCTGAAGAAGCGAATACAAGCGCTGCAACTGAGCAAAGTTAAACGGATGAACGTATGTGCGATGGCACTTTCGCCATCGCACATAATAAGTTTTAACATTAGCGTCAGCTTCCATGCATTCGCTAAAAAACTAGTGGATATTGCCGAGATAGCCTCTTTTTTGCTTTAATTACAGCCAGTAAACCTAGTTAAACGAAAGAGAACTGGTTAGTATTATTAAGATTGAAATTTGTAGCCGCTTGTCCTTCAATTAAACCTATAAGTTCAGCAGAAATATTTGAACCACCAGTGAAGAATATAGATGTCCCAAATGGAAGACTACCAACAGATTGAACCAATAAATAATCTGATGCTGAACCTTTGAGTTCGATAGTATCAAAGCGAGATTTAAAGTCTTTGATGATAGCGTAATCTTGATTTCCAGTGGATAACAGATTGCCGTCATTGTAGTAAACTGCGTTCTTGTCACCTAGAACAAAGGTATCTCTTCCTTGACCACCTGTAAGAACGTCAATCTCACCCTTTCCAAAACCTGAAGTATCAACAATCGGATTGACGCCATTTAGTCTATCTGCTCCCGCACCACCATTCAAGGTGTCACTTCCACCACCACCATTCAAGGTGTCACTTTGAGCACCACCACTTAGAACATCATTGCCATCACCACCATCGAGATTATCATTCCCGATCCCACCATTTAGAACGTCATTGCCATCACCACCTTCGAGATTATCATTCCCGGCACCACCATTCAGAATGTCATTGCCATCAACTCCAAACAGTAAGTCGTTACCTGCATCACCAAAAACCCGATCATTTCCCCTACCACCAACTATTAAATCGTTACCGGTTCCACCATTGAGAGTATCGTTACCATCTTCACCAGTAAAAACGTCATCCCCAGCACCAGTAGAAACAAAGTCGTTACCGTCACCTGCATCAATGGAGTCAACGCCATTACCACCAATGACAGTATCGTTGCCACCCTCGGCAAAAACTACGTTCAATTCATCATTAAGACCTTCAAGGAAGATAGTATCGTTGCCATCACCACCATTGATAGTATCGTTGCCAAGGCCAGCCTTGATAGTATCGTTGCCAGGTCCACCTGAAAGAAGGTCGTTTCCTGCACCACCATCTATAGAATCATCTCCTACTTGTCCAACGACTAGATCGTTACCATCACCACCATCGATAGTATCGTTGCCTTCTCGAGTAGGAATAGTGTCGTTCCCGCTACCTGCAATAACAAAGTCGTTACCAGATCCAGTGGCTATCAAGTCATCCCCTGCAAAGGCAGTAACAGTAATATTATCCTTTGAGCTTATAAGTGCAAAAACATCATTTCCTTGAGTTCCGGTAACAAATACGTTTGCCATTTCTGCTTTTTACCTCTTGTAGATGTTGTTGTAAAGTATTGGAATTTAGACATTGAAGCCACTAAGATGGGAGCCTTTCAATGCGTAAGCTTTGATAATAGACAAGGATTAAATTACTAGAATTCCATTTGATGCAGAGAAATTCAGGAGTATTAGAGCAATACCTATAGGTATTGATTTCAAGTAGCTAATAATAAAAAAATTATCAGCTTTCAATTATTATTAAATTGAGAATTACTCTCATGTAATTGAGCTATTTCGTTGAAAAATAAGACTTATAATCAGGATATGGTAGTAACCAATGCTAACGGGTGTAATTTTGCATTAACTGTTATTTAGCATAGTTTACTATGGCGAAATCAATGCTTACGACCTTACAATAGCATAACTAAATATGACTATTCAAGTAAAATTTGCCTATTAGTAGTCACGCAGAAATAACTTACTTATTTTAGAGTAAGCATTGAGGTCTTAGAGGGTGTTTGAAAAGTTTTGAGTGGTCAAATTTATGCCAATCGCCTCACCATGATCCGGATCATGGCAAGGTAGATAAAGGTCTATGATGGAATGGCACTAAGAAAAGCTGAAACACTTGCAGTTTAAGCTGTTTGCAATTGTTTGCGTAACTCATGCCGGGGTTTGGTCATCAAGGGGTAAATTTTTGGGCGACGTTTACGAACTCGCGGTTCACTACGACCTGGGCGTTCTGGAACAGCCTTGTGAGCAATAACTTTTAGTAAAGTATGATAAATTTGAAGACGTTTCGTTGAGTGAGCAGCTAATAATTTGGGAATAAAGTTAATTAAATGGTGGCGAGTACCTTGCAAAGATAGGCGTAATGGAGGAGTGGTGTAAGTAGTTCCGGCATCCCACATCAAACTACGAAGTAGATTATAAGCCAGCAAAAAAACGTAAATTTCCTTGCGTACCATTGAGGGTGTTTTACATCGCAAAATATCCATATACAAGGTAGTTTTTAGATGTCTTAAATCTAGTTCAACATCCCAACGTTTACCGTAAAGTCCAACAATTTTGAGAGTAGGATAAGTGGCTTTATCTAAAAGAGTAGTAATTAAGCTAACTCGTTGAGTGCGAAAACCAGGAATAACAATGTAATAATAAACCTCTCGCACAGTTATACTTTTAGGTAGAGCATCAAATTCATCTTTACTCAAACCTTTTGGACAACTTTTAGGCTTATACCAAGTAACGAATGGCACTAAGAAAAGGGAAAATCATTGAGGCAGCAGGGGTGCAGAGGAGCAGAGGAGCAGAGGAGCAGAGGAGCAGAGGAGCAGGGGAGAAAGAAGAAGTTTAAGGTATTGCGTTCGGA
>NZ_JABXKQ010000104.1 GCF_017114945.1 Nostoc sp. JL34
AGGTAGCCGTTCTTGAACCCAATTAAATACCCTTGCTAAGTTAAACTCTTAGTAACTAATTATACTCTCATGAGAGTAATAAAAGAGCGTTAGGTAAGTTCTCACCTTCTCGACTCCAGAGCAGTTCAACAAATTGCGAGAGTGGCGATCGCGGTTGGTAAGTCTGGTAAATCATCTGGTTTTGCCAGTCAATCAACACTAACAGATCATCTTTAGGCTACCGCCGAAACCGATGATTTGACGACTTTACTCCAACTCGCACACCATACTAAACGATATTCCACCTATCCGATTGACGATCTCGCTCCCTGGTACTTTGATAAAGCCTGCTCTTCATACAACCTCAGACACTTATTAAGTCTGGGAGTGAGCAATGCCGTAGCCGATAAAATCACGCTTCAGGTCACAGAAGTAGATTTCTCTGGCACTAATACTTGGTCATTTTAATAATTATGACAAGGAATGCTAGATAATAAGGATAAACGCGAACACCATATAGTTTATCTGTACTATTTTGGTCAAAATTTAGAACCCATTTAACTATTGTTTATTGCAATAACTCAGTAAGTGCTTGGTGAACAACTTAGATGAAACTGGGTAAAACACTGGCTCATAGTCAGCGTTCCAAAAGAAATGCCAGCGATACTTGGTGTCAAAATCAGATGCCCATTCTTCAAAGCTGTAGTCGTAACGTTGCCCATTTCGCCATTGCTTTGCATGAGCAACTATTGTGTCAACTTTCACCCCAAATCTTTCAGCCATTTCATAAGCAGTAAGAAAAGGTAGCTGGGTAAATTCTTCTTCTAGCTCAAATTCTTGATCCACATTAGGTGAATCATTGGCTATTCCATCCTGTAAAGAATTTACAATTTTTTGGGATTTTTGGGTATCAGTTAAAAAAGCTGATACAAAGATAAGACCTAGCCCACTTAAGGCAACTATTTCAGTAAATGTAGTTAAAATTTCTTGAATCATGATTGGTTTGTAGGATTACTGGGTAGATGCAATCGATATATATTCCCAAATGATGCTTTAGTAGGTGTGTTATCTCCAACAAATACGACGTGTTCAGTATTGTACATTTGATTTACTGATACACGTTAACGAGCGCAGTTTTTAATAACCCAAAGTAATGGAATTGGATCGGTTTCTAAATAGGATATCCCAGAATATTCATAAGGATATTTGCTACTCATTTCAGATAAAGCAACTTTAGTGAGCGTTTGCAGTTTAATACCAGCAAGCTCTTTAGAATCCGTACTTAGCTTTAATTCTTTATAGTTATTACTTGGTGTGATATGGAGAATAACTCCATTACAAGCAACTTGCCAATGATTATTGTACGAACGATTTTGGCGAGCATTAGCTTTTTGTTCTCTACTTACTGGGCGAAAAAGTATGCCACGCATTATTACATATTTCTGCCATTTAAATTTTAAACTTGTATTTTTATATTTGTTTTCTCGAATAAAAATTTTTATCTTTGCGGCTGTACCTTTTGGCGAACAATCTGTCCAATCATACTTTAAATAAACGTTTGTTAATTCCGAGGCTGTTTGAGATTTTCTCCCAATGATAATTAAATGCCTGGAGAAAGCTTTCAAAAAATCTCTCAGGATAACTTCTGATGGAATAACAGCAGGTAATTCAACTCTTGTTCCATTTAATAAAGGTTGAAAATTATTGATTAAGTATTTTTCTGCTTCCCCTAAGCCTGACTCATTCCATGCTAGCCAAGCTATTTTCACTGGGAAATCCTTATCAATTTCTTCCAACTGATATTGACGGTGATGATTTTTCCATCGAGATGCTAAATTAGTCGCTTGTCCTACATAGAGGATTCGTAAGGATTCAGGTCTAATATTTAGGAAGCAGAGATGGGCGAGACAGATAATTATTAGAATTAGCCAGCAGTGCTTGTGCAAAAAAGTCAATCACAGACCTACCTTGACGACGACAGGTTTGTACCACTGTTAACAGATGGGCAGTGTGTCTAAACCTGTCCATTGAACGGGAGCCACCACTTACCTTACGTTTCGTCACGGCCAAACGCAGCGATCGCTCGGCCTGATTGTTATCAGGAGGGATTTCAGGATTGTCAAGAAAATACCACCATTGACTTGCTTTATCACGCAAAGAACGTAAAAGGTGGCCAGCTGTAGCTCCTGCTTTGTCAATCCACTGATTAAGTGAGGAGTGCAACTTAGATTTAAATTGGTTGACCCAATCGTTGTAACTGAAGGAGTCAAGGCTCTCAAACCATTGAGCGTAATTGCTAAAGGCTTCATCAATTAAATTAACAAACGTTTCACCGATAGCTTGGTTGTGAAGACCTGGAAGAATAATTAGTTTTTTGAAGTGTCGGCGTAGATGAGCCAAACATTTCTGCTGGGCAAAAGCTGGATAGCCGTTGTAAACGCTAAAATCATCGCTGCTGAGTACCCCTGCATACTCAGTCCCTAAAATTGTTTCTAATTCGGCTCGTGAACGAGTGTCAGCCGCAGTAAACAGGCAGAAATCAGAATTGGCAACTACCCACAACCATTCTTTGACTCCTTTAACTGACCAAGGTGTTTCATCCACATGAACATTCGGTTGTGTCTGCTTTACCCAACTACTCAATTCATTAATACTTGGTTCAATCGCTTGTTGGATTCGTTCATTAGTTGCGACTAACGTTCCAAGCCCAATTTCAACTTGCCCTAATTCCCACAACATTTCTTGCTGTTTTTCATAAGGCATGTGTGCATAATTGTTTACCCATCCTAAGAACGCTTGTAATCTAACTCCTAAATCTTGCCCTGGAACGATATCTGGCGACCATGAGGCTGTTTGTACATTTCCACAACACTCACACACGCAGGTATGGCGTTGATATTCCACAATTTAAATGGGACGTTCTACTAATTGCGCTACAGACTGTTTTTCTATTTTTACTGCCACAGTCGCAAATGCTTTTTGACCGCAGTGAACACAATCTTCTGGACGTAAGATTTCATAACGATCTACTCTGCCAAAACCCTTACGCGTTTTTCCCTGATGCCCTGGTTGCCCGCCTGGTTTTCTTTTGGGATGATTCGATTCTCCGTCCAGGGATGCTTTTTTGTTTTCGCTCTTTTTTAGAATATCCCCAGATGGTGGTTTCGATGAGGTAGAACTATCTAAATCTCGGCTGACTTTTAAACCTTCTACTTCTTGCTGTAGTTCTAAGATTGTTTTCTGTAACTCACATATTCCCTTGCCCTGCTCAATAATTATCTTTACCAGTTCTTCTTTTGATAACTGGTTCAAGCTTTCTCGGTCTAAATCTTGAGGCAGGTTTTGGTTCATATTTGTGATACTCTCCCTCAAGCGTCCCCTTTGTCAATACCCTGCCACCTGAATCCTTACATTGGTTTATTGATATTTGTTGTAGTAAAACAAAAGTTATTTGATTTTAATAACAGCATTTATTTAGCTGGAAAACATACTAATTTTACACTGTTTAACTTCAAAGCAGACGACAAGTGTATAGATTCTTCATGCATAGATGAGGGGGAGAAAAGGAGTTGCCGAGGGCAACTCCTTTTCTCCTCCCTTAAAATGATTATCATTCTTGAGAAAACCTGTCTCTTGTTTTTCTTGGAATAATTTATTCTTTGGAAGTCCCAAATTTCCGCCTTCCGTCTGCTTTAATGGTTTTCTTTCCTTAGCGACAGTTCATAGCTGCCTTCAGCAAGAACTGCCCTCTGCCTTTCTCAATGAGTTATCTCAAAAAGATTAAGGGTAAGTAGTTCGGATTATCCCTCTTCTGTCACTTTCCGGGTATTCTGAATAAAAGAATAAAAAAATAAAACCCTGAAAGGTAAGTAGGGCAATGGATGTAGAATTACAAATCTTGAAACATTTGGCAAGAGATGCTCACCCAACAGTTGCTACCATAGATGAATATTGTGCAGAGTATAAAGACCTGTTTAAAGAAGTAAGAAATTATGAATGCTTCAAATATTTACATCTGGGAATAATGTCACAAATTAAAAGAAAATCATTGCCAGAGATAGCGAAAGTTGTAAGTATAAACTCCGCCCAATCATTACATCATTTTCTAGCCAATTTAAATTGGTCATTAGATAAATTAAAACAACGAAGATTAAATAAACTCAAAAAAGTACTAGATGGAAATGCGATTACAGTAGTAATAGATGAAACAGGAGATAGAAAAAAAGGTAAAAAGACTGATTATGTAGCAAGACAATATCTAGGAAGTGTAGGGAAAATGGATAATGGGATAGTTTCAGTCAATGCTTATGGAGTTTACTCGAATATAACATTTCCTTTAACTGTAAAAGTATTCAAACCGAAAGGGACACTAAAAGCAGAGGATAAATATAAAACTAAAATAGAGTTGGCATCAGAAATTATTGCTGAGTTAATGGAATCAGGCTTTAATATTAAATTAGTACTAGCAGATAGCTTATATGGTGAAAGTAGCCAGTTTATTAGAAAACTAGCTGAATATAAATTAGATTATGTCGTAGCAATAAGAAGTAATCATGGAGTCTGGCTTCCAGCAGAGCAGAGCGTTAGGGCGAATAAGTGGTGTAAATTTAACAGAACATTTAGCAATGAAAAATCAGAAACTAGATACATTAGGGAAATAATTTATGGTAAAAAAAGAGCCATAACTTACTGGGAAATAACTACTGATCCAGAAACCATGCCAGAGAATTCTACTTCTTTTGTGATGACAAATCTTCAAGGTAATCTCAAGAAAATTTTAGGAGATTTATATGGATTAAGAACCTGGGTAGAATATGGTTTCCGACAGTGTAAACAGGAACTAGGTTGGACAGATTATCGTTTCACCAATTTTCAACATATTGAGAGATGGTGGGAAATTATTTTTTGTGTTTACACAATGATTAGTTTAAATTCTCCAGCCTTGTTAGGCTTAAATAAATCTCGTCAAATTGAAACTGAGGTACAAGAAAATAGTGATATTGATTTTTCTAATCATCAACAATGGAACCATGAATGCGGATGGAAGAATACCTTAAATAATCTGCGTCTCATTGCCCAACCACTCTTACTATTTTGGTTGATTTATCCCTGGATACATATTTTCCCAAATTCTAATTTATTGCTGGGATTCAATCAATTAATTAGTGAAATGAATCAATTTAAACCCTGTTATGCTTCTGGATAATTTCACTTAGTTACTACTTGCTAACGCCGGAGAGTGACAGAAGAAGGATAACTACCAACAGTTTTGAAATCATTTTAGTTAAAATGCCCTAATTAAAGTGCCTAGAGTTGGCGCACCTAAAACTGAAGAGGCTAAATTCCCTGGGATATTCCCATCAATTATCCAGCAGTCAATCCCTAAACTAGAAATAGTCAAAAACTCCTCAACTTTCTTCGCCATCCCGCCAGTAACATCTACTGATTTGCTCTTGCCCAAGAAAGGTTTAATCTGAGAATAGTTAGCTTGAGTAATATTGGAAACTACTTGCCCCTCTTGATCATATACACCTGCATAATTCCCAACATTTATTAGTCGAATTTTAAACTTACCTTGAAGATAGAAGTATTTCGCTAGTTCTACAAGCAATGCATCTGTCGAAAAGACAGTACCACCAATAGCGTGATCTAGAACTACATCACCGAAAACTAAAGGAATTAAACCTGCTTTTAGACTACTTTCTATAATACTAAAGTCACTCTTCAATAGTTTTTTGCTATGAGTGATTATCATAGTAATAGGTGGCAAACTTACCACTGGTAAACCTGCCTGTAAAAAATTTTTAGCTAGTAGAGAATTTAAATCCAAAGCATCTTGATGAACTAAGCAGAACCCTAGTTTTTCTTCATCACCTGAAAAACCGTTAATTGTATTATATTTATTCGCTGATTGGTGGGCGAAAGAACCAGCACCGTTACCAATAATCAGTTTCAGATTAGGATTTTCATGTTTGATTAGGCTCACTTGCTCAACCAGTTGTGTTATAACTTCTCTTCGAGGAGTATAAGGTTTATCCTTGTCAGTAATTAAGGAACCTCCTAGCTTCACTAATACTAATTCCATAATCAAATATTAAATGAGGAAAGATAAAAACTTATAAAAACTAATCCTAGACAAAAAAAATCAAAATTGCTAATCCAACGAGAATTCCCCAAGATGGTAACTCGCCTGCTCATTGCTAACATCGCTATGATTATCTGATTCAATTGCCGCATGGTCGTAGCATTTATTTGCGGTAGCAAGCATTGTAAAAGTGATAGGATGTCGAACATGGGCGAATTGTAGCTTTTGACTTGTCGTTGTGGAAGACAATAACTCTACTACATCAGCCCTCTCCCTTTATACTCTTTTTTTGGCACAGGTATTGCCTGATGTGTCGTGTTTGTTCTAAGCGTTTCCTAGAATAGCATCAGATGATCCCCTGAACTCTCTGAATATCCCGTCTTATTCCTGCATTCGCGCCAATTTCTGCAAGTCAAGTTTTGATATGAATAATACTTACCCAGTCACCTCCTTCAGAGCCATTTCCACTAAATCGCTCAGGAACACCAGGCCAAATATTGTTACCATCCAATGCTTGAATCTTGCTAACTGTTAATTTATTGTTATCTAGTTTAAGAATGTAAATTTTACCTCCATCGACTAACCGCCATTTTAAATTTTCTTTTTCCGTAAACAAAATAATATTTGGGGAAAGGGAAATTCCTTTTTGTTGAAATTGCTGACGTAATCCATCAGGAATCATCCCTTTATTTAAATATCCTTGTAAATTAAATTTTTCGCTATCAAATAATGGTTCCTCATTCATAATCCAGTCGCCATGCAATGAGACAGTAAACTGATAGATATTACTTTGGTGAAAGACAGCTTTTTGCGACCAATCATCAGGCGTAATTAATCTAACAGCTTCTGTGTAAGCAGTATTTTCACTTGTCAAAGGTTCAACTTCTGTAATTAGATTGATATTACTATCTAATATATCATTGCCCATTGCCCAACGGATAGATTTTATTTCAGTTTTCGTAACTTGAACTGGCTCAACTTTCATTGGCAATATATAAAATACTTCACCTTTCAATACATTATCCGTATGAGCTAAAACAGATATACTACTCTTATGTAAACTATCAATTCTTACTGGTTTTTGAAACTGAATTACTAGACCTAGTTTAGTAAACAAATTTCTTAAATTCTGAGATTTCAAATTAAATAATTGATCCTCTGGAACATTGTTAGAATTTTCCTGTGTTTCTGCAATAGTAGCTTCTAAAACTTGATCGTGATGCCAACTAGCATTGATTATGCGATTGAATTCTGTTATTGCTTGTGTAGTGGTTTCTTTCTGATTAATAGGTGTTGCAGGATTTTCCTGAGAATTCACTAGTATAGGATTATTATCTTTATTACTTATAGGTGATATAGTGCTTTCTTGACTACCAATCTTTCTTCGGCAATCATAAACTGTTACATTATTAGGATTACCTAAAAATACTGCTAGAGGTGCATAATAATGCGCTATACCATGCGGTGGTTGAGGTTGAGGCTCTAATTTTCCTTCTTTGTTTTTTTGTTTAGGCCATTCTACATTGCCAGTAGCTGTTCGGACAGGAATTAACCAATAATCACCTACTTGATAAAAGTTATTCTGAGTATCTGCTTGAAATTGAATCTCAATTCCATCTTCAAGGAGAAACCATTTATTACTCCCTTCAGATAAACTTACTTTGACTTCTTTAGAGTCCCAACGGCGTAATAGAGGATGCTTTTCTGGAAGCAATGTGTTACTCTTGCTATCCCCTGAGAGAATTACTTGATTCTCAATGCGATCCACTTGCTCAACTTTTAGTAGTTGGCGATCGCTATCTCCAAGTATATAATCATCATTAATGATTTCAACCCAATCACCTGCTGATAAACTAGAATTTTTGTCTTTTCCTAAATGTTCTAGCTTGAATACAAGGACTGAAGAATTTGTCTCAGTAGATGTCACAATAGGAAAAACAATTGAGCTATTTTCGCGTGACCAAACAAATGATAGTTGATTAGTATTAGAAACTCTAAAAATTTCCGCTCGATAAAGATGGTTTTCAGTACCACGAAATTTGGAATTAAACGGAATAACACATGGATCGTTTATTCCTGTAGAAGTAGGCTTTGTAATTCTGGCAATAATTTCGCTTTTTCCAGGCTTCAATAATTCTTTACCTAGCACACTCTGAAAATAGTCACGATCCTTACTAACTTGCTTGGCAACCGTTTCAATATCTTGATTATCTTTTAATTGTTTGAGCTTGACTTGCCAAACTAACTTAGAGCGAATTGCTGTATCTGCTCCCCCTAAAGCAACTTCACGAATATTAATTTTGAAGTCGTCACGATCTTCAATCGGAGTTATATGTCGTTCCCAAACATCAAGATAAGCAAGATATGTTGCTCCATTTAATTGAACTTTACAAGGATCTATAACTTCCGGCGTAAAATCTGGCTGCTGAAGATAAGATACAAATTCCTCATTTTCACAAAGTATACCATCGACATAATAATTGCCTTGGCTAATTAAATAGCTTTGGCATTGGAGCCGTTTTTTTAATTCCTGTTTTTCTTCATCATTCAGGTTATTAATATTATTAATCTGCTCTTCAGTGGCGATAAATTCAAAACCACAATTCTGCTCTGGGCCACCTTGTAGTCCAAATATATCTTTGGCCAAAGTTTGCAGGCGATTTAGTAGAATCGATGTCTGTTCGTTGAAGTCTGCATCTAATTGCACTCTACCTTGTTGCATCAATACTCGAAGGAAGTGCTTGCTTTTGTCGTAGGTATCACGAGTAAAATCGCCTCTAAATTCTCCTTGCATAACAATCCTCTTTAGCTAGCGTAAATAATGCCAATTTCAGTATTAGCGGGTGTATATTCATCTAAATGGATGCGTAGGTTAGCCTCTTTTTGAGGCTGATATAGATTGTGAAAAGCACCCATTTCTGATTCATCATCAGCGCCACGTTTGATTTCTTCAGCGCAGGTTGACGCTAACTGACAATAAGTAGGTGTGCCATAACGTATACTGTTGAATTGAGGTCGTAAGTGATGTCTGATGACAAGCAGGTTTGTATCTAACTGTTCTGTCTCTAGTTCAGTTTCTTGTCTAATCTTTTGCTCCACTAAATCAGGTTGACAATTATACCGACGTGGTGTGCGTGAGTTGGGCATCACGTAGCAGAAACGGATACAACCTTGTTGGCGACGAGCAACGAATATAATGCCGTTAAAAATACTGTTTTCTGCCAAATCAATTGCATGTACTTGCATCTGACCAATGACTGTGCAACGTGCAATAGTCAAACGCACATGGGCTATAGAATAACCTACTGCACCGATCGCTTCACCTTCTATACTGATAGCATCTATAATGCTATCGCTAATATTTATGGGTAAAGGGTCAGTCTCTACCTCATCTTGGTTAATCTGAATGGAGCCAATAATACTGTGTGCGATCGTTACGCACGCATTGATATTAAATAACTCCAAACTTGGCTCGCTAGAACGTCGGGGTTCACAGTCACAATGTAATGACCAACCCGGCACTAATGTAGAATGACGGATAATAATCGCAGCTGGTTTTTGCATAATAGAGGTAGAATAATCTGCAAATTGAGTGGGATTACCTTCTATATGCACTCCGCGACCAGTAATCAATAAACCATCGAGAACAAAGCAACTTCCTGACTCTACTGTGACATTTAAAGCGTCACCCAAAGAAGTTCTCCAATCTAGAATACGTATCACCGGACGCTTGTGGTTAGCTGCACGTAATTGCAGACTTTGGTTTTGTTCCAGTTCAATATTAATTCGTTCTACATAAACGCCACTATCAATAATTTCAATTACAGCATTATGAGGTTTGTCTCGTTGCCACTGTGAGATTGCTTCAGTAATAGTTTGATAATACCCTCGTGAAGTTTGACTGACGCTGTAATGAGCATAATGCTTTCTGATTTGAGATGGAAAAGCTTCTTCTAATAGCAAACGATTACAGTGAATCAGTTCTTTACCTTGGAGATTTTGCTGAACCAAACGTTTAGTTTTGGCACTCAAGGTGATAGATGCAAAACGTTGTTCATCATAAAGGCTTTTACCTAAAAGTAGTTGATTTAGCTCTGGAAGCAAAGCTGCAATTAAAGCTGGTTCGGGAGGAGGATTGGTGTAGGCATCCAAAAGCCTTTGGGTATCACTGGAAAATTGCGATCGCAAAAACTCGGATAATGCAGAAGCATCTTGTTGTGAGCTAAAAATTGCTGGCTCTTGAATATCACCAACATCAAGTAAGAAATGTGCTGTAGAATCTAACAAAGTTCGGTCATATTCGCCACCACCAATATCAGCACTGAAACCATAATGATAAGAAACCCAAACACCATTTTTTGGTAGCTGGCGGATCGGAAAAATCATTCGGCCTAATTCTGGATCAACTGCTATATAGTCTTGCTCTAGTTGATAATTCCAATCGCCCAGATCGGCAATAATAATTTGCTCTGGAGAGATTAGATGCAGTTTTGAGCCAACACCTTTCCAGACTTGCAAACTTTTGGTAAATTCTTCTGGATTTGGGTTTGAATCAAAATAATCGCTTTTGTGAGATTGCAAAACTTGCCGTTGAATGGGAATAGGTAAATTTAATTCGCAATCAATTTGGGTTGCATCTTTTGCTAATTGGGGACGAGTGTAAAGCGGAGTGTCGTTACCCGTAATACTAAATGTGTAGCAGTTAGAGCTAACTTCTTCCAAACAAAAAGCTGGTGTGACAGTCATAGAATAAGCTTTTAATCGCCAAACAAAAATACCAATATTTGGAGTATTATACTTTCCAGGTTGCTCTTGTGAAGAAATATGGTGGATATCTACTGTATGAGCTAATTCATCGAATGGGCTATTTAACTTTGTGATTCCATCCACCTGACGCAGATTTAATGTTGTTGAGGTTGACGAACGCAGGTGATTGATATGCTGTGTTTTGCTAACTAGCCGATCAAATTCTACAACTCGTATCGGCCAGCCAGCTATTTTATCAGCCAGCAATTCCAACAAAGCTAGCGTCCCCTTGCGCCGTCGATAGCGAATAGTATTTGCTACTTCCCGACGAGGATTTAAAATCTTGTTATCTTGCTGTTCTGTACCAGAACTATGAACGCTTTGATAACCAATTAAATCACCAATGTATGGTACTACCCAATCTTGGCAAGTTTCAATAAACCAGTTCTCATAGAGTTGAGTAATATCTGCTTCAACAATATCTACTTGTTCAGCAATGACACGTAATAAATCCCGTAGGGGATAGCTAAGTTCTGCATCACGTATGCGGTAAACGGCTGGCAACAGTTCATAAAGACGGTCTGGGGAATTGCTCATGATTTCAACTCCTTCAGAATTAGTGTATCTGGTACTTTCGGGTTGAGAATAGCTAATTGAGCCGGGAAAAGTTGATTTATTGTTGAATCAAAAACAGCCAAGTTTACAGGAATCCATTGTTTTGGTTGTCCATTTCCACCAGTACTGCCTACTTTTGCCAATTCTTGAAGTTTAGTATTTAAAATGTCTGGACTTTGGGCTTCAGTTTCGGAAACGCTATCTAAAATATCTACATCCACGTAGTCTACGCCAGGTACTTGTTGAATCGTGCTGATAACTCCACTGAGGACAACATTTTCTCCTAGTTCCTGATTTTCAAAGCTAAATTTATCGAATAAAGCAGTGCGAATTTCCTGTGCTACAAATGACCATTGATAATTTGCTAAAATTCGCACATTGGCGCTGATAATTAACAGCATTAGTTCCCGCATATCTATTTGTAGTGACTGATAGGGGTCGCCAAACTGGTATAATGCTTGCACAAAACTGCGATATAAATCTGAATTTCTATCAATATAAATATCATCAGCCCCAGCGATGGTAATGTGCAGAATTTGCTCCGAACCATTTGAAAGACGTTGAGCATTTGATTTGCCAATTCCAGTAAAAGTACGCGCAAAATTGGCATAGTCCTGCACGGAAACTGCACGGTTGAGAGATGTTATGCCAACGGGTGCATTGCGGCGTATTTCATAATCGCTTTCTGGGTCTGCGCCTCCTGTTGCTGCTATGGGGTTGAGTACGCCACTCAAACCTAGAGGTTGCATTGCCAGTTGCGTAATTTTTTCTGCTGCAACATTACCACTTTTGCCAGTGCCAGCGCGGTAGACTGCTTTGACATTTTCAATCCCACTAGGCAACCTAGCTCCATGTTCACCATTGCCAAAGATAATAGTTGTATTGCCATCGCTATCAGTTTGGGTGACATAAGCGCGGTCTGTTGGACTTAACTCAATCAAATTTTCTACTTCTTGCCAACGGACATCATTAACATATACTTCTAAAGTGCTCGCAACACCACTAGGGATAGGTGCTGGTAGATAGCTAAGGGGCGGTAGTGATAGAGTAAATTGTTGATTTGCTTTAGTACCATCACCACTGCCCAGTATTTCAGTATGAGTCTCGCCATGAGTGGCTTTGACTACGTTGCCATAGATAGTAACAGTCTCTCGTTTGTAAGAATAAGCTAAAGGTCTAGCAAATTTCAGGAATGTATGGGGTTTGTCATTGGATAAATTCGCACATATATCTTGTCTCACCCCAGCTAACATAACAACTTCGCTAGCCCAGACACCGTTGACATCAGATATATCACTGCGTTCACCGGAGATAATTAACCAACGTCCAGGTTGGAGATTTTCGTAGAGATTGTCTAGTTCAATTTCCATCTGGTCAGATATATAATTTTGAGCGCTTGGTGCATCTTTCAGGTCAACTGGTTTTTCCACCAAATTCAAATCTTCACTCTTGAGATACACTGTGGTTTTACGCATGACATCTAAAGATATATCCTGTTCTTTTAACCAAGGCTTATCTAAAGTGAGTTGGGTAATTCTTCCTACTATGTTATAGGCAATTTTAGAGATATTTTCAATTTTTATTACTTGATAAATCTCAATTTCATTAACATCTACACGTTCAATTGCTAGGGAACTTCCAGGTGTAATTCCATCATATTGAGCATCTAAGGCTAAGATATTTCGTAATTCTAATGGTAGTGTGCTAGAGGAGCTTGATATTGACTCATTTACATCTGCAATTTGCCATTCCTCATATTTTTCAATTCGCCCTTGCTGGTCAAAAATCGGCTTCAAAGCTACGTCATGTCCGAAAGGTGCAGCTTTGATTCCTAAAAACTCAATTCGGTTTAACTGATTAGCAGAATTAATTTTATTATTGGTTAAAATTTGATATATTGCTGTGTTTGAAGCGGGATTTAAAGTATTATTAATTAACCGAAAATTCATATCAATATTTTCGGGAGAGAAAATCTGTTGTTTTGTCCGCTCAAGTTCTAGAGCATTGGCAGGTTGTAAGGATGGCAGTTTGATTAATTGTTTTATTCTTTCTTCTATTGTATTTTCTGAATTTTTATTAGTTAATTTTTGTGTAATTTTTGGTAGTAATTGTAATGTAATTTTTGTCCGGTTTTCCTCTGCTTGAGGCTCAATAATTTGAATTTTGCGAATGAATTGTTTAGCATCACTAAAGATCAGTAAAAGTGGATCGTTAGGTTTGAGATTCGCATTTATACCATCTAAATAAATCTTATCAATTTCGGTAACGGTTGTTGAATTAACTTGTTGTGGTTGACTCATCCGGGGCTTGAGTTGATTCAACTGGGCATAAGCTTGCAGTTTTTCGGATGTTTCAAAAAATTCCGGCGATTCGTTAGAATCAGGTATACTCTGGCTACTCAAACCAACAGGAATTTCCAAATTGTAACCATCTTCTAGGGTAAAAGCTAAATAAACGCTAGCGCTGACACCGGGACTATGTGCATAGTCTACTAATCGAGCTAATTCTACTAAGGAACGTCGCTCAATCGCAGTACGTAAGTAACCTTCATTGGCTATGCGTTCCTGATAAAATGTTAGAACGTCTGCGACAGTAGCCCAAGCATCTAGTAGAGCTAAAGACGTGTCTTGAGGATCGCGGGTTTTCAGATGTTTGAGTGAGGGAAACTTGCTCTCACCCAGACGCGCTTTCATTGTTTCTAAAAAGCTAGCATGGGTTCCAACTCGATAAGCTAGGGTAGAAAAACCAGGTTGATTTGCTATCGATGTGGGAGTGAGAATTTCGACACCTTCACAGCAACCACAACTGGAGCGATCGCTTGGTTTATAGTTATGACAGTTACAGCTACAACTTAATTTCATCTGCCACCTCGCAAATCGAGTGTAAATTTACCGTTTTCGGGAAAGTTGGGGTTGTTGTCGAGTCGGGCAATTTCCGAAGAACCAATGGGTAAAAAACCTGCTTCAATCTCCTGATTGTCACCTGCAAAAAGACGTTCTAGCTTAGTTATAGAGACGCTTTCAACGCCTGGAACACTATAAGCTTGAGCTACAATCTGACTTAATGCAATTCCTTGCCCAAAAGTCAAGTTATCGGGATGGAAAAAACCACGCCGACCATCAGGTAAAATCCGGTTACTGAAAATATCCAGTAAAGCAGCTTTGACATGACCGCGCAAATAGTCAAATTTGACATCAACTCTCATCGCTATATCTAAACAGACGTATGCTGCTCGTTGAACGATGACATCATGACCAATGCGACGATATTTTTCTAGGTCTGTGGTAATATTTTGCAGTAATTTGCGATCTACCGTTTCTTTGTTGAAGGGATCTACTGTCACCCAGACTTCATACCCACTGCCCGTCCAGCGTAAGGTGGCTGTTGCTTGTTGAACTTTTGTTGGGAAATGTTGCATTACTAATTGTGCGTAGTCATCAGCAGTAATGGCACGCTCTAATTTTTTGTGAGATAGGTGCGGTGCATATAATTTCACCTGAGATAGAGGTTCGGGTGCTGTCCCACCTTGAGCGCTTAAGGGCTGGTGTGGCTGCAATGTCGAACCACTAATTGGTTCATTGTGAAAAACAATATAAGAAATCGCTTCAGCACTAATATTACCTGCAAGTCCATTACCTACCCGGTAAGTTGCTAGAAAGTGAGTATTGGCTGCTGGTTTGATTCCTAATTCACCGTCTCCAAAACGCAAGTGAGCTTGTCCATCGTTGTCCATTTCCACAACAAAATGTTGATCTTCGTTGTTGCTGTCTATGAGGTCGTATTGGGGAGTCCAAGTAGAGTGATTTCCAGTACTCCTAAGTTGGATTTGGGGTAATGCTTGCTGAGGGTCTTGAATTAGGAGACTTTTAGCATCTTGGGTGAGGTTTTTTCTAGACAGAGGTTGACTGAAAATTAAAGGCGTTTTTTGCAAGGTAGGACGGAAGCGATCGCCAACTACTAAAATTTCTCTAGGTTCGCCTTCCTCTTCGCACTCGTGAATTATCTCTTTTCCCGGTACAGTTCCTAAATCTTCCCGTTCAATAGTGCGTCCATGATCGACTAGAATCACATTGCCTCTGGCAACACTAATATCAACTAGCTGACAATCTGGTGGGACTATTGCCGAAATACAAAGGGGAAATGGTAATGCGTCTTCTTCTGCCCATTCGATTTCTACAATTGGCTGATTGTAAAGTTCGTCTATACTTGCCTTGACATTTGTCAAGCGTACAGCATGGCGATGCTTCATATCTGCATCTTCTGGGATACCTGTTTTCGGACTTCTAATTTCTTCAAAAATTAGGATGTCACCAATTTTTAGATGCAATTTTCGCTGATGTTCAAGTAGGGAAGAGGAATTTGCCCACTCTGGCTGTGTGGGATGTATAAATTCATCCACTAATGTCGCGGTTGTGGAACCACGATCAAGATAGCATGAACCATCGCCCCAAGTATAAAATAGGATTTTGTTATGAGCGCTGTAGAGATGAATCGGTAAGGGCGTTAGCGGTTCAAAAACTTCATAACTGTTATGAGGAACATCATCTAGGTGGCGAATATCTTCTAAGATAGTGCCAAAGGGAGGCGCGTTTTTATAATTAGTAATAAAGTAGAAATTTTTTGTTTCCAGGGAAATATCAATACTTGTCTCCAGCCACAACCAAGTACGTGCATTACAACCTTCATGCATGGGATAATCGATCAGACGGGCATGACGGCGAACAGAAATCCGTTGGCGGGCAGTTTCTAGATAAGCTTCTGTGGCTACAGCGTCCTGATAGTAGCTGAGATAATCGCCAACATAAGCGAGGATTTCCACTAAAGTAATTCCTAAATCGGGAACATGACGTTCTTCCCAATCCGGCATCACTAGGGAGAGGCGGTCTAAAATCAACTGGCGAAAACTAGCATAATCTTTAGCCAAATAGTTGATAGCTGGTTCAACTAGTTGTGTTGGCGGACAAGTTTGCTGTTGCAAGCAATCCATGTCAGTGTTACAGATCCCATCTCGGAATTTAAATTCTACTTGGGAGTAGCGCGGGTCAAAATTGGGATATGGTTGATCTGTGGGTTTGCCCTGTTCATCTAATGACACCAAGCGCAAAGTATACACAGAGAAATCGCCAGTTTGGTCAAGATTAACTGTTAAGTAACTCTCACAATTTTGAGGACTTTCTACCTGTAAATTAGTCACATGAAGATGGCGGATGCGCTGGCCGCCTTCAATCAAGAGATTCTCTTTTTTCAGGTTTCCTGGTACCGAACCTAAAAAGTAGACATATAGCGATGCTCCTTCGGAGCCGCTACGCGATCGCAAATCATCGCTAACTTCTACATAATCTAGCCCGTTTTTTCTTTGCCTACGGATTTCTTGGCGGCGCTGTTCGTTTTGGAAAGTAAGGGTGTGGCTGTTCATGGTATGGTCGTCCTAAAAGTAGCTGTTTGTGTCTCCCCAGAACTTTGCACCAAATACTCCACCACTATGTAAAGACTGGAATCAATGCTTGTTACTTCCAAAGTTTGTAGATCGATTAAATCGCCCAACCATTGCTCAATAGATGCTTGAATAGTAATTTCCATAGCTTTTGCTAGTTCCGGGCTATTGGGTGCAAAAATTAAAGACAATACACCACTGCCGAAATCTGGGCGGTTGACTCGTTCGCCGGGAGTAGTAAACAGTAGTTGTTCAATTAAGTCGCGGATGTGTTGATTTTCATCGCTGGTGCTGGCGGTGTGATAGTTTCTATCAAAATGGAAGGGAAAATCGATGTTGATGACATTCCTTTGCCTGGGCAGATTTACGAGATATTCTGGCATTAAGTTACTTCCAAATCAAAGTTGTTAATCGATACCTTATTACCATTCAGATTCACAGTGGCATTGTTTCCATTGTTGATTTCAATTCCCGAATTATTCATCACTATTGTCATAGTTTGTTTCCCGATTTTGGCTTCAATAGTTATGCTTTGCTTACCTTGTTTATCATTGATTTCAATCTTGCCAATATCGGTTTTAAGTACCTTGGTTTCTGGGTCATAAGGATTAGCGGGTACTATGTTTGGAACCTTTTCATCTGCCCAAAAGCAGCCACTCCAAATTGGGTAGTCTGGATCTCCGTTTTCAAACTCAATCCACACTAAAGCACCTTTGGGTGGAATGAGGAATAACCCAACTCCTTGCCCAGCATAGGGAACGCAAGGTAATGCCCAACCGCTAGGATCGTTGCCAAAAATTTCTTCCACTTTTGCTTGCACGCGACCAATCTTCCACGGGTCGTTATTATCAGATACTACGCCTCGGTATTTGCCGTAAAAAGAAGGTCTTTGTTGATTTATACTTCCATAAGTATCAAGTTTTGATTGGTTCATACTTTTAACATCTGAATTGTTGCACCTTGTCCCTCACGTTTCAAGGTAAAACTTTGTTTATATTCGCCACGCTTGATACGATGTGTTACCTGTTTGACGTAGTAATAACCGCCGTAAGTTTTTCCCACACCCCTCACTCCCACCAATTGACGCACTTCTAAGACATAACCATAGCGAACAGTATCTACTTCCCCACTAGCAGTTACGGTATTTTCCTGCGAACGGCTAGCCAATAATTCGGTTTCCTTTTGAGCGAGGATTTTTTCGAGTTTATTGGTGGAACGTAGCACTTCTGTTCGTAATGATTTAGCAGGCTTGTTAGCTAAAGCTTGACCGGGCGATTTAGGAACCTGAATCGAAATTGATGTTCCACTTTTTTCATCACTAATTGATGCTTGAGGTTTAATAGATTCTAGAGCATTAAAATTGAAACTTATAGATGAATTTACATTGGTAAACGCCCCCATATTCATTGATAATGCTGGTTGATAAGGAGTAACTTTCTTTTTTTCCTCACCCCAATAAGCAATATTTTTACCAGGAGTTTTATCGGGCTTGATTTCAAAAATAAAACTATTACGTAGAGCTAGTTTCTGAATAAACTGTAAGTCTGTACTTTGCTGAGTGGTAATTTGTTCTTCTTTTTTGGGTGAAAAATCTCTAGTAGTATCTTGTACATCTAATGTCAGCCCATATCTAACTTTATATTTTTGTAAAATTTGCTTAACAATTTGAGAATCAGATAAGTTTAGGTAAGTTTCATTTTTATCTTCCAGATCGAGCATAAGACTAATATCTTCACCAGTAACTATTAGCCTTGATTCCCCTGGTTGATTACTCGGTGCAATTTGATGATCGGTAATAATGCCGTCAATTAATATAGGGTTTTGAAGACTACGGCTTACACCGACTTTTACATTAACTACGATTTGAATAACAACTCGATTGGGAGGATTCAAAATATCTTTTTGAAGTAACCAATAATCTGAAAAGTTTTTTAATTCTTTACTAAGACTAAAGGTCATTTGAAAACCACTGCGATCGCGGTCTTGCTGAGTCACTTCTAAGTCTATTAGCGCGTCTATTACTTCATAAGGCGCAGGTGTCGGTATGGTGCTACCAATCATGAGTTTTAGGCGAATATCTGAGTCAGGCATAAGTTAATCTTTTTAGATCAGGGGAATACGTAGTCGCCGACCAATTTGGGCAGTCAATTCATCAGGGTGCATAGCGTTGTTAGCATCGCATAGATGCCAAAAAACTTCCGGGTCATGAAGATAATTTGCAGTGATATTATCTAGGCGATCGCCTTCGCTGACTTGATGTTCTTGAAAAATTTCAAACCTCTGTGATGACGGTAAAAATCTCCGCGTGAGATAACTGATAGTTTGATTTGATGTTGTTTGCCACTTGGCAATTTTTATATTGTAGTAACGACTGTTTTCAGTTAACATTTTACTCTTTTTTATTTTACAACTAAAAACCTATATTTACCGAGATATTTTTGAGAAACTTACAGATGAAATAATTCATGATTAAAGATAGCCAAGTTTATAAGAAAGAAGCAACTGTCTTGATAACAGTCGCAGCCGTGTTTACCTTAGCTAGAAGCTCTTTTTGCTTGTGATAGACTCTGAACAAGCTGTTGCCTTTATGATCAAATCTCAAATCATTTGTGCTTAATACTTGCATACCTAAACTGACTTTGGCACGAATGGGATTTAGTTTAGAATCGAATGCTTCTTCGGTAATGCTGAACTCAGAGAGGCGTACTGGCATTACACGATTTAAGCTCCATATAAATACACTTAAATCCGCCTCATTTGGTAAGATTTCTAAAACACCTGTGCGGGCGAGTTGATTGTTTGTCTGAATTTGGCTGCTTTTAGGATAGATTAGGGTTTCTAGGGCTGCTAATTGAGGGTATATGCCAAATAACACTGTATCTGGATTTTTTGCAGGAAACTCCAGTTGATCTGTGGCATCAATTTCCGCCTCTAGTTGAATTGTCTCTAGTGGTGGTGCAACCAAACGCAAGGCTTCTAAGCGATCGCTTCCTTCAGAACCCGCACCCCGAACCTGTAAAGTGCGTCTGAGTGTTTCAGGATTGTATTGCAGTATAATCAATCCTTTGGGCAAAAAACTAACAGCATCAAGGACAGCGATCGTTGCTTTTAATAACTTTGGCGCACCGGGAAAGTGGGACATAAAATTATTCCTAAATCATTTGTGCTTTTTGGTACTAATTTTAAGAAAGGCAAACTTTAAAAGAGTGCGATCGCATAGTCAATAAGAGTACAAAAAATTGTGTCTCTACAAATTTTTATCAAGTACCTTTTGTTGTCATATTTGTAGTAGTAAAGTATCCCGTACCAGGATACAAAGGAATGGGGTCTGGTATTGCTGGTGTTACTGGTGTTGGCGGTATTTGAGCTGGCACGATAACTTGAAATCTCGCTATGAAGGTAGTACCTTTGAGCAATACTGCTTTTCGGGTAGATTTAACTTTTCTAGCTTTTTGATTGATGGCTAAGGATTGAATGGAAAGTGTTCCTGTACCAGGGGTGATATTTGGCGGACTTATGTAAGAACAACCAGGTACAATAACTTTTTTCTCGTCACCAACAACGCAAATATTTTTTTTGTTAACTGTTGGTATGCCAGTACCTTTTAAGATGAAAGGACGCACTACAACTATTGCTTTGCCAAAGATGGGGTTGAATATGGCTTGATCGCCTGTGATGAGAATAAAGTCTAACATCTGTTTTTTGGTGAGCAAATAAAAGATTAGTTTGCTATTTGGTGATCGCACGCTCATCAACCTTCATACATTGGCGATCGCATTACTTTTAAGACTGTTGCTACAAGATTAGTGATCGCACTTGTCAGATGAGGCGATCGCCCGTTCATCAACCTTCATACATGAGCGATCGCTTTAAAGTCAGGTTGAACCAGCAAATAATACTGCGAGCGCACGTTCTTCAACTTTCATACATGAGCGATCGCTTTGAGGTCAGTTTGAATGAGTAAATAATGACGCGCTCATCAACATTTATACATGAGCGATCGCTTGACTTTTAAGGCTGTAGCTACAAGAAAGGCATTTAGTTAAAGTAAACCGTAATGTTTCGGGAAAATTTGAATTTTGAGTTGTTGGGTTTCATGTTTCAACCCAACCTATGGGCGATCACACTAAAACCCGCTTATCATACTGCCAACCTACACAAGCTAGTTGATAGTGGTTGTTTTCATTCTTAAAGCAAGAAATTCATATCCGTACACTTTTCAGCGAGATCACGGATACGCTTTAGTTTGTCTTGAGAGGGTCGGGAATTAGGATCATCTGTCTCATATGAGTATTCGTGGAACTCTTGGGAATATTTCGGGTCTTCATTAGCCTGCTTAACCATTTCCCACACATTTAACGCATATCTCACCCAGTTATCAGGTGTACCTGGTATAGACAAGTTGCGTAGCTCGAAGATAGGAGCATCTTTCTCCGTTAAGCCTCCCCAAGTTGTAACCCTGTCCCTTCTAGAGCCAAGGCTTCCCATAGATTCGATCAAGTGATGTGTTCCTTCGCGGAGTAAGTCCGTCTCACGCATACTGGCTAGCCAGTGTCCACGGCTAACACCAATTTTTTCACCCTTTTTATCAGGATTTATCAAAAAGTCATCATCATAGGAGAAAGACTGATTAATGATAGCCTTAGTTGGATCTGAACCTTTCTCACTAGGAGCACCAGCCAGTACAATAACGAGCCAGTCTTCGAGATTGTTTAGAAAATAATTTAGTTCTTGTTGAGGTAAGCTAGAAAACATAGTAGTAAAATCAGTGCGAGCCATGATTCTAAATAGTCCTTTAGTGATTGGCCTCTTTTCATAACCGCCACCACTGATCAAGTAGTCACTCAAAAGTGTCAGAAATCCTACTAGTTCGTAGCTAGGTGGGTTGTTCATTGTCTTCTGAGCAACATACGCTGATCGTGCACCCCGAAGACGGGGTGCGCGATAATATTTATCATTTGTTGTATCCTCCATAAGTGCGTAGAGCCTTGACAAGCTCTCAAGTGGCACACCTACTGAGGCTTGTACATGAGCTTGGAAATTGTTGGGTTGGATCAAGTACTGTCCGTTTGCAATCGGGATGTTACCCTGACCTTGCTGTTGCTGGAGTCTTTGAGCCAACGCGACCATATCCGTCATGCTCTGCGTTAATTCTTCTTCAGTATTGTAGCCCGGTGGGTCTGTTACAAACTCAATGCATGACCTCTCAGTACCTTTGTCTTCACCTTGGAGCGAAAACTTGTGACCCTGTTGAATCACTTCTTTCTTAGGGATGCGCTCACCATTTTGGTTGGTCACCTCGTAGTCAGTAATCTCGAATTCAAATCCTACTGCTCGTTGAATCACCTCTTTGGTCGAAGCGACATCAGTTAAACCACTCTGCTGAATTGTATGAGCCAACTCGTGAGCCACCAACTCATCCCCTTTGCGACTACCAGGGTTATATTCCCCCTGCCTAAAGAACACATCCCGACCTGTGGTAAAAGCACGCGCACCAATTGATCGATTTAACTGGTTAGACTGAGCATCTGTGTGAATCTTTACTTTACTGAAATCAGCCCCAAATCCTTGTTCCATTCGTTTCCGGACATTATTTTCCATCGGTCGTCCGCCTCCTCTTGTTCGGTTGATGGACGCTTCCAGGTCTGGCGTAGCAGTCATCCCACCATTACTAGACCTACGCTGTAATATTGGCAACCTCATCAGTCTTGCTTTATTATCTTTTGTCTCCATCTCCTCTCGCTGAACAGTTTCATCTTCACCTGACCGCACAGACGCAGATGCATTTATTCGCTGCACCACCTGCGCCGCTACCCGATCCGCTTCCTGTTCATATTTATCCCCCACTGCCCCAATTGTCAGCTTCGCCATAATCTGCTGTGGTTTTGTTGTGCTGATAGGCACTCGGCTAAAGTCTTTATATAAAGCTGAATTACTTAATGGCTGTGCTTCTTTATCTTCTTTTGATTGCACCTCTGCATCCAAAACCGAACGAACGGCTGCACGCTGTAAAATTCCACTTCCTTGGGATTTCTCACTATTTCGCTCCTGATTAGTTTGGGCAATTCTTTTAGTAGTCATGGTTTCATTCCTCTATATATTTCTTGTGCAATTTGTCGCCCCATTTGGCTGGGGTTTGTTCCAGGCTTTACTTGAATTGCACCACCAGGCACTACCCCACCTGAAAGTAAGTTGTCTGGTAAACCTTCATTAGCCAGCAATCTCGCCAATTCACTCTCCACCTCTGCTTGCAACAACCGCGCCTGGCTAGGAGAAATCGGCATTCCCTCTAAAATCAGTTTCTCTATATCAATGTTGATATTCATCCCCTTACCCCCGTAGGTGCTAAAACCCGAAAATCTGCCTCATTCACTGGTCGATCCAACTTGCGAAACTCAGCCCGCGCTGCCGCTAACACCAACTGCATCGTCACAGATGTACCAGCCCCAGCAGCCAAAAACGCCGCATTTAAAGCAATATTGTGGATACTGCCCGCCGTCATATTCAAACGTGCCAAACGGTTAAAATCTAAATCTTGTATTGGTGTCTCTGGTGGAAACACCTTTTGCCACATCACCTGACGTTCAGCCACACCCGGAAAGGGAAAATTCACAATAAACCGCAAGCGACGCATAAAGGCATGATCTAACGAACTCTTGAGATTGGTTGCTAGAATAGCTAAACCGCGATAAGCCTCCAATCGCTGCAACAGGTAATTCACCTCAATATTGGCGTAGCGGTCATGGCTATCCTTCACCTCAGAACGCTTGCCAAATAAAGCATCCGCTTCATCAAAAAACAGAATCGCCCCGCCATCTTCCGCCGCGTCAAACAAACGCCGCAGATTTTTCTCTGTTTCTCCAATATATTTGTTGACCACAGATGAAAGGTCAATCCGGTAAAGATTTAGCTGTAAATCATTGGCTATCACCTCTGCCGCCATCGTCTTCCCTGTGCCGCTTTCTCCCGCAAACAAGGCACTGATTCCCATACCCCGATTCATGCGGTTGTGAAAACCCCATTGTTGATAAACTAGGCTGCGCTGCCTAATTTGGTCAGCAATTTGATGCAGCAAGTTTGTCTCTTCTGCTGGTAGGACAATATTATCCCAAGTCGCTTTCGGGTCGAGGCGTTGAGCTAAAGTATCTAACTGCGGACGAGTATTAGCAAGACAAACCGACCAAAGCTTACCACGCAAGGTTTTTCTCCAAGCCGATTCGTTGAACCTCTCCCCCAACCCCTCTCCTACAAGGAGAGGGGAGTCCTCCTCTTCCTCCCCCCTTCCCTGCGAGGGAAGGGGGGCTGGGGGGGTTAGGTCTTCTTCCTGCGACGGCATTTCCCCCAACACTTGCTGGGCAATCTGCTCAATCTTGACTAAATTTAGGTTAAACTGAGTCGCCAGAACCTGCGGACTAGTATCTGCTACTCCTCCTAATGCCTCAGTCCAAGTTGCTTTTTGTTCCCTGAGTGTTGGCTTTTCAACATCTACGACAATTGTCGGCAGACCCAATTGCCTAACTTCACGAGTGCTAAGGAAAAGTAGACCACCACTGCGGGTAAGAAACCGATGCAAGGGAAGTGCTTGTCCTTCTGTAGTCGGTTTAGTGTCAATTTCTTGGGCATCTAAATACAGCGCCAGCGGCAATAACAAGCTTTCCCGATGCCACAAACGAGCAATTGTCTCTAATTCTCCCGCCTGAGTGGGCAATAATTCCACTGACAAACGATAGATATATTTATCTAGTTGGGCTGCTACATGTTGGGCTATTAGTTGCTTGCTGAGGGAATCTGCCCCGACTAGCTGAATAATTGGTAAACGTTGTTCTCTGTGCGCTTGGTGCAGTTGCTGAATAATTGTTTTGACAACAGCGTTTTGAGATGGGGGTAATTTTACATTCCATTCAGCTGTTTCCATCGGCATCAGTAATGCCACCAAGCGATCGTCTAAAGAATTTAATCCTTTAACATAATTTAATATACGTTCATCTACCCGTAAACCACTCGTAGTCAGCGGTTGAACTCCTGACTGATGAATTTCAATTAATCGCCAGTAACGCAAAGGTCGTTCCCAACAAAGAGCATCCCAAGTAGGTTCATCGAATAATGATAAAGCTAAGGCAAAGGTAGGATAAGGCTGGTGAGAATTATCTGAAGCTTTGGCGCAAAGACGCGCTATACCTGGATCTAATTCCATTGCAATGCATAACAGTAAGACCTGTTGTTCAAAGTCAGATAAATCTAACTTTTGGCTTAATAGAACTAGTGCTGTGGATGGATTCATCCCTTCCACTATTGCCATTTCTGTGACTTTAGGCTTTTCAATATCAGGTAACTGTGCAAACTCAGACAAACGCCAGCGTAGCCAAGCCAGTTCATTTGCTAGGTATTCTTCATTGTTTGCTCTCCAAGAATCGAGGTTGTTCATAAAATCACCACCTTCTGGTTCTGGTCGAAAACAGGCGGTGTCACTGTGCGATCCACCAGCAAACTATCTACTCCATCAATCCGCACTCGTACAAAATACTCACCCGGTGTAACACCTGCAATCCGAAACTCCAGCCTATCTGTTTGATTTGGATGTGGTTGAGCTAGAACTTCGCGATCGCCTAACAATAACGCCACCCTTTGTCTTGGTCGCACTTGGGGGCTTAAAATCAGAGTGAGGGTTACTTCGCCATTAGCATCTACTATTGCCTGTCGTGGTATAACATCTAAGATTTTTGGTGCTAAGGCAAAAGATAATTCATTGGTAGTCCGACTTGGTTCGCCAGTTCGCGTTACTTTGGCTACCACGGTATATAAACCCGCCGCCCAGTTTACAGGCTCATCAGGTAATTGGACTCTAATCTCTGTTGCCGTCTTCTCTGCTAAAGGTGGCAATTCCAGAGAAATTTCTAAACGAATATTTGTAAAAGATATAACTACATTTTCCGCATCTAAGTGAAAACCATTAAGAATCAGAATATCGCCTAATCTGGCGCTAGCTTGCTGGTTAGGTAATTGCAGAGAAACCAGTGTGGGTAAGGGTGAGGATAGGTTTGATTGCAGAATTGGGCCGCGATCGCTAGACTGACGTTTAATAATTGGTAGCGGAGTTTTTGCAGGCAAGCTACTCTCAATCAGCACTACTGACACCTCATAAGCAGCTGAAACTCGATAGGGTACTTGAAAAGTTGACCAGAGATTAAACACCTCTTCCACAGATAGCGGTTGATAATCAATTCGCAACTGTTCTTCTTGTAAGTCAAGGTCGTACTCAGTCGGATCGGTAGTGGGCAAAGCTGCCCTAATATCCGCAGAAGTAATCATAGGATGGTCATTAAAAACACTCATCGCCACACCCAACAACCGATGACTAGTAGGTTCTGGGAAGTCATCATTTTGAGCGTAAGCAGTCAGTAGGTAGTATAGGTTCAACGGCAAAAGCTGCTGTCCTGTTTCACCCGGCTTCACTTGAGAAGGAATATCCATATTCCGCCAAGCTGGGTTTATTTGAGTATCGTAGAGAAATAAATTAACTTGATCGCCACTACTACCAGTATTATCTCGTACCTTATCCAATGGTCGTGTCGTCACACTAATTCCCCCCGAACTCTCAACATCAAACCTTTGCTGGAGCAAGTGACGCAATGTAATTGTGACAGCCGCAATAGCTAAAGCGTTGCTCATCGCTTACCTCCTTCTGGCGCGTCGCTGCAAGTATTCATTCAAACTCATCACAGATGATGTTGTCTGGGGCTTTGGTCGAGGCGGAGGTGGTGCTGGGGCTGCACTACGAATTTCTAACCGACCAATTGTGACTTGAATAGGAGGTGGTGCGTCATATTTTGGTGGCGATCGCTTCTGGGCTTTTTTGCTACTAGCTGCAACGACTGACAAATTTTTTACAGTGAGGTCATTGATAGGCTGAGATAGCGGTCTGAAATCAGATTCCTCTAATTGCGTAAAGTACAAAGACTTGACTTCATCTTTACCTCTATCCGCAGACATAGACAAGTTAGGGGATGTATTCTGAGGTAATATTGAATTTTCAACTGGGCTGGTGAATATACCTTCATTGGGATTAATTTTCTGGCGTTGCATATTTGCGGGATGATGGGCGTAGTTAACGTTCATTTCTCCCCCAGCTTGCCCCAATTCATCCCACTGTTCGACAACACCAATTTTCTGGATAGCAATATCTTGGCGCTTTTTGAATCTATCCGCAGACATAGATAAGTTAGGAGATGCGTTTTGGGGTAATATTAAGTTTTCAACTGGGCTGGTCAGTATACCTTGATTACGATTAATTTGCTGGCGTTGCATATTTACGGGATGATGGGCGTAATTAACGTTCATCTCTCCCCCAGCTAGTAGCCCCAATTCATCCCACTGTTCAACAACGCCAATTTTCTGGATACCAACATGTTTGCGATCGCTCTTATTATAGTTTTGTAAGCCGACTTCCTGAGCAGAAGCTTTTTCTCTACGGAAATCAGACAAGTGAGAGTCAGAAAAGTTGACCTGTGATTGTATGTCAATTCCTGGGGTTGAAGGATGTAAAGCAGGAGTTGGTATTATATCTGAATTAATAGCAGTTAGCTGAGTTATCGGTTGTGAAGCGATAGATGATGATAGATTATTTACGAATGGTGCAGTAGAACTGTTTGTCTCAAGCGAAGATAGTTTAGCAGAAGCATCTGCGACAAATGGCTGTATAGATGAAACATTTTTGTGGAGAAACCTCTGCTGATTTTCTGGCACATTAGACGTAAGTTTTTCCTGGGGTTCGGCAATTGTTTCTATAGCAATTGTAGGTGTTAAGCTCTGTTTGTGTGAATTCGCTAACGTACTATCAATAGTAGATGCGTTAGCGGAGCTTACCGTACCCCTACGGGGAAGCAAGCTAGGCGTAGCGTCTCGTTGGCGCAGCCTCTCGTAGAGAAGAGAAGGTATCGCTCCATGTTGTACTTGTGGTTGAATTACAGGACTTAAGGCGGAAATGCTAGTGTCCATAGTTGGCACAGGTGTTAAAGATAGTACCCGCTCACTTGCAGATGTGTAGGCGTTGGCGTAGCCTCTCCAAGAATTACCCGTCGTAGACATCGCCACAGGTTCTTCTAAAAACTGACTGAAATCTAGTTGTGGATTAATGAGCTTTTTTACTTGCAAAGATAAAACATTTTCATTCCCAATTATTTGCGGTAATTGCTGTTGTACTAATTCACTTGCAGACTGTTTTTGGTGTTGAATTACAGAACTGAAGCTGGGAGTGCTAGTTTCTAGCGTCAACCCAGGTGTTAATGATTTTTGATTTGTGGGCAATATTTGATTAGCAACAGGTGCATTGTCTACAGGTTTTTCTGGAATAGATGGCTGTAAACTTATCAGCTTTTGCACTTGAGTAGATGAAACATTCCCACTTCTTTGTAGCAATTGCGTTGATGACAATTCAGTTACAGCTTTTTTCTGGTGTTGAATTACAGAACTTGAGGCGGGAGTGCTAGTTTCCACTGCTAGCATAGGTGTTAAAGGCAAAACTTGAGAAATAGCAGGAGCGTAGACGTTGGTGTAGCCTTTCCAAGAGTTTTTCATCGTAGACATGGCTGTTGATTCTGATTGAAGTTGAGGAGGAAGTTCCTCAGAATTTTCGACTTGTGATAACTGAGAATGGATAAAGACTGGATTAATTTCTGTAGGTTGCTTCTGTAAGTTTTCAGTTGCAGATTTTCCCTGTTGTAGAACGCTAGGAATTGATAGAATAGTGCTGGCTTCTGCTTGTATTTGCGGGAGAGATTGCTTCAAAGACAATACCTTTGGTAAGACATTAGGAGAAACTTGTTGATTAATTTCAAGTAATTGGTTATTTAATGATTGAGTTGTAATTTCTCCTGATTCTTGCTCAAATAACTTTGAGACAGGAGTATTCTTTTCCTTTGCGATCGCAGGTTTTAAAATTATAGGGTTTAGATTTGGTAATGAATTTTTCTTATCTGGAGGAATAAATGAAGATATTATTGGCTTTGTTGGATTTTCGGTAAGATATGTTTGTAAATATGCCTTTAAAGGTGATTGCAAAGATAAACCCAAATGATTGATTGTAATTAGTTGGTGGGAGAAAGATGTAAGTGGAATCTGCCCCTGTTCAGATATGTGCTTAGAGAGAGAAGTATTTGATCCTGTGTTGTGTACAGAAACGAGATGATTCGATAGGTAAGTATTTGTTTGTGGTAAAATTATAGACTCTGTATTAGAATTAAGTGCTGCTTGATTTGCAGCCGATGAAAGTATTCCTGATTCTACAAAAGGTTTAATTATTAATCGTTCCCAATTGACTATGTTTGAAGTTTGGACAGAAGAAACAACAGGATTAATTTTAGTTAGTTGTTTCTGTGATAACTGACCAGGAACCAAATTTAGTGTGGTAGTGCTTGTTTTTTGCTCTGAGTTTGAAGGTTGGATAGAAGAATCAACAGGATTAATTTTACTTGATTCTTTCTGTGATAATTGAGCAGCAGCAAAAGTTAGTGGAGTAGTGCTTATTTTTTGCTCTGGGTTTGAAGTAAATTGCTGATTATTAGTGCTGATTTGAGTCAGAACTGAATCTAAAAAAGGCCAATTGGAGGATAATTCTAAGTCAGGCTTTTGTGTCAAATTAGGAATTGACTTTAGTATTGGTTGGGAAGATTGAACAGGTGTTGAAGTTAAATTAGTTAACAGGGGGTTAGTTATCTCTTCAGATATTTGCCCTATTGTTGCAGGCGATCGCTTCTCCAACAACTGCACAATGTCAAAATTGGGAAATTTTTCCGTTTCTGATGTTGTTTCTAACTCAGTTGATTCTGTGGTAATCGATGGCTCCCAGTCAAGGTTAGACTCTGGTAACGGTTCAAAGACTGATAAGACAAGAGGTTGAACTGTATCGATTAAGTTAAAGCTTTTAGCTACCAAATGAAAGAGATAATTGCTCATCAGTCCGTCACCATCTCTAAATACAATTTTCGCCGTCTGGGACTCATCGCCAAAATATCAGCTTCACGCCAACTGTAAGCAGCAGCTAAAGTATGTACCTCTCGCAACACTCGAAATCCCCAAGCGTTAATCTCAGCCCAGAAAAACGACACAATGTCAAATAATGATTGCCATTGGTGGTTGCAAGCAGAACAGGAAATATCAATTGGCACATTTGCTTGAGGATCTGCTTGAGCCATTTGGGTAATAATTGCATCTCTGGTATGACATGGTAATTGCTGAAACGGCAGATATTCGCCGTTACACACTGCTTGCAAAATACAGCGTTCTAATAAAATCTCTTGAGCAATCTCTGGCTGTTTGTGTTCAGCGATCGCTATCATATCTAAACTGTTTGGTAGACGAAAACTCACCTGATAATCAGCAAGCTCAAGACAATATTTCTCAACTGGTTCAAGTGACAGTGGTGCTACACGCATATCTGCAATATCAGAATTGAGTTCCAAGACTTCACCACAGCTTGGACAAGTCACTTGACTAACCAGTTGTGAACCAAATGTCCACTCCCGCAATGTCAGCAGCATAGCATCACGCTGACCGAGACTGAATTGAGTAAGCATATCTATAGAGGTTTCAGGACAAGCACTAGCTAGTAGCTTGATTGCTTTAGACCAAGATGGCTGATTAAGTCCCCACTCCCAGATATTTAACAGTTCCGAGGCTGATAGCGATCGCATATAGGAATCGTATAGTTAGTTTCCTGCTGGTTAAACAATTAAATCATGATTAACTAAGCCGAGTTAATCATGAAGCACGTTCCCAACCTTCGTTTTCTATCTTTATGTACTCGATAGCGACAGCATTAGCACTAGCATCCAAGTCTGGTAAAGCTTGATATTCCGAAACCCAGCAACCAAAAATGTTATATGAAGTCGCTTTCTGACCAGCTTCATCACGAACCTCAATAGTGATATCTTTACGGAAATCTGCCAGAGACACTTCTGGACTACCACCAAGCGCCCAGACTTTATTTGCCCATTGTTCAAAATCAGTATCTTTGCTAACACCTCGTTCTAAGGTGATGGGATCGTACTTGCTTTGTCCTGGAGACTTATAGACAGTGCTAGGGTCGCCACCTGTACGGTGTTCTATGACCTCAGTGGTTCGCTTCAGACCACTGACTTTACTTACCCCAGCCACGTCTTTACCAGCGAATTTCACAACAAACTTAAAGTTTTTGTAGAGGTCTAAACGTTTACCTGAAATAGAAGGCATATATTTCTCCTTAAACTGCTATTTGTCCGGCTATTTGCTGAATCTTGAGAATGACAAATTCAGCAGGTTTGAGAGGAGCAAAACCAACAATGATATTGACAATTCCTAAGTTAATATCATTTTGGATTGTTGTTTCTTTATCACACTTCACAAAGTAAGCATCTTCCGGCTTACGACCTTGAAAGGCTCCTTGAAGGAAGAGAGTGTGCATAAAAGCTCCAAGATTCAAGCGAATTTGCGCCCACAACGGCTCGTCATTTGGCTCAAAGACAACCCATTGCGTACCGCGATAAAGACTTTCTTCCAAGAAAAGTGCGAAACGACGAACCGGAATATACTTCCATTCATCCGTCAGACGGTCATCTCCATTCCGCGTCCGCGATCCCCAAATCACACGACCATAAGCTGGTAGAGTTCGCAAACAATTAATTCCCAAAGGATTCAATTCCCCATTGTCTGGATCTGTTAGAGGTACACTCAATTGTGGTACACCCGTCAAGGTTGCTTCTGTACCTGCTGGAGCCTTCCATACACCGCGTTGAACATCAGTACGAGCAAATACACCCGCGATCGCACCACAAGGAACAAATTCTTCTATTTGATTTTCCCGTAAAGGATTTGGCTGCTTGATTCGAGGAAAGAAAACACCAGCATAACTAGTTGGTTCACCAAGGTCGTTCTGAATACCAGCTTTGGCCTTATCCTTATCAGTCCAAGTACTGGGCGGATCGATGATAAAAAATGCTCGTCGGGTTTGGCAAAATTTTGCTGCTTGATCGACTAAAGAATCATAATTTATATTGCCATCGTTTTTATAAGGCGGAATACAAAGCATATTAAACAGGTCGGCTTTATTTAAAGCGTAAAGACCCTGTTTATTTGCTTCCTTATTTGTCCCTGTGAAGTCGTTCACATCTAGATCGTCACCATCCGCACCGCTGTTTGGTTCCGCTTTGGTATTTGTATCGTTATTATCATCCCACAATCTTTTATCAGGTGCGGGTTGAGCATGAGCACCTGGTCTGTCTGTTGGCAGAGATTCATCTCTAAATCGAACGAAATAAGATTCATTCAACAAAACTTTATCTACTCGTCTTGGATGATTTGGCAGCACCGATACGTTGCGAAATACTTCTAATTGACTTGTATTTTGATCCAGAACTGTAATGTTGAATAGTTTTTGCTCATTTGCGTCACGTCTGACATTAGTATCTACATATTCAATCCGCACTTTCAAAGCATTTCCCCAACTGCCTTCATTCGCTGCTTCTAAGTTAAGACCATTCACATTTAGTTGTGCTTTCTTAGCTGTGGGTTCAGTTTCCCCTGGAGTTTGACCTTCTGCCTGTTTCAACTTAGAGTGAGTGAGTCGGACAATAATTGCTTGGCTACCACCGTTGAGGTAAAAATCTCGTAGAGCATAGCCAAGGGTACTATTCAGCCACAATCCGCCAAAAATGCGTTCAAAGTCGCCATAACTGTTAATAGTAATCGGCTCGTCTACAGGGCCTCGTAAGGCGCGACCAATAAAGGCAGTAATAGAGGTAGATACGCCTGTAATCGTG
>NZ_JABXKQ010000180.1 GCF_017114945.1 Nostoc sp. JL34
GGATGCTTTGAGGCTGACAAGATAATATTTTTAATCTCTAATTCCATTTGATTTGTGTTCTCTCATATCGCTTTTAGTCTAAACTCCAGTAAGTAAAGTTCTTCTTAAAAACTAACTATGAAAGCTGAAGCAGAAAATAATAGCAGGCTGACTTGTGAAGTAGAAACTACCCTAAAGGTGATTGGCGGACGCTGGAAAGTTTTGATTATTAGAGAATTAATGACTGGCGTAAAACGGTTTGGCGAGTTGCAGCGGGCTTTACCTGGAGTTACGCAAAAGATGCTGACCCAGCAACTCAGAGAAATGGAGTTAGATGGTATTATTCATCGAGAAGTTTATCCCCAAATTCCACCCAAGGTAGAATATTCACTGACCCCTTTAGGAGAAACTTTGCAACCAATTCTCTATGCTATGCATGAATGGGCTGTTCAACATTTAGCTCTCACAAATCACCATCAATATTGACTATGAGTAATAAATAATAATCGTTAGTTTTCAATCCGAATAAGCAGATTTATCCGTATAAGTTTAAATTGTTTATTCGTTGTTTTTTAAATATTCAATCGCTGCCTCTAATTTAGAGGGATAACTTTCAGCAAATCTTTCAAACCAAAGTCCTTCGGACGATAGTGGATCTACTTTAGCTAGCCATTCTTTTGCCTGCACTTTCAAAGCCTCTAGTTGTTTGACTTTGAGTTGTTCTTGTCGAATACGTTCCTGTTCTAGTTCTTGCTGTTTTTTTAACTCAATAGCAGCATCCTCTTCGGCAAAATCAGCCTTAACTTCTGCCAAAAGGTTATCCATGAAAGATGCCGACTTTGGCGATGATGGAATAAACGATTTGGCTGTGGCTGATTTTGACTGCTGTTCTGGTTGTACTTCTTGGTATTCAGTTTGGAGTTGAGCTAACAGCTTATCAATGGAATCCATTTTGGCAATTCCTATAAATAGTATGGCTAGTCATTAATGGCATTGAGTAGCACTTCCGATAGACTCATATCTTCCATATCTTCCATAGTAATTGTGTCACAAATATCAAACTTAGCACCAGCACTTTGGAGATCATCGTCTAAGAGTTTGAGAAAGCGAGTAGCTTGCTGATCTGTGCCAACTTGAATAAAGGAAATAGCTAGTTCTTCATCTCGATCGATGCGGCGAGAAGCTTCAATAATTACCTTCATGACTGCTTTGCGATCGTCCGGTTCACCATCAGTAACCACTAAAATTGTTTCACCATTTGGCTTTGTTTGACCGGCTGCTTTGCGTTGAAGGTAATCATCAGTTGCGTGTTTTAATACACCTGCCAAATCAGTTGTACCAGAAGGATCATTTTCTCGAAAAATCTGTGATACCTTGCTGGATGTCACATTTTCGTATCGCTTGAACCTACCAGAAAATAGATAGATAGTGATGCCATCTGGGTCAAATTGCTCACACTTACTAGCTAAAGCTAAAGTAGATTCCTGGGCGGCAACCCATCTACTTCTACCACCCTTTTGATCTTGGGTTGCCATGCTACCACTTTTGTCAATAATCAAGGTATAGTCACGATTTTCTAGCATTATTAAATTCTCCAATTAAGAATTACTCGACTATGGGTGATTCACACATTAATCAGTTATTGCGTTCGTCAATACATCTACAAGGCTCATTTCTTCTAAGTCGTCTAAAGTGACGGTATCGCAAATATCAAATTTAGCGCCGACACTTTGCAACTGATCATCCAAAGCTTTAAGGAACTTAGTTGCTTGAGCATCTGAACCTACTTGAATGATCGAAATTCCTAATTCTTCATCACGCTCCATCTGGCGAGTAGCATGAATGATGACTTCAAACACAGCCTTGCGATCGTCTGGTTCACCATCGGTGATGACTAAAATTGTCTCTCCGTTTGGCTTGGTTTTACCGGCTGCTTTGCGTTGAAAGTAGTTATTGAGGGCATCCTGGAGTACACCTGCTAAGTTTGTTGTGCCAGAAGGGTCATTTTCGAGAAATATCTGGGCAACTTTGGCTGAGGTAACATCATCGTAGCGTTTAAATCTACCAGAAAACACGTAAACAGTGATGCCATCGGGGTCAAACTGTTCGGCCTTTCTTGCCAAAGCGAGAGTAGACTCTTGGGCGATTTCCCATCTACTTCTACCACCCACTTGGTCGGGTGTTGACATACTACCGCTTTTGTCAATGATTAATGTATAGTCGCGATCGCTCATCATAATCTTCCTCTGATTGTTACCCTGTGGTTCTAGTCTAGTCTAGGAATTTGGCGATCCCGCAAGCATTTTAAGGTTTTGTATCAATTATGCTACTCAAAAAACCCACACCACAGTCGATGAATGCGTTGGCGTAGCCCGCCGCCGCCATCGCCTAACGGGACTTAGAGCATAGAATCTTCCCAATCCTCAATCCCTTGTTGCATCCATATTTAGTCTGGGAATAATAAATACTACTTATGCTGACACATACGGAGCTAAACAAAAACTGTTTAGCTCCATTTTTAGAGATAAATTCGGGTATGAACCATCCCAGATTCTTAGATAACCCCGCATCAAAACAAAACACGCAGCAGCAAAACTTCTCTTTGGCATTTCTGCATCAAATGCTCAACGGCATATCTGACCCAATTTTTGTCAAAGACCGTCAACATTGCTGGGTATTACTTAACGATACCTACTGTGATTTCGTTGGTCATAGCCGAGAAGAATTAATTGGCAAGTCAGACTATGATTTTTTTACTCAAGCAGAAGCTGATGTGTTCCGGGAAAAAGATGAACTGATTTTCACCGCAAATATTACTAATGAGAGCCAGGATCTTTTTACCGATGCTCAGGGTATAACTCATCTCATCTCTACAAAAAAGTCTTGCTTTGAGGATGAGACTGGTAATAAATTTCTGGTGGGTAGTATTCGAGACATTATTTTACAGAGTAAAGTCAGTAAAGTTCTGGCTGTGAATGGTAGAGTTACTGATACTACTGATCTTATGGAAACCTTAGAAGAACTCCAAGTAGTTGAAGAAGAACTGCGCCAACAAAAGGAAGAACTAGCGATCGCTCGTGAAACAACTGAATTAGAGCATCGGCGTTACCAGGATTTGTTTGATCTTGCTCCAGATGCTTACTTGGTGACCGATGTGGGCGGCATCATCAAAGAGGCTAACGATGTAAGCGCAGCCTTACTATCTGTCAGACAAAACTATCTGATAGGTAAACCATTCATCCTCTTTATCGCTGAACCAGACCGCCAAACCTTCATAACCAAACTGGCAAATTTGCAGCAGGTACAGGATGGGGAAGTCCATCTAAAGTCACAAGAAGGTACAGTTTTTCCTGCTAGTATCAAGATGGTTGCTATGTATGATTCACAGGGTCAGCAGGTCGGCTGGCGTTGGTTGCTTCGAGACATTAGCGAACAGCAAGCTATGCTACGCGATATCTACGACGAGCTTCGCTTACGCCAGCAAGCAGAGAAAAACCTACACCGCATGAATGCTGTACTCCAAGCTCAACAAGAAGCTTCCATCGACGGAATTTTGATTATTGATGAAAATCTTACAGTTACATCATTTAATCAGAAATTCTCCCAGTTATGGCAAATTCCTGCTGCAATTCTCGAAACACGCGACGATCGCCAACTTCTGCGATGGGTACTAGACCAACTAGTAAATCCAGACGAATTTATGGCTAAAGTGAAGTATCTTTACCAGCATCCAGAGGAAAGTAGCCGTGATGAAATTTTCCTCAAGTCTGGAAAGATTTTTGAGCGCTATTCTGCACCTGTGCGTGGACAGCAAGGGGCTGGCGATGAGATATCACCTTTAGAAGACTATTACGGTAGGATTTGGTATTATCGCGACATTACCGAATACAAGCAAGCAGAGGCAGAACTCAGGACTTCACAGCAAAGGCTGGCATTACTGATTGAACAAACACCTTTAGCCATTATTGAATGGAATACCAACTTTGAAGTTCAAACATGGAATCGGGCAGCAGAAAGAATCTTTGGATACACCACAGAGGAAATGCTGGGGAATCGTTTTGAGATCATAGTACCTGAAAACGTCAAAAAACACGTAAATGAGATTATCACTGCCTTGTTAACACAACGAGGAGGAAGTTTTAGTGTCAACGACAACATCACTAAAGATGGCAGGACGATAGTTGGTGAGTGGTATAACAATCCGTTAGTGGCTCCTAATGGTCAGGTGATTGGCATTGCCTCAATGGTGTTAGACATCACAGAACGCAAACGCGCTGAAGAGGAACAGCAAAAATTTGTCGCCTTGGTTGAAAACAGCAGCGACTTTATTGGCATTGCTTCAATGGAAGGACAAGTTGTCTATGTAAACCCTGCTGGACTCAAGATGGTGGGACTTAGTAGCCTGGAAGCAGCCAAAACCAAATCCCTGGATGATTTTCATTCACCAGAAGCTTTTGCAGAGTTGAAAGAGCAAATTACTCCTTTGATGATTCAACATGGTTTCTGGCAAGGCGAGTTTCGCCATAGACATTTTCAAACAGGCATAGAAATTCCCACTGATTGCAGCCTGTTTATGGTTAAACATCCTGAAACAGGAGAGCCTTTCTGTCGAGTAGCTGTTGCTAGGGACATTACAGAACGCAAACAAGCCAAGGAAGCCCTGCTAAAGTCGGAAGCGCAACTCCGACAACAAGCCCAAGAACTCAAAAAAGCATTCTACGAACTTCAACACACTCAGACTCACTTAATTCAAACTGAAAAGATGTCTAGTTTGGGTCAACTCGTCGCCGGAGTGGCACACGAAATCAACAACCCAGTCAATTTTATCTATGGCAACCTCAACCCTGCCAAGGAATACACCCAAGATTTACTTTCACTTTTGCAACTTTACCAAAGCCATTATCCCGAACCAGTGCTAGAAATTCAGGATTTTGCAGACCAAATCGAACTAGACTTTTTGAAATTAGATTTTCCACAAATAATCAACTCCATGAAAGTTGGGGCAGATCGCATTCGCGAGATTGTGCTTTCCCTACGAACGTTTTCGCGCTTGGATGAAGCCGAAATGAAAGCTGTTGATATCCATGAGGGAATCGACAGTACTTTGATGATTTTGCAAAACCGCCTCAAGGCTAATGACCAGCGCCCAACAATTGAAATTATCAAAGAATACGCCAAACTACCGTTGGTTGAATGTTACGCTGGGCAGCTAAATCAAGTATTCATGAATATTTTGACAAATGCGATCGATGCCTTGGAAGAGTCATTCGTCATTTGTCCTATCCTTTGGGAAAACGCCCGAAAGGTAGAGCAAATGACTTCCCCACAAATTCGCATTCGCACCCAACTACAGAAGCCAAATCAGGTAATAATTGGGATTGCTGACAATGGATTGGGAATACCAAAAGAAGTTAAAAAACAACTATTTGACCCCTTCTTTACTACCAAGCCTATCGGCAAAGGTACGGGGATGGGTCTTGCCATTAGCTACCAAATAATTACAGAAAGACATGGTGGTTCCTTAGAATGTATTTCGCAGCCAGGACAAGGCGCTGAGTTTGCGATCAAGATTCCCTTGATCCAGGATATGTCAGCATAATTCGTAATTATTTCGTCAGCTAAATACCTCAACTTGTTCAGGAACCTTCATTTGGTCGAGTATTCCCCAAATTTCCTGTAACATCGGCTCTAACCCGGTGCGAGTAACCGCTGAAATCACAAAAACCGGGGCGTAGGAGAGATGATTAAGTTGGGTGGCTAACGCCTCTAAATCGACAGTTTCCCGATCAACTGCATCAATTTTGTTCAGCGCCAAAATTTGCGGCCGTTCTGCTAAACCCCGCCCATAAGCTTGTAATTCTTCCTTAATCGTGTTATAGTCTCTAACCACATCATTGCTAGTGGCATCAATCAAGTGAAGTAGTACCCGTGTGCGCTCGATATGGCGCAAGAAATCGTGTCCCAGTCCGGCACCGTGAGCCGCTCCCTCAATTAATCCGGGAATGTCGGCGAAAACAGTCCCATCACCAGTAGGTTTCCGCACTACACCCAAATTTGGGATGAGGGTAGTGAAGGGATAGTCTGCGATTTTCGGACGTGCAGCGGATAAAGATGAAATTAGAGTTGATTTACCAGCATTTGGTAAGCCAATAATCCCCACCTCTGCCAAAAGTTTTAACTCCAGGCGCAGCTGCTTTATTTCCCCTGGTAATCCTGGGAGGGCATATTCTGGGGCGCGGTTGCGGTTACTCAAGAAATGCTGATTTCCCAGTCCGCCTTTACCACCTTGAGCAATCCGCAAAGTCTGCTTAGGTTCAATTAAATCCCCCAGTAATTCGCCAGTTTCAGCATCATAAATGGTTGTACCACAGGGAACTTCGATGATCAAATCTTTTCCTGCTGCTCCAGTACAGTTACTTGGCCCGCCACGAGTCCCCTTTTCTGCCTGAAAGCGATGGTTGTATCTGAAGTCCAGCAAGGTTTGTAGGTTTTCATCGGCAACGAAAAATACCGAACCGCCTCGCCCCCCATTACCACCAGAGGGGCCACCAGTCGGCACGTACTTCTCTCGCCGGAAGGCGACAATACCATCGCCGCCCTTACCAGCTTCAACTTCAATTTTTGCTTGGTCGATAAATTGCATATTTCTAGAGTGCTGAGTGCTGAGTCCTGAGTTTTGAGTTGTGAGTTATAAATTATAAGTTTTTAATTAACTTTAACTCTTTACTCTTTACTTTTAACTCAATACTCCTCACTCCTAACTCCCCACTCAGCACTCAGCACTCAAATATATGGTGAAACATCTTCACCGCATTTATCTGCTAGATAGGAAAGGGCGCGGAAACGTAAGCCCACCAGTTGCTCATACAACGGGTTAATTTTACACATCGGCGGAATATGCACAATCTTGCGTCCAAATAAGGTGACATCCCGCTCAAAGGGACACTGAGAGGGAATCATTTTACACAAGAAGCGAGCTACTCTTGGGTCTTGGATATCTAGCCTATCCAGCCAGTCTCGCAGGGGGTGTAGTGCATTAATTTGACGCTTTGTAAGTCCAGTTGTGAGGGTCGTGGGGGTAATTTGCTCTGGATGTTCCAGGGTGTGACGAAGGGCTTCCAGGAAATTCTCTGGTTGTTCTAAGGCTTGGCAGAACTGTTGCAGAACCTCATCTTCGCTGGGAGAATAAGTACCATCTGCGATCGCTACCATCACCGCTGTCCTTAAGAAATTTTCCGCTGCTGGTGTATTTTTACCCAACACTGCGGCTAATTCTTCTGGGGTAATTACCTCTAGTAAGTCGCATTTAATCTTAGGAGCTAATTCATCTTCGGTGATGTTGGCAATTAATTCCTGCTCTTGATCATCAAAATTACCATCAGCCCAAGCAATAGTAAGCAGCCCACGCAACCAAGCGGCAATCTGTTCGCTGCTGTAGGGGGATTGAACGGTACTTGTCATAAACTCACGTCTCAAGCTTTCCTCAGTCACTACTAAGCTACCCTACCCAGTGACTATGAAGATAGTGGAAGCAGCAGAGAAAAATCAAGAAAGCGCGATCGCACCGCCAATGCCAGGGGCAAACGCCTTATCCATAAACAGTAAACCAGAGAAATTTCCAAATCGCAACAGTGGGTCTTAAGGTAAAATCTGTCTGAGAGTAATCTTGAGAATCTTTTCTACTTAAGTTTTTGAATCAAAATAAAGTGATTATCGGTATTATACAAGAATCGTGACTGTTATTTTCTAAATAACAATGGAACAAACTCCATCGCACTATAATCTCTAATTATCCAAGATTTTCAGCGACATTTGATGCTGAGAGGAGTCAATTCACTATTGCAAAATAATCTTATTTATCTTCTGATTGCATATCAATAGGCATTAGTTCGATTAGGTTGACCATCCAAAATCCCAATTCTATGATCTCTAATCCAAGCCCTATAGGCAGTATGGGGTCAATCCAAAATCCAAAATTGAGTGACTCTAAATAATTGTAATTAAGGTATATTTATAATGTTTTTCTTTGGCATTGAGCATGAAGTTGCTTTCCTAAACAAAGAAGGAAAGTTTGCTGATTTTTCCCACACCAAATTTGCTGATTTCAATCAAATTATTGAAATGCTACCTACATACCCCAGCGACTATCCTCAACTGCGGGTTGGGGATGCCGGTATTAAAATGAAGAGATGGTATATTGAGGGATTTGAAAGGTTTGCTGATTCCGATGAAGTGATAGACTGTCATGTTAAAGGTATTGAAATTAGAACAACCATACATTCTAATATTCAAGGCGCTATCACTGAATTATCAGAAAGTTTTCACTTGCTACGTGAGGTTGCTGCTAATTTTGATTTATCTCCAGTCTTGGTCAGTTTTAATCCCTACAATCCTGTTTTTGAGCCTCAACCCCCATTAAACGATTATGAAGTCAAACAGCTAGAGGCTTATCCTGACGAACAAACTGCTAATATTCACATGGTTTCTTACGGGCCAGATTTAAATATTTCAATGGCAAATTTGTCTCCTGAAGATGTGATTGATGTTGGTAAAAAGTTAACTTATTACAGCCCCTATATTGTCCCTTTTAGTTATAGTTCTCCTTTTTATAACGGAGGCTTATGGGATGGATTATCGGTACGAACATTTATCAGAACCGGAAAAAGACCAGCAGCCCTAGTTTTTATTCATAAACAAGAACAACTGATTAATAGCATACCTTCCTTAACAAAAATCGCCCGCATTCCATCTGAAATAGGACGTATCGAATTTAAAGCTTGTGATAGTTGTGATGATTTTTTAATCTATGCGGCTTTGCTGACATTATTGAAAGGCTTGATATTAGATGAAACCTTGCTGGGGAGAGCAACTGTACCTGATGCGGGGTTACATCAACTTTCTGCAAAACAAGGGTTTGACAACGAAGATATTTTTGGAAATGCGACAAAAATCTTGCAAGCAGTCGAAGTGGCCTTGGGAGATGACCCAGATGTTCATTATTTAACGCCGTTAAAAGTGCTGTTGGCGAACCGAAAAACAAGATCCCATGAATTAATAGAAATGTTCCATCATCTAAGTTCAATAGAAGAGGTAATAAGGCAGACTTATCAAGTTTAAAGGAAATGGAGAATGAGGAATCTTATTTAATAAACAGCTTTTTGGTTGACAATCGTTAGCAAGGATGATTTCGCGTCGGTATTGTTCTGGGGTGGAATGTCTGGGAATGACTGCGGTATTAACTCCATCCATACCCATTGCGCCATTGCGATCGCACCACTGTGAGGGATGTTAGTATTTTCTAAAATCAGCACATCTGCATCAGGATTTAGCTTGTTTCGCTAAAATCCTCTAAAGTCGATCTTGTGCGAAAATAAGTATTTATTATAGCTTATAGGATAAACATATGATAATTTTATCTTTATGCCGTATTTTCTCTGTTAAATTTCTCACATGAATAAGCAGTAAATGTGAGATCCGGCAAAAGTCTTTTTACTGCGGAGCATTCCAAATCTGTAAGTTATATCAAACTCAAGTTATGAATTGTCATTCCGAACACTATGGTATCGCTTCGTACCCCATGCAAAGGCTGACGCCAACGCAACGATCAATATATTCTTGCAAAATTGTGGTGCTTTATTCTACTGATTGGATAAAGTCAAGGTAACTGAATATAAGTAGTAGAGCCATCAACCTGCTAAAACTATATTAAGTCGATATACCTAGAGACTGATTTTCTGACAAATACAGATACGGCAAATTTCATTCTAGAGATTGATGCAGGCGTTAGCGGTTTCAAAGTAAAAGTAGAAAAAGGGAACCTGAAAAGAATTATCTCAATACAAGATGTAATGAGTTTGCTAAAGAATTAAGGTGGTATCGTGTGATTATACCTTACTAATTCGATGCAGAAATACAAAGATAATTTCTTCGTCAGGTTCGGTTCTCAAGAACTTACAGATTGAAGCGTAGCTTGGTAATTTTATTATTGCTCAAATTTGCTAAATAAAGTTATGAGCTTCCGGTCTTTTCGTGAAAGTTCTGCGTTGTTAAAGCTGTTATTGAGGATTTGAAATGAAAATTGTTGCTTCTGTTTTATCTATGTTACGTCCAGTACGTTTTCTAGTTGTGGCTTTCACTTGCGCCTTAGTATTGTTATCTAATGCTTTCCCTGCTTTTGCAATCGATAGCTACCAAAGTAATCCCACCGAAGGTACTACACAACTGCTTGACATTCAACGCAAAACTGACGAAGCTGCTAAAGAACCACCACAAGGATTGGAAAAGGTTCAAAAAGAGTCCAACAAGGGACTAAATGAGGTTCAAGGAGCGGCTGATATTGACAAGCAGAAGCGTCCAGAAAATTCAGAGGGTGCAACCTCAGTGGAAGAAAATGTAAAGAATTTGTTGGACAAAGTTACAGGTAAGTAATAGAGTTGATACCTGGATAATTTGTCGGTATTAATGGGTGATTGCGTAGAAGCAGTGACCCATTACTACTTAGTAATATTAAGCTGGCAACTTCAATTAAATATAAAAATAAAGTTACAGGTAAGTAATAGAGTTGATACCTGGATAATTTGTCGGTATTAATGGGTGATTGCGTAGAAGCAGTGACCCATTACTACTTAGTAATATTAAGCTGGCAACTTCAATTAAATATAAAAATGAGAAACAAGATCCTCGACTTCTCAAAAAATTCAGGTATCTGAGGTTTGTAGCTATTACAAATCAAACAGGTTGCCATAAATAAGTTTTAAATTATTGGCTAAATAATACTACCTATTAAGGCATAGGTATAACTATATAATGTGATAATTAATCTCAACTCATAATATTTCCTTTGGTTGATGTGGATTACGTGGGAAATTTGCGAAATTAAGAAATAAGTTTGCTTAGGGATGGAAAACAATGCGTGCGATAAACATTGGTTTGACAGAAGAACAGCGTCAAGGTGTAATTAATCTGTTGAATCAAGATTTGGCAGATGCTTATCTACTATTGGTGAAAACCAAAAAGTATCACTGGGATGTCGTTGGGCCTCAGTTCCGCTCTTTGCACCAGCTTTGGGAAGAACACTACCAAAAGCTGACTCTCAATATTGATGCCTTAGCAGAGCGGATTCGTGCTTTGGGGGGTTACCCAGTTGGTACATTGGAAGGATTTCTCAAGCTTGCTACCCTCAAGGAACATGCTGGTAATGTTCCCACAGCAACGGGGATGGTAGCGAATCTAGTGGATGATCACGAGCAGGTTATTCGCAACTTAAGAGACCATGTGGATCAGTCTGGTGAAAAGTTCCACGATCAGGGAACTGCTGACTTTTTAACTGGACTGCTGGAACAGCATGAAGAGATAGCTTGGATGCTGCGTTCGTTTATTGAAGGGGAAGCACTAGACCCAGATGGTAGAAAGCCAGCATCAGAGGCTAAAACACCTGTAGGTGTATAGCTCATCAGCTAATCTGCCTTTAAGTTGCATAATCCTTAGCCTCACAACGACGCTCACAGGAGTTGCGCCAGACGTGGGGATGCAATTTTAAATGATTAATCAAGCTTAACATCTGAGTAGAGGATGGCTGTCTGTAAAACCAGTTTAGAAGGAGGAATAAATCCTGCTTCTAAACTGAATATAAAATAATTAATTTGCCTGCATTTATCTATTCACCATATTCATTACGAAAACAACCTAATAACCTAATAAAAGGAGTATTTAAGTGCCAGAAGTATATAAAGCAGAACGTACCATTTCTGCTGTATTCAAAGAACAGAAGCAAATTGATGATGTGATTCGACGTTTATTAGAGAGGGGTGTGCCTAGAGATCATATTTCGATCATGGGCAGAAACTTCCAATCGGAAACGAGAATTGCTGGCTTTATTAGTAAAAAAGATGTGATTCTGGGAGGTTTGCGAACAGGGGCGGTTTTTGGTTCCTTGTTTGGTTCCTTCCTCAGCTTGCTCACTGGTGTAGGCGTATTGTTTATTCCCTTTGTCGGCCCAATAGTGGCAGCAGGGCCCATAGGTGCAGTGCTGTTGGGGGCTGCTAGTGGAGCGATCGCAGGTAGTGCAGGTGCCGGTCTAGTATCGGTTCTAACTACTTTGGGGATGCCAGAAGATAAAGCGGCTATCTACCAAACCCGCTTACAAGCTGGCGAGTTCTTATTGATGGCAGAAGTTCCGAGCGATCGCACTGGTGAGTTTCAATTGCTGCTCGAAAGTGCTGGTGCTGAAGAAATTAACACGATTGAAAAAACCTTTGCTCGTCCTTGTCCTGGACAGTGCAACAGTCCAGAGGACTTGTCTCCTGAGGTTCGCGCTCATCTTTCTCATGAAGCTCAGAGTACATTCATTGAGCGTTATAACACCGTCTTCAATGACAAAAATGATGAGTTCACTGCTGAACAAGCCGCCTGGGAGTCTGTTCGTCAGCAATATGATGAAGATGAAAATGGCGTTTGGTCAAAAGCTAAGGTTAAAGCTTAAACTACTACACGTTAGCAACTAAACTATATAAATCAACGATATCCCCGACTTCTTAGAGAAGTCGGGGATCTGAGTTTTGTGATTTCAACGAAATCAAAACCCATTGCAATTGCTAGCTAGCTAGCTGGATACTTTCTGCTAAAAATTCAGCCAGCAGAGGACGGTGAGATTGGTTCTATATGAGGTAAAAATCGTCCACTTCTACTAAGGTGAGATTAAAGTCTTGTTTTCTTTTCTTAAAGAAAACTCTCTATTAAGATATCAAGTGTCTCCTAGTGATATCCCCTCTCCAAATCGGAGAGGGGTTGAGGGTGGGGTTACGCTGGATAAATCCGTAAGCGGCGATTTGGTTCTTCGCCAAAACTATGCGATTTGAGGCGATAATGTTCTACCAACTCATGTTGCATTTTGCGGACTTGGGGAGAACGTGGCAATAACTCGACTGGCTGTCCTTTGGGAATCACAATTTGCTCAACAGCAAGTCTCGCTTCTTCCAAAGCATCCATCTCATCATCGCTACCATTGTGCAAAAACAGTTGCAGTTCTCGGTCATCGGCCATCTCTGGGTCGTCGATGTTCAGCAACCGCCGCAAGCCACGGGTAATTTGCGGAATGGTGCTGGACTTAATCACGTGGATGGGTACATGACGGGCTTTAGCCATTTGGCGTAATTTGGCGTGGTTTTTGACGTGCGATCGCAGTGCTAAAATTGCATCAGCACTATCTATATCTTTTGTCAATACCACGGGCAAGGTTAGCACGCTAATTACCTGTTCTAATTGGTGACGGCTAACCCCATAAGGGTAAACGTGCAATGGCAAATCTTCACCATTCGGCCCTGGCACTCTTGTAGCAGCATCAAAATCAATGCTCTCAGAATAATTGAAGGATTCATCCAGCAAACGATCAAACTCACTGCGCCCAGTTACCCGCTCTACGGGTAATTGCGGCAATGCGACCATTTGTCCAGATGAACGCCAGCCATTAGACGGTCGCGCTGGTGGAAAAGATTCCTCCACCGTCCCTAGCTGTCCACCGCGACCATTGACAACAGCTAACTGGCGTGTAACACCGATTTTGCCTTGGTCATCAACAGTTCTCGTTTGTGGGCTAGGCTGACGCCCCCGCAACAGATTATCTACAGTGTCAGCAACACTTTCGTGTACTGTCCAGCGTTGGCGTTCCAACATTTCCACAGCAATTTCAAAGGTAGGCGGGGCTTTCCGCTCTAAAACAGTCTTTTGAGAACCTCGCCGTCTAGCTTCATCGTCTCCCAGCGTCACAGCTTGGATACCCCCAACTAAATCAGCCAGGGTGGGGTTTTTAATCAGATTTTCGATCTGATTTCCGTGGGCAGTACCTACTAACTGTACACCCCGTTCTGCAATGGTACGAGCCGCTAAAGCTTCCAGTTCCGTGCCAATTTCATCAATGACAATGACCTCTGGCATGTGGTTTTCCACTGCCTCAATCATCACCTGATGCTGTTGATTTGGATGAGCTACTTGCATCCGCCGAGCGCGACCAATGGCGGGATGGGCAACATCACCATCCCCAGCGATTTCGTTGGAGGTGTCAATAATCACCACTCTTTTATGCAGATCATCCGCCAAAACACGGGCGATTTCCCGTAAGGCAGTAGTTTTGCCCACGCCTGGACGCCCCAGCATGAGAATCGATTTACCAGTTTCTACCAAATCGCGGATCATGCCAATGGTTCCGAATACCGCTCGACCAACGCGACAGGTCAAGCCAATAATCTTACCAGTGCGGTTGCGGATGGCGCTGATCCGATGCAAAGTTTGCTCAATTCCTGCCCGATTATCTCCGCCAAAGATTCCGACTCGTTGAATGCAATCATCTATCTGTTCTTGAGTAACGGGTACTTCGCTCAAATACTCAGCTTGATTAGGAAAGCGAGCCTCTGGGCGACGACCCAAATCCAAGACCACTTCTACTAAACTATCTCGTTTGGGATGACTCTCTAGTACTTGTTGCAGGTCTTGGGGCAAAATGTCTAATAACTTTTGGAGATCGTCTGTAATCGTCATGCTTTCTATGGTGACGTTTTTAGAGATAGCGAGGACATTTGCGTGCAGGAGAACCCGCCCTGGGTATTTTTCCGAACGAGCGATTAACGCTCCTGCTGTGACTTCTTGATCTGGGAAACGAGAGAATGGGCAAGTTCTACAGCTTGCCAAAGTAATACGTCATCTTCTTCTAGGCAAACAGTCGCCTTCACATTGGTGTTACTTACCTCCTTATTCTCTAACTGTTCGAGAATTGGTGACAGCAGTACACGGGCGTAGCTACCGTAGGCGACCCCGGCAATGGAGGCAGAGGGGCAGAGGGGCAGAGGGGCAGAGGAGAAAAGTTCTTCTCTCTCCCCTGCTCCCCTTCTCCCCTGCTCCCCTGCTCTCTTCAGCAATCCCATTGCCTTTAACTTAGCAACGGTATAGCTATTAGTGCCGCCTGCTAACTGCACATATCCCGGTAACTTAGCTGCCAAAACTTTTTGCCCTAATTTCACCGCGGCTATTGTGGTGCCATCGCCAATATCACCACTCATAGAACGACCATCGGTTTGCCAAATTAAAGCACTCTTGAGTGGGGCAACCAGTTCATACAGCGCTCTTAAGTAGTCAGTCATCCCCTCGCCATCGGGACAGCTGATGGCTAGTAACTTTAGTTGATCGGCCCACGGTGAAATTGCTTGCCATAATTGCTCAAATTCTGCCAAACGCCCGACTTTTGTATGGATTTCTACGGCATCTACTCCCGTTGACATTACCAATGGCGCGATCGCTCCCGGCGTTGACATATATGAACTTGTATAAATTATATCGTATGGGCAAACTGGTATACAACGGCCACAGCCATAACACTTTTCGGATATTACTCCCGAAAAGTCTTCTTTGATACTGTTAAACACAATTGCTTGTGCCGGACAAATTCGTTCACAGGGTCTAGGGCAGTTTGTAGGACACTGAGTAGGATTAAATTCTGCTTTCCGAAAATGGGGGTCTTCTCCATCGTTTAGGCTGACCATCAAAAATGGTGAATTGCCTTTGTAGTCAAAGCCTCGCTTTTGGGCATCTTTAGCCAAAGATTTGGCTACTTGCAGCCCTGCTTGCGCTGCTGAAATCACCGCTGGATCAGCTGCAACATCTATGCAGTCAGCGCCCGCCAAAGTATAGGCTAACGTTAAACTTCTGACTGCCGGCAAATGCTGGAAGCTGGCTCCGCAGATCAGCTTGAACCAGTCACCTTGTTTGAGAGATTGTAAAGGGGCGAACAGATCAGTCACTATTCTATTATGCGTTTATGCGACTAAAAATAGTTGTCTGCGATCAAGAAAAAGTCTGGATTTCCTGATTCAGAGATTGGGCATTGAGCATTAATTATTTTATCCCATATCCCATGCCTCTACTTTCTTAGGAGGCTGAACGCCATGAAAAGCCCAACTCTACCACAACTTCCAAACCCTCAACACTCAATTAGAAGCGAAAGGAGGGTTGGGGGATCTTCAAAGACTGGGGTGCTTAAGGGGAAGTTTGAAAACAGGCCCTAGTAGTCTCCCTTGTCCCCTTGTCTTCCCCCACTCCCCACAAGAGTTCAAACTACGTCAAAATTTAAATAAATGCGATCGCATACAGCAGTTCCCGCTATTGTGAGGTACGTATTTAGTGCTGAAAGGGTCTAATATCAGGTTTGGTTAAATACTTATAACATCTGTAGGTTGGATTGAGGAACGAAACCCAACGCTTAATCCTTGTTCATGTTGGGTTTCACTGCCGTTCAACCCAACCTACATTGATAAATTTTATTATAAGTAATCACCCGAACTTGATATAAAAGGAGGGAGTGTGGATGCAGAAAGACTGTACTTCATAACAGCAGGAAGTGCTGTATTATATCAAGTCCGGTTAATTACTTATGATTACCGCATCCGTGCAAAAATCAGGAAAACCTCTTTCTCCCTGTTCCCTGTCCCCTGCGGTCTAAATGATAAGTCTTTACCCGAACATGATATTACCGACAATGCAGATTACCCAAAGTCTCCATACAGCGATTCTTGTGACTGATTTAGAACGCTCCGAGCAATTTTATGGCAAAGTATTGGGATTATCTAAAATAGATCGTTCCCTAAACTACCCTGGTTTATGGTATCAAGTCGGCGACTATCAAATTCACCTGATAGGCGCAACTACTGTCCCCACGGAAAACCCAAACGAAAAATGGGGACGTAATCCCCATGTCGCCTTCTCAGTAACTGACTTAGACGCCGCCAAACAAGAATTGCTCAATCATAATTATCCCATTCAAGTCAGCGCCTCTGGTCGAGCAGCCCTATTCATTCAAGATCCTGATGGCAATATTATCGAGTTGAGTCAGCAGTGAGGGAGAGTGGGGAGAAATCAATTCAAAATTTAAAATTTAAAATTGTTCGTGCGGCATCTCATAGAGAAGAAAAAGACTAGGGGAAATGTAGCTTTAGCTTCGCGTAAGAAGTGAGAAAAGGGGATAAGGAGAATAACCTATGCCCAATGACTAATGCCCAATGCCCAATAACTAATGAAAATCATTGCCTACTCTTACACCGATCCGCTATTAGAATCTTCTCCCGATCAAGCCGATTGGGGGTGGGAGGTGGATCGGGTTTATGAAGATTTGGGCAAGCCCGACTCTTCAGGGCGATCGCAATTACAACAATTATTCACTGATTGCCAAATCGAACCAGCAGATTATCTTCTGATTCGTCGGTTGGAAGAATTGGGGGATACTGTAGAGGAAATTAGCGATCGCTTACACACACTCGAAGTAATGGGAATAGCAGTAATTGCTACTGAACAGCCCTACACTTCCGAAAATTACCCTCTGGGCGCTGACTTGCTGAATTTGCTATACGCAATCCAACGTCAGCAACGTAGTCGTCGCATCCGTCAAGGACACGCCCGTAATCGTCTTGATGTTGCACCGCCACCCGGCAAAGTTCCCTACGGCTATCGTAGAGGTAAGGGAAAATATACCATTGACCGCAGTACTTCACCAGTAGTCAAAGACTTTTTTGAACACTTTTTACTCTATGGTTCCCTGCGGGGTTCAGTTCGTTACCTAGCGAAAAAATACGGCAAGAAAATCTCTGTCACTACTGGAAGACGCTGGCTGACGAACCCAGTTTATCGCGGTAATACAGCTTACCAAAATAGTGAAATTATCTCCAATACCCATATTCCGATTATTTCTAAGGAAGAAGCTGCCCAAATTGACCGACTTTTACGCCGTAATAGCCGTTTACCATCGCGAACTGCTAGTGCACCGCGTTCTTTAGCTGGGTTAGTTGTCTGTGGCAAGTGTCAGTCACATCTGACAGTTACCCGTGTCACCCAACGCAACCAAGATCAGGAGTATCTTTATTTACGTTCTACTAGCTGTCCCCAACTCCCTAAGTGTAAGGCTATTCCCTACCAAGAGGTGTTGGAACATACAATTGAAACGGTTTGCCGCGATTTACCTCTGGCGGTAGCGGGGATGAATTTTCCCCAATTGGATGCAGTGAAGAATAGTTTAGGGCAAGCGATCACTCGTCAGCAAGAAATACTGGCTCAGTTACCCGCTTTAATAGAAACTGGAATTTTGGATGCCGAAACAGCAAAATTAAGGGCTTACAAACTCCGCACGGAAATTTCTGCACTCGAAGCAAAGTTGGCGACTCTTCCTCCAGTTAACTTGCGTTCTGTCGCTCAAGCTGTTTCATTACCACAATTTTGGTTAGATTTGTCGGAAACAGAGCGCCGATTTTACTTTCGAGAATTCATTAGGCAAATTGAGATTATTTTTCAGAATCAAGAATTAAAACTCCAAGTTATTTTTATTTTTTAAGTTCAAAGAACAGTTAGAAACCAATACGTCTGGGTTAAGGAGAATAGTAAGTTTGATTGAGGAATGAAACCCAACCTTGTATCTTAGAAAGAGTAGTAGACCCCCTTTATCCGCCCAATATTTTGGGGGAAACTTGAAATCTTGCCCCCTCCCCGTATGTATTGGGGAGGGGTGATATTATGTCCGGTTAATTACTTATGATTACCGCATCCCTGCAAAAGTCAGGAAAACCTCTTTCTCCCTGCTCCCTGCCCACTACACCCCTGCGGTCTAAATAATAAGTCTTTACTCGAACATGATATGATTCAAGTATTTTTGCAAGAGGTCTATTGATTTTCTGTTAGTCTGCGGAGGCGGACTTTGCTTGTGTAACCGTGAATTCTATTGTCCTATCTCTAAATTGACACACTGCTGTAAAACCTATTTCTGAGATGGTTGATCCTTAGTATACGCAACAGGTTTTGGCCCAGCATTCCGCACATTAATAACTTTATTAAGAATATCAAACCAAAAAGGCGCACCCATTGCAATAGCTAAACCACTTACTATCCAACCACAAATTAGTTTAACAAACTGCCAAATTCTGATTAATAAAATTCTATCACTATTCAAGCCTTTAGTATCTAATTCAAACTGTTGATTGAGGTTTTGCAATCCAATGGGTACAGAAGCATTTTCTAATAGTTTTTCGATTTGTATTCTGGCATTTGAGTCGTTGATATAATCGGTTCGTTGACTTGCGCTTTGAGTAATGGTAGAACGGATCGCCGAATCCCGCGACAGTCTTTTAACAAGGTAAAATGTATCGGTATTAGTTAATATGGCAATTGATATTCCAATTAAAATAGCAACTCCTTTAGCATTACGCTTATAAACACCACTGGCTCGATCCATAGAGCGATCAAACCATGTTTCAACTTCATTTTTAAACTGATTCGTTTCCTCTGTGAGGTCGCCAACTTTTATCCGACTACGTTGAGCAATTACAGAAAGACTCTTGATTAAATTATCAGGTACATTATTAGGCAAGTCATTAACAATATTTCTAAATTCTGGGTCTTCAATATCTCTATAAATTTCTTGAATCTTTAGGTGATCTGGACTTGTTTTATTATTAATACCGTCTTTAAGTTGTTTGTAAGATTCTAATATCATGTGCAGGTTTGTTTTAGATTCTTCACTAGGATGTTTTACATGATTAATTAGCTGGGGAATTTTTAGGGTATCTAATAAAGTAATTGCAAATGTTTCAGAAGGAAGATATGAAGGGCCGCTTTGTTTTTCTCCTAGTCCTTTTTTGTCAATCTTTTTAGTAACTACCCGAAGATGCTTTTCTATTTTCTCCTGGGTTTGTTGATTTAAGGTATTAATTAAAGGATCATTATAAAGTTTTTGTACCAATTCTTCTGCCTTAGTAATATCTGATTTTTCATCAGGAATATCTGAGCCTTTAGTTTGGCTACCACCTGCTAAAAGTAATTCAATTGATTTTTTTAAATGTTTAGCTCTCCATTGTAAAAAGGTGGCAATCAATTCCTGAATTTCAGAGGCTAGCAAGCTCAAAATCAAGTAAATAAAAACTAAGCCAAGAGTAATATCAACAACTACAGGTAAATTCATTAACAGGCTCCCATAATTTGATAGATGCTTATATTTGTAAAAAGTACTTTGAGGAAATTTTATAATACAGATATTTCAATTAAATAATCTCTTAATTAAACTTAAAATGTCAAATTAGTAACCTTTGGCATTTTAAGTTTAATCAATTCTATAGTAATTGTAAATTTGGTTGAAAAAATAAGTATTTTTATAGAGTGTATTAGCGGAGCATAATCCACCACAAGCTTAAAATAGTGCCGGACTTTCTGCTAATACAACGCCAGTTGCTACAAATCTGGTAACTAGAGCAATACACAGGCTTCTTCAGGATATTTAAAAAATAAAATTGGATTAATACAGTATTTTATAAGTAACTATAAAATCTCCTGTTGAAAATTAAGAATTAAGGAATAAAAGGACAAATTGATAATTACTATCCTAAGAAATTAAAATCACATTCATTGAATTGTTCAGCAACCCATTATAACCCTGTAGCAATTAGTTCTTGATTATCGAAAGTGAGATAGCTCAAAACTAAGTAGATAAAAATTAAACTAAGCGTCACCTTAAAAATAAAACACAAGTTCATTTACGGACTACTCAACAGGTAATAAATAATGAATGGGCTGTATTATTTTTATCATTTCTCAGATGAAATGTCCTTTAAACAAATAAGATAAATTTTTCAAAAAGTAGCGCTAATTATAAAAAGTTGAGTTAATCTTGGAAACTAGCAATTGTTAAGAACAGACGTTGTTACTGGGTGGCAACATTGGAGATTCGCTAGATGTCTCTATGTAATCAAACCAGCAAGTAAAATGATTACCAGAGAATATGCAAGAAGGAAGCTTTATTTGGAGTCATCTGGAAAAACAGCATCGCCCGGTTGGCAAATGGATTGATTGGGTATGGCTAATAGTGTTGCTGTTGGCAGCAGTGTTACTGTTTAGCATCAATCTGGGAGGATTGCCCCTGCGAGATTGGGATGAAGGCACTGTGGCACAGGTTGCTCGTGAAATTTGGCACGCACCAGCAGGTTCAATGCGTTGGCTTTACCCAACGCTAGGAGGCGAACCATATCATAACAAGCCGCCTTTAATGCATTTGCTAATTGCTTGGGCTTATTCTCTGGGAGGCGAGAATGAGTGGACAACACGTCTACCTGGAGCAATTTTAACAGCAACCTCTGTACCTTTACTGTATTGCATTGCTCGAGAGATATTTCGCCAACGTTGGGCTGCTATTTATAGCGCTTTGATTTACCTAACAATGCTACCCGTGGTGCGTCATGGGCGGTTAGCAATGTTGGATGGGGCGATGGTAAGTTTTTTGATGGTGATGATGTTATGCGTGTTGCGATCGCGCCGGGATTTACGTTATTGCCTTGGTGTTGGTATTAGTTTTGGATTCATTTGCCTGACTCAAGGACTGCTAGGCGTATTACTAGGTGCGATCGCCCTTGTATTTCTGTTTTGGGATACGCCACGACTGCTCACCTGTTACTATCTGTGGCTCGCCATCTTAATTGGCATTGTGCCCGTGGCTGGTTGGTATGGTGCCCAACTAATTCACTATGGTTATACTTTCGCCCAAATTGGTATTGCAAACCCATCACTAGGCCGAATTGGCTCTGTTGTAGAGGGAAATTCTCAACCACCTTGGTACTATGTGATTGAACTTCTCAAGTACACATGGCCGTGGTTATTATTCTTACCACAAACTGTCCGCTTAACCTGGGAAAATCGCAACCTTAGCTGGGCAAAACTAGTAATGGCGTGGAGTGGTGTTTATCTGCTGGTAATTTCCTTCATGATTACCAAAGTTCCCTGGTATCTATTCCCGATTTACCCTAGTTTAGCCTTAGCTTTTGGTATCCAGTTATCAGATACGGAAAATTCGCCTTTACTCTCATCCTATCCCCGTGCTTGGGTTGCTGGTTTGGCAATACTTGCTGTAGTCGCTTCTGCTGGTAGCATTTATTTCAGTGCGGGTACAACACCAAAAACAGACTTACAACTGATTTTTGCAGCAGTAGCTTTAACTATGACCTTAGCAGCTATTTTGGCAGAACGAGGCGACGGGCAATTTCTGAAGATTTTGTTTTGGGGAAGTTATATTTCGCTGTTGTTGTTAATGAAATCTAACTACTGGGTTTGGGAATTATCTGAAGCCTATCCAGTTAAACCAGTTGCCGCCATGATCGTGCGGGCAAACCCAGCTACGAAGAAGATTTACACATCTTTTCCCTACCATCGTCCCTCGTTGGATTATTATAGCGATCGCACCATTATTCCCGCTTCTGTTGGTGAACTGGAATATTATTGGCACTACAACGGCCAACCCTACTTTCTACTTCATGCATCTGCTTTCAATAATCTTCAACTAGAGTCGATGAAGCTAGTTGACCAAGCTGAAGGCTGGAAGTTAGTTACAAAAGATACTAGTAGATTGTAAATCTGGGGCATTAGGTATGGCGTATTGGGACGAAACAAGGAGAGACTTTTTCTTTTTAATAATTCCCCTTTATCGTCCCCCTTGTCCTCTTGTCTAGATAGGCATAAATGAACTGAAAAGCCTACACTGTGCTGCTTGCAGTCAGTGTAAGAGTATGTCACTTCATCGAACTCACGTTAACACGCACAAATTGCAGCAAGATAAGGAATCTAAAGTTCATACAAACCCTTGCATTAAGGAATAGAAACCGATCGCAATAATCGCTCAACAACAGTTCTTGCATTGCGTCCTCCTCTAGGAATAAGGCGGTGGCAAAGAACGTGAGGGACGAGAAATTTTACATCATCGGGAATGGCATAGTCACGCCCTAATAGAAAAGCTAGGGCTTGGGCAGCCCGTTGTAATGCTAATGTGCCACGCGGACTGACACCAAGGGCAATTTCCTCATCTTGGCGTGTTGCCCGCACCAATTCGAGGATGTACTGTTGCAAGGAAGTTGCCACTTTTACTTGAGAGCAGAGGTAACGCAATTCCTGTACTTCTGCCAAGGTAATACAAGGCTGCAAATTAGCAACCTTCACACCATTTTGGAGATTTTGCAGCATAAGGAGTTCTTCTTTCTCAGAAGGATAGCCCAAACTCAGGGACAACATAAACCGATCCATTTGCGCTTCCGGCAGGGGAAAAGTACCTTGATACTCAATAGGGTTTTGAGTCGCAATGACAAAGAAGGGCTGGGGAACTGCACGAGAGACACCATCAACCGTTACCTGATGTTCTTCCATCACTTCCAGTAAAGCTGACTGAGTGCGGGGTGTAGCACGGTTGATTTCGTCAGCTAGTAGTACATTGGTAAAGACTGGCCCAGAAAGAAAAGTAAATTCGCCGCTTTTTGGGTTCCAGATGTTAGTGCCAGTAATGTCAGTTGGCAGTAAATCGGGGGTACATTGTAGCCGTTGAAACTTGCCATCCACTGAACGAGCTAGGGATTTAGCGAGTAGGGTTTTGCCAACACCAGGGACATCTTCTAGGAGAGCATGACCACCACCTAACAAGGCAACTAGCACTAAGCGTATTGCCTCAGCTTTGCCAACGATGGTAAGAGCCAGATTTTGTGTTAGAGCGTCGATTTTTTCTCTCATGCGGTGCGGGGAGTGGGGACTGGGGAGTGGGGACTGGGGATTGGGGACTGGGGATTGGGGACTGGGGAAGAAGCAAGGGAGCAGGGAGCAGGGAGCAAGGGAGAAGAGTTTTCCTCTCCGCCCCCTGCACCCCGCCCCTCTGCCTCTTTTCAATGCCCAATGCCCCATGCCCAATCCCCAATGCCTTATCTATTGTTCCCACTAAGCACTCAAAACTTCTCTAGCAACAACGCAGTCAAGTTGAATTTGTGTTTTCAGGGCTTCTAGAGAAGGAAATTTTTGTTCAGGGCGCAAAAATTTAACTAGCTGCACAGCCAGTTTTTTGCTATACAAATCACCAGACCAATCAAATAAATGTACTTCTACCGATGAAGAAGTACCGTTTACAGTTGGGCGATTACCGATATTCATTACACCCAAGTTCTCACTAGGAGCGGCATCTGATGTTTCACCGAGAGTGAAAACGCGGACAGCGTAGACTCCTTGGCGGGGCAAAAACTTTTCTTTTGGTAGTTGAAGATTGGCGGTGGGAAAGCCAATTGTTCTGCCCAACTGTTGACCTTGAACGACATCACCAAGGAGGGAGTAGGGGCGTCCTAGTAGCAAATTTGCGTTTTCGATGTCGCCGTGCTCAAGGGTTTGGCGGATCAATGAAGTGCTAATGCGGGCATCCTGAGTCGGAGTAGTACTGACGCAATTGCTTTGGGTGGGCGAGTCACCTGTATAAGTTTGTAAGGGAACGATAGTAACAGGGATATTGTGCTTGGCGGCGAGTAATTGCAAATCTTTGGCAGTGCCACTGCGCTTTTCACCAAAACAAAAATCTTCTCCGATGCTAATTCGCTGGCATCGCAGTTGTTGCACAAGAATTTTTTCTACGAATTCTTCAGGAGTCAAAGCAGACAATTCTTTGTCAAAGGGTAGTAATACCAGTTGTTCTACCCCAAGCGATCGCAATTGTTGAACTTTTTCATCCAATGGCGTTAACAAAGTCCGGGGTTGCCCTGTAAAAAACTCCTGTGGATGGGGGTCAAAGGTGACAACTGTTGAGTAAATATATTCTTGATTTGTCAGTTGATTTTCCTTTGACTGCGGACTACTGGCTACTGACAAGTCACTACCAGGGTGCAAGACTGGTTGAATTACCCTTTGATGACCAAGATGAACACCATCAAACTTGCCAAGGGCAACAGCAGTCGGCGTTAGCAGCCCTTCGCTTGAAGAAGCAACCCACACAGAACACCCATTTTGAGACAAATTTAGCACGTGGATTCTGAGATTTTAGGTTTATTTTAGCTATCAGCAGGAAGCTACCTGATGGTAAACCGCCTTGAATTGGGGAAGGTGGGGCCCCCTCTGGGGATAAGGGGTAATGGGGACTAGGGACTGGGTACTGGGGAAGATATGAGGATTCATACCCCAACCAAATTTTAAAAGAATTTCTTCCCCAGCATACAGTACCCAATACCCAGTCCCGGAGCGCTCATTCCTCCCCAGCAAGTTGGGAAGGAATGGCCACGACCTGTTGAGGAGGACAGCTTTTGTAGATGGTCTAAACTTCCACCAACCGCCCATGAGGTCTTGTGCTATCAGCCAGGGTGTTGATGCCACCCCTTTTAGCTATCAGCCAAAAGCCCTAACCCACGGGAAATCGCCCAAGATGGTTTCTTGTGCCATCAGCTTGACAGCTAATTGCTAAGTCCAGATAATCCCCAATACCAGAGCTAAAAAGGCTCTAGTTCCATGTTGAGACTGCAACGAGGTGTTTACCCTCCATCAGCCGCAAAAAGGGGTCTAGTGGGTGTCTGGGGTTGGTGAATCTATAAAGTTTGTCCTCCTGTTGTCGCCCTGATTCTGTGTCGGCGCTCTGACAACTCTGGGCAGCGCTGTCTCACCGTGCAGCCAACAGGTACGCTCTCGCGCTGAAAGCTTCTGATCACCAATCTAATCTAAAATCTCCAATTCCTCCGATCGCAATCTTTAAGTAGAAAACTTACTAACAGGAAAAGATTCTGATAAGGTAACTGAGGTAGGAATCTGAAGTACCATTCCTTCCCGTGCCATAATAGCGCCAGGAAATTTTGCAGCCGCTTGTTTGCCTACACGATCCAAAAAGTCATCATTGTGGGCGGGGTCGTGGTGATAAATCACCAGAGTTTTGACGTTAGCAGCTTGTGCCACTTTCACCGCTTCTTGCCAAGTAGAATGTCCCCAGCCAATTTTTGGGGTTTTTGAGCAATGGTATTCTTCGTCTGTGTATGTGGAATCGTAAATCAGAATGTCAGCATTACGAGCTAGCCACAGCACATTATCATCGAGTCGGTCGGGAAAATGTTCGGTATCGGTGATATAAGCAGCAGCACCACCACGCCAGTTGACACGGTATCCTACAGCTTCACCTGGATGGTTTAAAGGTGCTGTTTCTACGGTAACGTCATCGATGTGGATTGGTTGCCCCGATCGAATGTCGTAGAAATTTAAATTGGCTTGCATAATCTGCAAGGGTACAGGAAAGTTTGGGTGCAACATTTGATCGTTGAGGCGCTGTTCTATGGTAGAACCATCAGGTGCGATCGCGCCGTAGATATGAAAGTCATTGCCCTTGACAAACCCTGGGGTGAAGAAGGGAAAACCCTGCATGTGATCCCAGTGAGAGTGGGTAAAAAATATGTGAGCTTTTAACGGCATTTGGCACAATAAAGATTGCCCCAAAACATGTAGTCCCGTGCCAGCATCGAAAATTAAGCGTTTATCGCCCGCTTGCATTGATATGCAAGGGGTATTACCGCCGTAACGAACGGTGTGTGGCCCTGGACTGGGGATGCTACCGCGAACGCCCCAAAATTGTACGGTAAATTGGTTGTTCTCTATCCTAGACATGGGTGTTGCTTGCTGGACTGAGCGGGCGATAATTGGAAGAATTGTTACTTATTTTGTCTAAGTTTATGCTGTCTCACCGATTTTGCTAGAGGGAGGATTTCTTGGTAAAACAGCATACCCTGTTTCTGGTTGATTGTGTAAATGTAGATGAAATACTGTCAGTTAGAATTTTCCAGGTTTTGGGGTGAGTGTGTATCAGTTATTTCAAGAGTGCCCCTACGTTATAGCCTACATTTTTCTGTTATGTATGTGAATAACCCCAGTTTTATCCTGATAAATCAAATGATTCACCGAATATTGAATTCCCACTCAGACAATTTATCTAGTCCAGTTGCGTAGGTAAGATTGTATTGTAGCGGAGTTATACTGATGTAGTTTTTACGTACAACATCCACGTCTGTCGGTACATTTTGAGGCAGATTTAATCCGGTAGGGGGTTCCACCTCCTCAATTACCTCTCCAGTTAGCCAGTAGTACGTTTTTCCACGAGGATCAATTCGTTTATCAAATACATCAATGTAACGCCGCACTCCTTGACGGGTGAGAGTAACACCAGCAATTTCTTCCCACTTCACAGCAGGAATATTAACGTTGAGCAACATCAAATCTGGCAGCGGTTTTTGGGCTAACTGGTCTACGAGAATTTTGGCAAATTTAGCGGCATGTTGAAAGTCTTTAGATGTGTGACTCATAAGACTTAGCGCCACACTGGGAATGCCTTCAATTAGACCTTCCATTGCCGCAGAAACAGTGCCGGAATACAAGATTTCAGTTCCCAAATTCGCACCTTGATTAATACCAGAGAGAACCAAATCGGGAGGAGTTTTTAGCAAAGCCCACAGCGCCAATTTGACGCAATCTGAAGGCGTACCATCGCAAGCCCAAGCTTTGACAGCGGGATGAAAAATCTCTTCAACAATTTCGGCGCGAATGGGTTGGTGTAAAGTTAACCCGTGTCCAGTTGCCGATCGCTCTCGATCTGGGCAAACTACACTCACATCATGACCTGCCTCTGCCAAGTAATTGGCTAGGGTACGAATCCCCAAGGCAGAAATGCCGTCATCGTTGCTAATTAGTAATTTCATAGTCCTTAGTCATTAGTCATTGGTCATTAGTCATTGGTCATTAGTTATTAGTTATTTGTTATTAGCCATTTGTCAATGTCTGAGGTCACAAGTGGCAAAAAAACATCCATACTCACTAGTACACTGTGGCGTCAGTTTGCCTACGTTTAAGACAAGTTGCTCAATTCCCAAGTCTTGTTAAGTGAGATATTAGCTGGATTTACGCGCCTGCTGTACTAGCCCAATTGTCTCTAACTGATAAACAGAGGTTTAATTTTGACCCTCACCTTTGGCTGATGTTAATGGATATGACTGTAAGTTTATTTATCGACCAGTTCATAGCTTTTGACTATAGACTAATGACTAATGACCAATGACTAATAACTAATGACTAGCAATTTAGAAGCTCAACTTTTAGCACTGCGGCAAGAAGGAGAAAAAGCGATCGCAGCCGCCGACACCTTAGAACGTCTGGAGGAACTCAGAGTTAACTATCTGGGTAAAAAAGGGGAACTGGGGGCACTGTTGCGAAGTATGGGGCAGATGAGTGCAGAGGAACGACCAAAAATTGGAGCGATCGCCAATACAGTCAAAGAATCCCTGCAAACTAGTCTAGACCAGCAACGTGTCGCCCTGGAAGCTGCTCAAATTCAGGTACAGCTAGAGGCGGAAACTCTGGATGTTACTATGCCGGGAATTTACAGCCCCCAAGGTCGCATTCATCCCCTCAATGGAATTATTGACCGGGCGCTGGATATCTTTGTTGGTATGGGCTACACCGTGGCTCAAGGGCCAGAGATGGAAACAGATTATTATAATTTTGAGGCTCTCAACACCCCGCCAGATCACCCCGCCCGTGATATGCAGGATACCTTCTACCTGCCAGATGGTAATCTCCTCCGCACTCATACTTCGTCAGTGCAAATTCGTTACATGGAAAGAGAAGAACCACCGATTCGGGTTGTGGCTCCAGGGCGAGTTTATCGGCGAGATAATGTAGACGCGACTCACTCAGCAGTTTTCCATCAAATAGAACTTTTAGCCATTGATGAGGGACTAACTTTTACAGACCTCAAAGGCACAATTAAAGTATTTTTACAAGCAATATTTGGCGATTTACCTATTCGCTTCCGCGCCAGTTATTTCCCTTTTACCGAACCCTCTGCCGAAGTAGATTTGCAGTGGAATGGTCGCTGGTTGGAGGTGATGGGTTGCGGTATGGTCGATCCAAATGTACTTAAGTCTGTGGGTTATGACCCAGAAGTTTATACAGGATTTGCTGCCGGTTTTGGTGTAGAACGCTTTGCAATGGTGTTACACCAAATCGATGATATTCGTCGCTTGTATGCTAGTGATTTGCGGTTTTTACAACAATTCTAGGACTTATCTAATGTTTATGTACTGCAAGCAAGGTAACAATAAATAATGACCTCAATTTCCAGGTTAGAGCAAGTTCTAGAAAGCATCGAAAACTTATCAGTAGATGAACAAGAAACATTAATTGATCTGATAAGTCATCGGTTGGCAGAACGGCGGCGTTCTGAAATTGCTGCTAATATCGCTCAAGCACAAGTAGAATACCAGTCGGGAAAAGTGTTCCGTGGTACAGTTACTCAAATAATGGATGAGTTACGCAAGTGATAACTGTAGTTTTGGCATCATCGTTTAAACGAGCATTTAAACGATTGGTATGACGACAGCCAGAATTACAAGAGCGGATTGGAGAGCGGTTAGCACTACTAACCGCCGATCCATAAAAGCTATATTGGGGACATCGTGACGGTTTTTGCTGCGCTTTACAGCGATGAGGATATGTCAGCGTTGGTTGCTAGACTGTTGCGATCGCGCGGTCTGGATATCACAACTGTTTCGGAACAAGCAACCCTCGGCAAAACTGACCGTGAGCAACTTGAATTTGCAACTTCTATGGGCAGATGTATCCTGACACATAACCGTGTCGATTTTGAGCGGTTGATCTCCAGTATATAGAGGAGAATAAAGAACATTTTGGGATTATCGTTGTGCCTCAGAAAAACGCTTATGAAGTCGTGCAACGAATTGGCATTCTGGTAAGCACACTAAAAAGCTGATGAAATTAGGAATCAGTTGTTGTATGCATAAATCCTTCCAAATTAAAAATATTAAGGTGGTTGGTGGATGACACTAACCACCATGCGTGAGACTTTATTTCACTATTCCTGAATGACCAGGAATATCTGCCAAAGGTTCAAATCTTCCACCTAAGTATTTGGCGAGAAACTCCTCTGCGATCGCAAAAAAGTGCAGCCGATTTTCTGGTCTGGCAAAACCATGTCCTTCATCTGTGTAAAGTGCATATTGCACTGGTAAACCAGCCTGTTGCATTGCGTTGACAATTTGATCGCTTTCTGATTGTTTCACTCGCGGATCGTTTGCACCTTGACCGATAAGTAAAGGTTTTTGAATCCGGTCAGCGAAAAATAAAGGCGATCGCGATTTCAAAAATTCCTCTTCTGTCTCTAAATTACCAACGCGATGATAAAGCATCGCCTTCAATGGTTCCCAATAAGGCGGTATAGTTTCTATCAAAGTAATCAGGTTACTTGGCCCGACAATATCCACGCCAGCCGCAAATATTTCTGGTGTAAAAGTCAATCCTACTAAAGTGGCATAACCTCCATAAGAACCGCCCATAATCGCAATCTTTTGCGGATCGGAAATGCCTTGTTCCACCAGCCAGTTAACACTATCAATTAAGTCGTCGTGCATTTTGCCAGCCCATTCCCGGTTTCCAGCATTCAAAAATGCTTTACCGTAGCCAGTGGAACCGCGAAAGTTGACTTGCAGTACAGCATAACCACGGTTCGCTAGCCATTGCGCTGTGGGAGAGAAACCCCAAGTATCCCGCGCCCAAGGGCCGCCATGAACCAACAGTACTGTTGGGAGATTTTGCGTAGGTATTCCTAGAGGAGTTGTTAAGTAACTGTGGATAGTTAAACCATCCCGTGCTTCGTAGGAAATCGGTTGCATTGAAGCTAACTGCAACGCTTCGAGTTTGGGTTGGTTGCTAAAAAGGAAAGTGCTAGTTTTGGACTCTCGGTTGTAGGCATAGTAATAAACTGGGCCATTGTCAGTTCTATAAGCTAAAGCCCAAGTTTTATCTTCCAAGTCGCGGCTAATTATAGAGAATTCTCCAGAACGCACCTTGGCGATTTCCTCAAAATCAGTGGCGATACTTTGGTCAATTACCTGCCATTCCTGTTTATCTTTGTAGAAAGAAACTGCTTGGATAACTCGCGTCAGTGGGTGAATAATTATCCCCACAACATCATACTGCTCATCTTCAGCAATGACAGTTTCTTGACGGGTGTCTAGGTCAACAGCTAGCAGACGTTTGGCGTTAGCATCATGATTCCCTTGAATGTAAAGGGTTTTACCATCATCTGAGAAGCTAACAGAATTGCCTTCCTCTTCTGGCCCCCAGTGGCGGAGAATTTCCCACTGTTTATCTGATTTCTGCAATAACAAATCGTAACCACCATCGGGTGTGCTAGCTGTCGCTGCACGTATTTGGAACTCAGCGTCAGATGTCCAACTGATAATGTTACCGGGGTTATCAGTGTCGAACTCAACCGCACCATTTTTAAGGTTGATGCGGTAAACGTCAAACTTTTGAGGATTGTTCAAGTTCAACGCTACCAACACTTGATCTGGAAATTTTGGTTCCAGTTCCACGAGTTCTGCTTTCACACCCTGGAATGGCGTTAAGTCACGCACAATCTTGGAGTGAATATTAACTAAGTGGAGGTGAAAGTTCTCGTCGCCATCCGAGTCTTGCATATAAATCAACTGGTCGGCGTTATAAGTCCAGAAGAAAATGCGGATACCGCGCTTTTTGTCGGCAGTTAGTATCTGGTCGTCTTCTTGTCCTATAGTTCGCAACCATACCTGTAAGACATTTTTCTCATCAGGGGCGATATATGCCAAATAATTGCCATCAGGGGAAAGTTGTGGGCTAGTTTTTTCGGGATTCCCAAATAGGATTTCGCGCGGAATCAAGGGTGGTAGGGAGGGCGCTTGAGCAGATGACATATTTTTATCCTCTACTTGACTACCCTATTGTCACTTGGTAGTGAAAATGACAATTCATCCAATAGGATGAATCTAGTACCGCAAGGCGGAAGTCAAAAGTCAAAAGAATTATATTCCAAGCTCTTGCGCCATTTGAAATGGTATGTTTATTTACGCCTGTACTAGGTAGAGAATATGTAGGGGAGCAGGGGAAAGAAAAAAGTTTTAACTTACCCCTCTTCTGTCACTTTCCGAGATAAACAAGTAGTAACAAAGTGAAATTATCCAGAAGCATAACAGGTTTTAAATTGATTCATTGCACTAATTAATTGATTGAATCCCAGCAATAATTTAGAATTGGGGAAAATATCAGGGTTAGCGCGTCTCAAACCCTATTGACAGGGGGATTATGGCAGAGGTACTGA
>NZ_JABXKQ010000083.1 GCF_017114945.1 Nostoc sp. JL34
ACAGAGTTTGATCTTGCTCACGAGTTAGAAATACTCTTAAACGAGCGCCCATATATAAGTCACCTCATGTCGATGCATTCTCTGTATTTACTTATCTTTACATAGTCTGGTTTTTTTATGCCCACCTACTTATTCTGCTAAGTCGAGAATTTGGGAAGGTGCTTCTATCAACAAACCAGATTGTTTTCGCACGTATGGACGGCGGGTAATAAGGAAATAGACACCACGCGGGAGATATCTGGGAAGATAAAAGAGATTTGAGCCTGGGGTTTGGTTGGTGCGGTTAACAGCATCCAAGGCATCAATAGCAATGATAAACTTTTGTTGAGGTTCTAGCTTGTCGCTGACTTGCTGAAGTAGGGAAGGTAGAGAGGTTTCTTGAGATGTCTGGGCGATTTGCGTGCAGATAGTAGCAATAAATTCCTCAGCGCGATTTTTGCCTGGGAGTTGGGCGTTGTAATAGAGAACGTGGGGATTTTCAGTGACGTACTTGGCAAGGATGGAACTTTTGCCGCTACCGGGTGCGCCAATTATGCTAAAGTAACCGCGATCGCAATGCTGGAGAAAGTTGGATATAGCGGTGAAGGCAAAGGCGCGACCAACAAAGTTTTGACTTTTTTCGAGAATGATTTGTTGAAATTCAGTTGGGTAGGAGGGGGAATTGATTGGCGTTGGGGGTCGAGGTGAAGTGTTCATATTTTATTAGACATTCTCCAACCGTAAAAAATGTACTCTTCCTGAAGAGTCTCCAGCCACAATTGCCACCCCATCCGGTGCAACAGCGCAGCAAGAAAATGGAGCTTCTCCTGTAAAAGTGGCAATTTCCTCCCCAGTTTCCAGATTCCAGAGTTTGAGTGTGTTGTCAAGTGAAGCAGAAATCACCCGCTTGCCATCGGGGGTGAGGGCTACTGCTGTTACCGAGTCGCTATGACCATTAAAAGTCCGCTCATCCTCCCCAGTTTCCAGATTCCAGAGTTTGAGTGTCCTGTCATCTGAAGCAGAAATCACCCGCTTATCATCGGGGGTGAGGGCTACTGCTCTTACCCAGTCGCTATGACCATTAAAAGTCCGCTCATGCTGCCTAGTTTTCAGATTCCAGAGTTTGAGTGTGTTGTCAAGTGAAGCAGAAATCACCCGCTTGCCATCGGGGGTGAGGGCTACTGCTGTTACCGAGTCGCTATGACCATTAAAAGTCCGCTCATCCTCCCCAGTTTCCAGATTCCAGAGTTTGAGTGTCCTGTCATCTGAAGCAGAAATCACCCGCTTGCCATCGGGGGTGAGGGCTACTGCTGTTACCGAGTCGCTATGACCATTAAAAGTCCGCTCATCCTCCCCAGTTTCCAGATTCCAGAGTTTGAGTGTCCTGTCATCTGAAGCAGAAATCACCCGCTTGCCATCGGGGGTGAGGGCTACTGCTGTTACCGAGTCGCTATGACCATTAAAAGTCCGCTCATCCTCCCCAGTTTCCAAATTCCAGAGTTTGAGTGTCCTGTCATTTGAAGCAGAAATCACCCGCTTGCCATCGGGGGTTAGGGCTACTGCTGTTACCACGCGGCTATGACCATTAAAAGTCCGCTCATCCTCCCCAGTTTCCAGATTCCAGAGTTTGAGTGTGTTGTCATTTGAAGCAGAAATCACCTGCTTGCCATCGAGGGTGAGGGCTACTGCTGTTACCCTGTCGCTATGACCATTAAAAGTCCGCTCATGCTGCCCAGTTTCCAGATTCCAGAGTTTAAGTGTGTTGTCATTTGAAGCAGAAATCACCCGCTTGCCATCGAGGGTGAGGGCTACTGCTCTTACCCAGTCGCTATGACCATTAAAAGTCCGCTCATCCTCTCCAGTTTCCAGATTCCAGAGTTTGAGTGTCCTGTCATTTGAAGCAGAAATCACCCGCTTGCCATTGGGGGTGAGGGCTACTGCTCTTACCGAGTTGCTATGACCATTAAAAGTCCGCTCATGCTGACCAGTTTCCAGATTCCAGAGTTTGAGTGTGTTGTCAAGTGAAGCAGAAATCACCCGCTTGCCATCGGGGGTGAGGGCTACTGCTGTTACCGAGTCGCTATGACCATTAAAAGTCCGCTCATCCTCCCCAGTTTCCAAATTCCAGAGTTTGAGTGTCCTGTCATCTGAAGCAGAAATCACCCGCTTGCCATCGGGGGTGAGGGCTACTGCTGTTACCGAGTCGCTATGACCATTAAAAGTCCGCTCATCCTCCCCAGTTTCCAGATTCCAGAGTTTGAGTGTGTTGTCATTTGAAGCAGAAATCACCCACTTGCCATCGGGGGTGAGGGCTACTGCTGTTACCGAGTCGCTATGACCATTAAAAGTCCGCTCATCCTCCCCAGTTTCCAAATTCCAGAGTTTGAGTGTCCTGTCATTGGTGATAAATTGAATAGTAGTCTTCTAGAATTTGTTTTTGTTTTCTCAAGAATTCCAGCCACTTACTCAAAAGCTCCAAGACATCATATTCATCTCGGCCAGTGATGCGGGCAATGGATTCACAGGAAATCGGTTTACCTACCTCAACCAGTACACAGAGGATAATCGCATTCGTCCGCTTGTCTGGAGTATCCATTTTCATCTGCTTCCAATGCTGTTCATAATAACCCTGAAGTTTCTCAGGTAATTCTTCTAAACTTAAGTTTTGATAATCTCCTCTAGCAATACTTGGTAAGACATAGTACAGGTACATGAAATTGTTTTCACTTTTTTGTGCTACCTGCTCAATAAAATATGGCGGCTGAATGTTGCGTTTTTGAATCCATGCCTTCAGACCATGATGCTCTGGCTCATCATTAATAAATGTACTAATGTACTCTTTCACATCTTTTCGATTCCAAACCTCATACTTATTTGCTGTTAAATCTAACTGCTGCTCTGGAACTTCTTCAGTCAACAAGCGCTTTTCATTTTGTGCATAGCGTCGCCTAGTTAGCAGAAAATATATCCTCTCTGGCAAATTTTTGGGTAAATCTAAAAGATTTCCTGACCCTGGTTGTTCGACTTCATCAAGTGCATCAACTACAATTACCAAGGGTTCACCAGCCGCCAGCTTTTCATTTACTTTCGTCAGCAAAGTAGGTAAATTATCATTGTCTGCATTCTGTAACTGATAGCGATTAATCAGTTGGTGACGAATACTTTGCAGAAATTGATCTGGTGTGTTGCGACCTTCTGCCCGAATATTGAAGTAGCAAATAGCTTTGTATTTAGAGACGGATTGGGCTGCGATCGCACTTTTCCCCATACCCGCATCCCCAATCACGGTAAAATAACCTTTGGGATGCTTTTTGAGGAAATCATTAAACTCATTAAATACAAATACCCGTCCGCAAAATGCCTTAGTTTTTTCTTCAATTAGTGCTTTAAACTCATCTGGATAAGAAGGCTGTTCTGTAGGTTCTGTAAATTTATTTAGGTGTTCTTGAAGTTCTACGTTAGTTATAAGTTGCCCTGGATTAATAGAGCGTTTTGCTATATTGACAAAAGCTTGATAGAATTCCTGAACCTGCGAAACATCTATTTTGGCTTTTTGTGCCTCACCTCTTAATAGACTCCATTCTTGGTGATTAAAATCTAATGGTTTATTTGAAAAAGCTTTTGAAAAAACCTTTCTTACTTTTTTATTGTCAAAAAATCTCAGGTTCATCTCAAACTGAGGTTTACTAAAACCATACTCTACTAAAGCATGAACATAAACATCGTCAAACTTTTCTGGAGGCTGTGCTGAATTAAGTCCTAACTTCTCTTTAATTTCAACTACAGTTCTGTTATGCTGAACTGTATTTATGATTGGGGAAACACTAGCAGCAGCAATAGCTTTAATTAAGAAGTTAATATCCATCTTTCCTGTGGTGGGAGCAGGTTGTGATACCCTTACCTTATCGCATATTTACTGAGTTACATTGCTTGCTAGTTCCCACGTTGGTGCAAGATGTGACGTAGAGTTATGTGTGGTGCGATCGCTAACCTACATTGACTCATTAGCGATCGCCACTTTATTCTCTGTCACTCTGAATGTAAAAGTTGTTCTTGTCAACATTGCAATATTTCTCCCAAACATTGCAACATTCATAAGTAACATTACAATATTTCTCATCAACATTGCAATATTCCTTATCAATACTGCAATATTCCTCATCAACATTACGACATTCATAAAGAACATTGTAATATTTCTCATCAACATTACAATATTCCTTATCAATACTGTAATATTCCTCATCAACATTACAATATTTCGGTATAACCTATTCCCCAGGCAAACAAAGTTGCTGCACTCTTTGAGGAAGTTGCCGACACATCTGCTGGAATCCTTGAGGATTAATTTGCCACCAAGCAAATAATCCCAGACTTGTACCCCCCACAAGCAACGCTAACACTCCCCCCAGCATTACCAAACGTTTACCCCGATTAGGTTTTGTAATTAAGGTTGGTGGAATATCTAGGCTGAGAATTGGTTCCTCTGGAATACCCAAATCTAGATCCAAATCTAGCAAAGTTTGCGAACTTTCTGTAAAAGAGGTTGGTTCTTGTAGTTCTTCTTCTTCCTCTTGTATTTCCGCTTCTATAATCTCTTCTGGCAACGCCGGAGTCACAGGTACTATGTATTCTGGAGAGACACGGCAATAAGTGAGAACAACCGACGTATTATCACGCCCATTTTTTTCGTTTGCCAGATTAATCCAGTTGCGAACAGCATCTTCAATTGTCAGTTGACCTGTTAATACGGGTATTGCATAATTCTGCCAAGATTGTTCCACCCAGTTATTATCACTTAAACCATCAGAACACAGTAGCAAGATGCCATCTTCTTCCACAATGAATCGCTGAACCTTAAGACGCAAAGATTCTGAATTCCTTGTCCCCAATGCTTGAGTTAAGGCACTAGCATCTGGTCTAAATAGCGCTTTTCGATACAAGCTTTTAGCAAAGCGGACTTCCCGCGTTGCCACATCATCATCTACTGTCAGTAGCTGGCAATAATTGCGAGTAATCCAATAAGCACGGCTATCGCCAACATTAGCCAAGTAAAGTTCATGGGTATTATTTGATTGCCAGCCAGTACTTGTCTGCACTCGTTGTGGAACTTGCAGCGCCATAACAATAGTTGTAGCCATGCGTTCTTTACCTTGGCGTTTTTGTTCATTGTTGCGGGCACAAATCAGATTATTTACCACCCGTAAACTTGCTTCTAATTGTTCCTGCAACAACTCTGGTGGTACAAGTCCAGTTTGTTCTGTCACCTCAGCTAGTAAAGCGCGAATTTGCAATTTTATAGACTGCACAGCCAACTGACTAGCAACCTCGCCGCCTTCATGTCCGCCAATGCCATCGCAAACAATCGACAAGTGGCGCAATAAAGGTTCATCTAAATCGCTCAAAGTATTGGGGTAGCAAGCATCTTCATTTTGCGCCATAATTGGGCCAATATCTGTAGAGCCTGCCACCTTCAAGACTAATGGCAATTCTGCCGCAGCTGCTAGTAGTAAATTATTGAGTTGAATATTAATCGCCTCTAACTCAATCTCAGTTTCACACATCTGCTGGACTATGTTTTGTAAGCCTTTAGCTACTGATGCCTTTGCAGACACTACCCAAAACTGCCAACACTCGCCCAGATTTTGTAAACTTAGCTTCTCATCTGCTGGTGTTTGGTAGAGTTCCAGCAGTCGCACACACCAACCTTGGACTCTCAAGTTGTCTGCTAGCAATAAACTGTGGCTAAGTCCCAATTCTGATAAAGGTGTCCAAAGTTGGAGAATTTGCCACAGCCAATAAACTTGTCGGACTGCTGTGGCTTGCTCCCATGCCTCAACAATAGTTGGATAGATATTTCCTGTCTTATCTATCGGCGCATTTTCCAATAAGAGGATATCAGTTGTATCTTCATCTTCCTCAAGGTTACTAGCAAACCCATAAGCCTGGGGCAGATGCAACCGCTCTTGATATAACCGTAGATAAGGAATTACTGCTGTGGGCAACTCTTCAGGAACATCTGGCGGTAGTCCCGGTTGAGTATCCAGCCAAATCTGCTGCTTAATTACCTCATACCTATCTGCAACCTTTGTACCTGGTGAGATTTGAGCAGACAATGAGCCAGTCGCCCACAAATAACGGTGAACTAAAGGAGTTTGGCAACTGGCACAAACGCTATCTCCCATCGGATTAATGGGGTTATTACAGCGTGGATTTATACAAAAAATAATCAGTTGAGTAGAAATCATAAAGGTATAAATTATAAGAAACTAATCAACTCATGAACTTCGATTAATTTTAGCTGGCAATGAATTGAAGCCTAGAATAAACTGGACTTGTGTACCGCTAGCTACACCCTGTTACTGAAATTAATCAAAATTATTGGTATAAATACCAAGTTTTGTTTTCTGTAAATAACTTACGTCTGGCTGTATCTAATCGTAGAAATGCATTTACGTCAATGTAGAGACTAGGATGACGCTATGCCAAGTTTTACCTTAATCTGGCTTCTGGCAGGAGCAGTTCTGTGTTTAATGGAACTGTTCTTACCATCGGCGTTTGTCGCCTTCATGATGGGAATTAGCGCTTTTGTAGTGGCGCTGCTGTCTGGAGTGGGTTTGGGAAGTGTATGGTTGCAAATTGTGGTTTGGCTGTTGCTTTCCACAGCACTAATCGTACTTTCTCGTCGGTTTTTGCAACCAAGACAACGCAAATCGAAAATTCGGGATGCAGTCATAGCTGAAACCTTAACAGAGATTCTGCCTGGGAAAACAGGGCGGGTGCTGTATGAGGGAAATTCTTGGCAAGCACGATGTGACGATGACAAATTCACCGTACCACCCCATCAAAGAGTTTATGTGGTTAGGAGGGAAGGTACTACTTTGATTGTGATACCAGAAAATCTGTTGAATTCTTAGTTAATGGGCATTGGGCATGGGGAAGAAATGAATCTCTATTTTCTAATCTCTCCCACTCTTAACTCCTAACTCCCTATTCCCTATTCCCTATTCCCTACTCTCTTTATTAAAAATTAGGAGATTCACAATGGAACAGTTTTTTTTACTAGTATTTTTAGCTCTTGGTGGTTCTGCCGTCGCAGGTTCTGTAAAAGTTGTCAATCAGGGCAATCAAGCTTTGGTGGAAAGATTGGGTAGTTATAACAAAAAACTGGAACCAGGACTAAACTTTGTCGTTCCTTTCCTAGATAGAGTTGTCTATCGAGAAACTATCCGAGAAAAAGTCTTAGATATTCCTCCTCAACAATGTATCACTCGTGACAACGTTGGCATTGAGGTAGATGCAGTGTTTTACTGGCGCATTGTGGATATGGAAAAAGCCTGGTACAAGGTAGAAAATCTCCAGTCAGCAATGGTAAACATGGTGCTGACTCAAATTCGTGCCGAAATGGGACAACTGGAGTTGGATCAAACCTTTACTGCTCGTTCCCACATCAGTGAACTTTTATTACAAGATTTGGACGTTGCTACCGATCCTTGGGGTGTGAAAGTTACACGGGTAGAACTGCGAGATATTATTCCGTCTCAGGCAGTGCGAGAATCGATGGAATTGCAAATGTCGGCAGAACGACGCAAACGGGCAGCAATTTTAACTTCTGAGGGCGAACGCGAATCTGCTGTTAATAGTGCTAGAGGTAAGGCTGAAGCGCAAATATTAGATGCCGAAGCTCGTCAAAAATCGACAGTTCTGCAAGCAGAAGCTGAACAAAAGGCGATCGTTTTGAAAGCTCAAGGGGAACGTCAGCAGCAAGTTTTGAAAGCCCAGGCGATCGCAGAATCAGCAGAAATTATTGCCCAAAAGCTCCAGACAAATCCCAATGCCAATAAAGCAGTAGAAGTTCTATTTGCCTTGGGCTATTTGGATATGGGCGCGACAATTGGTAAAAGCGATAGCAGCAAGGTCTTGTTTATAGATCCGCGCACTATTCCTGCTGCTTTCGAGGGTATGCGCTCAGTTATCTCAAATGGTCAAGTTGACTCTAACGAATTGTTTTCTAAGCAAATCCCAGGATTGGAAAATAATCGTTCTAGTTAAGAGTACAGAGTGGGGACAAGGGGACAAGTTTCTTCCTTGTCTCTTCCCAATAACTAATGACTATTCGATAAAATTACAATGGCTAGTAAAGGGAATGCGATGTCTACGATGGGCTGTTCGGTGTCGCATTACTTGTCTAATTCTTTTCGCGATCAAATAATCAAGTTTTGATAAATTGTAAATTATGACATTATCTATTCAGCCAACCACAGCATTAAGTTTAGAAGAGTTCTTAAAACTACCAGAGACAAAACCAGCAAGCGAGTATTTTAACGGGCGAATATATCAAAAAACTATGCCACAAGGAGAACACAGTACATTACAAATTGAATTAGCTTCTGCCATAAATCAAGTTGCAAAACTACAAAAATTAGCTTATGCCTTTCCTGAATTACGCTGTACATTTGAAGGTCGTTCAATAGTACCAGATATTGCTGTGTTTGAATGGCAAAGAATTCCATTGCTTCCTAATGGGAAAATGACAAATAAATTTGAGATTCCTCCAGATTGGATAATCGAAATTCTCTCACCAGAACAATCACCCAACCGAGTTATCAGTAAAATTACATTTTCTATTCAGAATGGAGCAAAGCTAGGTTGGTTGCTCGATTCTGCTGATGAGTCAATTATGATTTTTGAACCCAACAAATTACCAGAATTAAAAGAAAAGCAAGATATTTTACCCGTTTTAAATATTTTAGAAAATTGGCAACTAACAGTTGCAGATGTATTTAGTTGGTTGAGTTTTGTTTGAATCAAACCTACTTCAGTTTCATTGAGTAGTAATTGTTCAACTGCATCGCTTAAAGCTTCTCTTCAATACAAAGAAGCGATAACGCTTGTATCTAAATAAATCAATGACGTTCCTCTATACGCGCATTGATGACAGTTGGGCTCAATGATTCACCCTTAATCGTAAGAGAATCACGAAATTGTTTCATACTTGCTAATCGTTCTTCCTTTTGTAGCGGAGGAACTAAACGAGCTACAGCTTTATCTTGCTCTAGCAAAATTACTTCTTCTCCCCTAGCTACTCGTTCTAAGAGAGATTTTAAATTTATAGCTGCTTCTTCAACGCTAATTCTCAACACTTCATTACTCCTCTAGTTAGACTTAACCAGCTCGCGTGCAGAAAACATAAGATTGGGTGACTACTGACCAATCTCAGTAGCTTGATTTACCTGGCATTGACTGCACAACCCAAAAAACTCTAGGGTGTGGTAAAAAACTTTAAACTTATGGCTGGATTCTAACTGATCTTCTAAGTCATGAACGGGGCATTGATGAATCGGAATGGAGACACCACATTGCAAGCAAGTTAGGTGGTGTTTGTCTTGCTGCGCTAGGCTATAGAGGGCTTCACCATTAGCCAAATTCCGCACTTGTACCATGCCTTCGAGTTTTAAGGCTTCTAAAGAGCGGTAAACTGTCGCTAAACCCATGCTCTGATTGGTATTACGTAGTTCTACGTAAATATCCTGGGCAGAAATGCCTTTTTTGATCGTTTTCAGTAAGTTGAAAATACGCTCTTGACTGCGGGTGCGTATAGCTCTCATAGACAATTGTTTAAATATGCCACTGTAGTTGAAGCTGTTAGATGGGCTAATTGGTCAATTAACTTTAACCGCTTCGTAATCTTATTTTCACTCAGTTGGAGCAGAAAGTTATAGTATAGCGATCGCAGCATTCAGAAAAAGCCCGTGCAAACCAAGTATCTAGCCAAAATTTTCGTGACCCTTCGTCCTTCAGTTTTAGACCCCGCTGGTGTCGCTGTACAATCTGGTCTTAAGCAACTGGGATACGAGAACGTTGACCAGGTGCGGATTGGCAAGTACATTGAACTCACCATCACCTCTACTGATGAGAAGAAAGCCCGTCAAGACCTCGATAATATTTGCGACCAAATGCTATCAAATCCCGTAATTGAAAATTACCGCTTTGATTTGATTGAGGTCGAAACTCAAACTGGGGTATTTTAGGGATTGGGCATGGGGCATTGGGCATTGGGCATTGAGCATTGCTTCTCCCTCATCCCCCTCATCTCCCTCATCCCCCTCATCTCCCCTTGACTAATGACTAAATTCGGTGTTGTTGTTTTTCCCGGTTCTAATTGCGATCGCGATGTTGCTTATGTAACTAGAGACTTGCTCTCACAACCGACTCGCATGGTTTGGCATCAAGAAACAGACATTGCTGATTTGGATGTCGTGATCATTCCTGGTGGTTTTAGTTACGGGGATTATTTACGCTGCGGTGCGATCGCGCGTTTTTCACCCGTAATGCAGCAGGTTGTGGAACACGCCCAAAAAGGTAAGTTTGTCCTCGGTATTTGCAATGGTTTTCAGGTATTAACTGAGGTCGGACTTTTGCCGGGGGTGTTAACTAGAAATCGGGATTTGCATTTTATTTGCGATCGCGTCCCTTTGAAAGTTGAGCGGACTAATCTCTCATGGACACAAGCTTATAGCACTGGTGAAGTGATCACTTTGCCCATAGCCCACGGAGAGGGGCGATTCTACGCCGATGCAGCCACTCTCGCAGAAATGGAAGATAACGGGCAAGTCTTGTTCCGCTATGAAGGCGAAAATCCCAACGGTTCGCTGAACAATATTGCCGGGATTTGCGATCGTCGAGGCAATGTATTGGGGATGATGCCGCACCCAGAAAGGGCATCAGACGCAATGCTGGGGGGTAGTGATGGCTTGAGGTTGTTTCAAGGCTTGTTAGATAAGGTAGCGGCATTAGCGTAGAGCAAATATCAGGCGAATAAATTGGGTTAAAGAGCGATCGCTGTCTGAAAGATAGATGAACATCTTCTACAGACGGCGATTTATCATAATTTACCTACCAAACTGTGTCTATTAACAATTATTAAGCTTCAAATTTTATCAGCTAATGAGAAGATTTATACTAAATAATTATCACGAGTATTATTGATAACGCTTAGGAGTTAAAAAAGTGAATAGGATAACAGTTGGACAAGATTTAAACTATGTAGATTATACTGATTTATTAGCAAAAATATTATTAGTTTTACAGAAATAAAATCAGAAAATATTTAAAATTTCTAATGGTGGTAAGCATTTACAGATCGATATTGACAACATAGCTAGTGAAGTTGCCAATTTACAGATAGAAAATCCCTTGGGAGCATCTGCTAATAGTGTACGTACTGCCACAGTAAATATTAGCCCAGGATCTGAAGATAAGTTTCGTACTCAAATTCGCGCAATTAAAGATTGTGTCAACAAACTATTAAAATCATCACTATAAAATAGTGAATCAATAGAGGACTTTGTTAACAAATTAATTACAGATTTGTCAACATTTAAAGGTAAAACACCCAACTTAGACTTTACCTATCCTTTTATTTCTTATGAAAACCTGTAAAAGCAACGGTTAACTTTTAATAAAAAAACTCCTAAAAATTGAGAATTGCTGAAAGTTCATAAATTAACTATTTCTGTGCAGAAAAACCGTGATTTTGATGCAGAATTACGAAAGGGTTTAGAAAACTATATGAAAGTTAAATTTGCAGGTGCGAGTTCCGCAGAAAAAGAAGACTTAGAATATAGTCTGCTAGTAGTGCCTATTGCTAATAACACCTTAGAGGAAACTTATCAAATGCGGCTGGCCATATAGCAAACTATGCCAATGAAGAACTATGGCGGAATGTGCAGCAAATTAGCCATCGTAAATCTTATCCAGAAAGCTTACGTTTTGCTATCAAAGATGCCATAGAATTAGTGAATAAGCTGAGGGATGGTCTACAGAAAACACAGCGACTTGAGCAGAACAGCCAGCATTTAGATCAATATTATGCCTTCCCATTATTTGCTTTTATTAGCGGTGATGTGATGAGTGAATATTTTGCCAATGAACCTGAAGAACCAGAAGACCAAAGCTTTCGAGATATTCTAGCTATATATATCCGCTTGCTGTATCCTGTTGGTAATATTCTGCCTATTGGTCACAAGTATCAAGATTTTCCTTTTGTTGTTTTTAGAAGTTATAGCCTGCAAGAAGTTAGGCAAAAAGTTTTTACAGAAAAGTATATTTTAAGTTCCAATGAGTTGAATATACTGAATTTGATTCTTTCTCAAAAAGCTTAGTATAGCTAGACGCTGATATTTTTGGCGAATGGCTTTATTGAACTCCGAGAGTGCTTCCTGTATATTTGCTAGCAAAATACAGAAGTAGCTTTTCTTGGTGTAGGTTTTGCTAAGTTCAAGTTTAAGGCTAATGGTTTCATTCTAGTATCTATAATCACGATATTATCCAAACTGACTTGATAAATTGCTAATTACACGAACAAAATAAGGCATAGCAAATTTATATAAGCAGGTAGATTATCTGATGACTATTCCAGAGTCAATTAAACAATTCATCACATGGATACAAGGTTTTGACCATCGTGTTTTATCTAACAAAGATGATGTAAAAGAAAAGTTTATTTTTCCAATGTTTCACTATCTCTGTTATCCAGAAAAATGTCATAATGAATACCATTTTGCAAAAAATAAATCAGGAAACTATGATATAAATTACGAAAATGCTCAGATTTATTTTGCAACAGATAATGTTAAGCAGCAGAATACAGATACGTCACTAATTTTTATAAAAGCACTAGAACCAGAAAAAACTAAATTAAATGATGCTATTGAGCAAACTAGATTTTATAGTAATCATTTTAATACACTGTTTTTTATTGTCTCTAACGGATATAAAATAAAGATTTTTAAACGCCTACATGACTATAGAGAAGAATTGGTATTTGATATAAATATAGATGAATTGAGGAATAATAACACTGCTTCAAATTTTTATAATCAACTAAATTTTTATTCAGTTAAAAACATCGATAAAAATACAGCAGGTTTAATACATACTAAATATGACTTAATAGAAAAAATTATCCAATGCTATCCAGATTTTCAGGATATTTTAGAAAAAGGTGATTTTGAGCCTTTGATAATGCGAGAAAGCTACCGCTTAGTTGTTGTGAAACCGAAAGTTGCGATCGCCTGTAATTTACCCAAAGCTTTTGGAGAAGGTAATTGTCAAATAGAATTCAGTAGTATTCTTTTTAAAGGTTTAAAAATTCACTTAAATCATCAAGATATTTTAGGTCAATTAATGACAGGATTACATACCCAGCCAGATTGGGATTGTCGTCGTTTTTTGAAAAAACTAGATAAAGATAATTTTATAGTAAATTTAGGTCAAATAACAGTCATTTTATCAAAATTAGAAGCAACAGACTTGTGTTTGTGTGTTGATGAAATTTGTCATAAATATCAAAATTTAATAATTGAATTTGAGAATACTCTAGAAACATGGGATTTTAAATTTATAAAGTTTTCAGAAGTTCGCGGTTTTATGCTATTTTCTGTAAAACAAGAGTTATGGGAGTTGATGCAGCAGTTTGCTAAGGAATTTGATTATAAGAAAGGTAAATCAGGATGGCATCTATTTCATAGAGAAAATATATCAATTCGAGTGAGTCGAGGAATTCGCGACCATACATTTATCTTCCCAAAATTTGACAGAGATTTATCTTTATTACCTAGCAATCAAGTTAATATAATCTACGAACTAAATAATATCAATTTACAATCTATTGAAAGAGCTAAATTTGGCTTGTGGCAGCAAGATATTGGAGTACGAGGAACTTGGACAGCTAGATATACCAAACAGTGGTTATTAGATAAATATATTCCCAAGGTTATTAATTATTACTCAAAAAAATCCCAATTATCTGAATCTGAATTGCTAGCAAAAATAACAAATTACAGAAGTGAACGTGCGCTGATCAAAGAAATTGATAATATTGGAGATTTAGTACCTTATCTTCGTGATATACAATCTTGGCTTCATATCCATGTGGAAAATATTGCAGCTTCGCTATTGAAACCATATTACCAAGCCTATACAAATTTAGTGCGTAATACAGATTCTTCTATAACAGGTATAGACTATATTTTCGGAAATTTGCGGAGAGTTGAGTGGAAAAATACGCCAGAAGAAAATTATAGCAATTCCACAGACTGGAAAAACTTGACTTTTAAATATGCTATAGATTGCTTAGATAAACAAGTATTAAGAATAAATAATAGTGAATACGAGAATAGTTTCAAGGCAGATTTAATAACTCGGATATTTATTTGGATTATAGAAAATGGTAAAATATCTTTTTCACAAGCTCAGTTAAATGCTGCTAAACAGGCTTTACTACCACTTTGGGAACAAAGTCGCTTTGAAATGCGCTATATCTATCCTAATCAATAAAATTACATAATCTGCTGTAAATCCAACACAAATCCAGGTAGTACATTTTCTCCTGATAAACTAGCAGGATTGTCTAATATCTCTACATCTTTACCTGAACGGTAAATTTGCACTCGCTTATTTTTCCGGTCAATTAACCAGCCTAATTGAGTACCATTTTCGATATACTCCTGCATTTTCTCTTGCAATTCTTTCAAAGAATCAGTACGAGAACGCAACTCTACTACAAAATCAGGACAAATGGGGGCAAATTTTTCTTGTTGTTCTGGGGTTAAAGCATTCCATCGCTCAATTTTTACCCAAGAAACATCAGGAGAACGTTCTGCACCATTAGGTAAAGTGAAACCAGTTGAAGAGTCAAAACCTTTGCCTAATTTAGTCTGTTTATTCCAGATTCCTAATTCAACAACCATATCAAAGTTACGGTTACCAGTATCACTACCTGTAGGTGGCATAATTAATAATTCCCCTGATGCTGTACGCTCAAATCGATAATCGCGGTTTTTCTGACACATCTGGAAAAATTGCTCATCAGTCAAATCGATTTTCAATTTGAGTGTAGAAGGGAAAGTGGTTGTTGTGGCGTTCATAGGCTATTGTCTACATCTTACTTTCTAGTGTAGTGCTGTGTGGGGTGCGTAGACATAGCCCGTCGTAGACATCGCATCAACATAAATCTGCTTGACATAGAGTCAAAGTCTTCAGTATAAAGCTGTACTAGTATAAGATTTTCGGCAGCGATCGCTCTTTGTAAGGTAAGATTGATCCGATCGCTAAACTTTATCTTTAGGATTCAGGATGAACGGAGATATCTTTACAGATTCTCTCATCTATATTTGTATTAATTATATTCTCGATAGTTACAAAGTCATTTTTAATAAAGTGCCGCCAAGATTCCTGCACTTTATTCATTAATTCCTCAAGATCAGCATCTTCATAATCTTTAGGATTGAGAACAGATTTTGTGTAAATAGTTGTCCATTTTGGTGTTAAGGTTTTCTTCTTAAAAGGAGGTATATTTTTCTGGGATATTTCATGTATTTTTTCGCGTATGTATTTATCCTCATTAGGATAAATTAGCACTTTTACTATTAAGCCTTGAGGATAATTTTCAAATTGAAAACTCAAGGGTAACTTATTCTGTTCCCATTTTTTAGGGATGATGCCTATGTATCCCTTACTCCAAAAATATACAGATATTTTTTGACAGTCAATCTCTCGATTTAGGAATTCGTGAATTCTTGTAGCAATTTCTGATTGTAAGTCTGGACGATGCTCAAAAATTAAATCTAGAGCGTGTTTATGCTTAGTGTATATTTTACGGCAAAGTTCAGCGACTTCTGAATCACTCACAATATGTCTCCTAATTAATGTAGAATAATGAGTTATCAAGGTGTAAACATCTATACCAATTGTAGATTTATAGCTTATACAAATGCTATCGATTATCTCAGCTATTTTAGAATAGTTATATATTCTCCAATTCTTTTGAGATGGCGGATCACCTACTGGTGTTAAATAAATTAAAATTGCTCGACAATCTTTAAATTCTTGCTCAACCGTCCTTTGATATTTTATTAATTTATGTATACCTTCTCCAGCGTCAATTTTATTTTCTATCGCACATACTAGTTTATTGCGAGGAGAGTGTATGAGAATATCAATATTTTGCCACTCACGTCTAACATCAGCATCTGTAAAATCAGCTATATCTATATCAACGGGACTAACTTTTGTATACTTTTCGTCTGTAGGCTCATACACTTCTAACAGCACTCGCTTAAGAAATCGCTTGAGAAAAATATCATCAAGTCTATGGTTTTCAGATGGATTTAACAGAAATGCTAAAAAATTTGAATGACGTAATTCTTGACGAACTACACCAATCGCCTCAAAAATATTAAATTGAGCGAGTTTTAATTCCAGTTTTTCTAAGTCTTCATTATCAACAATCAAACTTTCCAGCAATACTCGTTCTGTGGGGGGCATTGTCATTACTACTGAATTTTTTACTGGTACGACAGTTGTATTATTCCCAGAAATTCAGCAAAATTTACTCTTGTAGATTAAGAAATAGGCACTGCAACTGGAACAAGAAAATGAAATTTGGTTTATGGAGGATATCCTTAGACGTTCGCAGAATCGCTAGCGCCAAGGAAAATCAGTAAAATCTCAAATCCAAATAGAAATAAGAATTAAATAACATACAATTTATGTCCGGGACTTACCTCACCCTCAATTCCTCTCCTTATAAAGGAGAGGGAAGCCAGGGAAAGCATGAAGTTTTGCATTTTATTTAATCCACGTTCCTTGGTTACTTACAAGAGCGATCGCAGCAATTTTTTTAGGGTGGGCATTGCTTACCTTTTGCTTGAATCCTTATTTTTAGGTTGTAGCTAGTACCCACCCTACGATCAGCGACTAATCTAGCGCTCTATTTACGTACTAGGTTGAGCAGTTCTTTTGGAGAAGCCAGCAAGTCAATCCCTACAAAGAAGATTTTGCCTTGGGGATCTAGCAAAAACCGCCATGCAATATTCATTCCCACACTAGCACCGAACCAAGGGGTTTGGACTTTGCCGGTAACTTTAACTTGGGTATAGCCATCTTCCACAGGCTCCGCTATACCACGTTCTGGGATCATCTTCAATCCCTGGCATTCTTCACGCATATAGGCACGGATTGCATCTTGACCAACAATTGGTCTTTCAAAGGGAGGTTGCAAAGCACCTTCAGAAAGAAATAGAGCAACCGCAGCATCAAAGTCATTGGCATTCATGTTGTTGATATAGCCAAGCACCGTAGGATTGTTGATGCCCTCAATGGTAACTTTAGTCCGAAACGCTTGTGCCGTGGGAGGGGCCACAGGCTCTGTAACTTTTTTATAACTACCAGGCGCGTTCGGGTCAAATCCCATATTGAGTACGGTATTGCGTAGGATGGTGATTTGTTGACCTGAATCTGCATTGCGGATTGCTTGCAACACGTCGGCAGCTTTAGGAGAAAGCTTATAACCTTCTGGGATCGGAGCAACGATTCCTTGGGCCATCCATTCTCCTAACTGATACCAGAAGCCCAACTTGATGTTCACGGTGAAGGATGCATAAGAACGACAGAGGGGAGTGTCAGCACGGTTAGCCAAATCGTACATGACTTGCGTTTGAGCCTCAAAAGGCATTTGCTTAATTTGTTCGAGTAAGCCTTGCGCCAGGATCATGTTGGCTGCCCCAGGAGCCGCAACTGTAATACTTCTACCCATCTCGGTATAAGCAAACCAAAGTAATGCTAGTTGATCTTCAGCATTGAGCTTAGAGAATGATTCGACAACGGTTGGAACAAGGTCAGCAACTAGGGTGCCGGGAAAAATACTTTGAGCCGACTGGATGGTAAAAGACATAGCAGAAATTCCAAAAAGAAAATTACAGTTCTATCGAATGTGAAAAATCAAATGTGTAAAGACGGAGGAGAAATGCGTTTAGCTGTTAATAAAGGCACTCAGCAGTTTTTGCATAACTAAACAGCCCATCGTAGACATAGCTCTACTAAAGGCATAGTGATGCTGTTGAGTTTGGATACTTGGCAAAGCACATTGCAGCCTCAACTGCATAGTTCTTTAGAAAGCCTTGATTAACAGTGGTTTAACGCATTGATGCTGCTTTTATATCTTTATGTAAAGAAACATAACAAGTTCGTTACAAATAAGCAATACTTTCTCAGTCAGAGATTGATAATTTTTGCTTATGCATACGATAATTTTTTTTAAGTCAGATTAAATGCAATTGGTACTCTTGTGTGTATTCATTTTCAAGAGTAATTGCGCGTTTCTACAGGCATCAAATTTCCCTAAACAATTCTTAGCGGATATGGGTCACTGATAGCGCAGCATTAGCGAGTCATCTCCCTTCGCGTAGCGTCAGAGTTGGGAAGATGCCAAGGGCGACCGAGCGTCACAGCCTGTTGTAGACATCGCCAACTTCTCGCACAAATCCGAAATCCCCTACTTACTTTGTACGGTTTTTACTACTTTTATTACTGTGTCAAGTAGTTGGAAAAAATATTTACAATAATTTATATTGATTTGCAGATAACAAAAACAAAGAGTAAAAAATGACAGGTAAAGGTTTTACTATTAACGAACGCGGTCAACTTAACAGATTTGCGATTGAACCCAAGGTTTATGTTGATGAAACCCCACGGATAGGCTTCACTAAATATGCCGAAAAACTCAATGGTCATTTAGCAATGATTGGTTTTGTCTCACTCATAGCTTTAGAAGTTTTCACCGGACACGGTTTGATTGGATTGGTAACCAACCTTTAGAAAAGACACTTTGATATTTACGAATTTTCTTCACTTGACAAATAAAACAATTTAGAGGCAAACTTATGAAAACTGATTTTGATTATCCAAAAAAAGATTTAATTGGGTCTGTTGTTTTTAGACCTAATTTCAACAACTTTGAGATTATCAATGCAAATCAAGCCTGGTCATTGTTTTTCACTGCCGGTCAAGACGACAAGGGATTGGGACAAGAAATAGAGTTCGGCAGATTTTTCACTCACCTTTTAATTTCTATTGGTGTAACTGGAATTCTTTGGGCGACTTACTTTAGCCAATTAGGATGAGCAAGTTTGTTCATTTCTAATGTGTAGTAACTGCAATGGATATCTGGGATTTGGATACCAGGACTTCTTTTGAATTTTCAACACTTCTAAAAAACTCTATTTAGCTTTGGAAAAAGTTTGATGTTGATTGGATTTATAAAGCTTCCTAATTTGTCACGATATTGTGGATACGTGGGCTTAGAAGTAGCACAAATTGTTTCCAAACATCTTGCAGTTCAAAGTAAAACCTATGTAATTCAAAATAGAAGGGCATTGGTACATCAACTTTTAAAGTCTGGTCTGGATGCTCATACAGCAGATCGAACTGTTACTGTACTTATATCAAGCCCGGTTTTACAATTAACCAATAAAAACCAGTGTGCAATTAATTTTACGCAAGAGTAACTATACAGGCAGAAAAAGTGATTAGGGACTGGGGATTGGGTAAAGAGCCGAAAATTATGGAATTTGCTCTGAGCCATCCCAAATTTCGTAATAAATTTCCCAGTCCCCAGTCCCCAGTCCCCAGTCCCCAGTCCCCAATCCCCACCTCAACGCAAACAACGAATCGCCTCTAATAGACCTCTAGCTTTATTCAGCGTCTCTTCGTATTCTTTCTCTGGCTCCGAATCAGCTACCAAACCTGCACCGGCTTGTACGCTTACCGTCTTATCATGTACCACCATTGTGCGAATTGCGATCGCAGTATTTAATTGTCCTTCAAAATCGTAATATCCATACACACCGGAATAAACACCCCGACGACTAGACTCTAACTCGTGGATAATTTCCATCGCCCTAATCTTGGGTGCGCCGCTGACCGTACCTGCTGGGAAGGAAGCTTTCAGTAAATCCCATGCTGTTTTACCAAGCGCTAATTTACCCACAACATTGCTGACAATGTGCATTACATGAGAGTAGCGCTCAACTACCATTAATTCATCAACTTTGACGCTACCACTTTGACAAACACGCCCCAAATCATTTCGCCCTAAATCCACAAGCATCACGTGTTCGGCTATTTCCTTGGGGTCTTGGAGTAAATCCTGAGCGAAGGCTGCATCTTCCTGAGTGGTTTTACCCCGTGGACGTGTCCCGGCAATTGGCCGTACCGTTGCTATCACTTCACCATCTGAATCTATTTCGGCTTTCACCATCACTTCGGGACTAGAACCGATAATTTGCCAATTTTGGAAGTTAAAGTAAGCCATGTAAGGCGAAGGATTTATCTGACGTAGCGACCGATAAAGGGCAAAAGGGTCGCCTGTGTATGTTGTTGATAGTCGCTGAGAAATTACTACTTGAAAAATATCACCTGCTTTAATGTAATCTTTCGCCTTCTCAACGCTGGCACAAAAATCAGGGCGGGTAAAATTACTGTTATATTCCTCTGCCCCTCTGCTCCCCTGCTCCCCTGCTCCCCTGCTCCCTGGCGGATTCCATTCCAATCGAGTTTTTTCCGGCGATAGAGGTAGAGATAGCTTTTCGAGCATTTGGGTGACGCGATCGCCAGCTTGTTGATATGCTGCTTTGAAATCTACATTAGGGTCACGTAAATCAGCGTAGGCGATCGCCCAAATTTTCCGCTTCACCTGGTCAAAAATCAATAGGTGGTCTACCTGCATCCACAATCCATCAGGGATATTTCGCTCATCTGGTGGATAAATTGGTACACGCGGCTCAATCCAGCGAATTAATTCATAGCCCCAAAACCCAAACAAACCGCCAATTCCTGGCGGTAGCTGTGGTAATTTCACTGGGTGATAAGGTGCTAAACATTCGGCTAAAGCTGTAAAAGGGTCGCCTGCAAAAACGACCTGCGAACCATCGCGGTTTTTTTGGGTGGTGCGATCGCCCCTTGCTTCCAAAACCCACACCGGATCGCAGCCCACTAAACTATAGCGTCCCAGTTTTTCCCCGCCTTCTATCGATTCCAACAAAAAGCTATAGGGCTGACCTGCACAGACTTTATACCAAGCGGATACGGGCGTATCTAAGTCCGCTACCCATTCTTGATATACCGGGACGAAGTTGCCTTGTAGAGCTAGCTGAGAAAACTCGGAGAAATCGGGGAATACCATAGATTGTTTAGGATGGGGCATAAGAAGCAGAGGGGCAGGGGGGCAGGGGGGCAGAGGAGCAGAGGAGAAATAATAACTCCTAACTCAGCACGGGCTAAACGCCCCGCTACCGCTAACAGCACTCCTGAAGGGCATGGGGTACAAGAAGCAGAGGGGCACAGGTAATAGGGCCCAGAGGGGAAAGATTTCCTGTAACTTCCCCCCTGCTCCTCTGCTCCTCTGCTCCTCTGCTCTCCAGTCCCCAGTCCTTAGTCCCTATACGTCGTGGGTAGCTTTACCACTGAACTTGAGTTGTGATGGATTGGGGTTTTGCCCAATGCTGCGTGGGACATAACGCACTTTTTCACGACCTTCATTCACCTTTTCAGGGAATACACCATCGGCTGGGTGAAGTAAAGTAGTTTCTCCGTTGGGTAAAATCCGGTAAACTTTGTAATCTGTAATTTTGAGTTTCCGGAGTTGCTGACCGCCCAAAAAGATGCCATATTCTTTACGAGCTATATACAGCAGGTTTTCACCTTTCCGCATAATAGCAGCACCACCTGTAGGCAATTCAAATACTTGCTCTTTCGGGCTAGTCCAAGTGATAGCGTACTTTTCTTCCACTTCTGCTTTGTTTAGCAAGCCACCAGTGCTGCCAGCAAATAGTGGGGTTTGTCCAGAGAGTGTTTCTGCCATAAAGATTGATTCTCTCAACGTTTTTAGGGAATCCTAACACCGCAACCAGGATCATATTGCGATCGCGTCATAGACTGTAACAGTTTTTAGTCATTTGTCCTTTGTCCTTTGTCATTTGTTAAAAACCAATTCCCCATGCCCCATGCCCCATACCCCATGCCCCATACCCCATGCCCAATACTTATTTACTCTTGACTTTTGTCCGCTTTTCCTGTTGGCTATTCTGAACAATTGGGATGGTGAAGTGAAACTGACTACCCTGGTCTTTCCCAGTTGACTCTGCCCAAATTTCCCCACCCCAGCCATTAACAATTTGACGGCAAATTGCTAAACCAAGTCCAGTTCCGCCAGTGGTGCGGCGTAGCGCTCCTTCTTCTTGATAGAAGCGGTCAAAAACTACTTCTAAACGATTCGGTTCAATGCCACGTCCGGTATCAGCTACAGTCACCTCGACCATTTGATGGCTGTTGTGAATCGCTTTAATGATGATTTCTCCTTCGGGTGGCGTAAATTTACAAGCATTGTCCATGAGTTTTGCCAGTACCTCTACTAGCCAATCACCATCGGCTCTGACCAGAGGGAGGTTTTCGGCGATTTGAGTCTTGATTTGGGGCGGTTTTTCCGTTGAGGAACGCGTGCGATTTCGGCTGAGTGACAAATCTATACACTCTTGTAAGCTGAGAGATTCTGGATGCCATTCCACCCGACCGCTTTCCAAGTTAGACAGAGTGAGGAAATCTTGTACCAGTTTTCGCATCCGCTCTGAGTCGGAAAGAGCGGTGTTGAGCATAACCTGCTGTAACTCCAAAGGCATATCCGGTTCGCTAGCGAGACTTTCTAGGCACACTTGAATTGTGGATAGGGGGGTACGCAGTTCGTGTCCAGTAATGGCGATGAGGTTGCTACGGGTGCGATCTAGGGCTTCTAGCTGCTGGTTAAGTTCTTCGAGGTTAGCGTAAGCTTCCGCTTGGATGAGAGCGGCTCCTACTTGGGTAGCGATCGCTTCTACCAAATCTAATTCTCCAGGTTGGCACTCGTGCGGTGGCATCCGGCAATAGTGTAACTCCACAATGCCCAATAATCGTCCCTGATAGAATACTGGTTCCATCAGCCAAGAACGAATGGCAAACTTTTTGGCGATCATGGAAAGTCCTGGCGAATTGGTCACGCGAGGGTCACTCAGCGTATCGCTCACACAAACACCTTCGCCTTGTTCTACTATGTCCCGAAATAGGGAATTTTTCTCTAACTCCCAGGTTTGCCCACAAACAGATAAAACACCAGGATTCAAAAACTCGTGTTCAATTATGGCTTGGCTATCCGTGGCTTGAGCGCGGTAAATTAAACAGCGACAAGCTTCTAGGTGTTGCCCTAATTCTTGTGCCGCCACTTGCAGAACTTCGTGAGGATCGAGCGATCGCCGAATGGCAGTACTAATTGAGTTGACTAATCGTTCTTTTCGTGCTTGGGCAGCAATTGAACGATAGGCTTTGTGCAATTTGTACTGACTAGCTTGCAAATAAGTTACTAAGCGCTGCACAAAGGGATCTGTATCAATATCACAGGCATACTCGTTTACCTGTTCGGCTCCAGAGTGGTTTCGCGGCTCCCCTATGCCAAACCTTTGACATGCCTCTTGAATTTTACTTGCCAGTTCTGGTCTGTAAACCAAAATCCGATCTAACAGCAATTCGGCTGCTTTGAGACTAACTCCCCTTTCCGATGTCCAAATTCCCTCAAATCTTCGCGCTGTGTCTATATCCAGATTAGGGCTTAGTTCTGGTAGTTGCTTGTTTTTGGCAATAGAACTAAGGTTTTCCCGGCAAACCAGACAAGTAGCGTAATTGTCAGCAATCACTACCAAATGCCATTCCTGACTTAAGCCATCCGTTGGCTCAAAAGCCACTTTTTCGTAATGTTCCGAACTGTTGGTGAAATCCGTTTCTGGAGCAGATAGCACGTATATTTGATTACTTCGCAAAGCAAGTCGCTGGTAGCGATGAGCTTCTTGGCGGTAGAATCGCTCTCGCTGGAAACTAGCAATTACAAGGGGTCGAGCTAAAGTCGCAGCCAAAACTTGATCTTCCATCGCGTGGGAGAGCGCCGTTAATGAAGCCTTAAAATATAGCTGGGGCCGCAAGTAGGGTAGGGACTTTAGCAGATCACTCAGCACAGAAGTCGAAATGCTCATGAATTATTGTTAAACGCTCAACCTCGATCAGATCCACGTCACAGCTGCATTGTACAAATTCCAAGGGACTCTCAAGTTAAATAGACAGTTGCAATATGTAAAGAACGCTAAAAAGCGCTTTTCACCAAAGCAGGCGCAACACTTCGTTACCAACTAGGAGGATTGCCTAGAACTTAATTGGTTGATTGACAACCTACTAGGCCCAATATACATTCTCAACTAACTTTACTATGTGCCTACACAGGCAAAATCTTTCAGGAGTAAATACTAAAATGCTAATTATCGTCTGGTTTTAACTACTGTGTTCACTAATAATCACGGATTATTGATTGCAGAGTCTAGGCGTTGGCGTAGTCCGTCGTAGACATCGCCTACTGTGCCGACGTTGATTTATACTCACTAAAGAAATTTTCTTACGCAAAAATTATGACTGCGACATTCACATAATTTAATCCATAATTAGTGATTAAATTTAATCAATGAATTGATTATGATAAATTAGTCTAATCAAACACCCAAGATATTTAAGACAAAATCGTATAATAGTAAAGAATAAATGCTCTCTATACCCAATAAAAACTGTGAATTTCGCATTTTTGCTGAGTATACTATATATCTTCTGTCTTTGAAAGTTCAATGACTAATGAATTCTCTCAAAATCCTCAGTTTTCAGTCTTGACTTCACACTTATAAAATGTAAATTTATCAATGTTTGCTTATATGGATATGAGTGCTGCTATTTTTTTGTCAGCAGTATGTCAGGATTATTTTGGCTCGAATGGCTCAAACGAGTTTTAGAGAGTGTCTTTTTTTCGTCAGTTGTGAGGATCAACAAGAAGCAGAAAGGATGGGGGCAAGTGTAGGTTTTTTAGATTTTGCGTTTTGATTGATGTAAAGATGCAGGGAGAAATTTTAGAGCGAAAAAATCAGCTTTCCCGACTGAATTTGAAAAACCTATACTGATGAGAGAGAGGATGGGGGCAGAGGGGAAACCCCATACTTAAAAGCATGGCAGGATAACTGATGAAGCTTTGGGGTCTCTGGTTTTGAACCTTTTGTCTCTCTACGAGACGCTATTCTTTGTTTGCACTACGTGTCTCGACACAAATCTTTCTTTTTTCGACCCAAATAAATTTTCTTGCTTTGGGACAAAGCAAGAAAATTTATTTTTTCCCCTCTGCCTCTCTGCTTCTTGCGTAAGAGACACCTCTACTCAAAAGACCACAAAAATATAGACCTGTACACGGAACTTTGGCTAATGACACCGGATACGCTAATGACTACGGAAAGAATTTTCCTGGATGGAAAAACTTTTATTCCTGCCGAACAATTACCTATCCCGGAGTGGCCTTGTGTTGTGAGTGAAAGATCGCAACCGACACTGACGGTTAAAGATGATGATTTATTTTTTGTGACAGATACTATCGGGAACATTTCTGGTTGTTCCATCAACGATGGTAATCCCAGTATGGGATTGTTTTGTTGTGATACGAGATTTCTGAATCGCTTGGAGTTGCAAATTGAAGGGCGATCGCCTGTACTCCTCAGTAGTACTGCTGAGAAAGGATTTTCACTCTCAGTTTTGTGTACTACCCCCAGAATCGACGATCGCCTGAAAGCCGAGACTATCGGAATTCGCCGAGAAATCGTGCTGAATGGGGCACTATTTGAAGAAATAGAAGTATCTAACTACAGCACAACTACTGTCAATTTTGAACTAACCATCAGCTTTGATGCAGATTTTGTTGATTTATTTGAAGTCCGGGGCTATGACAGAGAAAAACGAGGTCGGCTTTTACGTCTAGTAGAACCGACGGCTGAGGACGGAACATTTTCTCAGGTCGATGGCGTTACACCAGTATCTAAAGAGCCATCTGCCTCTAGAGAAGAATCCTTAACACTCGCCTATCAAGGTCTGGATGGCTCGGTGATGGAATCCCGGATTTTATTCCAGCATCGGCAACCAGACTATTTTAAGGGTTACACTGCGGTTTGGCAGCTTGAGTTGGCTTCTCACGAAACTCAAAAACTGGGCTACCGAGTGAATATGTTGAGAAATAACCAGTCCAGTTCAACCGTGAGCGCCGCCACGACCTTAGGACAGGCGAAAGCCGCGGAGTGGATGGAGGAGCAAAACTGGGTACAACAAATTACCCGCATTAGCTCAGATAAGAGTACCTTCAATCGAGTGATTGAGCGGGCTGAACAAGATATGTATTTGTTGCGCCAGTCTTTTGGTAAGCATAAGACTGTTTCCGCTGGAGTGCCTTGGTTTTCGACATTATTTGGGCGAGATTCGCTGATTACAGCTTCTCAAAGCCTGATGTTAAACTCGCAAATCGCCAAGGAGACCCTGATATTACTTGCGACATATCAAGGTAAAATCGATGACGAATGGCGCGAAGAAGAACCCGGTAAGATTTTGCACGAGTTACGTTTGGGAGAAATGGCTCGTTGTCAAGAAATTCCCCATACACCTTACTACGGTACAGTTGATGCTACTCCCTTGTGGCTGCTGCTCTATGCCGAACATTATGCCTGGACTCACGATGGAGAACTCCTAGAGCAACTTTGGCCCAATGCTCTAGCGGCAATGGAGTGGATTGATCGCAATACCAAAGAAACCAGCTACCTCAGCTACTTCCGTAAATCCAAACGCGGTCTTGTTAACCAAGGCTGGAAAGATTCTGGCGACTGTATCGTAGACCGCAAGGGAGAATTAGCCAACGGCCCAATTGCCCTCTGTGAGGTGCAAGCTTACGTCTATGCTGCAAAAATGCGCCTATCAGAAATAGCTAGGATGAAGAAGCGGCTTGATTTGGCAGATCGTTGGCAAGAAGAGGCCAGAAATCTTAAGGTTCGGTTTAATCGAGATTTTTGGGTGGAAGATCAAGATTTCTGCGCTCTGGCTTTGGATGGAGATGGCAAGCCAGTAGACAGTATTACCTCAAATCCTGGTCATTGTCTGCATTTGGGACTCTTCACAGACGAAAAAGCTCATAGTGTAGCAGAACGGTTGCGGGCACCAGATATGTTTAATGGTTGGGGCATTCGGACTCTGAGTAGTTTGTCACCCGCTTATAATCCGATGGGTTATCACATTGGTTCAGTTTGGCCCCATGATAACGCTCTGATTGCAATGGGATTGCGATCGCTCGGTCTTATAGATCAAGCCCTGGAAATATTTCAAGGTTTATTCGACATGACTGAGCAGCAACCCTACCAACGCCCTCCAGAACTTTTCTGCGGCTACGAACGGAACGGTGATAATGCTCCTGTGCAGTATCCGGTTGCTTGCACTCCCCAAGCTTGGGCTACGGGCAGTATTTTCCAACTACTGCAAATGATGGTGAACTTGGTACCTGATGCTCAAAATAACTGCTTGCGAATAATCGACCCCGCTTTGCCAGAATCGATTAATCGCCTGTCATTTCATAATTTGCGAGTCGGCCCCACCATCCTCGATTTAGAATTCGAGCGTTCTGGGACTACTACTGCTTGTCGCGTTGCGAAAAAACGGGGCAATTTACGGGTAGTTATTGAAGCTTAGAAAGGGAGTAGGGAGTAGGGAATTAATTTACTACTCCCTATTTTATGATTGGTGCGATCGTCGCGCAGTGCCATCCACTCCAACAATCCAGTGTTAGCCTGCTTCATCGCCAGTGTGTAGAGTTCTCAAAAGCTGCTCTGTAAGCTCGATTAATTCAGAGACAGAATTTTGCATAAGTTGTGTAATTTTGAAGCCATGAGCAATAGAATTGCGTAATGGGAGTGCATTCATTAGTAACGGTTATTCTATGCTAGTAACCAGTATCACCCTCAAGTCGCTCAAGATCACCTCGAAGTCCTTGTTAGATGTAATTACGAACTAATGGCTGATAACCAGAAAACCCTAACAATGCTGATACTCGCTTCAAATCTTCAATCACATCTTCGAGAATCTGAATTGTCACCGTTGTTGGACGACTTTTATCGAGTCGCTTTTTTAATACTTCAGCTTTCATAGTATTCACATTTCTTGCGTGCCGCTTTCCGAGCCGAGAATAACACAATGTTAACTTTTCAGCCTAGCGATGCGATCGCGTCAAATTTCAGGATAGTAATAAATTTCTCATAAAAAAATTAAGGATGTAAAAACAATAATCATTTACACCCAAACTGTTAACAGACGCGATTAATCACGTCTCTACGTTATGCTTCTTCTGAATTTTCTCTTTTATGTCCTGGGGATGCTTCGTAAAGGGCATCGAGGTGTTGACGCGCATCTTCAACGTTAATCGAACGCATTACCAAAAGTGGCTCTTTTATTAAGTTTCCAGCGCTATCTAATAACTCTGGATGGGGTACAAACTGTTTTTTTGATGAATAATAACCATAGTTGCCTTGGTTATTCATTGGCGAGGAATTTGTCGGGTAAGTTCGCTCCCGATCAAAACTGAACATAATCAGGTTACGGATTAAGTTGCCAACAGCTATAAATGCAAGGATTGTAAAAGCAAGAATGTAAAGCAGATGTAACATTGGATTTTCCTCCAGAGCAGCAATTTTTAAAACTTTATTTTGTAACGCCTTGTTTCGCCGATCCTGTGACTCACAGTTTAAGACGAGTATTCTACGCACTTTTCATGCGCTTACATTTATATGAAGCTATTTGTCAACCGTTATTCCACTTACGGTAGCATAGGATACATTATTTTGTTAATCCAGATAATGTTAAGAAATTGTTAAGATTTTTTTACTATCTCTTTAACGACTGATTTACCATCTTGCGTAGACGCTTCCTTGGCTAGTATTGAGACATCGCTAATTAATCTGCCGAAATTTAGCAGATACTCTCAGTTGCTGGTTAGACTTCACGTCCTTGACGAAAGCGCATTGCGACATTCCAGCATTCTGTTACTAATTCATGCCAAGGCATTAAGGTTGCCATATCAATGCCGACTTGTTTATCAGTTGCATTAAATAACATCCTTGCCGTATTTAGTTCATCCTGCGCTTGCTTAACCCGCAAGAGCAAGTCAGATTGCTCTTGGTGACTCATAAATGATAGTTCCTCAGTTTCGAGTAAATGGCGCGATCGCGTAAACCAATGCTGAAAATCATCCAGCAGCGGATCTAAAACCGTTTTCAACAACTCTGTCCCTGGTAAATTTGAGTCTGGCATAAACGAGAGGCATATTTCAAACTTGCTTACTAATATTAACGTTGTTTACGTTTCTTAACATTTTTTTGGTTTTTCTCATAATTCTCAGATATGAAAATTTGTAACAAAGGGCACAAAATTTATTATATAGTCTTGATATTGGGTTTGTACAGTGCCTTTGGAGAGGGATCTATAGGTATATATAACACCAAGTTGCAATTCATCAGATAATTTCGCGATCGCAGGCAATCCTGAATTTGCCACTCAGGTAACAAATCAAAAATTTATCTTTATCTTTGATTGAAGAAGAATTCAGGAGTCAGAATTTAGGACTCAGAATCAAAATAGTGGGGGATTCAAACCCGCCACCTAGAAACACCATTCAAGAAAACATATTTAGCGGAGTATTAAACCCTTTTATTCATTACGCCAGTACTTCGACGTGAGCGCCCAGTAACCATCGAATTCAATTCTTTCTGAGTTCTGATGACTGACTCCTGAATTTTTTCTTGATAGCTTAACTGGCAAAAACCAAAGTCGCTATAGTTGAATAAGCCTACAGATTCAGATAAATCAACTTTTGTAATCACTTCGCCAACGGTTCAGCAGCCAATGTCGCCAAATTCATCAAATCAGTCAGAACAGTCAGAACAAGTTGAAAAAATTTATTTACCGCGTACCAGCGAATCAGAAAACTTAAAAAAGATTCGCCACACTGCTTCCCACGTAATGGCAATGGCAGTACAAAAGCTGTTTCCCAAGGCACAAGTTACAATCGGCCCTTGGATTGAAAACGGTTTTTACTATGACTTCGACAATCCAGAACCATTTAGCGAAAACGATCTCAAAGCCATCAAGAAAGAGATGGTGAAGATTATCAATCGCAAACTGGCAGTAATTCGGGAAGAAGTCAGCCGCGAAGAAGCCGCACGCCGGATTCAGGAAATTAAGGAACCTTACAAGCTAGAAATCCTGGCAGATATCAAAGAGGAACCAATCACGATTTACCACCTGGGAAATGAATGGTGGGATTTGTGTGCGGGGCCTCATGTGGAAAATACCAGTGAATTAAACCCGAAAGCAATTGAACTAGAAAGCGTTGCTGGCGCTTATTGGCGTGGGGATGAAACTAAAGCCCAATTACAACGCATCTATGCCACCGCCTGGGAAAGCCCAGAACAACTCACTGAATATAAGCGACGCAAAGAAGAAGCGCTACGGCGAGATCACCGGAAACTGGGTAAGGAACTGGGATTATTTATATTCTCTGATTTAGTAGGGCCGGGTTTACCTTTGTGGACACCAAAGGGGACTCTGTTGCGGAGTACTTTAGAAGACTTCCTGAAGCAAGAACAGGTAAAACGGGGTTATTTATCTGTAGTAACACCTCACATTGCCAGAGTAGATTTATTTAAAACCTCTGGACATTGGCAGAAATATAAAGAAGATATGTTCCCTTTAATGGCAGATGATCAGGAAGCTGCTGCACAGGAACAGGGTTTCGTCATGAAGCCGATGAACTGCCCTTTTCACATCCAAATATATAAGAGTGAGTTGCGCTCTTATCGGGAACTACCGATGCGCTTGGCGGAATTTGGTACTGTTTACCGCTACGAACAATCAGGGGAATTGGGCGGTTTAACAAGGGTGCGCGGTTTTACTGTGGATGATTCTCACCTGTTTGTTACCCCAGAACAGCTAGATAGCGAATTCCTCAGTGTGGTAGATTTGATTTTGTCGGTGTTCAATAGTCTGCAACTGAAGAACTTTAAAGCTAGACTCAGTTTCCGCGATCCTGCTAGTGATAAGTACATCGGTTCAGATGAAGTTTGGGACAAAGCCGAAGGTGCAATTCGCCGTGCAGTTGAAACCTTGGGGATGGAACACTTTGAAGGTATTGGAGAAGCGGCTTTTTATGGGCCAAAACTTGACTTTATCTTTAGTGATGCCCTAGATCGGGAGTGGCAATTAGGAACTGTGCAGGTAGATTACAATTTGCCAGAACGCTTTGAGTTGGAATACGTCGCCGAAGACGGGGTTCGCAAACGCCCAGTGATGATTCACCGTGCGCCTTTTGGTTCACTGGAAAGGTTGATTGGGATCTTAATTGAAGAATATGCGGGTGATTTCCCTTTGTGGTTAGCGCCAGTGCAAGCTAGATTACTGCCTGTGGGTGATACACAGCTAGACTTTGCTAAAGATGTGGTGGCGAAGATGAGAGCGTTAGGCATCCGTGCAGAAGTTGATACTAGTGGCGATCGCTTGGGTAAACAAATTCGCAATGCAGAGAAAGAAAAAATACCCGTGATGGCTGTGGTAGGAGCGAAGGAAGTGGAAACCAACACCTTGAGTATCCGTACCCGCGCCTCTGGGGAATTGGGAGTTATCCCTGTTGATGAGGTAGTGGATAAGATGAAGGATGCGATCGCTAAGTTCGAGAATTTCTAAAATCTAACCGCAGACGCACACTAATTATAATTGGTGTGCGTTTTGTCTAGTAGCTCAGATTATTGGCTAGCTGGTAGGTTTTAGCAAAGGTGCGATGTCTACGACGAGCTTCTCTATGAGACGCTACGCCTAGCTTGCTTCCCGAAGGGTAGGCTTACGCAACGTATTTAAGTAAGTCGTGGTGAAATTTTATAAGTATGTAACAAAAAATTAAGCAGAAGAA
>NZ_JABXKQ010000140.1 GCF_017114945.1 Nostoc sp. JL34
TCTGATTAACTCAGCCCTGCTGAGTCGTTTTGCATAGCTTAGTCTAAACTCCAGTTCCTATCAACAATGAAAAAATGGGAACCAGTTTACAAGAGACTTGCAGCATCATGAAATAAGCAAGGAAGAACTGCCTGCTATATTGAAAAATTACATAACAAATCTTATTTAACATCCTTACATTGCGATCGCTCTTAAGGATCTCTGAGAAGTTCTAGATATGTAATTTTAATTACTCGAATCATCGCAACATAAATAAATGTTTCAGTTGTCTCAAGTTATGCTATTGAATATAGAAACCCCTGGCTAAGGAAAGTTTGGGCCAAGGGTAGTTCATGATTAGATACTCAAGATATCTATAATTATGTAGCTACCAACTCAGAATCAATTTCCGACGGCGCGCTATCCTGGACTAGCGATCGCGTTTCGCCATTACGCTGGAGGATACCGCCAACCATTGCCAACAAAGCGTTTACCTTGCGGGTTCGCCACATATCTACGAGGTTTTGCACTTTAGTCGCAGACATCCGTCGCATCATCGCTTCGTAGAGATAAGCAGCATGTCCGGTTTCATCTTGGGCAATACTCAGCATTCCTAACTTCAAGTTCCGAGCGGTTGGCTCGTTATCAGGTAATACTTTCGCCATTCGTGCAAAGTCTTTGCTAGCATCTAACTCCAGAATGTATGTGCTAGCCATAAACACATCCCAATCAATCACAGCAGGTTTGAGATGTTCTGGAGGGTAGCCCTCAAAGAATGCTGCGAAAAAGGGACTACGCTGTGGTGATTTTTTTGTGGATGTAGTTTGGGGTTGACGCTTAAAATCTATAACTTGTTTATTCAACTGTTGTAAGGCGTGGGCAAAAACTTGACCATGCCTAGTTTCATCTGATGCGTGTTTTGCTAGTTTTTCGGCTAACCATGTATCGCCTTCAGCAGCTGCGCGATCACTAAGTGCGGATAAAAATGGCACCGAGCCAGATTCTGCCAACTGAAACCCCGCAAGGATGTTGGGGCGGGTTTTAGAATCACGAATTTGAGCAGCAGAGTAATAGGCAAAAACACCTGAACTAGCTAGATGCAGAACGTGAGTCAAGAAGTTCATCAGAAATTCCCGCTGACAATTGGAAGGTTACAATTCTTATACTAATGCGTATTTTCTATTTGGTTGCCGCCAGAAGGTCTTACCATTTTGGGCGTTGCAGAAAAGTGGGAGGTAGGGGGCAGGGGGCAGGGCACAGGGGAAGTAGGGGAAGTAGGGGAGGCGGGGGGGAATTTTGGAAGTTGACTTAACAACTTCCAAATATGCAATGCCCGATTTTGGATTTTGAATTGCTTGTGGCAATTATGTCAACGGTTAACAAATATATCTTTTCATTTTGCTAGTATCATCCCACAGAGGTAATGCAGGTAAGTTTGGATGGAGAAATTAACTAAACCAGTGCGATTTTGGCTTTGTGCAACGATCATAATTTTGGGTTTGATCGGGTGCGATCGCTTTATCGGTACTTCTGGAGACGCAGTTGAGCGAGTCAGTGATGGCGATACTTTAGTAGTTAAAGATACTAACGGTAAAAATCTGACTGTGCGCTTTGCTTGTGTAGATGCGCCAGAAATCGCTCATACTAACAAAGAAAAGCAGAGTAAACGCATTAGCGATCGCAATCAATTTACTTGGGGTGTGAAAGCACGAGAACGGGTGCAACAACTGGTGCAACAAGGAGGCGATCGCGTGACTTTGAATATCACCGATAGCGATCGCTATGGACGCCAAATTGCCGAAGTCCGTTTAAAAAATGGCACTTTTGTACAACAGGTATTGTTGCAAGAAGGTTTAGCAAAAGTGTATCGTCCCTATTTAAACAAATGTCCTAGTAAAAACTTAGTTCAACAAGCCGAAGCTGAAGCCAAGGAGCAACGCCTTGGTGTTTGGAGTGATACTAAATTTGTGAATCCTTGGGAATATCGCAGCCTATATAAAAAGTAAAACTTGAAAACTCGTCCTTGCATATTTGCGGGATGGTTTAGCAACTTCCAAAATTCCCCTCCTACCTCCCCTACTCTTCTCCCCAAGTTTGCAGTTGCAAATAAACCAGTACTAGTGTCACTCCTAGTAACACCGTCGCAGCTGCGGCTGCATAACCAAAATCAAATTGACCAAAAGCCTCTTGGTAAATGTAGTAAACCAGCAAATTTGTCGAATTTAGTGGCCCTCCGCCAGTCATCACATAAACTTGCTCAAAACTCCGCAATGTAAAAATCGCGGTAGTAATGATTGCAAATATCACAGTCGGGCGCAATCCAGGCAGAGTAATATACCAAAATTGTTGCCAAGCATTTGCTCCATCCAAATCCGCTGCTTCATAACGACTGGGAGGAATTGCTTGCAACCCTGCTAAAAAAACTACCATATTGAAACCCAGTTGTTTCCAAATACTCATTAAAATAATTACTGGCATTGCCCAAAATGTGTCTCCTAGCCAGGGTATGGCTGGAATGCCAAAAAAATCTAAAAGTCCGTTAACTGGCCCTGATGTCTGAAACAGCCAGCGAAATCCCAAACCGGCTGCCACAAGTGAGATAATTGAAGGCAAAAAATAGGCACTTCGTAGGATGCCCCGCAAGGGAATGGAGCGGTTTAATAACACTGCCAATCCCAAGGAGATAACTAAACTGGGAATGATAGTGGCAATAGTAAAATAAAAAGTGTTACCCAGAACTTGCCAGAAGTCGGGGTCGAGTAGCAAGCGCCAATAGTTTTTTAAGCCTATCCAATAAGTACCTTTTAAGGTGAAACTACCGGCGGTGAAACTGAGATAAAACAAATAGGCGATCGGCCAAATGATAAAAACACCCAGTAAAGTTAGTGCTGGTGTGAGAAAAATCCATGCTGCTGCTGTATCATTGTCCAACCACGACTTAGTAGTATATATTTTTTTTGACATCTATAATTTTTTCTTTTAGCTGTTATGACCCTCCGCCCTGATTCTACCCTTAGCTTGGTTTCTCCTAGCATTAGCGATCGCTTGGGTAAGCTCTTGGTTCATAATGATTTCTAGTTGGAGTCTTTACTTAAACATCGCTATTTTTCTGCAAACTCAAACCAATCCCAAATGCAATTTCAACGCTGCATCAATTAGTACCATCATCTCTTCGTTTAAACTACCTAATACTTCACTAGTAATTCGTTGCTTAGAAATTGTTCGCACTTGCTGCGCCTGTACTTTAGAAGGCTTCGTTAAACCACTAATCTCTGGATTAAGCAGAACTTCAAAGGGATAAACACGGCTCACATTAGAAGTAAGCGGTAAAATTGTTACGGTGTTAGCAGCACTATTACTTATATTATTGCTGACAATTAGCACTGGACGACGTTTACCCATTTCTGAACCCATCACCGGACTAAGATTTGCGTAATAAATATCACCACGTTTCATCTGTTAAACCATCTGCCACTGTCAGATCCCAATCGCTATCAACTTCAGCAGACGCTTCTCGGTAAGCTGCCTCTAATTCTCGGTTTCGCAGCAATTCTAATGCTTCTTCAATTACTTGAGAACGAGATTTACAACCTTTATTCCGCTTGTAGTTTTCGACAAACTCCACTAAGGACGGTGGCAAGGAAATAGAGAGTTTTTCTACATTCATCTTCCTACCAATTAGTAGTAAAAATAATTCGTACTAATATTATAACTTAATCTCAAGTCAGTAAATCGATGCTGTGGAATAGCTGAACTTCTGAGGCATCGCTTGGGTAAACTCTTGGTTCATAATTATCTCTAGTTGGAGTCTTTACTTAAACATTGGCAAGGAAATAAAGAGTTTTTCCACATTCATCTTCTTACCAATTAGTAGTAAAAATAATTCGTACTAATATCCTAGCTTACTACTGGAGTTTAGACTAAAAGCGATAAGAGAGAACGCAAATCAAAAGGAATTAGAGGTTAAAAATATTATCTTGTCAGCCTTAAAGCATCCTGAACTTTAACAATTATTGTGTAGTATTTCTGTTCTGGCAGAAGTCTTTTGACTAATTGACCCCTGGACGAGTCGCTCAAGCTATGGGAGGAGTTTTTGCGGCGATTGGTACTCCTACCCGTCCACCCAAACCTCGCGGAAAGTCCCCTGGTTGGAAACTAGGAAAAAAACGTAGCCGTAAAAACCGTTATCCCATTGTTAAAAAAACAGTAACACGACCACGTAAAGACCCATCAGTTGCTGTTTAATACCTAAGATTATTCATACTTTTGCTAAGTCTCTGATTAACTCAGCCCTGCTGGGTTCGCCGAAGTGAAATGGTGTCGTTGTTCCTGCACGACAGGCGTATTCCCACTTTGCTTCACTAGGTAGGCGATATTCGCGCCCAGTCTTTTGACTCAGCTTTCTGCAAAATTCTACTGCATCATTCCAGGACACTCCTTGTACAGGACGTTTTGCTCCCTTGAAGAACGACGGATTGCTACCCATTATTTGCTGGTACTGTTCCTGAGTTACTTCAAACTTGCCCATAAAAAAAGCAGGCACATTTACAGCGTGCTGTGGTTCTTCACTTTGGGTTCGACCATTTTCACCAAATGGCGAACCCATATTAAAAGAGCCTCCAGGAATCTCAACCATATCTAAAGTTATGCCATTGCCTAAGTCCTCTTTAAATAACTTAGCTTGCTTGTTAGAATCTCGTTTAATTACCTGTCCCTTTTGATCTACGCTTACCGTTTCAAACTTAACAGTAATATATTTGGGTGATTGACCCTTAAAAAATTCAAGACCTGCTACTCCTGTCACCAAGCCTACACTTCCCAAGCCAGCCCACTTCAAAAACGTTTGTCGAGTTATTCGATCTTGAGGCGGTTGAGTGGGTTGAACAGGGCTTGACTGCTGAATTGGTGGTTCCTGTCTGATTGTCTCTTGCTCTTTCCGGTATTCTGCTTCTGAAGATGATTGAATAATAATTGCTTTGATCGCAGATGTTTCTGCATCAATCCGTCTCTCGATCGCACCCACATCCCCTTCTCTCAACCCCAACGTCTGCCAGGTTTGCTGCAACTGCTTTCGCGTCACCTCATCTGGATAATGCTGGCGCTGCGTCGCCTTCACAAACGCCTGCTCGTATTGCTGGAGTTTTTGATGATAGCTTTCAATTTGGGTTGTGATTTGCGCTTCAATTGGTGCAACATCTACATCTGTTAGTCCCAAGCGTTGCTGCTGTTGGCGTAAATTATTTCGGGTTGCCTCGCTGAGAGGATATTCCTGCTGCGTGGCAGTAAAAAACAGCCGTTGGTAGTCCTGGAGTTTCTGGTGATATGCCTCTACCTCAGCCGTAATCTGAGATTCAATCGCGGCAATATCCCCATTCGCAAGCTCTAATTGCGACTGGATTTGCCGTAAGTGATCGCGGCTTGCTGCACTCAACGGAAACTCCTGTCGCAGTGCCGTGGTAAAGGCTTGCTGATATGTTTCCAGGTTTTGCTGATGTGTCTTAAACTGTGCAGTCACTAGTGCCTCAATCGGCATGGTGTCCTCATCCCGCAGCCCCAAACGTTGCTGGAGAATTTGCAGATCGTGGCGATCGCCATCTGTAATCGTCTCATCTCGCTCCAGTAGTTCAGCGAACACCTGCTGATACTCCTGGAGTTTTTCGCGGAACTCCTTGCGGTACGGTTCTAACACCTCATCTTCAATCGCCTTCGCTTCAGTTGTATCCAATCTCAAGCGAGTCCTCAGTATATCCAATGTGTGACGACCAACACGGGAAATTTTGTCTCGACGAATAAATAGCGCTACCTCTTTACGGTATTGCTGCCTGGGATCACCTGGAGCCACCTTTGTCAGTAGAATTTTATAGCCTTCTCGAATTGCATAGATTTCCGGCTTCATCTGAGGTTGAAGTTCTCGCACCTTCTCCTTGGCGTACTCATGGAGTTCATCGGTTGAGATAAACCCATCGCGATCGCGATCGGCCTCTCCCGACTTGATACCTTCAATCAAAAAACGAGTGTAAATCGATAAATCTTGCCCCTTTTGTTCAAAAGAATATTGAGTCGAACTAGAAGAAGTCAATACGACTCGTCCTTCACCGCCTAATTGCTGCCGGATGTCAATCGTGCCGTCATCTTTGGCAGGCATCCCCTCAGCAAACGCACCACTAAAGCAGCTATCCAGGATCACCACCTGCCGCCGGGAGCGGCTTTCGCTCATGCGATCGTGGATAAAATTGGCAGACACTGAGGTTGAGCGAATCAATTCGCCCTGCTGCGTCTTACTGGTGTTCCGAGTCGCCAGATACAGCTTACCGCGATCGTCTTTGATTCCGTGTCCCGAAAAGTATAGCAGCAGCAAATCATCCTTGTGCCGACTGGAAAACAGCAGATCGCCATTTCTACAACTTGTCGCTCACGATTTTTTAGCAGGATAATATCTGACGCAGCAAATCCGCCCATTTCTGGATGCAGCAACACCTCACACACTGCTTCCACATCTCTGACTGCACTGGGCAACGGATTCAGCCCTGGCTCATACTCACTGACCCCAATCAGCAATGCGACCTTTGCCATTTAACTCACCTATGCTGCGATCAAATCCTATGCGACTTTAATCTCTGTGTTGTTTCGCTCATACCAAGTTTTAGAATATCACTTATATCAATTGGACTAGTTATGAGCAAAATTTAATCAAGCGTAGGCGTAGCCCATCGTAGACATCGCAACATGGGAAAAGACATTGCTGAATTAAAGTATAAATCTTACCTAAATAGGTAAGAAAAATCCAGGCAGCTACTGTATCAGTATCTAACCACGACTTAGTAGAGCATTTCATTAATTCATAGCAAAGTAGTATTTGGCAATACCCTGCAATGTTTATGCATGGGCTGATAATGCCAATGCATCGGCTGACAATGGCAATACATCGGGTAACAATGCCAATGCATCGAGAAACAATGCCAATGCATCGGGTAACAATGCCAATGCATCGGTTGACAATGCCAATGCATCGGGTAACAATGCCAATGCATTGGGTAACAATATTAATGCGTCCCCTTGCATTAAACAAGCTACGCTTTTACACAAAAGTGTACGGATTATATCTTTTTGGCATCTATAATTTTCCCTCTTAGCTGTTATGACCCTCCGCCCTGATTCGACCCTGAGCTTGATTTCTCCTAGCACTAGCGATGTTTGTCAACAAGTCGCCCCCTTAAAACTGGGAATTATGGCTTCTGGGAATGGCAGTAATTTTGATGTAGTTGCCCAAGCTATCCAAGATGGGCGGCTAAATGCCCAAATTCAAGTTTTAATTTACAATAACCCTTCGGCGAAAGCAGCTGTAAGAGCAGCTAATAGAGGTGTAGAAACTGTTTTATTAAATCACCGCAATTATCAAAGCCGAGAAGAGTTTGATCGGGAAATTGTGCAGACATTGCGGCATTACGATGTGGAATGGGTGATTTTGGCAGGTTGGATGCGATTGTTAACATCAGTTTTCATCGATGCCTTTCCTGAGAGGATTATTAATATCCATCCTAGTTTGTTACCTAGTTTCAAAGGAATCCGTGCTGTAGAACAAGCCTTGGCATCTGGGGTAAAAATCACTGGTTGTACAGTGCATATAGCTTGTTTAGAAATGGACAGTGGCCCAATACTAATGCAAGCCGCAGTCCCAGTACTGCCAGATGATACAGCAGAAACACTCCACGCCCGGATTCAAATTCAAGAACATCGAATTTTACCATTAGCGATCGCTCTGGCAGCTTCTTCGTCAAAAGTCACACTAAGCCGATCGTAAAAATACATAGTTTGTTGTTCCTTGCTAATTTGTCATCACCTCGCTAATGTAGAGATCCTCGACTTCATAAAAGTTATCGGGGATCTGCGGGTTGTAAAATCATGTCCGCCTAATTAGTTATAATTCCCGCATCTGTGCAAAAACCAGGAAACCCTCTTTCCCCCTGCTCCCTGCCCCCTGCCCCCTGCCGTGTTAATGATAAGTCCTGAACCGGACACGATATAATAGTTATTCACGAGAGTTAGCTTCGGCAGCTTGATACGCTTGTAGGAGCCGAGCATGATCGAGAGTAAATCCTACTTGCATCGCTATCTGGGCAAATAAATCAATCTCAGGCTGTTGCCAATCACGGGGTTCAGAACACTGATGTGCAATTAACAAGCCAAATAGCTGCTCATCTTTAATAATGGGTGCTACTAAATTTGCTTTCACACCAAATGATTCGAGCAGTTTAATGTGACAATCAGCCAAACCGGACTCATAAATGTTGTTGATTGCGACAACGCGACCAGACTGGTACTTTTCTACATAGCCTTGAGTGAAACAGGGATCGTGGATTTTAGACCGCAAAACTTTGGGATAGCCTGGAACCACTGATTCGGCAATTATAATTCCGAACCAATTAGCGTAAAAGCTATAAACCAGCACTCGCTCAGTACTTAGTGCTTTGCGAACCTCTTCCACGGTGATTTTGATGACATCCTCTTCCTTGAGCGATTGGCGAATGCTGCGGATAATATCTACTAGCAACTGACTTCGTATCCTTTCAGCTTCGATTCGTTGCAGGAGTCTTGCATGGTCGAGAGCAAATCCTACTTGAATCGCTATCTGGCCAAATAAATCAATCTCAGATTGTTGCCAATCACGGGGTCTGGAGCATTGATGTGCAATTAATAAGCCAAATAGCTGTTTATCTTTAAGAATGGGGGCTACTAAATTGGCTTTGACAGCAAAGGATTCGAGTAAGCTAATGTGACAGTCAGCTAAACCTGCTTCATAAATGTTGTTGATTGCGAGAACGCGACCAGACTGATATTCTTCTACATAGCCTTGACCAAAACATGGGTCTTGGATTTCAGATCGCAAAACTTTTGGGTAGGTGAGAACAACTGATTCAGCAATCACAATTCCAGACCAATTAGCATCAAAGCTATAAACCATCACTCGGTCAGTACTCAGTACTTTCCGCACCTCTTCTACAGTGATTTTGAGGACATCTTCTTCATTGAGCGATTGGCGAATGCTGCCGATAGTATCCGCCAGCAACCGACTTTGCACACCTTCAGCCTCGATTCGTTGCAGGAGTCTTGCGTGGTCGAGAGCAAATCCCACTTGCATCGCTATCTGGGCAAAAAAATCAATCTCAGGCTGTTGCCAATCACGGGGTCTGGAACATTGATGTGCAATTAATAAACCAAACAGCTGTTTATCTTTGAGAATAGGGGCTACCAAATTTGCTTTGACAGCAAAGGATTCCAGCAGGCTAATGTGACAATCAGTCAAACCGGACTCATAAATGTTGTTTGTGGCTACAACGCGACCAGACTGATACTTTTCTACATAACCCTGACTGAAACAAATGTCTCGGATTTCAGACCGCAAAACTTTGGGATAACCTGGAACTACTGATTCGGCAATGATAATTCCAGACCAATCAGTATTAAAGCTATAAACCAGCACTCGGTCAGTACTCAGTGCTTTGCGAACCTCTGCCACAGTGGTTTTGATGACATCCTCTTCGTTGAGCGATTGGCGAATGCTGCGGGTAATTTCTATAAATACCTGAGCTTTATCTGCCTTGGTATCTACCTGTTCTAGAAGCTTGGTGTAGTCAAGGGCAAATCCTACTTGCATGGCTATCTGAGCGAACAAATCAATCTCAGACTGCTGCCAAAAGCGAAGTCTAGAACACTGATGTGCAATCAATAAACCAAATAGTTGTTTGCCTTTGAGAATAGGTGCTACTAGATTGGATTTGACAGCAAATTGCTCCAGTAACTCAATATCACCATCACTGAGATCGGCTTGATGGATATCATCACTAGCACGAATGCAACCATTCTGGTATTTTTCCATATACCCTGCCTCGAACCCAGGTTCAGAGACTGTAACCCCTAATATTTTCGGTAAACCAGGTGCTACTGATTCGGCTATAAAGGTTCCATTACAGTTGGAGTTGAAGCAAAAAATAGTTACGCGATCAATACTTAAAGCTCTGCGAATTTCTTCTGAGGTAGTTTTGAGAACATCTTCTTCATTGAATGATTCTCGAATCCAGCAGGTAATTTTTATCAATAACTGAGAGTAATCAGTTTCGGCTTCTTTCTCTTGTACCAAAACCGAAAGTAGGTCTGTGAATAAGCTGATGTTTCTCTCTAACATCACTAATTCATCTTGGCTAGCGATGAAAACTTGAGTAAACTCACTATCTGGACGGAGCTTTTTTTTGATATTATTAGAGATTGTAGCTGCCTTACTGACTCGACTCATAACTCGATTCGTCACAAAAACAGCGATCGCACCTGCCAAAATTGCTGTTACCCCCGTACCAGTTAACAAGAGTGAAAGTTGTCTCTGTAAAGCAAGTTCACTTTCTCTGGAACTTTTCGCACTCTCTTGTCTAACTTGCGGATGTTTGGTAATTAAATTAATGCCATAGTAGTAAGTACCTGTTCCAATTGCAACCACAGGAAGGACGCTAATGCTTAGTGCCCAAACAATCGCTTTAGTCTTTAAATTCCATTTTTGCTGCCACAGTCTTTGTTTACGATTTCGTCTTGCTTGGTTTTGAGAAAAAGACTGACTCATAAATGAAACCTGGATTGCTGCAATTGAAAATCAAGTAAATAACCTCACCAACAAATTCTACAAAATACTCCTAAAATTAGGACTGGCTTTTAGGAGTATTTTGAGACACTAACTTTCTCCGTCATCTCCCATAATGCTTTTGTTCTCTTTGACCTCAAAAAATCAGGTCTGATTAACGGGCTTGTTAACAATGAAATAGCGATCGCTTTGTTTGAATGTCTTATTTTCTCATCAGATGTTGCGATTTTATGGCAAAACAGTCAAACAATCTTTCTTTTTTAACAATAGTAAGCAAGCACAGTGGAAGGGAGTTGTGTTGTATTTACCTTTGTAACAGTGAGATAAAAATTGCTTGTCATGACAATTGCGATCGCAACTAAGTAGAACATAAGATTTTTGTCAAGGCGATATTAAATAACCTGCGAGTCTTCTGAGATACAAGGGTGCGTTACGGCAAGTTTAACGTCACAATATTGCGGAAACGGTGCATTAGGCTAAAGCCCAACGTACGCTGCTAACAAGTTTTAAGGGTTTGCAGTCAGCACTAAAGTGTTTAGAAAATAAGGGCTTTAGTCCTGACTACGAACTTGCTTACCAATCAATTTAAACTTGACAGACGACTACTAGTCTGTTCCATTGATTTTGAGGGGCTGCTAGATCCCCGACTTCTTTAAGAAGTCGGGGATCTGAACACCACTAACCTCTCAAAACTTTTGGGACAGACTACTATGATTAATGGATAATTTAATTTTTTCCTTAATCTAGTTAATGTTGAGCTATTTTGGGGCATTAGGGCGATCAGCGCCAGGAGGATGAGGTGGAACGCCTAGTGCATCGATCAACTGTTGTTCAGTGACACCTAACTTTGCCGCAGCCGCTTTCAAATCAGGTCGAGGTGGACGCTGATTGCGATCGCCTGGATTTGGAGGATTGGCAGGAACTCCTAACGCCGCCTTTAACTGTGCTTCTGTAACTCCTAACTTTGTCGCCGCAGCTGCAAAATCAGGTCGAGGTGGACGCTGATTGCGATCGCCTGGATTTGGAGGATTGGCAGGAACTCCTAACGCCGCCTTTAACTGTGCTTCTGTAACTCCTAACTTTGTCGCCGCAGCTGCAAAATCAGGTCGGGGTGGATGTTGATGTTGATTGCGATCGCCTGGATTTGGAGGATTGGCAGGAACTCCTAACGCCGCTTTTAACTGTGCTTCTGTAACTCCTAACTTTGTCGCTGCGGCTTTCAAATCAGGTCGGGGTGGACGCGGCTGTTTCTCTAATGGTTGGTTGGGCGGTTGTTGCGCCTGTGCAATTTGATTGAATTGATTAGCAGCATTCGCTTGATTGAGTGAAATAAAACCAAATGTGCCAACCAGAACGGGAATCGCTGCTACGGATAATACTCGACGAATATTCATCATTAAATCTCCAAAGGTTTATATTTCTAATTAAGTCTTCTCAAAATGACAGCTTGCCCTGTTTGTAAATTACAGTTTTGTAATTTGAGTCAGGAATCCTCTGGTGATATCACAGCTAAGGGCAAGGCGAAATACCAGAGTGCTTCAATTAACGGTTATTTTCTACCCGGTTTTGAACCGCGCCCTGATTATGCACTTGGGGACGTTGGGGAGAATGCTTTTTTTGGTGGGGACGGGGTTGAGAATGCCTGACTTGTGGTTTTTTATCAGATACTTCTGGTTTTTTCGGCTGTTGTGAAATCTGTGTGTCCCGATGAGATGGATTAGCGGCATTTGCCTGATTGGGTGCAACAAAACCGAATGTACCAATCAAAAAAGGAATCGCTGCTACAGCTAAGACTCGACGAATATTCATAAAAATCAACCTTCAAAAGGTAGGGGGTTCATATTTCTAATTGAGCCACCTCAAAATTACAGCTTGCCTATTCTCTAAATTACAGTTTTGTAATTTGAATAAAAAATAATGAATTTAGAATAGAAGAATATATGAATTAATAAAAGCTTGTGAACGTTCTGTTTGTCGAAGATGAAGCGAAAATTGCTAACTTTGTCCGGGCTGGACTGAAGGAGCAGGGATTTGTTGTAGACTACTGCGATAACGGTGATGACGGATATCTGCGGGCATTAGATAACGAATATGATGTGATTGTACTTGACATTATGGTGCCGGGAAAGGATGGACTATCAATTCTAAAACTATTGCGGCGGCAAGGTCGAAATGCTCGGGTGATTTTGTTGACGGCTCGGAATGAACTAGACGATCGCTTGCAAGGGTTAAATTTGGGAGCGGATGACTATATCGCTAAACCGTTTTTTGTGGAAGAGTTAGCGGCTAGAATTCATGCGGTTGTGCGTCGGAGTGTCAGCGAACGCCAAAATCAGCTTGGCGTTGGGCCGATCAAACTCGATCGCATCACCAGAGAAGTCACTTGCAATCACCGGGCGATAGAACTCACCAGCCGCGAGTTTAATCTTTTAGAATATCTCATGCGCTCTCCTGGACGGGTTTTCACCCGTACTCAAATTCTGGAACACGTTTGGGGCTATGACTTTAACCCCAACACCAACGTCGTGGATGTTTGTATCCAGCGAATTCGGAAAAAAATTGACCCCATTGATGAAGCAGTCTGGATTGAAAGCATTCGAGGGGTTGGATATCGATTTCGCAAGCCAGATTCTTCACCATGAAACTCCCTTCGTTTCGACTCCGCCTTGCTCTGTTGTCTGCGGCTCTAGCCGGAAGCACATTAGTCGGATTTGGTGCGGTTTCCTGGTTTCAGATTTACAATGCTAAGATTAGCCGCCTGGATGCAGAACTATTAAATCACTTGATGCGGGCAACTCCGAACTTCCCTCCACGAGAGGAACCTCCCGTAGGTGCAGCATCTCCCAGAAGAGAATTGAGTAAAGAAAGCTCACGCGAGCGATGGCAGTTTTACGAAGATTCCTTATCTTATGCTTTCGGAAGCAATACAAAAACCCCCGTCGCCCTGCTGGTGCTGGACACAAACAACAACATACTTTATCAATCCAACTCTCTACCTGCCGACCTTGAGGTGAATCGTCTGTTACTGGCGTGTCTTGAATTGGCACCTCTAGCACCGTCTCCGAAGAGAGAACCACCACCTTTACCCTCCAATGCAAATCCATCCTTCGAGCGGCCACCCCTGATTCGTCCACGCCCACCTCAATTTATCACTAAGCAGACAGCAACAGCAGTCTGGCGGGTTGGAGCAGCTAAATTTCCCAATGCTCAGATTGCCATTGCCGTTAGCCTGCAAGCCGTAGATCAAGAAATGGCTACCATTGGCAATATCTTCCTGGTTTCAATTCCAGGAGCGCTGTTGCTGGTTGCGGTGGGAGCATGGTTGGTTTCTGGTGGTGCTTTGCGTCCCATCCATCAATTAACGGGCGTAATTCAACAGGTGACTGTCAAAGGACTAGATCAGCGGATTCCCATTGGCACAACTGATGTGGAATTTGTCGAATTGATTCAGGTGTTTAACTTGATGTTGTCACGCTTGGAACGCAGTTTTACCCAAGCTTCCCGCTTTAGTGGTGACGCCGCTCATGAACTGAAAACTCCACTGACTATTTTGCAAGGCGAATTGGAACGAACACTACAACAGGTTGATCCCGGTAGTGAAGTACAACAGCGCTTAAGCAACCTGTTAGATGAGGTGCGCCGCCTGAGTGGAATTATGCGGAAACTCTTGTTGCTATCTCTAGCAGATGCCGGAAAAATGAGCTTGTATCTAGTTGAGGTGGATATGTCTGAGTTGCTCATGGAGATGCTAGAAGATGTGGAAATGCTAGCTCCCCTGTTGACTGTGCAAACTGACTTTGCTGATGGGTTGCACGTAAAAGGCGATCGCGATCTGCTGATTCAAGTTTTGCAAAACCTGTTCAGTAATGCCATCAAATACAATCTTCCTAACGGCTGGATACAGATTCGCGCTCATCAAACTCCCACAACTCTCCACGTCACTATTATCAATGCATCAAAAGATATTCCAGTGAGTGAATGCGATCGCATTTTTGACCGCTTTTATCGCGGTGATCCCTCACGGAACCGCAAAATAGAAGGAATCGGACTGGGACTCAGCCTAGCTAGAGAAATTGCCCGCGCTCATCGTGGCGATCTCACCCTTGACTCAACATCTTCTGGTCAAACAGCGTTCACCCTCACCTTACCGATGAAGTTAGATAATTGAGCTTGGTATTACATAATATTAATGGGGTCTACATCAATAGTTAAACTCACAGAGGAAGGACAAAGCGATCGCACTTCTTCCCAATCTGGCAACTGTGGTAAGGCATCGGGGGCAAATTTAATCAATATCTGCCAGCGATAACGATTAGCTACTCGTAAAATACTCGCTGGTGCTGGGCCTAATATCTCGAATTCTTCTGTACTCAAGGCTGTAGCAATAATTTGCGCCGTATTTTGCACTTGAATTGGGTCGAGACTACTTAACCGCAACAAAATTAACCGCCCATAAGGAGGATAATTGAGTGCTTGGCGTTGTTCTAACTCAGCTTCAGAGAAAGACTGATAATCGTGTGATCGCACTGCTGCAATTACCTGATGCTCTGTAGTATAAGTCTGCACAATTACCCTACCCGGATCTTCGCCTCTACCAGCACGTCCAGCGACTTGAGTCAAGGTTTGAAATGCCCGTTCACTAGCGCGATAATCTGATAAATTTAGCAATCCATCGGCGGCGACGACGCCCACAAGTGTCACCTGTGGTAAATCCAAACCTTTGGTGAGCATTTGCGTACCGACTAATAAATCCGCTTCGCCGTTGGCAAACTGCGTAAGTAGAGTCCGGTGTGAGCCTTTGTTACGGGTGGTATCGCTATCAAAACGAATCAAGCGCAACTCTGGGAACTGTCGCGCTAGTTCCTGCGTTACCCGTTGAGTACCGCTACCGAAAAATTTCAGGTAAGGAGAACTACAATCAGGGCAGAATTTGGGGTGCGATCGCGCATAGTTACAGTAATGACACCGCAATAATTCCGGTGCTTTTTCTTCGGTGTGGTGATATGCCAGCGACACGTCACAGTGCGGACATTCCAACACATATCCACAACTGCGGCAAGAGACAAAAGTGCTGTGTCCCCGGCGATGGATAAATAAAATTCCCTGTTGTTTTCTTTCTTGCAACTCTTGTAAAGCTGCTTGCAGCGATCTACTAAATATAGAACGATTTCCCTGCTGCAACTCTTGCCGCATATCGACTATTTCCACTGGCGGTAGAGGGCGCGAGTTGATGCGCTCAGGCAAACTTAAGTAATGAGTACTGAGTGCTGAGTAAAGAGTTAGAAGTGAGGAGTTAGGAGTTATGAATTCTCCCCCTGCCCCCCTGCTCCCCTGCCTCCTCACGCTTACCCAAGTTTCCAATGAGGGCGTAGCAGAACCTAACACCAAGGGACAATTTTCTAATTCGGCTCGCCACTGGGCGACGGTACGGGCGTGGTAGGTGGGTATGGGGGAGTCTTGTTTAAAGCTGCTATCGTGTTCTTCATCTAAAATAATTAAACCCAAGTTGGGCAAAGGAGCGAAAACAGCACTACGAGTACCAATGACAACTTGGGGTTCTCCTGTGAGCATTTGTCGCCAAGTGTCGTAACGTTCACCGTCTGAGAGGGCGCTATGATAAACGCTGACTTTATTGCCAAAACGGGCGCGAAAACGATCGGTTAGCTGAGGCGTGAGTCCAATTTCTGGGACTAAGACGAGGGCAGATTTGCCTTGATTGAGGAGAGGTGCGATCGCTTGCAAATATACTTCGGTTTTTCCTGAACCTGTCACCCCATGCAATAAAACGTGAGCAAATTCATCTAGTGTCTGGATTGTTGCTAAGGCGCTAGCTTGAGCAGCAGTTAAGGATTTAGCGCCATCACCTACTAATGCTGGGCCTTGTTCGGTTCGCAATACTTCCCGTTCTTCGATGACGATGTAACCCTTTTGTGCCAACGTTTTGAGGATAGAGGAACTAGCATTGCAGGTTTGCAACAATTCATTTTGCCACAACTCCCCACCATGTCGCCGCAGCACTTCTAAAATCTCTCGTTGGCGAGTAGTTAAGTCCTCGTCGATTGTACCTGTGAGTGTGACTGCTTTTTGCAACTTTGGTCGAGTCAGTCGTGGCGGTTCTAAGTAGCTTTCTACTAAACCAAATCGTAATAACTCCCGAATTCCCCGATAAGCAGATTTGACTTTTTGTTGAACGTAGACAAAACTGTAGTCCCCCGCTGGCTGCCCTTGCAAAAGTTCCCAAACTTGCCGCGCAGTTGGAGTCAAAAAAGCTAAAGGATCAGCAGATGCCAGTAAATAACGACTTCCTCCCGCCCCCTGCTCCCTGCCCCCTGCCTCTCTCCCTCCAACCAGGCGGATACGACGCTGCGATCGCCCCAGTAACCCTGGTGGCAGAGCAACCCGGATTACTTGAATCAGCGGCGTATAGTAATATGCAGCAACTCGGTTGAGTAATTCCCAATAAGCACTTGGGAAAAATCCAACGCTGACTATATCTTCTACTTCCCGGATTTTTTCTGGTGGTAAATCTACATTTGGTTGTGCCAGTAACCGAATAGCGATCGCTCCTAATTGCTGTGCCCCAAATGGCACGCTCAAAATATCCCCTGGTTTGATTTCTAACTGGGCTGGCAATCGATAAGTAAATAGTCCTGTACTTCCTGGACAGTCTACCAGTACTTCAACCCACCGATTAAGAGTTGCACCTGACTGGTATGATTCACTAGGTTCACCCACCACTAAAGGAGATAAATTTACGTCATTAATATACATAGTTGCTGACTTTATAGTTAGATATTTACCTCACATAGCTGGTCAAAATTAACCTAGCTAACTAAACTCTAATTTTTCACTTTGTTAAAGTTAAATGGTAATTCTCAATACTGTTATCCTTCATAATACTTGATAAGTTTCCTCTTATGTAATCTACTAGACAAATTCGTATCAACTATACATGCAATAAATATTTGGTACCCACTATACAAATAAAAACATGTCGGCTCTTGCTGCAACAGTTGCTCATCTACTAAATAGGGAGTAGCCTTTTTCCGCCTATCGATAGATATTCAACCCTTCTTGCTTATGAGATGCTTTTATACAAATAAGAACATCCCGAAATTAAACTGCCATTATTGTATTTTGTCTCATCTGGGTAACTTTAAATCGGGAATACATAACCCCAGTACCAGGTTTTTATTTTACCCAGTGATCTCCAACACCTAAGACATTAAATATATTTAGAAAAATATATGAAAGTTTAAGAAATTGGATAATTAACGGAGATTTTTATATTTGTTAAGGTTGAGAAAGTTTGAGGGGGGTTTGACATATTTGATAATTCGGAAAAAAATGAAGAATATATCTGTCGGGAGCCTGAGAACAAAGTTTTGTTGGGTGCTAAGACCAGTTTCGTTATAGGTTGTATATAACCGTAACCCATAGGTGCTAGCTAGATGCCAATTTTATTTCTGTAGATAAATTAGCATTAGCCTGCATTTCGCTATATAAACGGGTGCATCGTCCATTAGGGAAAACTACCAAGCCTCAAACGAGTAGCTGTAACTAAATTATGTACCAAACAAAGCAACAATCCCTAAAGGAAACTATGAATATTGTTGAATTAGGAAAAATGGAAATCCTGGAGAATGCTGCTGATATTGAAGAACCATCACTCGATAGTTTAAATACAGTGGCAGAAGAAGAATCTCCAATTGTAATAGAAAATCTGGAATCAGAGGAACGGGATGGAGATGAGATGGCGGCGGCTCGTCCTTCGGGATACAATAAAACCGAACATGATGATGCTGTCGGCGCGTTTTTTAAGGAAATGGCGCGTTATCCGCTCCTAAAAGCCGATGAAGAAGTAGAGTTAGCGCGGCGAGTCAGGTTTCTAGAGGAAGTCAGAGAAATACAAGCTGCCTTGCAGTTAAAACTGGAACATGAACCCAGCAAACTAGAAGTGGCTTCTGAGCTAGAAATGACGGAAAAGCAACTAGAAAGTCGCCTATATCAAGGGAGAGTAGCGAAACGCAAAATGATTCGCTCGAACCTGAGATTGGTAGTATCTATTGCCAAGCGATATCTGAATCGAGGAGTGCCTTTTCTGGATTTAATTCAGGAAGGAGCAATGGGTTTAAATCGCGCTACAGAAAAGTTTGATCCCGATAAAGGATATAAGTTTTCTACTTACGCCTATTGGTGGATTAGACAAGCAATTACCAGAGCTATAGCTAACGATGCGCGAACAATTCGGCTACCAATTCATATTGTTGAAAAGCTTAACAAGCTAAAAAAAGCACAACGAGAACTCAAACAAAAACTCTGTCGTAATCCTACTGAAGGAGAAATGGCAGAAGCTTTGGAAATTAGTGTGCAACAACTACGCCAGCTACAACAACTACGGCGTCAAGCACTTTCTCTCAACCACCGTGTCGGTAAAGAAGAAGACACGGAATTGATGGATTTGCTAGAAGATGAAGATAACCTCTCTCCAGAAGCAAAAATGAATGAAAACATGATGCGTCAGGAGATTTGGGAAGTCTTGGGTGACGTGTTAACTCCACGGGAGAAAGATGTGATTTCTCTGCGCTATGGATTGACAACCAGCGAACCCTGTACCTTAGAAGAAGTTGGCAATATGTTCAATCTTTCTCGTGAGCGAGTGCGGCAAATTCAAAGCAAAGCCATGCGGAAATTGCGGCGTCCCCACATAGCCAAACGCTTAAAAGGTTGGTTGATTTAATTACATTGATAAAAATGGAGATGCAATACCTGAGCTAATTAGCTTTGCAATTCGCAAAAGTCGGGCGTTTTGTACCTTTTTTCGGCTTTTATTTAGTTATTACTCAAAAAAAATTGCCCAGTTGCCTATAGACTATGGACTATAAACTATGGACTATAGACTAATGACTTCGCGTAGCAATTTGATTGTGCGTTTTGCCCAACCAGCCGATTACAGCGTATTGTTTAAATTAATTGAGGGGCTTGCAGAGTATGAAAAACTATCTCACGCTATCACTGGTAATGCTCTGGCACTTCAGGAGCATTTATTTGGTTCGCGGAGGTATATAGAGGCAATCTTAGCGGAATCTGCGGGTCAAGCTGTTGGTTTTGCCCTATTTTTTCATAATTATTCAACATTTCTAACTAAGCCAGGAATTTATCTGGAAGATTTATTTGTTTTACCAGAATATCGTAGGCAAGGTATTGGTAAAGCTATCCTTACTAAAGTAGCTCAGATAGCTGTAGAACGTGATTGTGGACGGTTAGAGTGGAGTGTCTTAGATTGGAATGAGTCAGCCCAAGCATTCTACCGTAGCATGGGAGCATCTATATTAGATGATTGGCGAATTTGTCGCGTTACAGAAGAAGCACTTACTCAGTTAGGATCTGTCAAATAAAAAACAAAGGATGAAGTATAAAGAATAAAGCAAGACAATTTTTATCTTTAATATTTCATCCTGAAATTTTGATCATTTATTGTTTATCAAGTGTTCAAAATTACATGCATTTGTATTTTAATCATCAGCGTAAATGCATATTTTTGCAAATAAGCAAGTTAGGGTGTTTCGTAGAAAAGCACCTTGTTATCAGACATCGCTCCTGACTAATAACCCTAAATTTAAAACCTCGAAGATTCCAAAACCAAAAACTTTATTTAATAAAGCGAAGTTTGACAGCTTGTCGTTTGACTATGGCAGCGGCTCAACTGACAATTATGAAGGATATTGCACCGAATAAGCCGTTATTGCAGAGGGAACACGAAATGAAAAAAATGATTACAGTCATGCTGTTAGGCATAGCAATCTTCACCTTTGCCTTCAGTAGTCCAGCATTGGCAGCAGATGCTGCTAGTGGAGCTAAAGTATTTAGTGCCAATTGTGCTTCTTGTCATGCGGGAGGTAAGAATCTGGTGCAAGCTGCGAAGAACCTGAAGAAGGATGCTTTAGAAAAGTATGGTTTGTACTCAGCAGAGGCAATTATTGCCCAGGTTACAAAAGGTAAAAATGCCATGCCCGCCTTCGGCAAACGTTTGAAATCTGACCAAATTGAAGATGTAGCTGCTTATGTACTTTCACAAGCAGATAAAGACTGGAAGTAGACTAAAATCTCACTTCAATAATTAAAAATTAGCGGGGCTTTTTGTCCTGCTAATTTTCTTGCTGCCGAAGTTATCAAATAGAATGCTTATACCAATTTTGGATTACGAGTCTTTGCAAAAAAATTGTTCCAAAAATATCAAGTAATATTACTTATTCTAATTTGGTATTATGAGTAATTTTTTACGATTATTGATTAGTGTAATTGTTGCTTTCCCTCTCACTTTTTTGACTTTATCTGCACATTCTTCACCCATTTTAATTACCCAAATTACAGTGGGTGATTTCTTGGAGTTCGGTGTAGATAAGATGCGGCGTGGTGATTATCAGGAAGCAATAAAGAATTTCAACCAGGCGATTGAACTAGAGAAAGATTTGGCTGTGGCTTATAGCGATCGCTGTCTTGCTTATCTCCAACTACAAGATTACCATCAAGCGATCGCAGATTGTACTCAAGCCATAAATTTTGCACCGGATAACTCTGAGGCTTATTTGAACCGGGGTTTGGCACTCTACAGACAAGGGGATTATCCTGGCGCTATCGTTGATTATAATCGAGCGATCGCACTTAAACCCTACGATTTTCGAGCTTACTACAACCGAGGGCTAGCGCGTGTTGGTGATGAAAAAGATTCAGAGGCAATTCTTGACTTTAATTTAGCCTTAACTCAAATTCCCCAAGTTGGTAGCTTACTGCTTGCAGATATCTATAATGATCGAGGTTTAGCACATTTAGTCTTACAAGATACCCAAGCCGCTATGCTCGACTTTAATCTAGCAATTCGCCTCAATGCTAACGATTATAGAGCGTACTTTAACCGAGCCTGTGCTTGCGGACGATATGGAGATGACTTTGGTGCGGTGCGTGATTTTTCCCAAGTCATCAGACTTAACCCTAGTAATGCCCAGGCCTATGTTTATCGGGGAGTAGCTCGTTATCAGTTAGGATATCATTTAGGAGCGATCGCTGATTTACAAAAAGCATCTGAGTACTTTGAAAACCAAGGAAAGAGAGTTGCTTACGAAAAAACTCTAGATTTACTAAAGAATTTGCGACAACAAATTTCGTCTGTAACGGAAATCGCTCTTTTCTAAACGAGAAATTGCCCAGATGGTTGTGATACTGCGTGACTCTTTAGCAAGTAAGGATGAAGCAGTAAATAGTCTTTACGTTGTCGCAGAGCGTATGGATCGGATTCAATCTCTAGTTGATTCGGTGGAAGAAGAAACAACTAACAATCCTATGGGTTTGGTACAAAAATTTAAACGCATCTGGCTGGCAATTAAAGACATCTTTTCTGAATAAACAAGCATACTTATGAGCAAAAAATTACTACCATCTACGCAAAAAAAAGGTAAAGCAAGGCTGGGAGATCAAATTCGCAGTATTGCCGATCGCCTTAAACAAGAGACTGATGTACAAATACAAGCAACTTCTCGGATTTTAGGGGCTGCTGCTCAGATTGCCGAAAATCATGACAGACTTATTAATGAAGTAGTTGATATGGTTGAGTCAGACCTAAATGCAGAGAAACAAGTATCTAATAAGTATACTTATACTGTTGATATTCTGAAGCAACAGTTTAAAACATTACGGGATGCAAAGGCTCACTTTAATCTGAAAGTTACTAGTTGGGAATCACTAGTTAATAAATTAAATGCTGTATCTTGCCAAACAAGCATAATACAGAACCAACCTCAATCAAATCAGGGTTTGGCAGACACTAATATAATAAATGGTAAATATAATTTTAATAATATTGAAAAATTGACAGTTTTTTTAGAACCTGATGTTGCAGAAATTTTTCCCAATTCGGAAGCAGTAAATGAAGCACTGCGTTTTCTAATTAGAGTCACGAGTAAAAATCATTCAAGCATTTTAGCAACTTTATAGAAAAAAGATATTTTTCTATAAAGTTGAGTATCTTTTTCTCTTCGTCCTGCTAACTGATCAGGCGTAATACCATTAAAGAGCGATCTGTAACTGGTAAAGTTTGAGAGCCTGAAACTAATTTTCCTCGATCTAAAAAGCGAGGTTCATTAGTATCAATTACTATCTCCCATACTTTTTCTTTAAATTCATTTGGCAAAGCAAAGTCAATTAACTCATAGTGAGCGTTAAAAAATACTAGAAAACTTTCATCAATAATCCGCTCACCACGATCCCCTGGAGTAGCAATTCCTTGCCCATTCAAAAAAATCTCCATTACTTTGGCATAACTAACTAGCCATTGCGTCTCAGTCATTTCACTGCCATCAGAATTAAACCAAGCAATATCATTAATACCTAAACCGTGGATGGGGCGACCTTGAAACCACTTACGGCGTCGGAATACTGGATGCTGATGGCGAAAATTAATCAGTTCGCGTGTAAAGTCTAATAAATCCGAGTTCGCTTTATGCAAATCCCAATGCCGCCAAGAAATTTCATTGTCTTGGCAGTAGACATTATTATTTCCCTGTTGACTACAGCCAATTTCATCCCCCTCTAATAGCATTGGGACACCTTGAGATAGCATTAGGGTTGCTAAAAAGTTTCGTCGTTGCCGTTCGCGCAAACGCATTACTTCTGGATCGTCAGTTTCACCTTCTGCACCACAATTCCAGGATCTATTATGGCTTTCACCATCTCTACTGTCTTCCCCGTTTGCTTCGTTATGCTTTTCGTTGTAGCTGACCAAATCATTTAACGTGAAACCATCATGAGCAGTTATGAAATTAATACTTGCATTTGGGTTGCGCCCGTTGGTTTGATATAGATCAGGACTACCGGTAAAACAGTAAGCAAATTGTCCTAAACTATCATCTACACCACGCCAAAAATCTCTGACTGTATCCCGATATCTACCATTCCATTCAGACCAACGAAGGGGAAAGTTCCCGACTTGATAGCCGCCTTCTCCTAAATCCCAAGGTTCAGCAATCAGCTTCACATCTGCCAAAATTGGGTCTTGATGAATAATATCAAAGAAAGCTGATAGATTATCTACCTCATATAATTCCCGCGCCAGCGCCGAGGCCAAATCAAAGCGGAAACCATCTACATGCATTTCTGTTACCCAATAGCGCAAGCTATCCATGATTAACTTCAGAACTTGAGCATGACGCACATTCAGAGAGTTACCGCAGCCTGTAAAGTCCATGTAGTAGCGAGGATCATCTTTTACCAAACGGTAATATACAGAATTATCAATACCTCGCAAAGATAGCGTTGGCCCGAAATGATTTCCTTCGCCAGTGTGGTTGTAGACTACATCTAAGATCACTTCAATTCCGGCAAAATGTAGTGCCTTGACCATTTGCTTGAATTCAGTGACTTGTTGTCCCCCAGTCCCATTAGCACTGTAACTAGAATAGGGGGCAAAATAGTTGATGGAATCGTAACCCCAGTAATTCCTTAATCCTTTGTCTTCTAAATGTCCCGGATGAGATAGAAAATGATGTACTGGCATCAACTCAACTGCTGTAATTCCTAATTGCAGTAAGTGTTGAATTGCAGCAGGATGCGCCAACCCGGCATAAGTGCCGCGCAACTCTTCTGGAATTCCTGGATGTAGTTTAGTAAAACCTTTGACGTGAGTTTCATAAATAACAGTTGTATACCAAGGTGTAGCAAGAAGTTTATCGCCTTCCCAATCAAAAGATTGATCGACCACAACACACTTGGGCATTATTTTGGCATCATCTAGTTCAGAAAAAACTAAGTCTTTTTCCTCGGCATCTAGAGAGTAGCCAAAGACAGAGGGATCATTACTAAACTCACCGTCAATTGCCTTGGCGTAGGGGTCAATCAATAGTTTGTTAGGATTAAATCGATGACCTGCCTCTGGTGCCCACATCCCATGCACTCTAAACCCATACTTTTGACCTGGGCCCACTCCTGGTAAGTAACCATGCCAAACAAAATTGTTTTTTTCTGTTAAAGGCAAGCGAATTTCGTCGCCATCGTGATCAAATAAACAAAGTTCTACCCCTGTTGCATTTTCCGAAAATAAAGCAAAGTTCGTCCCTTTCCCATCCCAAGTTGCACCTAAAGGATATACATTCCCTGGCCATAAAGCTACATACATAAGTAAATTTTCAATAATTAGTTTTTCGGCAAACAATCAACTTAGATTTTTTTGAATAATTAATATTGGTTAAAACTTTAAGTTATTAATAATTCGTTAAAATCACTAACATTTCAATATAACTTCTAAATAATATTATCTGCTCTATCAATAGTAATAGAAATCTCTATTCCTAAAGTCGTAAAAATTGAGGTAGGGCGAGAGGCTAGAGGAAAATTGCCCTATCTGCGACACGCTGCGCGATCTGTTTCAAGGACGGGCTGCGCCAACGCTAAAAAGCAAGGGTTTTAAACCCTCACTGTTGCGTCAGCTTCCCACAGGGTAAGGCTATTGAGGTGGCTCCAAATCATCCTTTGTTGCATCCTGCCTTTTTTAAATGTAGCTGCTCTAGAGTTTAACCTATAGTGAATAGACCAATAGTCTCATCTGAACTGTAGAAATATGACAGCGTGTCTTTTGACACGATTTTACTATTACAGCAACAATGCTACGTAGTGACTGTTTTTACTTGGTGTGAAAGAGAACGTGAAAAAGGATTTTTTGTTGCTAACAGTTGCTTTACCGAGTTTACTGATAGCGTTTCCTGGCTTGGCTGCTGAGAGTGAAATTAAGCAGAGAAATACTGATAGATCAACCGAAGTTATTTCAGATATTCCGAGTTTGAGTGAAATAGAGCTACCCGCCACTAATGCCGAATTATTAACTCAACAATCTGTACCGAGTGAAATTAACCCAGAAACAGAGCAAAATCCGAGTGATGATGCAGACATTACTATAGAAACGATCGCAGAACCAGACAACCTACCCCAATCTACACCAACTTACGTCATTGATAAAGAAGAAATTCAAAAGCAGGGCGCTACAAGTTTAGCTGATATTTTGAAAAGAATGCCTGGTTTTGCGATCAACGATGTAGGTCATGGTGCAGATACTCACACAGGTACATACTACCGAGGAGCCTCAATTAATCAGTCTGTATTTTTGATTAATGGCAGACCAATTAACAATAATGTCAATACTTATCATGGTGGAACTGATTTAAATAGCATTCCTGTAGAAGCTATTGAACGAGTGGAATTATATAGCGGGACAGCTTCCGCATTATATGGTTCATCAGCCTTTGGCGGAGTTGTGAATATCATCACCAAGGAAGGTTATGGTAAACCTAAATTGAGTGCTAATGCAGAATTTGGCTCATTGAGTTTAAATAATCAACAAGTAACCTATGGTGGTTCCTCTAATAATGTCAAGTACAACTTTAGCTTTGAGAGATTCTTTACAGATAACCGTTACCGCGTTCCTGTAGGTGCAGCAAATCGTGATAGTCAAGGATTTTTATCGAATGCAGACACCGCTACAAGTACTTACTTTGGTAGCATTGGACTAGATTTAGATCAGAAAAATTCTTTGAATTTAGATGTTACGAAACTCAGCAGTCGTCGCGGCTTAATTTATTTCGGTTTCCCTCTCCAAAGAGATAGATTAGACCATGATGGTTTAAACGTTGGCTTATCCTGGAAAACTCGACTAGGTAATGGGGAAAGCTCTAACCTGACAACCTCAATTGGTTATAACCAAGATTATTTCAGCACTTATGGCCCTACAGGAGCATTTTACCGTACAGGAGCTTTAGATACGCAACAACTCACAGCCAGACTAGATCATGAGTGGAAAATTACTTCCAATAATAAATTGCGCTGGGGTTTAGATTTGAAAAACACCGACTTAACCGGTGATGTTTTGAGTACAAATCCTAGTAGTATTGCCAAAAACGAAACTGAAGATAGAAGTTTGTTCAATACAGCTTTATTTGCAGTCAATACTTGGAATATTAGCAATGATTTTCTGATAGATTTAGGGCTAAGGCAAAGCTTTGACAGCCAGTTTGGAAACTATCTCAACCCTAGTGTTGGGTTACGTTATGCCGTCACACCAATAGTCGCAGTGCGTGGAAGTTGGGCAGGGGCACAACGCAATCCTGGGTTAGATCAGTTGTATGTTTATGATACGGTTCATGGTTGGGAACCTAATCCTGATTTAAGACCGGAAACTGGCTCTACTTGGAGTGCGGGAGTAGATGTCAATTTTTCTCAAAATCTGATTGGACAGTTTACTTACTTTGGTAGTAGTATAGGCGATCGCTTGGGAGTCATCGCTGGAAGATGGGCAAACATTGGACTAGTAGATACCAATGGTTTAGAGGCTGCATTGCAATTAAGAATTGCCGCAGGCTGGTCAACTTTCCTCAACTATACTTATACAGATGCTCAAATCAAAACAGGCTCAGAGAGAGGTTTGCAGTTAGGTTTGATTCCCTACTCTGTACTTCAAAGCGGTGTAGGTTATGAAAATGCGGGATGGCAGGCTAACTTGTATGTTACCTATAATAGTGGCGCTCGCAGATCCATCTTTGCTAACCCTGGTGACAAGGCTACAGATTTTGCACCATCTTTCGTAAATTTAGATTTGAGCGGTCGTATACCTTTAACTAGCAATTTAGGACTGACAGTTTATTTAGAAAATCTACTCGGTGAGCAATATGAGCGAGTTAATCGCATATATAGCCCTGGATTCACTTTTCGTGTGGGTTTAAGCTCTAGTTTCTAGGTATTAAATGTAGAGATTTTTTAATTGTAAAATCTCTACATTATTGGGATAAATAGTATTGTTTAAGATTTTTAAAACAGTTTTTTGGTAAAGATGATGCACTGCCGTACCCTACTTAAGATTTACTTTTAATCTAAAATCCAAAATTGACATGAGAGCCAAAATTGAAAATCAAATACTTTTTATCCACCACGAAGATTTGCCAGAGTTTAAAAAGGGTGGTTCGGTGGTGCGGAACTCTTATTTCTGGGCGCTACGTTCAATTGCTGGTAAAGCTTCGCGTTATCGTGATTGGGAATACGAACCGGAAGTTTGGCTAGCACTTTCACGAATGCTTTTGTCGTTTGCTGAATCTGGATATTTAGGTATTAGAGAAACTTTGCTGGAGTTTCCTTTATCTCAAGGGGGGGAAATTCCTAATTTGCTGCGAGATGTGTCCACTTTTGAGTAGAGTTGCTGCTGTGAGTAAGGGACGCAAAGTCTCAAAGTAGGCTACTAGTCCTATAGTTATGCGATCATACATAGTTTCAATCTACCTTGATTAATTATAGCGTTTCCCGACCTAGCGAAGTACACCCGTAGGGGCACGGCACTCGCGATATAATTTTGTACCGTATCTGAATGGGAACCGCTATAAAGTTTTATCTGAAATAATAACTCATCAATTTTTCATAATTAAATTATCCCTTTCTCATGTATTGTGAGGAAGTTTGCATGAGATTTTTATCAGCAGCGAGCAAATTTTGGTGTTCTAAATAATGAAGTACTTGGTTAACACATTGCTCAATAGTGAATTTATCAGTTTGACAGATAATTTCTGGATTTAATGGTTCTTCATAAGGGTCAGAGATCCCAGTAAAATGTTTAATTTGTTCTGCCTTAGCTTTGGCGTAAAGTCCTTTTACATCACGGAATTCACAAACTGCAAGTGGAGCATTTACATAAACTTCGACAAAATTAGTAGTTGTCTGTTTGAGTTGATCTCGAATATCACGGTAGGGACTGATTGCAGCAACGATCGCTATTATGCCATTGCGACTAAGTAATTCCGCAACAAAGCCAATCCGACGCACATTTGTATCCCGGTCTTGTTTGCTAAAACCCAATTCTTGTGAAAGATGGGTGCGAACGACATCACCATCTAGCACTTCTAAGCGATAATTTCTCCTTTGGAGTTCTTGGGCTACACCGTGGGCGATAGTTGTTTTTCCTGCACCACTTAAGCCTGTCAGCCAGAGAATTATACCTTGTTGTTTCATGTTTTATTTAATATTTAACAACAGTCTCGAACTTTTAGTTATTAGCGATCGCTAAGGGTTAAAATCATCTCAAGTTTGAAAAAACACTAGATCCATTTGCCTTGTTTCCCACCTCTAGCGGGGGCGCTAGGGGAATCTGTGGCTGCTGGGCGATAATCACATTCGCTAGGCTACTGCTGGTGGGAGTTTCCCAGAAAGATAAACCCTCATATTGAGCGAATAAATCAGGGGGTAAAACGGTTGCACGAGGTTGAAACTCGACTTTGGAGCGCACGTGATGCAGTCCATGTGTATTGAGTCGGCGATCAAATTCGTTGGCTTGGTACTCGACGTTGGTAAAATCATGCTCAAAGGGTTCCTCTCCCAGAAATTGATAAATCAGTGATAAGGTTTTATCGGGGGCTTGGCTTAATATGTTGTAGTCCACCAAGAGTAAAAATTCACTATATTCGCTATAGAAAGCTTCTTTGAGAGCGTTATAAGCAAACCCGACTAATCTTCCCGACTGACTTAAAGCTTCGGTGTGCGTGTAAACGGTAGAACGTTCGCCTGGATTATTGAATAAACGCGACACATCAAATGCATTTTTCCTAATCAACCGTTCGACACTATCCATTATCCAAGCGACATTCCGCACACAGCAAATGATTTTCGCATCGGGAAATAACTGGTGGATTAAAGGCAATTTGCTACACCAAAGGCGATTGGTATCGAAGATAACTGCTTTGTCTGCTTGCTGCTGATAGAAAGTTGAAAAAATCGTTAAAGTTAGAGCTTGTTTTTGTTCTGGTGTAATAAAGACTGAAAACTCATTATCTGCACTCATGGCTTCCAGCATACTGGCGACTAGACCCCCGACAGGACTGCTCATACTGGCGTGAAATCGGGGATTTTGCCGCAGCAAAGCTCCGAGTAAGGTAGAACCCGAACGGGGTAATCCAGAGATGAAGTGTAATTTCGGTTGTATCATTTTACCAACAAATAAATTACTACTACTTGTGGGGCGGGCGTCTCGCCTGCGCTTGGCTATGGGCGGACAAGATGTCCACCCCACAAGAAAAATTGGATGTTGATCGCATCAGTTCCGGCATTGCGGTTGGCTTGGAGGATAGCATAGCTGAGAGTGCCTACCGTGTCGCCATTTCCGTTGTCGGTGGTTTGAGTTACTTGATACAGTGTCATGGATTTTACCTTTTGTTTTTTGTTTGTTTAACGATTCGACAATTGCCAGTAGTTTGGCAACCCTTGCATTGCTGGGTTTGGACTGAGTAAAGGGGAAGGGGTTAAAAACCTGGCGATCGCATTGACTTGTTTGGCAATCGCATTGACTTGTTTGGCAATCGCATTGACTTGTTTGGCGATCGCATTGACTTGTTTAGCGATCGCATTTACTTGTTTGGCGATCGCATTGACTTGTTTGGCGATCGCATTGACTTGTTTAGCGATCGCATTGACTTGTTTGGCGATCGCATTGACTTGTTTGGCGATCGCATTGACTTGTTTGGCGATCGCATCTTGCAGAGAAGCAATGCCAAACCCTTGCGTTTTCTCAATTACTTGTATAGTTTTATATTGACTATCTACTACACACTAATTTACAGCTTATCAACAGGCTAATCAAGGGTTCTTATAGAATATCCTACTTTTCCTACTTAATCACGTAAATAATATTGCGGGTAATTATACTTTTGTAGCACTTAGCAAACAACTTGCACTCATCGGGCACTCAAATGACTTTCAATTCGTCACGATTAGCCATCATAGACAAACCCTAGTTAACAGTAGTGCTGAACCAAGGGTAGTTGTGAGAAGACAATTACAGCAGTTTTCATGTATTTAGACCACAATTATGAGACCTAACCCCAAGCGTTGGGGAGAAAATCAAAGCCTCTCTCCTACGAGGAGAGAGGAATGGAAGTGAGGTCTATTTGTGGTTAATTTACCTGAAAATCGCTGTAAGATACACCAGTTAATGGAGGAGAATAATGTGAAAATAGCGATTATGACTAAAACATTACTTACATCTATATGTTTGTTAGCTTTATTTGCCCCAAGTCAAGCATCGGCTCAACTTATACCGCAACCTTGGGTTTCAGTCGGTGGAAAAGATGGTGATATAACTTATGCTGTAGGAGCTAGGGCTTTAGATTTCGGGGTTGAGGTAGGAACTGGCCCTGATGGTGCTACGGGAGTAGATGTTTTGAAATTTATCAGTTTGCCTGTGATTTCACCATATGTAGGAGTTGGACTTTATTCAGAAGATAAAGGCGTTGCAGTTTCAGGTGGCGTTCAGGTAGGTGCTACTAATAACGTTTTTGTCGGTGCTGGTTACAACTCTATTCCAGGACTTACGCAACTGGCACAGTGCGATCGCTCTATATAGTATTTTTGTACTAT
>NZ_JABXKQ010000151.1 GCF_017114945.1 Nostoc sp. JL34
TCCATCATGATCACGGTCTTACCAACACCAGCACCGCCGAACAGACCAATCTTACCGCCGCGTCGATAGGGAGTCAGAAGGTCAACAACTTTAATCCCAGTCTCAAACACGGAAGGTTTGGTTTCCAGGTCGGTGAATTTGGGAGCAGAGCGGTGGATGGGTAGAGTTGCCTCAGCATTTACAGGGCCCCTGTTATCCACAGGTTCGCCAAGGACGTTGAAAATTCGGCCCAAAGTGGCTTTACCAACGGGGACGCTGATGGGAGCGCCTGTATCGCTGACTTCAAAACCGCGGACTAAGCCCTCGGTGGAACTCATCGCAACAGTCCGCACCTGGTTGTCGCCCAGCAGTTGCTGCACTTCAACGGTGATGTTGATTTCCTGTCCAGCTTCGTTGGTGCCTTTGATTTTCAAAGCGTTGTAGATTTGTGGCAATTTCCCGCCGGGAAATTTAACGTCTACAACTGGCCCAATGATTTGGGTAATGTAACCAATGTTTGTTTTTTCTGCGGTTGTGACCATGCTGCGCCTAATGAGTGAAGCTAGATTTCAGATAAGGTCGTAGAAGACATAATAATAAGCAATGTCAACTTTCACTTTAGCACCGGACGGGGACATAACTCCCTTAGTAATTCCTTAAAAAGCAGCTTGGTGGCTGAGGTTGTAGTCCTCATCCTAACCAGATTGACGGAATAGACTCCAGTTTATCCCTAATCTCATTTTTCAGGTGCGATCGCCTGAGCTATGAGGCTTTGTAGCTAAAGATGCCACTCTGTTAAATTACCGAGATATTTGCACTTACAGCAAAAAAGCTAGATTTTGATACCTAGCTTTTGCTTAATAATTTAAGGATTTTATTAGCAGTCAACTTGCTGCTTTTGCTTGCGCTTCAACTTAGAGGTGACACCAAAAGCACCTAAACCAAGCAAACCAATCAAAGAAGCTGGTTCAGGAACAGCAGCAGTATGATATGTTACATTATCCATCACTGTAGAGCTACTGTAAAAATTTACACGAACTTCATCAACCAGCCCTGTATAACCCGATGACAGAAAAGTTGGTGTAGAAGAAGGTGCAAGTGATGCAGATATTGCCTGTAGTGTTCCTCCATTGTAGAGTGAAAAGCTTACTAATCCAAAGGGATTACTGCCAGCGAAATAACTGCCATCAAAGATTACGGGTGATTCAAAGTAGAATGGAATACTGTGATTCCACTTGTCATATTTCCCATAGATTCGGTTCGGAATTGACTCAGGAGTGTATGGGAATTGATCGAAACCGTAATAAGTCCAATTTTTATCCCATCGGATTCCACCATAGCCATCCGGTACTAGAAGGTTATCACCTTTTAGATCGTCAAACGTTACGACAGTAGACGCATTGGCACTTGTGGAGATAACTAAAGCTGACAAAGTACAAGTTGCTAGCGTCAGTGTTGCCTGTAAAACGTGATAAGTCTTCATTAATTAACCCCGTTGTCTCTAAAAATTGCACACAAATTTGCCAGCGAAATTAACCAAAAATCTCCCATAGCAGGTGAAGATTTCGCCTTTCGCTGCGATCGCACACACAAACAGTAATTAGTGGAATATTGACATTCTACTAACTTGATTTCAGCTAAATCGTATAACCATGAGTATTATTGGTAAATAGAATTGAAAAAACAAGTATTATTACTGATATTCACTAAAAAATTACAATAGTAATTTATATTTTTCTAAGATATAAAACCTGTCAAAAGCATCGTACATATAGCTTTTATAGGGATTTTTTTGCTATTACTAAATTAATAACTATATAAAAATTGTATAAATCTATAGTAGTCTTATATGGAAGAATCATTATTTGTATGCCGTTCTGTGCTTTGCGTGGGCGTAGCCTGTTGTAGATATCACCAACACAGCATTTATTAAAAGTTAGTTGGCAATAGATATATATAAAGCTATCTACAAACTACAGTTCCAAAACTTCTGAATATCCATAAGATAAAGATAGATACAAAAAACTACTTTTAGCCAAGTCGCGATGCCCAGGTTGGGTGTAGCTGCGGCTTCATTCTCACAATTCCACCGAGCAACAGCTTATGAATTTATCGTCAGCAAGACAATATTTTTACCAGGAGATTCAGCAGTCTGACGAGCGTATTGACCTAGCAAAGGCAGCTTTGTATCTTGCACAAGAAGAATACCCCAATCTAGATACAGAGGAATACCTCAACGCCCTTGATACAATGGCGTGGGAGCTACAAGAACGTCTGCCTGATTCACGATATCCTTTGCGGATAGTTCAAAGTATTAATCAGTATCTCTACGATGATTTAAATTTTTCTGGTAACAAAATTGACTATTACGACCCACGCAATAGCTTTTTCAATGATGTAATTGACCGCCGACTAGGGATTCCTATAACCTTAGCGCTGGTTTATCTGGAAGTTGCCCGCCGGATTGATTTTCCGATGGTAGGTGTGGGAATGCCAGGACATTTCCTGATTCGTCCAGATATTCCAGATGTAGAGATTTTTGTGGATGCCTTCAATGGCGGTGAAATAATATTTGCCCAAGATTGCGAGGAACGTCTATCTCAACTTTATCAGCAACACGTGACGCTGCAACCAGAATTTTTAGCTGTAGTCAGTAATCGGCAATTTTTGGCCCGGATGCTGACAAATTTAAAATTTATTTACCTCAAACAGCAAAAGTTAGAAAAAGCGCTGGCAGCAGTTGAACGAATTTTGTTGCTGTTTCCTAATTTAACTTTAGAATTGCGCGATCGCGGTTTGATCTATTATCAACTCGGTTACTACCCCCAAGCTACAGACGACTTACAAAATTATTTAACAAAAGTTCCTAATGCCGAAGATGCGTCTGTGATTCGGCGGCTACTTACCGAATTGGGTAAAGATGGGAAGTGAGGAGTGGGAGCATGTCAACTTTGTTAGAACAAAAGAACTAAACAGGCTCTAAAGCTGAAC
>NZ_JABXKQ010000049.1 GCF_017114945.1 Nostoc sp. JL34
CATGGGTCCGTCACGGTTTCGACAGGTTGGCGAACGCTGCTCTGTGATTCAGGTCGAGAGTGAGTCTCCTCTCGCAAATCAAAGGCTCAAACAAAAAGTAAATGCGAATAACATCGTTAACTTTGCTCGTAAGGATGCTCTAGTAGCTGCCTAAACGCCTCTTATAGGTTCGAGCGTCTTTAGTTTGACTCCGTTAAGGACTGAAGACCAAACCCCAACGGATGCTCTAGCAAGCGTTCTCTGGTTGGCTTGCTGGCTAAGATTAAATCAGAGCATCCTACGTTCGGGATAATGAACGATTCCCGCCTTGAGGATTAGAAAGGCTAAACCTGTGAATGAGCGGGGAGTCAATACCCAATTTGGACAGCAGTTCGACTCTGCTCGGATCCACTAAAAATAAGTAACAAATCCACCTGATAATTTAATATCAAGGTGGATTTTGTTTTTTGCTCTGTAAACACAACTAGATAACGCGATGTGCGATTCGATTTATTCTTAAAACCCCCCTTCCATCTGTCTCCCCGAAGCGAAGAGAGGTTTTAAGTCTGCTCCCCTTCCCGTACCGGACTTTCTTGCCGCTACGCGAACATAGCAGCACAGGCGATACCTTCTTTGAGCAGCCTTTGCATTATTTACACGCGCAAACTCGACTTGCCCATCTGTCGGGAGTTTAATATATAACAAAACTCTCCTACTTTCAGGGCTTTATAAAGTTCATCATCTGCTTAACGACGCACATAACTAGGGGCATCATCTGGTAAACTGCCCCTAACTTGATAAACTAAGTTGGATTCTCGATTCATAAACTGCTAAACATTTTATTTGCTCGTCTAGATAAAGAAAAAAAATTAATAAAGAAAGCCAATTATCGGTTGACTTTATTTGTTTAATTGCTGATTTCAGTCTAATGAGATGAAGCGATCGCAAAAATACAGAAGATATAATTTGCAGCTAATTGTTACCTCATTTCCCGATAAATTTATTAGTCCCATACTATGGAATTTATATGCCTGCATTCGTTCTAGACGCATACTCGCAGTTGTCGTGACAATTTTTTTCAGTGCCGCCGCTAATTCTGGATGCTGTGAATCACGCGCTCTACTATAACGGTATGCCGTATGCCGTGTCTACAAAATTTATCCCACCCTAACATTCGTATAGGTGGGATAAATTTTGGGATATTATATGTGGGCTTTAATTATTCTGTTTCTGGGGTTGTTTGCGCGTGCTTCCAAACCTTCTTCCCCTTTTTTTTAGTACCCGTCGTAATCGATCTGCACTCAAATTTACTTGACGCTCAGATGCCAGTTTTTTTGCTAGTTGTTTAGAGTTATAAGTCTCTGACTCTTGAGCTAGACAATTTTCTAGATAAACCAAATCTGATTCCGAATATCGGGGTTTTCCGCCTCGGCCAGGAGCATCCCACAGACCTGCTAAACCCATCTTTTGCCAACGATGAAGGGTTTGACGCACTGTTGAAATCGCCCAGTTCAAGCCTTTAGCAATTTGCTCATTTTTTAAGCCGCGAGTATTCAGCAGTAAAACTTGAGCACGATCCTTGGTACGTTGAGGAACATCTTTGGCTTTTCTTAACTCTTCTAAAGTCAGCTTTTCTTGCTCAGTTAGAAAGATTTTTAATCGGCATCCCATAAACAATAACCTTTTATACAATCAATTTTTGCAATTTTTATGTCTATTCACGCCTATGTACTTAATTAAGTGTGTATCTGATAACACACTTAATCAGCTAAACTACAAGTATTAAGGATATCGGCGTCTAGAAGGCTGCTAGGTGACAAGTATCAGCTTGAGAAAATTATCAAAGTTTGCAATTTCTCATCAACAATCGATTTCTATAAAAAGTTAGGCATATCAGAGATGACACCATTAGCCCGTATAGGCAAATTTATTCAATAGCCTGAAGCTGTAGCTTATAACTATGACAATAAAAATTTGTTGGCGTTGTCCTGATTAATGTCTAAAGTCGATAATAAAGGACTGTATCATTAAATTTATTAGATTATTCGTATGGTTACGGAGATTTATCGAAACTTTAAAAATGATTGTTACGCTAGTTTCCATTTTAAGGAACAGAAGAAGATGTACAAGCCTAGTTCCTTTTTATTCAACTAGTCTCTGGAATTTTGCTTTGGTTATCTCCAAACAATATTTGTTTTATCGACTTTACATAAAGTTTATATTCTCCGTAACAAGATTATTGTTTGAGACAAAAATATATTCAATACCCATTAGATAAAAGAGTGTTAGTAGCTTATTTGATGGAGATTCAAAACGCAGATAAAATTTATCTTACCTTTCCTACTTTCCTACTTTTCCTACCTTTCCTACCTTTCCTACCTTTCCTACCTTTCCTACTTTCCTACCTTTCCTACCTTTCTACTTAGTAATAAAAGATGCTCTTAAAAAACTAGCTTTTTATGACTGATATCTAAATCTCTTCTTTTAAGAAATTTATTTTGTAATCGCTCAATATTGTACGCCACAATCATAAAATCTCTTTGTAATCCTGGTATGTTCTTAATATTAATCTCTCGTCCTTAAAAAGCAAGCTTACTATAACATTATTGGATATCTAATTTTTTTAAGGGTTAAATTTTTCGGTTTTTATTGTCAAATAAGATGACGAGTGTGATATTTTTTAATTAGGACAAACTCAGATAAATAGCAAAATTAAATACTCAGTAAAGCATTAGAAATAAATTAATATTTAATATATTTTTTAGTCATATTTCTTGCTAAAAAATAGCAATATTTGATACAAGTTAAATTTTTCAAAAACTGATATTTACTACAACTTAAACAAAAAATAATAGAGACAATGGGGGCAGAAGAAAAACCTGTTAATTTGCGCTCGGAGACGAATAATGGTATCGATGTCTACGACCGGCAAGGCCAACGCAGAGAACGTTCAACATCGGCTAACTATACAAACTGTAGAAATTGCCCCTAACACAACGGCGATTCGCTCTCTTGATTGGGACCGCGATCGCTTCGATATCGAATTCGGACTGCAAAACGGCACAACCTACAATTCATATCTAATTAGGGGTGAACAAACAGTTTTGATTGATACTTCTCACCAGAAGTTTCGCGATCTGTATTTAGAGACCCTCAAAGGTCTTGTTAACCCCAAAACAATTGATTACATAATTGTCAGCCACACAGAGCCAGACCATAGCGGCTTAGTAGAAGATGTCCTCCAGTTAGCTCCTAGAGCTACAGTTTTAGCCTCAAAAGTTGCGCTTCAGTTTTTGGAAGGCTTAGTACACGATCCTTTTTCCAAACGGGTTGTGAAAACTGGCGATCGCATCGATATCGGCAAAGGACACGAAATGGAATTCGTGAGTGCGCCTAACCTGCACTGGCCGGATACAATCTTTAGCTTTGACCGCAAAACCCAAATTCTTTACACCTGTGATGCTTTTGGGATGCACTTTTGTGATGATCGCACTTTCGACGAAGATTTAGAAGCGATCGAAGCTGACTTTAGATTTTACTACGACTGCTTGATGGGCCCTAACGCTCGTTCGCTGCTGAATGCGATGAAGCGGATGGGCGATCTCGGCAAGATTAATATTATCGCCAACGGTCACGGTCCATTATTATACCACCATTTAGATGTTCTGACCGGGTGCTACGAAAATTGGAGCCAAAAACAAGCGAAAGCAGAAACCACAGTTGGCTTGTTTTTTGTTTCAGAATATGGGTATGGCGAGCGCCTTGGTCACGCAATTGCCGAAGGTATACTGAAAACTGGCATTGGGGTAGAAGTACTGGATTTGAGTACTGCTGAGAGCCAAGAAATTCAAGAACTAGCTGGTAGAGCAGCTGGCATCATTATCGGGATGCCCCCGACTACAAGCGCCGCCGCCCAAGCTAGTATCAGTTCGGTGCTAGCTGTCGCTAAGAACAAGCAATTAATTGGGCTGTTTGAATGTTACGGTGGGGATGATGAACCCATTGATACACTCCGCAGACAATTTCTTAACTCTGGCATCAAAGAAGCCTTCCCACCCATTCGGATTAAAGAGACTCCCAGCGCATCCACATTCCAGTTGTGTGAAGAAGCGGGTAAAGACATCGGACAATTGCTAGTGCGCGATCGCAACATCAAGCAAATCAAGTCCCTTGATGTCAACATGGAAAAGGCGCTGGGTCGCATTAGCAGCGGACTATATATAGTCACCACTAAAAAAGATAATGCCTCAAGTGCAATGCTGGCATCCTGGGTAACGCAAGCGAGTTTGCAACCCTTAGGATTGACAATTGCCGTTGCGAAAGACCGCGCCATTGATTCCTTAATGCAAGTAGGCGATCGCTTCGTCCTCAACGTTTTGGAAGAAGGCAATTATCAAGAACTCAAGAAACACTTCCTCAAACGCTTGCATCCTGGTGCTGACCGATTTGCAGGAGTGAAAACTCAAACCGCGAAAAACGGTTCGCCGATTCTGGCAGATGCTTTGGCATATATGGAATGTGAAATACAGACCAGCATGGAATGCAGCGACCACTGGATTTTATACTGCACCGTCCAAGAAGGTCGTGTCTCCAAAAACGATGGATTAACAGCCGTTCGCCATCGCAAAGTAGGTAATTACTACTAGGGATTAGGGATTGGGTATTGGGTATTGGGGATTGGGAAAACTCTTCCCCAGTCCCCATTCCCCATTCCCCAGTCCCCATTCCCCATTCCCCAGTCCCCAGTCTCTGTTCCCTAACTTTAAAACAGCTATGACCAATTCCAAGCCACGCGACGTACAAGTTTTACCAATTGCTACAAATACTAAAGCGATCAGGGCACGTAGTTGGTCACGTCTGCGGTTTGAAATTGAATACGCACTTGAAAGAGGTACTACCTCCAATTGCTATTTAATTGAAGCTGATAAAACCGCACTTATCGATCCACCGCCAGAAAGCTTTACCGAAATTTATTTAGAGGCATTGCGGCAGACTTTAGATTTAAAACGTTTGGATTATATAATCCTGGGTCATTTTAGTCCCAATCGAGTTGCAACCCTCAAAGCAATTTTAGAACTGGCACCACAGGTAACTTTTGTCTGTTCTCTTCCCGGTGCTAACAATTTGCGTGCTGCTTTCTTAGAGCAAGATTTAAATGTCTTGGTGATGCGGGGGAAAGAAACTCTGGATTTAGGCAAGGGTCATGTTTTGAAATTTTTCCCCACTCCCAGTCCACGTTGGCCGGAAGGACTTTGTACTTACGATCAGCAAACCCAAATTCTCTACACAGATAAGTTATTTGCAACTCATCTCTGTGGTGATGAAGTGTTTGATGATAACTGGGAAGCGCTTAAAGAAGACCAGCGTTACTACTTTAACTGCTTGATGGCTCCCCAAATTCCTCATGTGCAAGCAGCTTTGGAGAAAATATCAGATTTGCAGGTGAGAATGTATGCTGTGGGTCATGGGCCCTTGGTACGCACCAGCTTAATCGAACTCACTAAAGCTTATGCAGAGTGGAGCCGTTCTCACAACGATCGCGAAATTTCTGTTGCCCTACTTTACGCTTCAGCTTACGGAAATACAGCGACTTTAGCACAAGCGATCGCTCTGGGACTAACTAAAGGTGGAGTTGCAGTTAAATCAATTAACTGCGAATTTGCTACCCCTGATGAAATTCGCATCAACCTCGCACAATCAGAGGGTTTTATCATCGGTTCTCCTACCATCGGTGGTCATGCGCCAACTCCCATTCATACTGCTTTAGGGATTGTGTTATCAAGCGGTGACAACAGCAAACTTGCTGGGGTATTTGGTTCTTATGGCTGGAGTGGCGAAGCATTTGACTTAATCGAAGGTAAACTTCGGGATGCCGGATATCGCTTTGGTTTTGACACCTTGAAGGTGAAGTTTAAACCTGATGATGTCACTCTCAAGTTCTGTGAAGAACTCGGTACAGACTTTGCCCAAGCATTGAAAAAGGCTAAAAAGGTACGCGTACCCCAACAAGCCGCTACCCCAGTGGAACAGGCTGTTGGTCGGATTGTTGGTTCCGTATGCGTGGTGACAGCCAAACAAGGAGAAGTGTCTACCGCAATGTTAGGCGCTTGGGTTTCTCAAGCTACTTTCAACCCACCCGGAATAAGTGTGGCGATCGCTAAAGAGCGAGCGATCGAATCTTTAATGTATCCAGGTGGTAAGTTTGCCTTAAATATTCTACCTGAAGGCAATCATCAAGAGTACATGAAGCATTTCCGTAAATCTTTCGCGCCTGGGGAAGATCGATTTGCCAACTTTAGTACAGCAGTTGCAGATAATGGCTGTACCATTCTCACTGATGCACTAGCATATTTGGAATGTTCAGTCAGTCAACGTTTGGAATGTGGCGACCATTGGGTTGTGTATGCAACTGTGGATGAAGGTAAATTACTCAAACCTGATGCTGTGACTGCCATTAACCATCGTAAAACCGGCACTCATTATTAGATAGTGAGAAATTTAACTTAACGAAACCGCTTTAGCTTAAATATAGCTAAGGTGTTTTCTTAGAAAAATCTTCTTTTTATTGTGGGATGGACATCTTGTTCGTCTCACTTTTTTTGTCGAGATATAGAGTCCGCCCAAGGAAATTTTAGTTATCTACTAAGTTACCTATCTTTAGACAGATGTTGGAGGTTTTTAAGTTTTAAATTACACACAATATACCCTTGTGTTATAAAACCATCTATTGTTTTAAAGGGTATCAAGGAGTCTAAACCAAGTGAATTCCAGTGACAACAACATTGACAAACCATCTTTAGAAATCAACGCTTCTCGCCAGTTTACCGCTTGGCTGTATGAGCAAAACCTCAGTTTGTCCTTCACTACCTATCAAGCGGGGAAGTTATTCTTCATCGGCTTGCAACCAAACGGCAAATTGTCTGTATTTGAACGTAGCTTTGAGCGATGCATGGGGTTGTATGCCAATGGCAACAGCCTTTACATGAGTTCCCTATATCAACTTTGGCGATTTGAAAACATTATCCAACCCGGACAAAACCACCAAGGCTACGATGCTCTCTATTTACCCCAGATGAGTTATGTGACGGGAGATTTAGATATTCACGATATTGCTTTGAGTAAAGCAGAAGAAAAAGATTTAAAACCACAAAAATTATTATTTGTTAATACTTTATTTAGTTGTTTGGGAACAGTCAGTGAAAGCCATAGTTTTGTTCCTTTATGGCAACCAACCTTTATCAGCAAGCTAGCGGCGGAAGATAGATGTCACCTGAATGGGTTGGTAATGCAGGAAGGAAAAGCCAAATACGTTACTGCTGTCAGCCAATCGGACGTAGCCGAAGGCTGGCGGGAGCATCGGGCAAATGGGGGCTGTGTCATTGATGTAGAAAGTAATGAAATCGTATTGCGAGGGCTTTCTATGCCCCACTCTCCTCGGTGGCATCAGGAAAAACTCTGGTTGCTCAACTCAGGCACAGGAGAGTTTGGCTTTGCCGACTTAAAGCAGGGAGTGTTTGAACCAGTCGCCTTCTGTCCAGGATATCTGCGCGGTTGTGCATTTTATGGCGATTTTGCAGTAGTGGGAATTTCCCAACCCAGACATAACAAAACTTTCAGCGGTTTGGCTTTGGACGAGAAATTGCATCAGAAAAACGTTGAGCCTCGCTGTGGGTTACTAGTAATTGACTTAAGAAGCGGCGATATTGTCCATTCTCTGCGAATAGAGGGAGTGGTGCTGGAATTGTACGACGTAGTGGCACTTTTGGGGGTACGTCGTCCAATGGCGATCGGGTTTCGCAGTGACGAAATTCGGCGGGTGATAACGATGGGATAAAAGGCTACCAAGTTAAGATTCTGGATGGCAATGCGATCGCTAACAAAAATCTTTGCAACAGATAAATCGCCCTTAACAACGTATCTTTACCAAGAATTTCGTGAAATGGTATGACTTTTCACGCGATGTGAAATTAGAAAAATGGTGCGTGTAATTTCAGTATTAAAGCGGAAACAACATAAATTCATTTCCTGAAATTCCGCAATTGCCACCAAGACAATTGCAAAAACGCAGTGTAGCCTTTAACTAGAAAAACACTATCAGGCACTTCCTAGACAAAACTTTTATATTATTTTATTGTTCTTATGACTCCAAAACACACCAAAATTCAATTTCCTCTTTGGCAGTATCTGAACCAGCCCTTATTTAGTCACAATACTAAATTGGTATTGAATCCCCAACGCTTTGCATTTATCTGGCGTCTTCAACTTCTAGAACGCTGCTGGACTAAAGAATGTGACGCCAAGGGGCCCCAACAGCATTAGATATCTGATGGCAAACTAAGCCTCGTCTACAGAATGAGGCTTTTTGCCGTCAAGTAAAGCACTGACAGTCATATCTCCCATAACATTAATGGCGGTGCGGCAGCGATCCAGAAACCAGTCTACAGTAACTAGCAAAGCGATGTACTGGGTAGGTAAGCCGACAGAAGTGAACACTAGTGTCATTGTTACCAGTCCGGCATTGGGAATATTTGCCGCACCTACAGACGCAAAAATCGAGGTAAGGATGACAATTAACTGCTGTCCTAGACTCAGATGTTGCCCAATTACCTGGGAAATATACAACGCAGACATTGCTTCATAGAGGGCAGTGCCATCATTATTGAAATTTGCCCCGACTAATGCCCCCAAGGCAGCAGAAGATTCCCTTAAACCGACTTTTGTTTGCAAAACCTCAAAGGTTATGGGCATTGCTGCCGCCGAGGAAGAAGTTGAGAAAGCTGTCAAAAAGGCATCAGAACCGCCAGCAAGGAATTTTAACGGGTGTACCCAAGAACCAAATTTTACTCTGGTGAGGTAGTAGCACGCTTGCAATACCAGCGCTAACAACACCGCCACAATAAATGCACCCAAAGATTTAAACGGTGTGAATCCTTGCATAGCAACTGTTTTAGCCACGATCCCAAAGACGGCAAATGGCACTAAGGCAATTACCCAGTTAAGGACACGGACTACCGCTTCAAATAAAATTCCGATGACATCCTCTATCGGCTGGAATCCATTCTTCCCTTGGGCGATTTGTTCAGATTTTAATCCCCGCAGGACGATGCCAAAACTCAGGGCAATCACAATCAGTTGAATGACATTATTATCAACCAATGGCTTGAGGACGGCTTCCGGCACAGCATCTTTGAGTATTCCCCAAGGATCGAGACTCTGAGCAGTTATTGCCGTAGTTGTTGAGGTGTTTACATTGCCCCAAGTCCCCGGACGCAGTACATTGGCTACGAACAGTCCCACCAAAATAGCTACGGTAGTATTGGTTAAAAGTAGCACTGCCAGCCGCCGTCCGGCTGTACCAGGGATGTTGGTGGTCATTAAAGTATGCAGCACCGCTACCAGAATTAGGGGTGTAGCCAAGGCGCGGAGAGCCTTTAGTACTAATTCAGCCGGAATTGCTAAATTATTGATTAAAGCGGCATTGCTGGGATTGGGATTCCCTGCACCAAGGGCAATTCCGACGCTGACTGCCGCTACTAAGGCGATGAGAATTTGCAACGTGAGAGGGATACGCTGCCACCAAGGGCTAGCTTTGGTTTCAGGCGAAGTAGTTCTCTCTGTTTGACTCATTGGCTAGATACTGGTTAACTGCTGTAACTATTAAAACAACACTAATGATAGTGATAATTCCCGAAAAAGAACAGCTTTAATTTTGGTTAAAAACTGTTAATCTAAGATTCCGTTGCTTTGCAAAATCTGGCTCGAAAGGGTATACCACAAGGTAGGCCCCTAGAGATACCTTGGCTTGTGGTTGGAGATGCTTATGTCCTTTGTGCCTTTACATATTCACAGTGACTACAGTCTACTTGATGGGGCAAGTCAGCTACCAGAGTTGGTCGATCGAGCGATCGCACTGGGAATGAAAGCGATCGCCCTTACCGATCATGGTGTCATGTATGGAGCCGTTGAACTGATCAAAATCTGCCGTAGTCAAAATATTAAGCCGATTATCGGCAATGAAATGTATGTAATTAATGGTGATATTGAAAAACAAGAACGCCGCCCGAAATATCATCAAGTTGTTTTAGCTAAAAATACCAAAGGTTACAAAAATTTAGTTAAATTAACTACAATTTCTCACCTTAAAGGTGTTCAAGGTAAAGGAATTTTTTCTCGTCCTTGTATTAATAAAGATTTATTAAAACAATATCATGAAGGCTTGATTGTCACCAGCGCTTGTTTGGGTGGAGAAGTTCCCCAAGCGATTCTCAGTAATAGACCAGATGCCGCCCGGAAAGTTGCTCAGTGGTATAAAGATGTATTTGGTGATGATTATTATTTAGAAATTCAAGACCACGGCTCCCAAGAAGACCGGATTGTGAATGTTGAAATAGTGAAAATTGCTAGGGAACTAGGGATTAAAATTGTTGCTACTAATGATTCACATTTTATTTCTTGTTTTGACGTTGAAGCCCACGATGCTTTGCTGTGTATTCAAACTGGCAAGTTAATTATTGAAGATAAGCGGATGCGTTATAGCGGCACAGAGTATCTCAAATCTGGTGAAGAGATGCGGCAGCTATTTCGCGACCATTTACCGGATGATGTGATTGTAGAAGCGATCGCCACTACTGAAGAAGTAGCCGATAAAGTCGAGCCTTACCACATTATGGGTGAGCCTCAGATTCCTACACCTCCCATTCCTTCCGGTCATACTGCTGACACTTACGCCGAAGATGTTGCATGGAGTGGACTTTTAGAACGGTTAAATCGCAAATCTCGTCAGGAAGTCGATTCCGTCTATAAAGAAAGATTGGAATACGAACTAAAAATGATTCAGCAGATGGGTTTTTCCAAATACTTTTTAGTTGTATGGGACTACATCAAATTTGCTAGAGATAACAATATTCCTGTGGGGCCAGGTCGGGGTTCGGCGGCTGGTTCATTAGTTGCTTATGCAATGCGAATTACTAATATTGACCCCGTACATCATGGGTTACTATTCGAGCGTTTCTTGAACCCAGAACGGAAATCCATGCCTGATATTGATACAGATTTCTGTATTGAACAACGGGATAAAGTTATTGAATATGTGACTGAGAAATATGGTGCAGATAGAGTTGCCCAAATTATTACTTTTAACCGCCTAACTTCTAAGGCAGTTTTGAAAGATGTCGCCAGAGTATTAAATATTCCCTATGGGGAAGCTGACAAAATGGCGAAAATGATTCCTGTGGTGCGGGGGAAACCAACGAAACTCAAGGTGATGGTTTCCGATAAAACTCCAGAACCAGAGTTTAAAGAGAAATATGATAAAGAACCCCATGTTCGCCATTGGCTTGATATGGCGATGCGAATTGAAGGAACTAACAAAACATTTGGTGTTCATGCAGCAGGTGTGGTAATTTCTGCCGATCCACTTGATGAAATTGTGCCGTTACAAAAGAATAATGACGGTTCCGTAATTACCCAGTATTTCATGGAAGACCTGGAATCAATGGGTTTGTTGAAAATGGATTTTCTGGGTTTACGGAACCTGACGCTAATTCAAAAAACTGTAGATTTGATTCAAGAAACGAGAGGATATCGGGTCGATCCTGATGAAATTCCCCGCCAGGAAAGAAAAGCCCAAAGGATATTAGCTAAAGGTGAACATAGCAGTTTACCAAAAGATGTCCAAAAAACTTATGAGTTATTAGAAGCAGGTGAGTTAGAAGGGATATTTCAATTAGAATCTTCTGGGATGCGCCAGATCGTGCGAGATTTGAAGCCTTCTAATATAGAAGATATTTCTTCGATTTTGGCACTTTATCGACCGGGGCCATTAGATGCAGGGCTGATTCCTAAATTTATTAACCGCAAACACGGTCGAGAAAAGATTGATTATCAACACCAAATTCTAGAACCAATATTAGACGAAACTTATGGAATTATGGTCTATCAAGAGCAAATCATGAAAATTGCTCAAGATATGGCCGGATATTCTTTAGGACAAGCTGACTTGCTGCGTCGGGCGATGGGTAAAAAGAAAGTTTCTGAGATGCAAAAGCAGCGAGAAAAATTCGTGGATGGCGCAGCGAAAAATGGCGTTCAGAAAAAAGTTGCGGATGAATTATTTGAGCAAATGTTGAAATTTGCGGAATATTGTTTAAGCTATAACACAGAAATATTGACAGTAGAATATGGATTGATGCCGATTGGAGAAATTGTCGAAAAAAGCATTGAATGCAGTGTGTACAGTGTTGATAATCATGGAAATATTTACACGCAACCGGTGGCACAATGGCACGCTCGCGGACAACAAGAGGTATTCGAGTATTGCTTGGAAGATGGTTCATTAATTCGGGCAACAAAAGACCATAAATTTATGACTGCTGATGGTCAAATGTTGCCAATTGATGAAATATTTGAACGCGAATTAGATTTGATGCGGGTAGATGGTTTGCCGAATTGAGAGGAGGGGTAGTGAGAATTGGGCATTCTCTGCTTGCTATACAAATGAAAGTTAACGGCACTTTTATACTGGCATTAGGAACTTCCAAATAAAAAATATCCAATTAACTCTTGTGGGGTGGAAACCGCGTAAAATTAAAGAAGATGGGCCAATAATACCAGGGTTTGATGGGTTTTAGTCGAGGGTGATACTCTTTGAGAGTCGCTTCGTAAAAAAGTTATCATACCATCCCGCTAACCAAATTCATTTGTTTACCAACCAGACCGCCAGGGAATAGAATTCCCTGTCTAATAGTGCAAGTCCTCTAGAAGAGGACTAGAAAAAACTTGGTTTAATTGTTCACTAGTTTCACATAGTTGTCTTCAGACGACTTTAGCTTTCAAACAGGGAATTTCATTCTTAACTAAATGCATTGGTTTACCAACCAGACCGCCAGGGAATAGAATTCCCTGTCTAATAGTGCAAGTCCTCTAGAAGAGGACTAGAAAAAACTTGGTTTAATTGTTCACTAGTTTCACATAGTTGTCTTCAGACGACTTTAGCTTTCAAACAGGGAATTTCATTCTTAACTAAATGCATTGGTTTACCAACCAGACCGCCAGGGAATAGAATTCCCTGTCTAATAGTGCAAGTCCTCTAGAAGAGGACTAGAAAAAACTTGGTTTAATTGTTCACTAGTTTCACATAGTCGTCTTCAGACGACTTTAGCTTTTAGAGAGGGAATTTCATTCCCTGGCTGTCTGGCTGTCTGGCTGTCTGGTTTGGTGAACTGGCTGATTTTCTGGCTGATTCCTGCTTCCCTGACTGGCTGCCTGGTTGACGGACACTGCTAATATGATAATTTTTTCCAGCAATATGGGAAACATAAATGTATGTAAATAAATACAAAATTTAAAAAATATTATGTCTCTGTGGCGACTTTATTATCATATTATTTGGGCAACCAAAGAACGCCAACCTCTAATTACCTCCGATAAAGAAACTGAGCTTTATAATTACATCATTGGTAAATCCAATAGTTTAAATTGTATACTCCATAGGATTGGAGGTATTGAAGACCACATACATTTAGTAGTATCTATCCCGCCAACAATCGCGATCGCAGAGTTTGTGAAAAAAATTAAAGGAAGTAGTTCTCACCATTTCAACCACAATCTTTGCCATACATCAGAAAAATTTGCTTGGCAAGAAGGATATGGTATATTCTCTTTGGGCAGTAAACAACTTGAGCAAGCTGTTATATATGTTCAAAATCAAAAAATACATCATCTTGAAGGCACGGTAAATTCCCATTTAGAAAAAGCAGGCGCATAATCAAGAAAAAGAAACTGCTAATATCTACGGGCAACTCATCATTTGCACCCAGAGAAAAAAGCAAGCGGAGAAAAACTAAAATAACTGATCTAGGTTTTGGTGAAGTAGAGCGTCATTTGGAATTTTGAATTGTTAATTGCGGTTTTCCCCAAAGTATAGTTTCCTGCTTGTAAATCGCAATTCCCGGTTTTGCTCCTTTGGGTTTGTAAACGTGTTTTGGCTGAGTGTAAACTACTGCCACTTGCTCACTCTGACGGGCGCGACTGTAGTAAGCGGCAAGATTAGCTACAAATTGCAAATCAGCTTCTTCGGCAACAGCACCCGGTTCTAAACGTAGTAACACATGACTCCCTGGAATTTCTTGAGCGTGGAACCAGATGTCATAATCCCCTGCTACACGAAAGGTCAATTGGTCATTCTGGCGATTGTTACGACCGATTAATACTTCAAAGCCGCCGGGGGTAAGGTAACGATGAAAGTTGGTGCTGGGAGCTTCGTTTGCACTGCGGCTGCGGTATTCTGGATCTTCTAGATACTTTTGCCCAATCAACTCTTCGCGGATTTCTTCTAAAGCTCGTAAATCTTCTGCTGTTTGGTAAGTGTCTATCTGAGCGATCGCAGCTTCTACTTGCTCTAAATACTCAATTTCTGTCTGCACTTCCAATAATAGCGGTTCGACGGCAGCACGAGCGCGTTTGAGCTTTTGGTGCTGTTTGTAAAGACTTTGGGCATTTTGGACAGCATTTTTATCTGGCTGAAGTGCGATCGCAACTGGCAAATTTGTCTCAAAATCAGCCAGGATAATTTCTTTCATCCCGGGTTCCCAGTTTTGCAAATGAGCCATCAATAAATCAGCTTTTTGCCGATAATCATCGGCTCGATCTGATTGCTGCAAGCGCGTCTGAAAGGTTTGAGCTTTATTCCGTAATTTCGTCAGAATATTATTCAATTTCTGACTCAACTGATGGCGCAATTGGGAAAATAACTGTTGGTCAATTTGGTTACTGTAGTAGTGGTTGAGTAACTCCTGAATATTTTTGACCTTTTCAACTACACCCCAACCCATAACGGTGTAACCATCTTTTGTCCAAGCGGGTTGAAATTCTTTGGAATCTAAGGCTTGCAGCCATTCTTGCCAACGCTCAAACAACCGTCGCCAGTCGTTGGGGTTGAGAGTATCGGTGGATGTTTCTGGTGCAATATTTGCTTCTAGCAGCATTAACTCCAGTAGTGCAGCACTCAAGCCACTATAACTTTTGAGTAATTGCCGCTTAATTGCTCCTGGTACTAAACTTACCCGTTCTTGCCAACGTTCTTGAGATTCGCTCAAACTGGGGACAGTTCCAGTCAGTTTCGGCGGTGTTTCATAAGGTTGTCCGGTTTGGATGGGACGGACACTAGATTGTTGCTGACTGACTTGATGGGCGGCGGTGATAATTATATTGTTAGCGTCGGTGAGAATGACGTTGCTATACTTGCCCATGATTTCTGCATAGACATGATATAGGGCGCTTTCTCCAGGACGACGGGCAAATTGCAAATCAATCACCCGCTCCCAAGGAGCGATCGCTTCAATCGCCACCAGTGCTAAACCACCCAATTGATGTATTAATTGTTGGCTAAAGGTAAAGGTATCTGGCGATCGCGGTGGCGGATCGCCAATACAAATATGTGCAGCTTGGGGATGCCAAGAAATTTGTAGCCAATCTCGCTGTTGTAGGGTACGTAATGCCATTGCAATCGTGTAGCGATCGCGCTGGTAAACTTGTTCTAAGCGTGATGGTAGCCAGTTAGCGCGGATTTCGCTACAAGCAGCTGTGAGAGTGGTAAAGTCAACTGGTTGCAAAGCGATTACTTGTTAACATTCAAATGGTAGCGATCGCTATGCTTTTATTTTTGTTTAGTTAAAGCATAACTGACCTCAACTATCATAGCGGTTACTTGGTTTGGTGATAGCTTCGAATAAAAAAACACAGAAATTATCATCAGATAAGTTCTGCGTTTAGGTAAGAAGTTCGTTTTTTATACAGTTTGTTTTTGGTGTCAAGTTTCCCAAGCTCACTCACCATTATTTGTTACGCAAAAGCATTATTTAGCAACCAAAACTGGCTTTTTTGCTGTTGATTGCACTAGTTCTGTGGTTGAGTGTACTAGTTCTTTTGCTTTTGATTGCACTAGCTCGGTGGTTGAGTGTACTAGTTCTTTTGCTTTTGACGCTACTGGTTGTGGCTGCAACAGTTGGGTGTAAAGTTCACCCAGTTGATTTGCTACACCATCCCAGCTAAACTTAGTTTCAACGCGTTTTCTACCAGCTTTACCCAATTCATCTCGCCATTCAGGACTTAAAAGAATTCGGTCAATCGCAGACGCAAAAGCATCTACATCTTGCGCTGGAGCCAATAAACCAGTTTTTTCATTAACTACAGTAAACTGAAGCCCGCCGACATCACTTGCTACCACTGGTGTACCGCTTGCCATAGCTTCGATTGCCACTAATCCAAAGGGTTCGTAGTGACTGGGAACAACGCAAACATCGGCAGCTGCGTAATAAGTTGGTAAAATATCTTGACTCAAACGACCAGCAAAGATAGTAAAGTCGCTCATCCCCAATTCGTTGACGATTTGCTCAATGCGATCGCGTTCAATGCCGTCGCTGTTACCTGGAGTACTACCACCACCAATAATTAGCTGGATATTTTTGGAGTCGCGTAGTTGAGACTCGTTTACCGCCCGTACCAAAGTTTCTATACCTTTGCGTTGGTCAAAGCGCCCCACGTATAGTACAACTTTGGTTTCTTTATCAATTCCCAATTCAGCCCTGGCTGCTTCTCGTGCAATGGAACCAAATCGCTGAATATCTGTACCACAGGGAATAATGTCGATATTACCTTTTGTGGAAACTAGCGATCGCATGTGTTCCTGTTCTTGCGGACTTGTCGCCACAATTCGCTCTGCTTTTTCCAACACATCTTTTTCCACGGCTAATCGCTTATTAGCAATCACAGGAATATCTTCTACAGTGTTGTACTTGACTGCTCCTAAGGAGTGGTAGGTGTGAACCTGTTTACTCTTTTGGATTTTCTTTAACTGCATCCCTACCCAACTAGAGAGCCAATAGTTAGTGTGAACTAACTCGTATGTAACATCATTTTTCATTTGAAATTTGAGGAAATTATCCACAAATTCTGGCAGATATTCAAAAATCTCATCTCGCGGCACAAACTCAAGGGGGCCAGCTTTTAAACGAATAGTTCGACAATTGTTGCTATGTTTAACAATCGAGTCTTGCTCCAGACTCACTTTGCGGGTAAACATATCAACTTGCCATCCTAGTTGCCCTAGTGCTTCACCCACGTGGCGCACATAAACATTTTGTCCCCCAGCTTCTTCTTTCCCTATTTCAATCGCTGGGTCTCCGTGGACGGAAATCAAGGCGATACGTTTTTCGGTGTTAGAGTTCATAGTTTGTGTGTTGCTGATTTTAACAAAGTTTTAGGCTGTTCCAAGCACGTGTATAGCACACTTGTTTGAATTGTTTAGGAACTTTGATTAATGTTGATTTGAATTTACTATGTCTAATATTTTTTTACATCCTCTGCCAGAAGTATACTTTTAGATTAAATACAAATATTTAATCTCTTTAGATATAGGAAATTTTTATACTTATATCTCATCCTTTTGATAGATGAAAATTACGTTTTTTTTATTTTGTGCAGCTCTAATTTCATGTAAATAGCAATCATATTTAATTTGCTCTCCACCGAGAGACTCAGATCCCGACTTCTTGAAGAAGTTGGGATCTTTTTGTTGGTAACTTCTGCACGGATTGCTAGAGATGCATTGACGTGAATTAGACGAATTTGCATCTATTAAGGTATAATTTTAAACTATCATATCACGTAGTTAGGACATTGAAATTCAAACTAGTTACTCCGGTCAGATCACCGGGTTGAACTCACGTTGTATTAAGTAGTAAGAATAACTGTTAAATATTGATGCAAAATCGGGTACTTTCTTGAATTTGCTTCGGAAAGTTTCAGATTATATTTTCAATCATTAATAAATTTCAGGAGCAAAATCAGGTGCTTACTTCAACCTTACTCGCTGCTGCAACTACACCTCTGCAATGGAGTCCTACAGTTGGACTGATTATGATTATCGCTAATCTCATTGCCATTGCCTTTGGCAAATCTACCATCAAGTATCCCAACGCAGAACCAGGATTACCCTCAGCCAATTTATTTGGTGGTTTTGGTTTACCAGCGCTTTTAGCAACTACTGCCTTTGGTCATATCTTAGGAGTGGGCACTATCTTAGGGCTGCATAACCTGGGAAGAATTTAGGTTCTTACCCAAGTTAGCCTTTATTTGATGATTCTTTTGTCTCCAGCTTTGAGCCAGATAACTAGTTCTCTGGCTCTTTTTTATGCAAATGTGTATAAAAAGTATATTGATACACTACACACAAATAATAATCATTTTTAAGGTAGATAGACTTAAGTTGTGTGTATCTAATTCTTAACGAATGTCCACTCCAGTACCTTGATGGGGGCTTCTTGTAGTGCTTGAGTTAATTCGGTACTGCTCTCAAATTTTACCTGGGAGAGGTCGCAGGCTTCGACGTTGACCGTGAATTTATTGTCCTGGAAGGGCCAGGGTTTGACAACAACCAAGTTATCACTGCGCTGCATGATGTCATAGCGCTGACCTTCAGGCCCCTTGCTAATTTCTAAAAACCGCTCATCGTCAGGTAGTTCTTGCTGACATAAGATCAGAGAAAGGCGATCGCACCATTGCATAAATGCATAGGCTGCATCAACTTCCTCTTTTTTGATGCCCAATTCTTTGCGCCAACGTTGCTGATTTTGAAGTTGCTCATCTAAAAGTTTGTCTAGTTTTGAAGACTTACCCCGACTTGGCTCATTTAAACGGCTGATGTGCATGGAAATTAATAGAGCCACCCATCGTCCACGGTAAAGGGCATTCTTTGCCAGTTTAGCCAATTTATCGACACCAGCATCTGCATCGGCATTTGAGTTGAGAGTGAAGTCCTTTGGCGCACCCGCTTCAGTCAAACTATCTTCTTCCCACTCTTTTTCTAGGTCATCGTGATGGGAAATTGCAGCTATCGTTTCATATAACCTGACTGGAGCATCTTTGCGTCGCCATTGTCCTGCCAGTTCAGCTGCTAACAAAGCATGGGCACGATGATAAATGACTTCCCAACCATTTGGCGTAGCGTTGACAATCACAAGTCAATCTCCTGATTATGAGTTTTGATTTTGAGTTGAATTAATTTTGAAGTCAGCAATGTCGGGATAGAAATTTAAGAAGCGATCGCTCTGATTTATTCAGTCTAGCTGAATATTTATAGCTATAGCTATTTTAAATTGAGTGTAATATCCAAATACTCAGCTAAAATTCCCGACTTTTCTAAGAAGACGGGAATATTTTTGCTCACTAAATATAGCTAAACAAGCCAAAAATTGCTAAGGAGAGTGGGCTATTTGCCCACCCAACGATTAGGAGTTTTGGAGAATCTGCCAAAAATCTCTTTGTTCAAAATCAACCTATACTCTAAGTACAACCTATGCAATTAAGAGTGGCTTTCTAGCGGATTAGCAATATATTTGAATGTTGGCTCAGAATTCCAAGGGCCACGCTCATCTTTACCATTTCCGTTTGTGGATAGGTTGTAGTAGAGAGCAACAGTTTCATCTGGCTTAATATTACCAAAGAATGGATCTGTCAACTTACCCAGTGAATCCAGAGCTTTCATAAACATCTGAGTATGAGAAATTTCTCGTGTTAACAGATGCACTAAAGTCTCTTGGGTTCCTTTGTCAGTTGCCAACTTGATCAATGATTCGTAAGTCTGACGAGCACCTGCTTCTGCTGCAACGTTAGCTCTTAAATCACGCACTACATCTCCACCTTCATTCAAGTAACTTGCAGTCCAGGCAATACCCTGGCTATCTAGAAAATGAGGCCCAATCCCTCGGACTGCAAAGAGAGTACTCTTATAAGCCTCTGTTTGATCCACATTTTTGGTATGAGCTTCGATGAGTTTTCCAACCATTTCTAAATGACTAAATTCCTCAAGCGCAATGTCTTGGAGCATGTCTTTAATTCCAGCATTTTCAACATGGAATGATTGAACCCAATATTGAAGTGCAGCACTAAGTTCGCCAGTCGCTCCGCCAAACTGCTCTAGAAGCAACTGAGCAAAACGAGGGTTTGGTTCATTAACGTTAACTGCATGAATAGGCTCTTTCTTGTGAAAAAACATAGATTTACACTTCCAAAAATTTTGATGTTACAGAAAGGATAGACTTGTCTTTTAGTATTTTTCCAGATAGAGCTAAATTGATGTTTGATAGCTTCTGAAACTAGTAAACTAGAAGACTAATAAAAAACAGTAGTCATCTCAGGGTTGATAACTGCCAGTCAGCGATTAGGTATTGCTGCTTCTTCTGATTAATCCCCATAGATAAATAGCAACAATTGCGCCAAGCACAGCTACTAAAAATACTAGGAATTAAAGCAGCGCTAGCGGCAGAAATTTGTAGAGTTCCTGTTCGTAGTAAGGTAAACAAACTTCCCCCTACGAAAGCACCAATAATACCCAAAATCATTGTGGAGAGAATTCCATCGCTTTGATAGCCAGGATAAATAGCTTTAGCATAGGCGTAGCCCAACCTAGGCATCGCATCTGCCAAAAATCCTAAAACCATCCAAGCAATAATACTCATAACTCCCTCAACAATCTCACTTGTATCTAAGTTATCAACTCTGATTCCAAATTCTTTCTACCACATGGGGTAAATGCTAAATCCAAAAGTTAGACAAAAGACAAGATTGGATGAAAATTGGTATTTTTTGCATTTATAGCATTAAAATGCTAAACGCCAGTTTTTATAGATGAAATCATGAGTTATTAAATATCTAATCCTAGACTTTATTGACTGTAAAAATAGACATAATTAAACTAATTAATTTATATTATTTTATCTCTATCTTAAGACATAAACATTTTGTCTAACTTTTTGGGGATGCGTTAAAATTATTTACTCATAAAAATGTACTTTGTTTCACACTATTTTTTGTGACAATTGAATATATAATAGGAAGCATCTCACGTTTGCAAATATACCAGGCGATTAGAAATCGCGGCTACACAAACGAAGCAAATATACCAGGCGATTAGAAATCACGGCTACAAAAACGAAGTCCGCCTACGCAGACTCAAAGAATTTGAAACCCACGTAGGTGGGTTTTGTTTGTATAGCCGCGAATTCCATTCGCCAGGACAGACGTGTTTTTACACTCATTGAGATGCTCCCTATATAATATCCCCTCAATCGTTATTTTTCAGGTAGATTGAGGGAATAAAAATTAGTAAATATTTAGATAAGTGATATCAAATTGCACGGGAGAATTTTGTCTCTAGCATTCTTGTGTGAGTATCAAATATGACGGCAATATTTCTTACTAGCAATCTCCCGATGTCTGTAATCTGAATCTGATTTTTTGATAAACTGACTAGACCATCTGCTTCTAGTGGTTTTAACGCCTCTAGTTCCTCAGAAAAATATTCATCAAAATTGATCTGATATTTGTTTTCAATGTCTTGCTTATGCAACTGAAAGTGAGACATAATACCCATAATCACATCCCGTCTGATAATGTCATTTTGAGTTAGCTTAATTCCTTTACTAACAGGTAAAGCACCTGCTGCTAGTGTCTGATAATAATCCTTTAATTCCTTGTGGTTTTGAGCATAAGCATCTTCTAGCATACTGATAGATGTAGCACCAAAGCCAAATAATTCTGTTTCAGCGTGGGTAGTATAGCCCTGAAAATTGCGTTTGAGAGTCCCATTCCGTTGAGCGATCGCTAGTTCATCATTAGTTTTAGCAAAATGATCCATCCCAATAAATAGATATTGGTTATTCGTCAATTCTTCAATGGTCATTTTCAGAATCTCTAACTTTTCCTCTGCTGGGGGTAGCGCCTCTTGAGGAATATTTTTTTGTGTCGGTTTGAGCCACGGTACATAGGCAAAGTTAAAGACTACAATTCGGTCAGGATCTAATTCAATAGTCTTTTGCAGCGTCTCCCGAAACGTCTCACGAGTTTGATAGGGTAAACCATAAATTAGGTCTACATTTACACTTTCAAACTTAGCTTCTTTGATCCAACTCATGACATCAAAGAGCATTTCTTCTGGCTGGACACGATTTACAGCTACTTGAACTTGGCGGTTAAAATCCTGAATGCCAAAACTAATGCGGTTAAATCCAATCTCTCTCAAAAAGAAAATGTAATTTTTATCGATATAGCGGGGATTAATCTCAATTGAGATTTCTGCTTCTGGGTCGATGTTGAAATAGCGATTAATGTTTTTCCATAAAAATTCTACTTGGTGAGGCTCCAAGTAATTAGGAGTACCACCTCCCCAGTGGATTTGCAGCACTTTTCTGTCTGGATCGATTAAAGCTGAGGTGTTTTTGATGTCTTGAACCAAAGACTCCACGTAAGGTTTAGCAATATTCTTGTTGTTAGAAATTACTGTGTTACAACCGCAGAAGTAGCAAGCACTTTGGCAAAAGGGGATGTGGAAATACAAACTCATAGGAGTTTTGCGTTGATTCGATGCTGCGATCGCGGCCTTAAAATCAGTTTCGGTGAATGTTTCGCTTAACTCTGTAGCCGGTGGGTAACTGGTATATCTAGGTGCGCGAGTGTCGTACTTTTGAATCAGATCCAGATCAAACTTGACACCAGGTAATAGAAAAACCATTGAGTTGCTTTCCAATGAATGAGGGGAGTAGGTAGAGACGCGATTAATCACGTCTGTATGTAGGGAGTGGGGCGATGAGTGGGAAATAACCAATAACCAATGACAAATGACCAATGACAAATGACAAATGACAAATAACCAATGACAAATGACAAAATTAATTAGCCGCAGCTATTTCAGTGCTACCTGAATTATGAGAACGAGTAAGGCTATTAAACAAAACTTGACCGAGTGCTTTAATTAAATTTCCTTCTAGTTCCTGAGCCATCTGTAAATTCAATGCAAAGGCATTATTCGCTTCTGCAACAATCCTTTCTGCTGTTATATCATCAACGGATAATGCATTTAATGCCTGACGATACTTATCCTTAAATGCCTTTTTGTCAGGAATTTGCTCAAAGTTGTAAAAGGATGTGCCTTCATAGCCAGAAAGCTTCAAAGCTGACTGAGCAACTTTTTGTAGCATTTGACCCCCTGAGAGATCGCCCATGTAGCGAGTGTAGGCATGACCTAGCAATAAGGCTGGTTCACTAGCAGAAATTTCCCGAATGCGGTCAATGTACTTCTGGGCAGCAGGTGAGGGTGTAACTTGCTCTCTCCAATTATCCCCATAATAGAACACCATATCTTTTTCGAGCGAGAATTGGCGATTAAGTTCGGGGAAGTAAACTGCACTAATCACAGGATGCTCTACATGGCTCTCTAATGCCGCTTCTAGTTCGCTGTAGACGTAATACAAGTTGCTTAAGAACTTGGCGAAGCAGCCTCTATCCACAACTCCTTGCAGAAAACATTTCATAAATCCCACATTTTCTGCTGATGTGTGGGCTTGTTGAGTTCCAGAACGCAGTTTGATGGCTAGATTGCTACTCATTTTTGCTTCCTTCATGTTCAAACGCAAGGTTTTTGGGCAGTCACCGACTCACGATGCCTGCCAGGGCCAGCTAAAAAATTGTTATTCTAGGTTTAGACTGGATCTGCATCACTCTATCCAGCAAGTACCACTGCCGATGCAAATCCCAGCTGTTTTTATTTCTCCTAAGATTATTTAACTATTAATTTATATATAACTATAAAGATATTAATCTTTTTTTATGTTTTTCTGATGCTCATGTTCAGGCACATCCCAGTTGAGTAGTAACAAAAATGGTTGTGAGATAGGCATTTAAACTCTCCTGAAACGATGAACGATAAGTTTATTTCTCACAATTTACTTTCAATAATTTAACTGATGTCTTCAATAGACTATTTATGGTTATATAACTTTTGAGGCATAAAATAATAAAAGGATTCTTATGGTTAAGTCTCTGGAAACCTCCAAACCTGAGTTGCTGAAGTCAGGTGTGAAAGCACCTGTTCAGGAAACATTACTAACACCCCGGTTTTACACCACTGACTTTGAAGCTGCGGCGCAGTTGGATATTTCGGCGCAGGAAGCAGAGTTATTGGCAATTGTAGAGGAGTTACGAGCAGACTATAACCGTCATCACTTTGTCCGTGATGAAGAGTTTCAGCAGTGCTGGGATCACATTGACGGGGAAACACGCGTCGCCTTTATTGACTTTTTGGAACGTTCTTGCACTTCCGAATTTTCAGGATTCCTGCTGTTCAAAGAATTATCGCGCCGTCTGAAAAACCGCAATCCCATTCTGGCAGATGCGTTTAATTTTATGGCCCGAGATGAAGCACGCCATGCAGGATTTTTGAATAAATCAATGGCAGACTTTAATCTTTCCCTTGACTTAAGTTATTTAACCAAAAATCGCACTTATACCTTCTTTCCGCCAGAGTGGATTATTTACACAGTCTACCTATCGGAGAAAATTGGCTACTGGCGCTATATTTTGGTGTATCGCCACATGGAAAAACATCCAGAACACCAAATTTATCCCTTGTTCCGCAAGTTTGAGAGTTGGTGTCAGGATGAAAATCGACATGGAGATTTTTTCAAAGCGCTACTGCGATCGCAACCTCAACTATGGAACAATTGGAGAGCTAGATTGTGGGTGCGTTTCTTTTTATTGACTGTTTTTGCTACTCACACTTTGACGGTATTTGAACGCGCAACATTTTATCAATCCATTGGGATAGACCCGCGCGAATATAATACCAGAGTCATTGAAGAGACGAATAACACCGCTGCACGGGCTTTTCCGTTGATTTTGAATACAAATCATCCAGAGTTTTTCCGACGATTGGAGAAGTGTTCTGACCTTAATCTGAAATTAGCAGAGATTAACAACAGCGATCGCTCACCAATTGTAAAATTCTGCCAAAAATTACCTTTGATAGCCTCCATTGTTGGACATCTATTGCAGACTTACCTAATCAAACCCGTCGATGCTGAATCATTGAGAGGGACAGTTCATTAACTGGTAAGGGACTTGCGAAAAAATAAAGTACCAGCCATTCTAGAATATTTAGGAAGTGCGGATCTACTAACCCCCACTAAATCTCTAGAATGGAAATCCCTCAAGTCATGCTGACTGACACCATCAAATCTACCTTTAAAGATGCAGCCAAAAAACTAACTGGCAGTCGCAAAAGAGACTTCATGGCAAAAGTTCACCGAAGATTACTTCGATAGTTCAGCCCGCAAAGCAGAAACAGTGTTGGGGTGGAATCGCCAGAGTGTACAACTTGGCTTGGATGAACGGCGGACGGGGATAGTCTGTGTAGATAACTATCAGGCAAGAGGAAGACACAAGAGTATTGAGATTCTGCCCAATTTAGAATCGGATATTCGTTCATTGGTAGATGCTAAAGCCCAAACCGACCCAAAATTTCAATCAACTTTTCTGTATGCGCGCATTAGTGCCAGAGCAGTAAGAGAGGCATTGTTAGGTGAAAAGGGATACGACCAGAGCGAATTACCGTCTCGCCAAACCCTAGGGACGATTCTTAATGGCTTGGGGTATCGCCTAAAAAAACACAAAAAACCAAGCCCTTGAAAAAGATTCCCCAAACAGATGCCATATTTGAGAATGTGTTCCGGGAGAATCAGGCGTCAGATGAGAATCACAAATCGTTGAGAGTGTCTATTGATACTAAAGCCAAAGTGAAGATTGGGAACCTTTCTAGAGGTGGTAAAGCCCGGACACTGGAGGCAAAAGCCGCTGATGACCACGATACACAGTGGCAAGAAGTCTTAGTTCCATTTGGTATTCTCAACACACACAGCCAGCAGCTATCAATTTACTTCGGTCAGTCGGCTGAAACTAGTGATTTTATTGTCGATTGTTTAACCGCTTGGTGGCATGAGAATCAACACAATTACCTTGAGCTTGATGAATGGGTGATTGATCTCGATGGCGGTGCGGCGACTCGCAGTGACCGCACACAATTTATCAAACGCATGGTTGAACTGTCTGATACGATTAATTTAAGAATCCGACTGATTTACTATCCTCCCTACCATAGCAAGTACAATCCGATAGAACGGTGTTGGGCTACTTTAGAAAACTATTGGAATGGCGCGATTTTAGATTCTGTTGAAACCGCACTACATTGGGCTTCTAATATGACTTGGAAAGGTATTGCACCCATTGTACATCTGGTTGAAACCACCTATGAAAAAGGAATTAAGGTTCTTTCACAAGAGTTAGAACAATATCAACCTTTCTGGCAACGTTCTGAAACATTACCCAAATGGGATATCACGATTGTCCCAGTTTGATTGGTATCTTATTTTATTGCAAGTCCCTAACTGCATACATTAATTGAATTTACAAGTCTACTTTGGGAATCTCTTCACTCGAATTTTATAATCAATTGCATGGTTTTCATAGCTAAATATCCTAAGAGACGTGAGTAGGATGGCAAATCGGTTTTTGTCTTATTAGTAACTGCGATCGCACTTGGAGAAACAGACATCGCACACTTATCAACCATCACCTATGAATAAGTCTTCGCCTCTCACAACTCGCCTATGGAAACGATTTCACTCGCCATTCAAGCTCATGTTTGACATCATTTGGGAGAAGTACTTCCAGGTGCGATCGCACTGTATAACCCTCTCGTTGCAATACCAACTAAAATAATACTAATATTCGCGCTACTATACTTGTAACTTGCTGTGCCGCATTCAAAATATTAACTGTATTGTTAATATTTTGTTGTACCTCCTCTAAATTTTTTAGCCCCTCTTTAAGTTGGGGTTCAAGTTGTTTTAATTCGTTTGTCAAACCTTGCAAAATTTCATTCCCTAGGTTATCAATGAGGATTTGACAGTCCGAGATGGTATTTGTCAAAATTTGTATGTTATTTGGTTCAGTTTCTTTATCCAGAGCAGTCTTAAATACTTTTTTCTGTTTTTTAAGTATGTCAATCTGTTCTTGAAGTATGCCAATAACGTTTGTAGTTTCGTTAATGAATTGATTTGTCATAGTTCTACTTCTCATAAATATTAACTATTTAATAGTGGCAACTAACATTAAAAATGAATCAATATCTTTCAAAACAGAATTGAGATGTGTAACGGAAGTTTTTCCTTCAAGGGAATCCTGGAAAGTCTGTTTGAATTCTTTTAAGGTATTACTTGCTCTTACGAGTCCTTCAATTTTTATGTTCATTGTCAGGATATTACTCCGTTCTGCAATCCATTGCTCTTGATCAGGAATGGGCTGTAGCTGAGTAAGTGGTTGGATCACAAGGCGCTGTTCCTGTAGCTCTTGTATTCTCTCTACATCTCCCTGGATATCTTCGCTAAGAAATTTTAGTAGTTCTTCTTGTATTGCTAACTCCTGAAAAATTATTTCTTTACGCTGTTTTAATTCTTCTCCAAGTGCGCCATTAATTTGAGAATCAAGAACTATTGTGGCTAAAGGTGAAACAATTACACTTTGAATTCTTTGAAGGCTCGCACCACTACTATTGAGATTATCTGCAATACCTGCAATTGCTGTCTTAGCTTCATTAGGTGCATCAGAAGATGCTAGCTCTTGCAGTTTAGAAAAATAAGCTTCTAAAAGTCGGTTGTGATTTCGTAGTTCATTGAGAAGCTTTAATCGTACCTTAGCAGGTTGGGAAATCTTTTGATAGTCAGTGGAGCTTACATAATTGTCTCTTATTTTTTTATCTAAAATCTCTTCAGAAGTTTTGTCGATTTTAATATTGCCAGCAGTTATTAATAGTTGGTCAACTGCTTGAGAATATTTGTTTCCTACTTCGGCTAATTGTTTATACCCTTCTCTAGAGTGACAACCACTTGTTAAAGCTGCGATAGTAGCAAATATTGCCGCTGTTTTATGAAATCTTTTTATCATGAGTATCTCTTATATACTAGAGATGCTGATTTAGGTTCAGACAATTACGAATATTGCCTTGTGATTAAATAGCACTCGCCTTGTAATTTTCTCGAAACTTACGGAAAACCTTTGCTTGTTAAAAATATTAAATAGACTTATCCTAAAATTAAATTTTTAACCTTCTGATCCAAGGCTTAAATGCTCATTTATGGATAAGTCTAATGAATATTTTTCCACAATTAAGATTGTCCTTGCTCTAATTCTCACCTCTATGATGCTGAGGAATTATGGAAATGATGATATTCAAATTAAAACATGTTTCTAGTAATTATAACCCCACATATATTTTCAATAGATTACAACCTTAAGAGCCATTAATAGTATCCAGTATTAGCGTTACTAGTGTTACGTTAATTGAACTCCTATCTGATTAGCACGGAGATGAATAATTTGCGCCAGTCTAGTTTGTGTTGTTATTGCAGTCTGATCGCCTTGGGCTTGCCATTTTTGGTAATTAGCGCGAACTGAGTCTAATTCTCGCTGCAAATCTTCTTTAGTACTCATTGCCATAATTTGGCTTTCAATTGGGTTAGTGTCGTGAGGACTAGGATTGGGTTGGCTATTTTCATTAGGAATTACAAAAGTCATACAACCTCCAGAAGGCTAATATTAGCTTTATATGAATCAACACTACAGATTCCCGATTCCTAACACTACCAAGGTTTGCAACTTTAAGAAAAAAGTTAAGGATATGGCAGCAACAAATCCCCAAAGCCGTTCCCCATATTGATTTCAGTTACCGAAAAATTAAGTGCCTCGCAACCATTCATTTAACGGCGTTCTTAACTTTGGAAAAACCCCCAAGTTAATAACTTGCTTGCTTCTGTTTACCTTTCCCAGAGCAAACTTCGACTCCCAGGCGCGTTGAGAATAGACTTTTTTGAATTGCATCCGTAAGTAGTCGTGCGAAATTATTGATGTCACTGTAAGCAAAATGTAATTCTGATACTGTATTTGCCAATTTAGAAACCTAATGGCAACAGGCTCAACGTGCCAATTTTACTCAATAGCCTAACCACTTAAGATTTGTAACTATACTGCATAAATTTGTAAAGTGCATCAGTTATCTATATTTAGTAAGCAAATTACTAAGCACATTTTTATACTTTATTTCCTAGTAAAAATGCAATTACAATCGAAAAATCATCTCCGGCGGCGGGGTGCGACTCTGACGGCTCAAGGATCAAGGAAACTCAATCAGGCAAAAGCTCAGTTAGAAATTGAGCAAAACTTTAAACGATATACTCTCGAAGACCTTAGTGAGAAAACAGGTTTAACCCCCAATACCCTCAGTAAGGTCTTTAATGGCTCAGTAGGAGTTGATAAGCGAACCTTGGAGTGCTGTTTCAATGCCTTTAATATAACCTTGTTAAAGGACGATTATTTCTACCTGGAGCCTCATGAAAACAGTCTTACCGAGATTGGCTCAATGTCCCAGGCTGAAGCCTGCGGCTGCATTGAAGCAGTATGCGATTCTCGCAGCAATGTAAGGCAAATCCACAAAATGGAACGATTCCCGAAGGGACGGCAGAGCCGAACGCCAGACAATCTGTACCCTCGTTCCCCAAACCCACCAGGAGGGCAGATACCACTAGATTCAGTCTTTTACATTGATCGTCCCATCCTCGAATCCCTCTGTTACGAAGCCATCCAGCAACCCGGTGCGTCGATCAACATCCGCGCCCCCAAGCAAATGGGCAAAACCTCACTAATGGCCCGTATCCTGGCTTATTCTGAAACTCTTGGCGATCGCACTGTTTCCGTGAACTTGCAACTTGCCAACGACGAGATTTTACAAAACCTAGATCGCTTCCTAAAATGGTTCTGTGCCAGAGTCAGCAAGCAGTTAAACTTGCCAAATGCTTTGGTGCATCCCGCCGTAGGCATCACTAATTTTTGGGATAACTCCTTGGGTAGCAAATCGAACGCCACCGATTATTTCGAGGATGTTATCTTAGTTAACCTCGGTGGCGAAGCGTCTCCAAGAAGGAATCGCCCCCTGGTCATTGCGATCGATGAACTCAACCAGCTTTTTGCCTACCCCGACATTGCGCGTGAATTTCTCCTACTTTTACGAACCTGGTCGGAGCAAGCCAAAGAAGGTGATGCAGACATTAATCCTTGGCACAAGCTGCGACTAGTGACGGTTCATTCTACTGAAATCCTGATACCTCCCTTGATCGATCCTTCTCTCTTGAATACTGGGCTGGTGATTGAGTTACCTGAGTTTACCTCTGCTCAGGTGCAGGATCTAGCATATAGGTGCGAACAGGAGATAACCGCGTCACAAGCCCACCGCCTGATCGCTCTGCTAGGGGGACATCCCTATCGGTTGGAGTTAGCATTTTATTACCTACAACAACAGACAATAACCCTGGAAGAACTCTTAACAAATTCTGCGATCGCCGGAGCCATCTATGCAGACCACTTAGAACAGCAATGGTGGAACCTGCAACGCTATCCCAATTTATTGCCATCGTTTACAGAAATTGTTAGGCAGTCAAGTCCAATAGATTGCGAAGCAGAGGCAGGTTCCCAGTTGCACAAGATGGGGTTAGTGCATCTGCATGATATGAAGGCAAGTCTCGCCTGCGAGTTATTTCGGCCGTTTTTTTGCGATCGCCTGCCGCAAATCAACAGTTATATCAAGTCCGGTTAATTACTTATGATTACCGCATCCGTGCAAAAATCAGGAAAACCTCTTTCTCCCTGC